>JBCCFW010000058.1:0-37944 GCA_039029535.1 Acidobacteriota bacterium
TCAGGAGGTGAAGCTGGAGATGGTTCAGCTTCGGAACCTCAACGTGGATCCCGAGCTCTACGTGCTCGGCATGCCCGAGTGGGCGGTCGAGGACGGCATGGGGCCGGCCGCGTTCATGGAGGCGCTGTCGGAGCGCTGTCCCGGGATCGGCTACGGCTACTTCAACCCGAAGCGGGCGCGGATGGCGGAGCTGGCGGCGGGTCGCTCGTAGGTGACTCGTCCGTGAACCCGATGCGCCGCGTCGTCGGTGGTTCGGGTGCCATCAGCTCGGCGAGCGCGTCGAAGACGACCCTGGCTCCTCGGCCTGCTGGGAGCCGTCGCGCAGTCGTCAGGACAACGTGACGATTCGGAGTGCGGCCGCGTGCGGGCACGGCGAGAGGAGGTGGGCGGCGCCCGAACCTTCTTTGATCTTGCAAGCTGCAAGATCAAAGAAGTCGTCTGGAATCAGCGGTTCGTGGTCAGGGGCGAGTCATGCGTCGAACGCGGCCATCGTCTCTTCATCGATGTCGAAGTTCGCCCAGACGTTCTGCACGTCGTCGTGGTCGTCGAGCATCGACACGAGCCGGAGCACCTGCTCGGCTTCCTTGCCTTCGACCGCCGTCGTCGTCGACGGGATCATCGAGAGCTGAGCCGAGACGGTGGTGATGCCGGCTTCTTCGAGAGCCTTGATCACCTGGTGATGCTCGGACGGGCCGGCGGTGATCTCGAAGGCGCCATCGGCCTGGGCTTCCAGGTCGTCCGCGCCGGCCTCGAGCACGAGCTCCATGAGGGCGTCCTCTTCCTGACCCTCACCCGACACGACCGTGATGCCCTTCTTCTCGAAGAGGTAGGCGACCGAGCCGTTGTTGCCGAGGGTGCCCGCGCACTTCTCGAAGATCTTGCGGATCTCGGGGTAAGTGCGCGTTCGCTTGTCGGTCAGCGCCTCGACGTACACCGCGACGCCGCCTGCACCGTAGCCCTCGTACACGACCTCCTCGTAGGAGACGCCTTCGATCTCACCGGTGCCGCGCTTGATGGCGCGATCGATGTTGGCGTTGGGCATGTTGATGGCCTTGGCGGCCAGGACGGCGGCGCGGAGACGCGCGTTGCCCTCGGGATCGCCACCGCCAGACTTGGCCGCCACCGTGATCTCTTTCGCGCACTTCGTGAAGGCCACCCCGCGCTTGGCGTCGATGGCGCCCTTCTTCCGCTTGATGGTGGCCCATTTTGAATGTCCGCTCACGGTCGTCTCCTGAGGCCCGCCCCGCATTCCGGCGCCAGGCGTCGGCAACCGAAATCTCGCTGAAAGGGGGGCGAGAGGCCGATTCTAGCCGCTCTGAGCCGGAATGCCAACGCGCGCGCGGTCTCGACCGAGGTAGGATTCCGTTCCATGCAAGACGACAGCCGACGCGCCCGCCTCCTGGAGCTCCTGAAGGAAGAGGCGGTCCTCAAGGGCCGCTTCGAGCTCGCCTCCGGGAAGATCTCCGACCAGTACCTCGACGGACGACGGGTCACCCTCCACCCGGAAGGCGCCATCCTCTGCGCCGAGATGCTGCTGGACCGCATCGACGAGCTCGGCCTCGAGCCGGACTGCGTGGGCGGCCCCACCCTCGGCGCCGACCCCCTCGTCAGCTCGATGGTCGTCATCTCCCAGCAGCGCGGTCGACCGCTCCCGGGCTTCCTCATCCGCAAGAAGAAGAAGGAGCACGGGACCAAGCAGGCCCTCGAGGGCCAGTGGAAGCCGGGTCAGCGCGCGGTCATCGTCGAGGACACCGTCAGCACCGGCGGCTCGGCGGCCGAGGCTCTCGAGCTGGTGAAGGACGCCGGCGTCGAGATCGCCGCCGTGATGTGCATCGTCGACCGCGAGGTGGGGGGGCGCGAGCGCCTCGCGCCGCACCGCTTCGACGCGCTGTTCACCGCCGAGGAGATCGGCTTCCGCCCCGGCGGCTGAGCGCCAACGTCGTCTCAGCGTCCCCGCTTGCCGGCCATCGCGCGAAGCTGCTCGGGGCCCATCGGCGCGGTGAGGTGGAGCACCCGGCCCTCGCGCCGCACCTCGAGCCGAGGCAGGGCCTTCAGCCAGTCGAGGTTCACGTCCCGACCGAGCAGTCCGCCCAGGCCGCCGAAGCCACCGAACAGGCGACCTGCTCCGTTGACCAGGTCGATGCCGTTCTCCACCGTGCGCGCCGAGCCCTCGTCGAGGAACAGCGCGTCGACGTGCAGCATCAGCCGCTCATCGATCAGCTCGCCCCGGAGCTCGGCGTTCTCCAGCCGGTTGAGCGCGTTGCGGATGCCCGCCGGGAGGTCGCGAGCCACCGGTGCCAGCCAGGGAGAGGCGTCGCTCAGCCGAGCGAGCAGGACCTCCTCCGGAGGACCGAGCACCAGCGGTGGGTCGCGGTCCACGGTCGGCCAGGCGCGCTCGACCCAGAGCTCGTGACCTTCGCTCGGCCCCGCCACGACGACTGCGGCCGCCGACGGAGCGAACACCCAGCGGCCATCGTCCGCTGCCCTCAGGGTCCGACCTCCGGGCGTGGCCACGTCCAGCGCTTTCGCCCTGTCGCCGAAGCGAGCGATGAGGCGGGGAGCCAGCGGTAGCGGTCGACCCGCCGCCCAGAAGCCACGGGCGTCGTCGGCAGCGATCACCACCGTCTCGACACGTCGTGCCTGTTCGAGATCGTCGAGGCCGAGCTCCCAGAGCTCGATGGACGTCGCCAGCAGCAGCGTGCCTTGCTCGCTCTCGAGCATCCGCTGAGGGGAGAGCACTCCCTGGAGCGAGGCGTCGGCCGGCACGTGAGCCCAGGCGGCCCGATCGCTGCCGGGCAAGACGGAGGCGCGAAGCGACCACGCGACGTCGGCGGGACCGAGGACGAGCGCGGCGATGAGCCCGACGAGCACGGGCAGGGCGAGGAGGAGCAGGTGACGCGGACGCGGTCTCATGGACCCTCTCCGAAGTGGGCGCGCAGTCCCTCGACCAGGGCCTCCGCCTGGAGCTGACGAAAGCTCGGGTCGCGGAGGCGGCGCTGATCTTCGGGGTTGTTCAGGTTGCAGAGCTCGATGAGCACCGCGGTGGGGATGCGGTTGTTGCGCAACACCGCCGGAACCCAGGCGCGGCGGCGCACGATGTAGCTCCGCACCGGGCTGAACCCGTGGAGCTTGATCTCGCGTCGCTGGAACGCGCTCACGAACGAGTCGGCGAGCTTGCGTGACCAGCCCTCGCTCCGCAGCAGCTCGCGCTCGCTCATCTTGAAGGCGTTGCCGGCCTGCACCTCGGCGAAGCGCTGGTAGATGCCGGCTGCCGGCACCGGCACGCGCGTGGAGCGGTGCTTGGCCGAGGGGATGTAGAACATCGAGCCCTCGGCCGATTGGTGGAGCGAGTCGGCGTGGAACGAGAGGAAGATCAGCCGTTCATCTCCCACGCCCTTGCGGTGCAGCTTGCGACGCAGGTCGTTGGCGAGGATCCAGCGGAGGTTCACCGCGACCCGCGTCGGCGTGGAGCCGGCCAGGTCGAGCGGCGGCGTCGAGAGCAGGACCTCGTCTTCGTCCCGCTTGAGACGGGACAGCGGGAGACGCCCGGTGCTGCGGTCGTCGGTGAGCGGGTGAACCGCTGCCTGCGTTTCGCGCTCCAGGATGGCGATGAAGCGGTTGGCGACGTCGGCGGCGTGATCGTCCTCCCAGACCGTGCCGGCGTCCGCACCCGGGTCGCGACCCCCGTGGCCGACGTCGATGACGACGTGCACGCCGGACAGGCCGCGACGACGTGCGGTCACCGCGAGGCGGTCGCTCTCGCTGCGGCTCGTCTCCCACTCGTTGCGACGAGGATGACCCAGGGGAAGGAACTCGGGTCGCAGCTCGTCGGCAGGGATGCGGATGGGATGACCGATGCGGATGTCGGTGACGTCGGTGATGCCGGAGTCCTTCGCGAAGGCCAAGGCGGCCTCGTTCACGTAGCGCCCGCCGAGTCGGCCGGTGAAGCGGAGGACGACGTGCGAGTACAAGGTCTCGCCGGATCGCAGTCGGTAGATCGCGTGGAGGCCCCGAGCGTCCTCGCCGAACTCGAGCGGCGAGTCCGCCGGGACCACCAGCTCGATGGGGCCGCGAGGCGCGTCGTCGCTGACCGACTCGGTGCTGGGCTCGCTCGCGGGCACGGCCTCTTCGGTCACTGGCTCCGCGGGCGGTGAGACCGGAGGCTCGGTCGGTGTCGTCGACGTGGCGATCGGCACCGGCACGGGCTCCTCCCGGGATGCGGTGTCAGTCGCGGCCGGTGGTGGCGTCGACGTCGGCTGTCGGCTCGTCGTCGTTCCCGAGCCCACCGGGCGCAGGTGCTTCATGACGAGCGTCGCGGGAATGAGGACCTCGTCGCCGACGCGCATGGGTCGGTGGGGGAAGGCGAGCTCGGCGTGCTTGGCGCCCAGGCCGGTGTAGACCCGAGCGATGCGCCAGGGGGACTGGCCCGCCTTCACGCGGTGCTTCCAGCCGCCCTGGTGCGGGCGGCTGTCGGGCAGGTGCTTGGCCACGATGCGTCCGCCCCAGCCCTCGGGCCAGAGCCAACCGGGCACGCGGTAGTAGCGGCCGGGCTTCGGCTGAGGATCCTCCGCGTAGTTGGCGACGGCCTTCCACTGGTCGCCGGGAGCTCCCGCTCGCTGGGTCAGCCGCCACCAGCCGTCGCCTTGCTCGGCGCGGACCTCGAGGATGAGATCGCCAGCGTTGGTGAGGGTGGTGCGCAGCGAGGGCGAGTCGAGATCGGCTGCGTGGAGCGTGCCGGCCAGACCGATCGCGAGCGCCAGCGGGAGCCAGGTCGCGAGGCGGGGGAGTCGAGCAGCCAGCGGACGCATCCCCTTGATGGTATCGGGTCGGCCTGCCGAGACACCGCAATTCGCAGGCGAGCGGCGTTCTCCTCACGACTCGGTCAGGGCGGCCGATGGATCTTCCGAGGTGTCGTGAGCCCTCTCCACGAACCGAACTCCGCGCCGCCCGCGCCCACGGAGCTCGCGTGTCCTTCGTCGTCTCGGTCATCCCCGTCGCGCTCGGCCTGCTCGTCCCGAGCGGTGGGCTGCCGACGGAGCTGACCTGGCAGGACGCCGTGCGGCTCGCCCTGAAGCACGAGCTCTCGATCGTCCAACAGCGGCACGAGCTGGCCCTGCTGCAATCGCGTCTCGTCGTGGCTGAGGACGCCTTCGGCCTGCGGCTCGAGACCCGCTGGAGCGCGGACGTGGGCTGGCGCCGCCCGGCCCCTCTCACGTCCGACGGCGTCGACCACGGGCCCGATCTCGAGGCCAGCGATCGGACCACGGTGGGGCTCGGCCTCACGAAGCAGCTTCGCTGGGGCGGGCGGCTGAGCCTGCGCAGCGATCACTCACGCCGCCGCGACGAGGGCTACCTGCCGGAGGTCTTCACGACCCGTCGCGACGCCCTCGAGCTGGAGGTGCCGCTCCTCGGAGGCCGCGGCCGACGTGTCGCGACTCAGGAGCTGGTCGCCGCCAACCACGACCTGCTCACGGGCCTGCGACGGCTCGCTCGATCGGAGATGCGTCTCGCCGTCGAGGTCGTCGAGCTGTTCCATCGCACGCGGGGCAGCGAGGCCCTGGTGGAGGTGGCGATCCGCGCGCGGGAGCGAGCCCGGCTGCGTCTCGACCTGGCGCGCGCACGGCTCGAAGAAGGACTCGTCACGTCCATCGACGTGCAGCGCGCCGAGCGCGACCTCCGCGAGCGCGACGACGATCGCATCCGCGCCGACGAGCTCTTGCAGGCGGAGCGCGATCGCCTGGCGCTTCTCCTGGGCGTTCCCGTCGCGGCTCGCTTCGTGCTCATCGCTCCCGAGCCCTTCGCCAGGCTGCCGGCACGTCGGCATGGTCCGACCAACCTGGCCGAGGCCGAGCGCTGGGCGCTGGGCGCGCGTCTCGACCTCCTGGTGGAGCGCGACCAGCTCCGGCTCGCCCGACGCGACGTCGAGGTCGCGCGCTCCCAGAGCCGACCGCGGCTCGACCTGCGACTGACCTTGTCGCGTGATCAGATCTCGGGCGCCGAGCTCGAGCTCGGCGACGACGGCGCCCGCGGAGCCGGGCTCGTCTTCCGCCACGTGGTCGGCGACCGAACGGACGACGAGGAGCTCCACCGCAGCTTGATCGCGGCCGAGCAGCAGCGGGTCCGCGTCGTGCAGGTCGAACGTCAGGTCCAGCTCGAGGTGCGTGGCGACTGGCGGCGGCGCTCGGTGCTGGAGCGACGTCTCGACCTGCTCGAGCAGAACCGTCGCCTGGCCAGCGACGCGCTCGGTCTCGCCGAAGCCCAGCACGCCGAGGACCTCATCTCCCTCGTCGACCTCCTCTCGGACCAAGACGACCTCGTCGAGGCCGAGCGTCGTCTCGTCACCGCACGGGCCGACCTCGCGTCGGCACGGGCGCGGCTCCAGCTCAGCCTCGGACGCGTCGTCGACTTCCAGGCGCCTGGCTCGTCCTACTTCCGCACGGGGCGCGATGCGCCCTCGTTGGCGTCACGGCCTCCTGAACGCGAGAGCTTCGCGAAGGTGCTCGAATGACGAGGCTTCATGGGCTCGTCGCTGCGGTCGTGCTGGTCGGCGTCACCGGGGGGCTCGTCAGCCTGCGCGCGTCGCGCGAGGTGTCCGAGCTGCCGAAGACCGTGGCGGTCGAGCGGGGAGAGCTCACGCGAGAGCTCGTTCTCGACGGACGACTCCGGGCCGCCAGCACCGTGAGCCTTCGACCCGACGACTGGGGTCGCCTGCGGAGCGTGTTGCCGGAAGGCACCGCGGTCGAGGCGGGCGACGTCGTGTTCTCGCTCGATGCCGACGAGCTGGCCGTGCGTCTGGAGCAAGCGCGACGCGAAGAGGCCATCGCCGTCTCGGCGGTCGAGCAGCTCGTGGCCGAGCGGGCGGCGCAGGCGAGACGTCACGAGCTCGAAGAGCGTCGACGTGCGTTGAGCCTCGAGCTCGCGACGCTCCGAGCCCAGCGCGCGGAGGATGACCTGACCCGGACGCGCCGCCGGGTCGCCAGGGACCTCGTGCCGCGGGCACAGCTCCCACCGGCCGAGCGTGCGCGGGACGAGGCGGGGCTCGGCTTGAGTCGGGTCGAGCTCGAGTCGGAGCAGGCGCGCTCGGAGTCACGGGGCAAGACGAGCGCGCTCGAGCTCGAGTTGCTCGCGGCTCGTGCGCAGCTGCGCGGACGACGTGTCGAAGTCGAGAGCTTGCGGGGACGGGTGTCGCGAGCCGAGGTGCGAGCACCGCGAGCCGGTGTCGTCGTCCACGCCCTCGTGCGTGGTCGGCCAGCTCGCGTGGGTGAAGAGGTCGGACCGCATCGGCCCGTCGTCGAGCTGCCTGACCCGAGCGTCCTCCGCGTCGACGTCGAGGCGCACGAGGTCGACGCATCCGAGCTGCGAGTCGGGCAAGACGTGGTCGTCGAGCTTCCCGCCTTTCCGGGACGTTTCCTCGCTGGTCACGTCGCGCAAGTCGGCGTGCTGGCGCGGGAGCAGCTCGATCGCAGCAGTCGACCGACCGGACGACGAGTCGTCGACGTCGTCGTCGAGCTGAACGAGAGCGACGAACGGCTGCGGCCGGGCCTGAGCTGCACGGCACGGGTCCGGCTGGCCCATCACGACGACGCGCTGTTGCTTCCCATCACCGCCATCGACACCGA
Source organism: Acidobacteriota bacterium (assembly GCA_039029535.1). Lineage (GTDB taxonomy): Bacteria > Acidobacteriota > JBCCFW01 > JBCCFW01 > JBCCFW01 > JBCCFW01. The sequence continues at coordinate 7,620 of JBCCFW010000058.1, forward strand.
GCCGACGACGCGGGTCGTCACGGCCGATGGCGACGCGATCCCGGTCGTGCTCCTCGACAGCGACGGGCGCACCGCCGTCATCGAGTCCGACGCGCTCGAGGCTGGCCGCCACGTGCGACGCGAGGCCGGTCGTTGACACGACGCTCGCTGCACCTCGGAGGTGTCGTCCTCGTGCTGCTGCTCACCGGCGCCTGTCGCTTCGGGGTCGGTGACGAGGGCGAGGAGCACTTCGCGCCGCCGGTCGCCACGGTGCAGCGCACGGACTTCGAGCGTGTCGTCATCGTGTCCGGGCGCGTGATCGCAGCGGAGACGCTCTCGGCTCCCTTGCCCTTCGACGGGCCGGTCGCCTGGTGCATCGCGGAAGGGAAGGACGTCGCCGTCGGTGAGCCGCTGATCGTCCTCGGAACCGACGTGCTGGAGCACCGGCTCGCCACCCTGGCGGCGCAGGCCGAGACGGCGCGAGCCGATCTCGAGCGTGAGCAGGGAGCCTTGCGCGAGCTGGACCGACGGCTCGAGCTCGAACGGGCGGGGTTGGCGGCCGAAGAGACCGTGGCGGCCTCGCGACGACACGCTGCCGAGCGTGAGCTGACCGAGGCCGAGCGGCGGCTCGCGGCCCGGCTGGTGCGGGCGGCCACCATCGAGGAGCTGCGGCGCGATCGAGCCGAGCAACGAGTGCAGGACGAGATCGACGCGGTGCAGCGTCGGCTTCGAGCCGAGGAGCTCGACGCCGACCGCGTGGCGGCCGCCGCGAGAGTCCGTCGGGCCGAGGTCGTCGCCGAGGAGCTGGACGCCCGCCGGCAGAGGATGGAGGAGCGGATCGCGCTGGCCACCGTCCGGAGCCCGGCGGCCGGGCGCGTGCAGCTCACGCGTCGACGCTTCGCGGCCGGCGAGTCACCGCGTCCCGTGCGAGTCGGCGATCGGATCGGTCCGGCGCACGGCGTGCTCGTGGCGGTGGCGGTCGGCGACGAGAGGGTCGTCGAGTGTCCCCTGCCGGAGTCGGTGCTCGGTGAGCTCCGGCAGCGTCAGGTGGCGCGCGTGCGACCCCTCGGTGAGAGCGGCACGACTCGCATGGCCGAGCTGGAGACGATCGCACCGGTGGGGCTCACCGATGGCGACGACCCGAGCGTCATCGTCTTCACGAGTCGCTTCCGACTCGAGCCGGACCGCGGGGGAGAGGAGCTGGCCGGCTTCGGTCTGGGCGCGAACGTGTCGGTCGTCGTGCCCCTCGTGACCGAGACGGACGTGCTGGTCGTGCCGTCGCTCGCGGCATGCGGCCCCGTCGAGGCTCCGGTGGCGTTCGTGGTCGGCGAAGAAGACAGCCCCCGCACGCTGGTGCTCGGAGCCAGCGACGGCGAGCACGTCGTCGTGAGATCGGGGCTTCGAGAGGGCGAGCGCGTGTTGCTCGGCTTGCCGGCGTCGCGAGGTCCTTCGTGACCTGGCGTCACTCGCTCCACGAGAGCCTGACGGAGCTCTCGCGTCAGGGCCTGCGGAGCGTGCTCACCCTGCTCGGGTTGGTCGTGGGCGTGGCGGCCGTGGTGGGGATGAGCTCGCTGACCGAAGGGGCCCGACTCGAGACCCTGCTGCATGCCGAGAGCTGGGGACTGCGCTCGGTCCGGGTGCGCGCTCGATCGACGAGCGGTCCCGATGCCCGTGCCGACGGTGCCCTCGAGGCGCTGGCGCGTCGGCTGCACGGTCGTGATGAGGTCGACGAGCTCGCGCCCCGTCTCTGCGTCGACGCGACGGCGCGGGTGGGCTCGAGCTCGTCGCCTGCCCGCGTGGTCGGGACTCGGGGGACGCACGTCGACGTCATGGGTCAGGTCGTCGCGGAGGGGCGCGCGCTGCATCCGGACGACGCTCGACGACACCGCCCCGTGACGGTCGTGTCGGGCGAGCTCGCGGCGCGGCTCTGGCCGCAGCGGTCGGCGCTGGGCGAGAGCGTGCGGGTCGGTGACTTGCGCTTCGAGGTCGTCGGGGTGCTGGCGCGGCCGACCAGCACGGCCTGGACGCCTCCCGGGCTCGACGATGCCCTGGCCGGCAGCGAGCTGCTCGTGCCGCTCACCACGCTGCGCGAGCGCTGGCCCCTGCGTCGACCCTGGGACGAGCTGCGGCTCACCGCCGCCGACGGCGTCGGTGCGCGAGGGCTGGCGAGCGTGATCGAGGACGAGCGACGGGGCCTGGGCCTGCCGGCAGCACGGGTCGAGGTGGTCGTGCCCGAGGAGCGGCTCACGCAGGCACGCGAGGGTCAGCGGGTGTTCCACTCGGTGCTCTTCGGGATCGCTTCCCTCTCGCTTCTGGTGGGAGGGATCGGCATCATGAACGTCATGTTGATGACCGTCGTTCAGCGAGCAGGCGAGATCGGGTTGCGCCGTGCCGTGGGCGCGCGACGGCGCGACGTCGTGCAGCAGTTCCTGCTCGAGTCGGCCCTGCTCGCGACGACCGGGGGTGCCCTCGGCCTGCTCTTGGGGGTCGGGCTGGCGGCCGTGTTGTCGGCTCGGGCCGGCTGGCTGACCGTCGTCTCGCCGGCCACCGCGGCCCTGGCGCTGGGCTCCGCGGTGACGACCGGCCTGCTGTTCGGAGCCTGGCCGGCGGCGCGGGCGGCCGCGCTCGACCCGGTCGAGGCGCTGCGGCGTGAGTGATCCTGCGCCCAGCTCCGACACCGCGTCCGTCGAGGGCTCGGAGGAGGTCCGAGAAGCGGCCACCCGGGTGCAGGAGGCCTGGCGACTGGTCCGCGACGTCGGCCTGGCGCTCGGGATCGTGGTGGCCCTGGGCGTCTTCGTCGTGGCTCCCTACCGCGTCGAGGGTGACTCGATGCTGCCAGCCCTCGAACGCGGTGACCGCCTTCTCGTCGAGAAGCTGAGCCGGCGTCTTGGCGCACCGGAGCCGGGGACCATCGTCATCCTGCGCTCGCCGGAGGGAGCGGTCCTGGTGAAGCGAGTCGCTGCGGCGCCGGACGGGCAGACCGTCCCGGAGGGGGAGCTCTGGGTCCTGGGCGACAACGCCGCGGCGAGCCGGGATTCCCGGCACTTCGGCCCCGTCCCCGGGGAGCAGGTCGTCGGCCGGGCGGCCTGGAGGTACTGGCCACCGGGTCGGATCGGCCGGATCGAGGGAGCTCCGGAGGAGGACTGAGCACCCTCGGGAGCCGGGGGAGGGGGACCTGGGTCGAGGTTCCGTCCTATCGGGTCCCGTTCGGTCTTTCTTGCGACCGCGCGCTTCTCCTTGTCATGATGACATTTACGCGCGAGTCGATAATTCACCGAGTTCCGACCTTCGTCCCCGGAGGCCTCGTCATGCTGCGCCCACGACCCGAGCTGCTCCTGACCCTTCTCGCCCTGACCTGCTTCTCGTGCGGGGGAGGTGGTCATCGGCCGGACGCTCCCGGCGGTGGCAGCGACGAGCCCGGCGCCGACACCCTGGTCTTCGCGCGGCAGTCCGACTCCGAGAGCCTCATCTCGGTGGTCTACCAGAGCGCCAGCGACAACGACCTCATCGTCAACATGTTCGAGTCGCTCACCGACTCGTCCTTCGACTGTCGTCTCGAGCACCCGCCGGGGCTCGCCGAGCGCTACGAGCATCCCGAGGACGGGCTCTCGATCACCTACCACCTGCGCAAGGACGCGGTCTGGTCCGACGGCACGCCCATCACCGCGGCCGACGTCGCCTTCACCTACGACCTCATCGCCGACCCCGCCGTTGCCTCGCCGCGCATCTCCTACACCGAGAAGATGCTCCCGGACGCGCGGCCCCGCGTCCTCGATGACCACACGGTCCGCTTCGAATTCACGCAGGCCTACGACCGCCAGACGCAGATGTCGCACACGGGGATGGCCATCGTCCCGAAGCACGCGCTCGAGAAGTACGACCGGGCCAGCCTGCGTGGCACCGACTTCGAGAAGGACCCGGTCGTGTCGGGCCCGTGGAAGCTCCACTCCTGGGAGAAGGGTCAGGCCATCGTCCTGACGCCGAACGACGAGTACTTCGGTCAGAAGCCGACCCTGCGTCGCGTCATCTTCAAGACCGTGCCCGAGTACGCCGCCCGCGTCATCGAGCTCGAGGGCAACACGGTCGACATGATCGAGAGCTTCCAGACGGTCGACGACATCGCGGCCATGAAGAAGAACAACCCCGAGATCGAGATGTACCGCCGGGGCTGGCGCTTCATGGACTACGTGGGCTGGAACCTGCGCAACCCGCTCTTCCAGGACAAGCAGGTGCGGCAGGCCCTCACCCTGGCCATCGACCGCGACAAGATCATCAACGACCTGCTCACCACCCAGGATGGCGAGAAGCTGGGCAAGGTGGCGGTCTCCTGGATCACGCCCGAGCTCTGTGACTACGAGTCGCAGAACCTCAAGCCCTTCCCGTACGACCTCGAGAAGGCCAAGCAGATGCTCGACGCCCGGGGCTGGACGGACAGCGACGGCGACGGCGTGCGGGACAAGAACGGCAAGCCCTTCCGCTTCGTGTTGCTGACCAACACGGGCAACCAGCGTCGCGCCAAGGCCAGCATCATCATCCAGGCCAACCTCAAGGCGGTCGGCGTGGAGGCGCAGCTCCAGTCGGTGGAGAGCAACAACTTCTTCGAGCGTCTCCGCAAGAAGGACTACGAGGCGGCGCTGGCCGGCTGGTCGGCCGGTCTCTTCGTCGACCCCACCGAGCTCTGGCACTCCGACACCCCGGACCACACCTACGAGTTCAACTTCACGTCGTACTCGAACCCGCGGGCGGACGAGCTCATCGAGCGGGGCATGGCGACGCCCGATCTCGAGGCGGTCGCCCCCATCTGGCAGGAGCTGCAGGAGGTCATCTACGACGACCAGCCCTACACCTTCCTGTACTGGCGCGACGAGGTCGTGGGGCTGCATCAGCGGGTGAGGGACCCGCAGATCAACATCCTGTCGACCTTCAAGGGCCTGAACGACTGGTGGGTGCCGAGCTCCGAGGTGAAGTTCTCGCACTAGTCCGGTCCGTCCGAACTCGCCTCTCGTAGCTCGCGGGCATCGTCGTGCTCAACTACATACTCCGCCGTCTCCTGCTGGCCGTTCCGCTGACCCTGGCGGTGGTCACGCTGCTCTTCGTCCTGGTGGAGCTGGCTCCCGGCAATGCCGCGGACAAGTTCTTCACGCCCGAGACCCCACCGGAGGTCCGGGAGCTCATCGAGAAGAAGTGGGGCCTCGATCGCCCGGCCCACGAGCGCTACTTCCTCATGATGAAGAACATCATGCTCTCGGCGGACTTCGGTCGTTCGATGGTGCAGGAGAAGCCGGTCACCGAGATCATCGCCGAGACGCTGCCGAACACGGTCGTGCTCTCGCTGGTCACGCTCCTGGTGGTGTTCGTCGTGGGGGTGTTGTTGGGCACCATCCAGGCCGTGCGGAAGTACGGGCTCACCGACAACGTCATCACGGCGGTGAGCCTGTTCTTCTACTCGATGCCGGAGTTCTGGCTGGCGCTGATGCTCATGCTGGTCTTCGCGCTCAAGCTCAAGTGGCTGCCGGCCTCGGGCATGTACGACGTCGTGCTCTACGAGTACCTCACGCCGCTGGCCCGCATCCAGGACCGTCTCATGCACCTCGTGCTGCCGGGGCTGGCGCTGGGCATCGCGCACTCGGCGGGGACGGCGCGCTACATGCGATCCAGCCTCCTCGAGGTGGTCGGTCAGGACTACATCCGGACGGCTCGGGCGAAGGGCGTGTCGGAGCGCCGGGTGGTCTTCCGGCACGCCATGCGCAACGCGCTCATCCCGGTCATCACGCTCATGGGGCTCTCGCTGCCGGTCATGTTCTCGGGCTCGGTCATCGTGGAGAGCATCTTCGCCTGGCCGGGCATGGGGCGGCTCATCATCACCGCCATCCACACTCAGGACGTGCCCCTGCTGGCCGCCTGCTTCTTCTTCTTCGCCGTGCTCGTGGTGCTCGGCAACTTGCTCGCCGACGTCATGTACGCGGTCGTCGACCCGCGGATCCGGTTCTCGTGAGCGCGGACCCGAAGGCGCGCATGGGGCTGGTGGTGCCGGGGCTCGGGCACCTCCTCACCGGAGACGTCAAGAACGGCGTCGGGATGCTCCTCGAGCTGGGCGTCCTCCTGTTGGCGCTGGTGCTGGGCCTCCCGCGCATCGGGAGCCTGCTCTTCCCCGACGCGTCGGCCGGCGGCTTCGCGCTCCATCCCTGGGTGGCGTTGCTGTCCTGGTTCGGCTTCGCGGCCCTGCTTTGGTACTTCGCGCGGCAGCACGCGCAGCCCGACAAGAACGTGTCGCGCGAGAACCAGTCGCAGTGGCAGCTCGTCTGGCGTCAGTTCAAGAAGAACCGCATGGGCGTCATCGGCCTGCACTGCGTCGTGCTGCTGGCCATGGTCACCCTGCTCACGCCCTTCCTGGCGCCGCACGACCCCGACCTGCTCGACGTCGGCCCGCAGAAGTCGTCCCCGAGCCTGTCCTTCCTCATGGGGACCGACGAGTTCGGTCGCGACATGCTCTCGCGCCTGCTCTACGGAGCGCGCATCTCGCTCTCCATCGGCTTCCTGGCGGTCGTCATCTCGGGCACCTTCGGGGCGATCTGGGGGGCGATGTCGGGCTACTTCGGCGGTCGGGTCGACACGGTCATGGTCTGGCTGACCGACTTCATGCTCTCGATGCCGCGCCTGGTGCTCGTGCTGACCATCGTCGGCCTGTTCCGACCGAGCGGAGCGGGGGGCATCTATCTCATCGTGCTCGTGCTGGGGCTCACCGGCTGGATGGGGGTGAGCCGCATCGTCCGTGGCCTGGTGCTCTCGCTCAAGGAGCAGGACTTCATCCAGGCGGCACGAGCGCTGGGTCAGCAGCCGTCGATCATCATCCTCAAGCACCTCATCCCCAACGCCATCGCGCCGGTCATCGTCCACGCGACCCTGGGCGTGGGGAACACCATCCTCACCGAGGCAGCGCTCTCGTTCCTCGGCCTGGGCGTGCCGCCACCCATCTCGACCTGGGGCTCCATCGTCAACGACGGTCGTGAGTTCCTGCGCACCCTGCCGTGGATCGCGGCCTTCCCCGGCCTGCTCATCGTCTTCGCGGTGACGAGCTTCAACATGCTCGGTGACGGCCTGCGCGACGCGCTGGACCCGAAGCTGCGGAGCCGCTGAGGGCTCGTTCCCCGGTCAGTCCTCGAAGCGCGCGATCGCCTGACGCTTCCGGTTCACCCGCAGCTCGAGCACGTCCGGACGGGAGTAGTGACCGGCCGGATCGAAGTTCTGGCGTTCGCGTCGGACCAGCTCGGGATCGAGCTCGGCAACCCGCAGGCCCTCTTCACCGACCAGCGGCTCGAGCACGAAGCTCCCGTCGGGGGCGCAGAGGCAGCTCCCACCGTTGCCCAAGAAGCCGGGGCGCTGCTCCAGGATGCGCTCGCGCTGCGGGAAGTCCTCGGGGATGTCTTCGGGGCGCAACACGCCGGAGGAGCTGGCGACATAGGAGCGCCCCTCCTTGGCGAGGAAGGGCGTGATGTCCTCGGTGTTGCGAAGCTGACCCGGCCAGAGGGCGAGATGGAGGTCTTCGCCCTGAGCATGGAAGGCCGCTCGCGCCAGGGGCATCCAGTTCTCCCAGCAATTGAGGGTGCCGACGGTGAAGGGTCCGCAGGGATGCACGCGGAGCCCGTGGCCGTCGCCGGGAGCCCAGGCCAGCCGCTCCTCGAAGGTGGGGACGAGCTTGCGATGGATCGAGGCCAGCTCGCCACGGGCGTCGATGGTGACGGCCGCGCAGTAGAGGCTGTGGCCGGAGCGGTCGGCCGCGCGCTCGATGCAGCCGAGGACGATCATCATCCCGTGCTCGCGGGCGAGCTGGCAGAGCCCGTCGAGGTGGCCTGCGTCGGTGTCGACGGCCTCGCGGGAGTAGAGCGCGAAGAGCTCCTTCTGGACGTCGTCGTTGAAGCGGGCGCCGTCGGTGAGCTCGAGCCAGAAGGGATAGCCCGGAACGAGCGCCTCGCTGAAGACGAGGAGATCGGCGCCCTGGCACGCGGCGTCCTCGGTGGTCGCGAGGACCTTGTCGAGCGTGGCGGCGCGGTCGAGCCAGACCGGGGCGAGCTGGGCGAGTCCGAGAGTGAGGTGCGTCATCCACCGAGGGTAACCCGCCCGTGCTGCTCGCGGACTAGACGCCGCTGAGGCGTCTCCACGGTCCGAACAGCACGCGGTAGCCGTCGCGCAGCACGCGCTCGGTGCCCGGGTCGAAGGGGGGCTCGGCCCAGTCGGGTGTCGTCAGCCCGAACTCGACCTCGAGACCGCCGCGGTAGAACGCCCGGAGCGAGGTGAGACGTCCATGGCGCTCCACTCGGTGACGCTCGAGGATGCCAAAGCGTCGCAACCACTCATCGTTGTCGAGGAGAGCTCGGGGGCTGGGCGTGAGGATCACGAAATCGACGTCCGAGTTCGCGCGTGCCGTGCCCCTCGCCCGAGAACCGACGAGCAGCACGGCCACGACCGGTGGGGCGGCGCGGGCCCAGGCCGTCACCCCTGCCAGCAGCGCCTGCACGGCGCCGGCCGGCTGGGCGCCTGGGGCCTCGAGCATCGAAGCCTCACTGCGATTCCCAGCAGCCGCCATCGGAGAGCCCCCGTTCGTTTGATGCGATCGACCGGAAGACCGGTAGGTCACCCCTGTCTCGAAGCTACGCCGTTCCGGCTTCGAGAGATCCCATCCGTGCTCCCTCACGGTCTCCCATCCGTCGTCGCCGGGGCACTTCGTCTCGACCTGCGTCCCGCTTGCGACGGTTCCTACCTTGGACTTTCGCCGTTCTTGCGGCGAAGTCAAGCGAGCTGAGAGCGGCACGAAATCCCGGCGGCGTTGCGGGAGCGTCCTATCTGACTCTCAGCCCCACCAGGGACGTGCGGGCGTCGCGACCGGCTCGGAGCTCGGGGACGGGCGTTCGACCGAGTCGGACGACAGCGTCGTGACCGCCCGCTCGAGCAAGGCGTCGGCTTCACCCTCGCCGTCGAAGTGATGCCAGCAGCCGTCGTCGGTGCGCTGCCCAGCGGTCAGGTGGAGGCGGCCGTCGGTGCCGCCCGCCGCGCGGGCCCAGGCGCCGAGCGCCGCGTGGCAGCCGGCCTCGAGACGGGCGAGGACCTGTCGCTCGAGCGCCACGGTCGACGTCCGCAGCGCGTCGGACAGTGGAGCCAGCCGGGCCAGCGTCGCGTCGTCACCTTCGCGCAGCTCGAGCCCCAGCGCGCCCTGACCGGGAGCCGGAAGCCAGCGGGCCGGAGCGAGATCGAAGGCGACCAGGGGAGACGGGTCGAGACCGAGACGGGTGAGACCTGCGCGAGCGAGCAGGACGGCGTCGACCTCACCGTCGATGCACTTCTGAAGACGAGTGGGCACGTTGCCCCGGAAGCGCTCCGGCACCCGGCAATCGGGGCGCAGTCGGGTGAGCAGGGCCTCGCGTCGGGGCGACGACGTGCCGACCACGGAGCCCTCGGCCAGCGACAGCTCGCGCTCGGTGTCGACGTGGCCGGGGCGGACCAGCAAGACGTCGCCGACGTCGCTGCGCTCCGGGACCGGGCCGAGGGCGAGACCCGCCGGCACGGTGGTCGGCAGGTCCTTGAGCGAGTGCACCGCGAGATCGACTTGCTCGTCCAGCAGGGCGCGCTCCAGCTCGCGCGTGAACAGCCCCGGCGTCTCGGCACCGTCGAGACGGATGTCCGTGCGTTGGTCGCCCTGGGTCTTGATGATGACGAGCTCGATGTTCTCCTCGCCGAGGAGATGACGGACGCGACGCGCTTGCCAGAGCGCGAGGTCGCTGCCCCGCGTGCCGATCTTCAGGACGCTCTCACTCACGACGAGGCTCCATCGACGTCACGGCGCTGTCCACCGGACGTCGCCGTCACGTTCTCGCTCGGGCTGCGGACGGCACCGTCGGCATCGTCGGCCATCTCCCGGAACCGGCTGCACAGCTCGTTGACCTTGCCCAGCACCTTGCGGTCGCGCTCGAGGATGAGCCCGCGCAGGGCACCCAGCACGCGACGCTGACGTCGTTCGTCGAGATCGCCCAGCTCGTCGCGGAGGAGCTGAGGCACGCTCTCCTCGCCGAGCTCGTCCCGGCTCTCTTGCAGGTAGCGCAGCAGGGGGCCGGCCGGCCCCACGTGCCAGGCCTCGAGGAACTCCTGCAGGCCTTGTTCGACTTGCGACTCGGCGGCGCGGCGGCCTTCTTCGTCGGCTGGGCGCACGTCCTCGACGAGCAGGTCGTCGAGATCGTGCAAGACGACGTCGGTCGTGCCCTCGGCCGGTCGCACCTGATGAGGGATGCCGAGGTCGAGGACGAAGAGCGGTCGGTCACGCCCTTCCGCGAGCTCGGCGATGTCGATGGTGGGCTCCAGCGCGCCGGTGGCGACCACGAGCACGTCGAGCTCACGGCTGGCCGACACGAGCTCGGTGAGCGGGCGACGCTCCGGCTCGTCGACGGGGCTGCGGTTGAAGAGGTGGCTCGGGTTGCGGCCGCGCAGGCGCAAGAGCTCGACCACGCGTCGACCCACGGTACCGAGACCGACCACGCCGACGGCGCCTTCCGGCAGATGTCGCTGGAGGTGCTCGCAGGCCAGCGAGGGCACGCCCCGGCCCGACTCGCGGAAGCGCGTCCGACGCTCGACCCGGCGCACGGCGCGGGCACAGGCGTGCCCGAGCTCAGCGAGCAGGGGAGAGAGCGCCCGCTCGGCCCGCGCGGCGTTCATCGCCGCGTTCACCTGGCTCGAGATCTCCCGTTCGCCGAGCATGAACGACTCGAGGCCGACCGCCACGCGGAAGAGATGCCGCGCCGCCGCCTCACCCACGTGGACGTGGGGCTCCGGCGCCGGACCCTCGTCGGAGAGACCGGCGAAGAGCTTGAGAGCGCGTGCCCGGAGCAGCTCGCCGGCCCACTCGGGGCGCTCGCTCTCGACGATCCACTCGGTTCGGTTGCAGGTGTTCAGGATGACCAGGCCCCGCGCCGACGCCGAGCCCGTGAGCTGGTCGCGGAGCAACCGACGCTCCTCGGGCGGGAGCACGAGACGGCTGCGCCAGCGCGACGACGCGCGTCGGAAGTCGAAGCCGACCAGGGTCAGGGGCACGGGGCGCGTCATGCCGCCAGCTCCTCGACCGCACGCTGCCCCGAGGCCACGGCTTGCTCCACGCCGACCCCGTCGAGCCAGTTGCCGGCCAGGCGGAGTCGGGGCGTCCGGGCGCCCACTCGCTCCCGCAGCCGCGTGATGCGGTCGCGGTGTCCGTGGACGAGCTGCGGGATGGCGCCGGGGTAGCGGAGCACCTTCGCGAGCCCGCGCTCGGGTCGGAAGCCGAGCAGGCGCTCGCCTTCGGTGGCTGCCGTCTCGATGAGCGTGTCGTCGTCTCGCTCGACGAGCTCGGGACGACGCGTGCCGCCAAGGTAGCTCGCCGAGTGCCAGCAGCCGGTAGGGACTCGCTCGGGGAAGAGCGCCGAGCAGAAGACCATCCCGAGGGTCGCGAGCTCGTGACGCGGATGGACCAAGACACCGAAGCCGCTCGGAGCGGTCGCCTCGTCGAGAGGACCGCCGAGGTGCACGACGGCGACCGGCGCGAGCGGGACGCCACGCGCCAGCTCGGACGATTCGTCGTCGACAGCCGCGAGCAGCGGGGCGGCTGCGGGCGGTGGCACCGCCAGCACGACGCGGCGGGCGCGATGAGACGTGGTCTCGGTCTCGACCACCATGGCGTCACCGTCGTCCTTCAAGGCCACGACGGCGCGACCGCATTGCAGTCGATCGCGCAGGACCTCGGCGGCGGCGTCGGCGATCTCACCCAGGCCGCGTGGCAGCGACCAGAGGCCCCTGCGTCGCGCGGTCGTCTTCTTGCGGCCACCGCGACCGCCGCGCACCAGGCCACGCACCAGCGAGCCGGCGCGCTCTTCGAGATCCCAGACGCGGGGGAAGGCCGAGCGGGCTTCGAGCGCGCTGGGGTCGCCGGCATAGACGCCGTTGACGAAGGGAGCCGCGAGCTCGCTGGCGGCTTCGGCGCCGAAGCGGCGGGTGAAGAAGTCGAGCACGGACTCGTGTGGGTCGACGGTCGAGGGGCGACCCCGCAGCGGCTCGGATAGGAGCCGGAGCTTGCCGCCGAGGCTGAGGAAGGAGCTCGTCAGGAAGCTGCCCGGCCCCGTGGGGAGGGCGACCAGACGCCCTTGCCACAGGTAGCGTCGCGCGGCGGCGCGGGCGGGGATGGCGCGCTCCAGCAGGCCGAGACGTTCGAGGAGCTGGAAGCTCGCGGCCGCCGAGCCGGGGAGCGCGTGGGGGCCACGCGGTAGGAGGTAGTCGCCCTCGGGCAGGCTCCCGAGGTAGCCGCCGGCCTCGTTCGCGGCTTCGAGAACGAGCGGGTCGTCACCTGCGTCGAGCAACGCCATTGCCGCCGCCAACCCCGCGGGGCCGGCGCCGATGACCAGGCTGTCGACGAGGTCGGCCATGGAGATCTCAGGTCGTCCGAGAGTAACGCGGGACGGCCTCGGCCTCCGTCGCCAGGTAAGTGTCGAAGACCATGCACGCGTTGCGCACGAGGTAGAAGCCGACGTCGGTGAGCTCGATGGCGTCGTCGTCGACGGTGAGCAGGCCGTCGGTGGCCATCTCTTGAAGCCGCTCGTACTCCGCCGGATAGCGCTCGGGCGGCGAGCAGCCGAAGCGATCGGCGAACTCGGCGTGGTCGAGTCGACCGTTGCAGGACAGCTCGGTGATGATTTCGCCGCGGAGCAGGTCGTCTTCGGAGAGGACCAGGCCACGTTCCCAGGGCATCCGCCCCCCGCTCACCGCCGTCTCCCAGGCAGCGAGGTCCTTGAGGTCCTGGCTGTAGCTGCGACCGACCTTGCTGATGGCGCTGGTGCCGATGGCGACGAGGTCGAGGCCGCGTTGGGTCGTGTAGCCCATGAAGTTGCGGTGCAGGCTGCCGTCGCGTCGGGCCCGCGCCAGCTCGTCGTCGGGCAGCGCGTAGTGATCCATGCCGATCTCGACGTGACCGCCGGCGACGAGACGACGTCGCGCCGTGGCGGCGAGCTCCGAGCGCAAGGCGTCGTCGGGGAGGTCGGCGGCGTCGATCGCGCCCTGGTGCCGGGCCTTCCACGGAACGTGGGCGTAGCCGTAGACGGCGAGACGGTCGGGCCCGAGATCGAGCACCGTCGCCAGGGTGCGCTCCCACGATTCCTGGGTCTGCTTGGGCAGGCCGTAGATGAGGTCGAAGTTGAGCGAGCGGACGCCGCCCTTGCGGAGAGCGTCGACCATCTCCTCGAGGTCGTGCTGACTGGTCGGTCGGTTCACCGCTGCCATGACCTCGGGCTCGAGGTCTTGCACGCCGAAGCTGAAGCGGTTGAATCCGAGGTCGAGCAGCGTGTCGACCTGTTCGTGAGAGAGGGCGCGGGGGTCGCACTCGATGGCGACCTCGGCATCGGGTGCCAGGCCCGCGCGAGCGATGAGACCTTCGAAGAGACGGCGCAGCCCCTCGGGTGGCAGGAAGTTGGGCGTGCCGCCGCCGAAGTGGAGCTGACGCAGGGGCCGGCTCAGGTCGACGTGACGTCCGGCCAGGTCGAGCTCGGCAAGCACCCGGTCGACGTAGTCCATGCCACGTTCGGTACGACGCGTGATCTTCACGTGACAGCCGCAGAACAGGCAGCGCACCGCGCAGAAGGGCAGGTGCACGTAGAGCGAGAGGTCGTCGCTCGACTCCTGCCAAGCCTGCGCGAGAGCGTCGTACTCGACCGCTTCGTCGAAGTGCGGCGCCGTGGGGTAGCTCGTGTAGCGAGGCCCCTGCTTGCCGTACTTGGACAAGAGCTCGGCGGGGACCGGGGTACCCAGGCTCACGACGACCCCAGGCGGCCGACCGCCTCGACGAAGCTCGCCACGCCATCGATGGGCGTGGGGGGCAGGACACCGTGGCCGAGGTTGAAGACGTGACCGGTGCGACCGCCCACCGCTTCATGGATGTTCTTCACCCGACGCTCGATCTCCTCCGGTCCGGCGAAGAGCGCGGCCGGATCGAGGTTGCCCTGGAGGGCGCAGCGTCCTTCCGCCTGACGCGCCGCTTCCGCGACGTCGACCCGCCAGTCGAGGCTGAGACAGTCGGCGCCGGACTCGAGCGCGGCCGGGAGCAGGTGAGTGCCGCCACGCTGGAAGAGCGTGATCTTGCCGGAGGCAGCGTGGACGCGGTCGATGATGGTCTTCACGTGGGGGGCGACGTGTTGCCGATAGTCGTCGAGCGAGAGGGTCTCGGCCCAGGTGTCGAAGAGCTGGACGAGATCGGCGCCCGCCTCGAGCTGCATGAGGAGGAGCTCGCTCACCATGTCGGCGATGCGGCCGAGCAGGTCCTGGAAGCGGTCAGGCTCGGTGAGCATGAGCTGACGCACCGAGGCGAAGTCCTTCGAGCCGCCGCCCTCGATCGCGTAGCAGGCCAGCGTGAACGGAGCGCCGGCGAAGCCGAGCAGCGCGCGATCGTCACCGAGCTCGGGACGCAGCCGGCGCAGGGCCTCGGGCAGGTACTCCAGTGACGCGACGCCGGGGCCCGAGCTCGGACCGTCGGAGTCCTTCAGGGCGGGGGTGACCCGAGGGCCGCCGGGGGGGAAGACCACCTCGTGGCCCAGCGCTTCGAGCACGATGAGGATGTCGGAGAAGACGATGGCGGCGTCGAGCGGGAAGCGGCGCAGGGGCTGCAGCGTGATCTCCACCGCGAGCTCCGGATTGCGAACCCGCTCGAGGAAGGGCGTGCGCTCACGCAGCTCCCGGTACTCGGGCAGGTAGCGACCGGCCTGTCTCATGATCCAGACGGGGGGACGGTCGACCGGCTCACCGGCGATGGCGGCGAGGAAACGGGCGCGGCCGCCGAGGCCCTCGTGGGAATGGCTCGTGGTCATCGTGATTCTCCAGCTCCTCCCACGCTGAGAGTAGTGCGCGGTCGGGAGCGGTGGGTCATGGAGCTGTCAGGAACCCGCACCGCTGCCGGGCGGCAGGTCGATCTCATGACGCTTGAGCTTGCGCTGCAAGGTACGCAAGCCGATGCCGAGCATCTTGGCGGCCTGCGTTCGGTTGCCCTCGGTCGCCTTGAGCGTCGCCTCGACGTAGAGCCGTTCCAGGTCCTCGAGGGTCATGCCCGGTGCGGGGAGACTGCTCGCGGCCGCCGTCGTCGGGCGACCGATCGACTTGGGGAGGTGCTCGGGCTGGAGGAGCTCGGTGCCGGCGGTGACCACCAGGCTCTCGAGCAGGTTCTTGAGCTCGCGCACGTTGCCCGGCCAGTCGTGACGAGCCAGGAGCTGGAGTGTTTCGGGCGCGAGGTCGACGGGCGTGAGCCCGTTCTCCTCGCTGACCTGACGGGCGAAGGTGCGCGCCAGCGGCGGGATGTCGTCGCGTCGCTTGCGCAGCGGCGGCACGTCGATGGTGGCGACCTTGAGTCGGTAGAGGAGGTCCTGGCGGAACTCGCGATCGCGCACGCCTTGCTCGAGGTCGACGTTGGTCGCGGCCACCAGCCGCACGTCCACCTTGATGGTGCGAGCTCCACCCACTCGCATGAACTCGCCTTCCTCCAGCACGCGCAAGAGGCGCGCCTGCGTGGCGAGGTCCATCGAGCCGACCTCGTCGAGGAAGAGCGTGCCTCCCGAGGCCAGCTCGAACTTGCCGGCCACGCGGGCGTCGGCCCCGGTGTAGGCGCCGCGCTCGTGGCCGAAGAGCTCGTTCTCGATCAGCGTCTGCGGGACTGCCGCGCAGTTCATCGCGATGAAGGGTTGGTCGCGTCGGTCGCTGTTGTAATGAAGCGAGCGCGCGATCAGCTCCTTGCCCGAGCCGCTCTCGCCCGAGACGAGGACGGTCGTCCGCGTGGGGGCGAGCTGCAGCACGCGTTGGTAGACGGCCTGCATGGCCGAGCTGCGACACACGATGCGATGCGCACCGTAGCGACGGTTGAGCTCCACCTGAAGGAGGTCGAGACGCCGACGGAGGTCGTGGTTGTCGAGGATGCGGCGACAGCGAGCGATGAAGTCGCGGTGACGGGGCGGGCCGAGCACGTAGTCGTCCACCCCCGAGTTCATCAGGCCGACCGCCTTGGTCGCGCCCTCGGGCTCGACCACCGCCAGGACCGCGCAGCCCGGTGCTCTCTCGCGGAGCGTGCTGATGGCCTCGACCGCGTCGCGGTGGCCGGACGCGAAGTCGAGGAGCGCGAGCCGGGGTGTCTCCGAGACCAAGACGGGATCGAGCGGCTCATCCAGGGAGTGCTCGAGCAGGGGGCCCGGCAGGTCGCGGGTCATGGGGCGGACGCTCTCCAGGAAAGTGGCGTCGCGGTGGAGCAGGAGGACGGTCATGGAGGCTCGTTGGGGTCATGCTGACCAGGTCAAGGTGACGTGGTGCGTCACTTTGACGTACGTCGCGTTCCCGCGCAAGGCTGCTCAGGTGGGTTAGGAGGCGGTTTGGAGGGGGGAGCGGGTTGGCCCACCAATTGCTTTACAGGAAACCAACCAGGTCGAGCGTCACGGTGGGTGTCGGCGGAGACCCGGTGGGAGATGAATCATGGCTCGAGCTCCGAAGCGTCAGCGGCCCCAGTACGTGCCCTTCAACCACGGTGGCGTGGACTACGTCGTCGACGTGGCCAACCGTGAGGTCCTCCGCAACTGGGTGGCCATCGAGCAGCAGTCCATGCCGCCGATCGTCGCGGCCTGCATCAAGGCCAACGAAGAGACCCTCGCCGCCGCGTCCTGAGCGCGCGTGAGGTGGAAAGGACGCCTCGGCTCGCCGAGGCGTCACTGGGTGGACGCTCCCCCGTCCCAGGTTGAGACCTGTCGTCGGGGGAGCTCTGCTTCCCGCTCGCCCCTGAGCCCGAGCAGGGGCTGAGCTCTCCGCACCGAGCGCTCGTCTTGCGTTCGATGCGAGCGTCGCGGACTGAGACTCTCGTCCGTCACGCGACGCCGCCGCTGCGCCCTGCCGTGCTCCCTTCACGTTTCGTTACGTGGGCGCAACGAGCGAGCAAGACGGCCCTTCCATGCTTCCTCTCGACGTCATGACGACGTCTGAAAGGAAGCCACGATGAAGGACACCAACCCCACCACGACCACGACCACGCAGGACGCGCCGCGACCGCGGCGTCGTCACTGGCGCTCCTTCTTGACGGGAGGCCTCGCCGCCGCCGGCCTGTTCGCGGCGGCCGGGCTCCTCAGTCCGAGCTGGGCCGGTCCCGGCTTCGGCCCACGGATGGGTCACCGCGCGCAGTTCGGCCTGCGGGGTCCCGCGACGCCGGAGCTGGTCGGGCAGCGCGCCGACCGCATGGTGGGCGTCGTTTCCACCATGGTCGAGGCGACTCCCGCACAGGAGCAGGAGCTGCGCGCCCTGGTCGAGAAGGGAGTGGGCGAGCTGATGAGCCTGCGACCCGACCGCGAGGAGCACCGCGCTCGGCTGCACGAGCTCCTCTCCAGCGAGACGGTGGACCGCGAGGCCTTGGAGGCTCTCCGCGCCGAGCACGTCGAGCGCCTGGACGAGGTCTCGCAACGCCTGGTCGACCTCGTCGCCGAGCTGGCCGAGGTGCTGACGCCGGAACAGCGCGTGCGGCTCATCGAGCTCGGTGAGGCCCTTCACCGGTGAGCGTGATGAGACGGGGGCTCGCCAGCTCCCGTCTCGGCTGCCACCATCGCAGCGTGTCCGAA
Source organism: Acidobacteriota bacterium (assembly GCA_039029535.1). Taxonomy (GTDB): domain Bacteria; phylum Acidobacteriota; class JBCCFW01; order JBCCFW01; family JBCCFW01; genus JBCCFW01. The sequence goes on from JBCCFW010000058.1 coordinate 25,229, forward strand.
GCCGTCCTCATGATCGACGACGACGCCGAGCTGGCGGCGATGGTGGCCGAGTACCTCGGTGAGGCCGGTTTCGTCGTCGACACCTGTCTCGGCGCCCGCGAGGGGCTGGAGCGCTTGGCGTCCGGTGACTACCAGGCGGTGTTGCTCGACCTCATGATGCCGGAGCTCGATGGCTGGGAGACCTGCCGCCTCATTCGCGAATCGAGCGACGTGCCCATCCTCATGCTCACGGCGCGAGGCGAGGCGAGCGATCGCATCGTCGGTCTCGAGCTCGGGGCCGACGACTACCTCGCCAAGCCCTTCGACCCACGAGAGCTCCTCGCCCGCCTGCGTGCGGTGCTACGCCGAACGCAGCGAGGACCGACGGGCGGGGAGGTCGGGGTGCCGATCCTGCGCTTCGGTCGCCTGGAGATCGACCGCGACGCGCGGGTCGTGCGGCTCGACGGTGAAGAGCGGGTGTTGACCGGGCAGCAGTTCGACCTGGTCGTGCACCTGGCCGAGAACGCGGGCCGGGTGCTCTCCCGGGAGCAGCTCGCCGAGAGCGTGAAGGGGGAGCCCCACCTGCCCTTCGAGCGCAGCATCGACGTGCAGGTCTCGCGCATCCGCGCGGTCCTCGAAGACGATCCGAAGAAGCCGCGTCGCCTCCTGACCGTGCGGGGGGCCGGCTACGTGTTCGCCCGCAAGCAGGACGCCGACGACTGAGACCGGAGCGGTCATGCGCAAGCTGTACGTCCAGATCTACCTGACCTGTGTCGGGATCCTGTTGTTGTTCCTGCTGCTGGCCACGGCGGGCTGGCTCACGCGACCGGTGGGACCGCGGGGCAATGCTCTCGACATCGTCTCGGTCGTCATCGGGGAACACCTGTTTCCACGTCATGTTCCGGACGAAATGAATCAGGAGCACCTCGAGCACCTCACGGTGCATTGGCCCATCGACTGGGCCCTGCACGACGAGGACGGTCGTCGGATCGCGGCGGTCGGCGAGGAGCTCCCGGAGCCAGACACCCGTCGTCGTCAGAGCGGTTGGGTCGGGCTCACCTCCGCCCGCCATGCCCTGGCCCTGCGTCTCCCCGACGGACGCTGGTCGGTCATGCGGCTCCGGGGCGCACCCTCTCCGCTGGCTCACGTCACCTTCATGCTGGGCCTGTTCGCCATCGCCATCGCGATCGGTTCCTTCCCGGTCGTTCGACGGATCACGGGACGGCTCGAGCGACTTCAGCGGCGGGTCGATGAGCTGGGGGCGGGCAACCTCGACGTGCGAGTGAAGGTCGAGGGGAGAGACGAGGTCGCGGACCTGGCGGTGAGCTTCAACTCCGCCGCCGAGCGGATCCAGACCCTGGTGGGCTCGCAAGCGCGTCTCCTCGCGGCGGTCTCACACGAGCTGCGCTCACCGCTGGCACGCCTGCGCGTGGCGGCGGAGCTGGCGACGAAGGAACGTCCCGACCTGCGCGATCGATTGAGCGGCGAGATCGACGAGCTCGACGGGCTCATCGAGGAGCTGCTGCTCGCGAGTCGTCTCGAAGCTCGATCCGAGATCGAGCAACGGGACGAGATCGACCTGCTCGCTCTGGCGGCGGAAGAAGCGTCGCGAATCGGCCTGGAGGCAGGAGGAGAGTCCGTCGTGCTGACGGGTGAGGCGCGCTTGCTCCGGCGGGCCGTCCGCAACCTCGTCGAGAACGCGCGACGTCACGGTGGCGAGGGTGTGATCGAGGTGAGCGTCCGACGTGAGGACGATGCCGCGGTGCTGACGGTGGCCGACGAGGGGCCGGGCGTTCCGGCGGAGGAGCGCGAACGGATCTTCGAGCCCTTCGCGCGGCTTCGTGGCGAGGACACGCCTGGCGTGGGGCTCGGGCTCGCGCTGGTCGCGTCGATCGCGAAGCAGCACGGTGGAGCGGTGAGCTGTCGGGAGGCCGAGCGAGGTGGGGCGGTGTTCGAGATCGAGCTGCCGGTGGGTCGAGCTGAAGCTCAGCTCCGACAGAGCGCCAGCGAGAGCAGGGCGTAGCCGCTCACCGACTCCTTCAGTAGCTCGAGGCTCACGCTCTCGGCCACTGCGTGCATGACCTTCATGGTGCCGGGGCCGTAGCCGAGGCAGGTCACGCCTGCCGCGTGCAGCCAGCCACCGTCGGAGGCGAAGTCCCAGGGGATGACCTCGACGTCGCGATCGAGCCCCTCGCAGAGCAGGGAGTGGGCCCCGGTGAACAGCGGTCCATTGCGATCGGTCCCGAACGGCTTCGACACGCGGTCGATGTCGCGCTCGACACCGGTCCACGAACGGAGCGGGCGTGACGGCGTCGCCACCGCGGAGGTGATGTCCTCGCCGCAGCAGCTCTTCGCCACCGCGGCCACGCGTTCGTGGATCTCCTCCGGCGTCTCGCTGGGAACGTGACGCCAGTCGAGCACGAGCTGGACCTCGGACGGGATGACGTTGACCGAGGCCGGACGCGCGCTGACCTGCGTGGGGGCCACCGACGACGGACCGAGCTGGGGGTCCTCGTCGTGAGCGACCTCGTCCTCGAGACGCGTGAGGAAGCGGGCGAGCGAGTAGTGCGGGTTGCGACCCCAGTCTGGACGCGAGGCGTGGGCAGCACGACCGTGAAAGGTCAGCTCGACCTCCGTGCGACCGCGGTGACCGAAGGCGAGACAGCCTCCCGAGGGCTCGCCGATGACGGCGGTCGCACAGCGTGGACCCTCGTCGACGAAGACCGACGCGCCGAGGCCGCCGACTTCTTCTTGCACGAAGGCGGCGACGAGCACGTCGCGTCGTCGCGTGATGCCGTTCTCACGACACCAGTCACGCAACCACGCCGCGCCGTGCACCTGACCGATCAGCGACGACTTCGTGTCGGTCGAGCCACGGCCGTAGAGCAGGCCGTCCTCGATGACGCCGCTGAACGGGGGGTGGGGCCAGGCGCTCTCGTCTCCGACATCGACGACGTCGAGGTGGGAGCAGAGCAGCACGGCCCCATCGTCGGCCCGCTCGTCCTCGGGGGCGTCGGCACGGATCCAACCGAGCACGTTGCCGGCTCGATCGATGGACACCTCGTCGTAGCCGAGGCGTTCCATCATGGCGACGGTGCAGCGGGCTGCTGCTTCCTCGTCGCCGGAGAACGAGGGGATGCGGACGATCTCCTGGCAGGCGTCGACCGCGGCCTGGGCTCGGTCGGCCGGGAGCGAGCCCAGGCTGGCGAGCGGAGCGTCGCCGCCGGTCACATCCGCTCCGGCTCGGGCAGCCCGAGGAGGCCCAGCACCTGACGCTGTCCGAGTAGGAAGGTTCGGGCCACGGCGGCGCGGCCGCGTCGCAGCTCGTCCGTCTCGGCGTGCAGGAGGCTGTGCTTGCCGTAGAACTTGTTGAACGACTGGCAGAGCTGGAAGCCGTGCTTGGCGATGGGGGCGAGCTCGAGCGTGTCCACCGAGCGCTGCACGACGGTCGGCAGGCGCGCGACGTTCATGAGCACGGTCCAGACGAGGTCGTCCTCGAGGAAGTCGCCCGCGTCTTGGAGCTCGTCGACCAGCGAGCCGCTGAGGTCGTGTCCTTCCTCGGCGAGCTTGCGGAATACGTTGGCCGTGCGCACGGTCGTGTACTGGAGGTAGGGGCCCGCCTCGCCCTGGAATTGCACCGCGCTCTCGATGTCGAAGGCGATGAGGCTGTTGCGCGTGAACTTGAGCATGAAGTAGCGCAGGGCGCCGACTGCCACCGCGGCTGCCGTGGCAGCCAGCTCGTCCTCCGTGATGTCGGCGTTCGCCCGGACCTTCTCGCTGGCCTCGGAGGCCAGACGGTCGAGCAGGTCGTCGGCCTTGACGCCGATGCCCCGACGTCCCGACATCTCGACGTGACTCGCCTTGCGCTCCTCTTCGGTGATCTCGAAGCCCAGGGCTTCGGCCGTTCGCGGAGTGAGCGCGACCATCTCGTAGCTGTAGTGCGTCGAGCCGTCCGCCGCCTCGGCGTGACCGAGCAGCGCGAGGGCGTTCTTGACGACCTTCTGCGGGTACGACTGCCGCACGTCGATGACGTTGTAGACCGAGCCGCCCTTGCCGAACTCCGGGTGGCCCTCGGCAGAGCCGCCGTCGGTGTCGCTGGTCCAGAGCTTGGCGCGCTCGTCCTCGGCGAAGACCCGGTAGCGGAAGTCGGAGTCGAGCAAGCCGAACTTCCACATCTGCAAGGCGATGTCCTTGCCGGTGTAGGTCACCGTCCCGTTGCTGCGCACGAGGATCTTGTCCGGGTCCTTCTCGTCGGCGAAGTCCGCCGAGTCGGCCAGGGGCATGACCCAGCAGCCGGCGTTCTTGCCGTCCTCCGCCAAGTGGATGGCGCCGCTCTCCTTCAGGCGAGCGAAGGCGTCCTGCCAGAACTCGGCGGCGAGGACGTCGCCTTCCCAGGGCAGCAGGTGATAGCCGACGCCGATGCGCGCCATGGTGGCGAGGTGACGCTTCACGATGGCCGTCGCGATGACGTGACCGAGCTTCGCCAGCTCGCTCTCGCCTTCTTCCATCTCGTGCAGCGCCTGCTTGCGATGGGTGAGTCGCTCCTCGTCGGCCTCGTACCACTGGGTGACCTGGGAGTAGAGGTCCCAGCACTCGTGATCGAAGGGCCGACCGCCCTCCTCTTGAGCGGCCATCAGACGCTCGACCTCGGCGAGGCCCGCAGCCGCGTTGCGCTCGGAGAAGGCGGTGAAGCCGACCACCACGTCGGCGACCTGCACGCCGGTGTCGTCGATGTAGTTCTGCACCTCCACCGGCTGGCCCGAGTGTTGGAGCAGGCGCACGAGGCTGTCACCCAGCACGGCGTTGCGCAGGTGACCGACGTGCGCCGCCTTGTTCGGGTTGATGTTCGTGTGCTCCACGATGACCTTGGGGCGGCTCGCGTCGACACGCGGTGCCTCGTGGACGTCGCGCGGCGGCGCCGGCGCTTCCTCGAGCTCGGCGAGCAGCGCCGCTGCCAGCTTGGGGCGGTCGAGGTAGGCGTTGATGTAGCCGGGACCGGCGATCTCGAGCCGGGCGACTCCCTCGATCGGCGGGAGGGCCTCGACGAGGCTCTCGGCGATCTGCCGGGGCGCCCGACGCAGGGTCTTGGCCAGGGGCAGGCAGGCGGAGCAGGCGAAGTCCCCGAGCTTGGGCTCGGGGGGCTCGGTGAGCGGCACCTCCTCCAGCTCGACCCCGAGGGCCTCTCGGGCAGTGGTGGTGATGGCCTCGCGGAGGGCGGACGCGACGTGGTCTAGCGCAGACACGGATCAATCTCCTTGGCCAAGGATGGCCGAGAAGGGGTGCTGACGGGAACCCCGAGAGGGGACGCCCGGGGGGCGGTCAGCGGCGGAGGGAGGGGAGACGACGGACGGGCGGGCGCGGGCCAGGCGGGAGGCTGACGGCCGACACCTTGGACGAGCGCTCTTCCAGGCCGTTCGTCGTCACGCCCACCACGCGGTAGAAGTAGCGGGTGAGCGGCTCGACGGTGTCGTCGAGGAAGCTGTAGGAGGCCGGTTGGTCGGGCCAGGACTCCGCCGGCATGAGCAGGCCGTTCATCCGGATCCAGGGACCCGAAGCCCGTTGCGCACGCTCGATGACCCAACCGGCGAGGTCGTCCTCGTTGTCGGTGTGCCAGTCGAGTCGAATCTGGCCCGCATCGATGGTCGTCCCGATGCGCGTGAGCACGAAGGGGTAGCGGGCGTCGATGTCGACCTCGAGTCGGAGCCCTCCGGCGTCGTCGGCCGAGTCCGTCGGAAGGGGCGGTCCGTTGGCGTCGGGGCGCTGCACCAGCACGAGGACCTCCTCGAGCTCGGCGCCGGCCAGCTTCAGCGGCTCCTCGTCGATCGGGAGCCGCAGGACGGCGCCGTCGACCAGGGTCACGAAGAGCTCGGCCTGGACCGTCGAGTCGCCCTGGAAGCGGACCTGGAGACCGCCCACGAGAGGGGTGTCCACGAGGCAGCGCCACTGACCCATCGGCGGCAGCTCGGTCTCGCCCAGGGCGAGCACTTCGGGCATGCGGCTGAGTCGGGCGTCGGCCGTGGGCGTGAGGCCCTCGCCGAGCTCCTGCTCGAGGTGCCAGGCGTGGTAGCGCGAGACGCTCTCGGACAGGCTCGTCTCTCGCTGAGCGAGGAACTCGTCGAACGCAGCGAGCAAGGCTGCCCGTCGCTCGCCCAGCGTCGGGGCCGTCGTGTCGTCATCAGCGTCGGTGTCCCGCGTGGAGCGCGCGGACTCGGCCAGCGCCTTCCAGAGGCTGGGCAGGTGCTGCTGGCTCAGCTTGGTCTCCTGCACCAGGTACTCGAGGAAGGCTGCGTCGCCACGGCAGGCGAGCACGCCCGGGCTGGCCCAGGCCCGGCGCGCGTGCTGCGCGACGCTCGGGTCTTCCGCCGGGGGCAGGAGGTCGAGAGGAGAGAGGTCGTCCTCGGTGAGCGCGACGTAGGCACGCGCTGCCGCCTGGCTGGCGAAGGCCTCGATCCACGTGTCGAGCAGCGGATCGTCGTCGGCTTCGATGGCCAGGCGCTGCCAGGTCGAGTGATAGGCGAGGGTCTCGGTGAGCTCCGCTCGTGAGAGGTCGGGCGAGACGACGCAGAAGCGTCGGGCGCCCTGCACGGCGTGACCGAGCGGGAAGGCGCTGCGCGCCAGCCAGACCTCGAGGCCCTCGATGTCCAGCTCGTCGAGCACCTGCTGGACGAGGTTCACCGCGTCGGGCACGCCGTCGTCGTCGCGGTCGCGCGATGAGAGCGCGTGGGCCGAACCGGCGCTGGTCTCGTAGTGGATGACCGAGCCGTCGGCTGCTTCGACCTCGCGAGGAGCGGAGAGCTGCGGCGGTCGTAGCAGGGCCTCGAGCTCGGCGCTGCGCGCTTCGCCGATGAGACGCGGCTCGCGCTCGATGACGCGGTAGAGAAGGTTGCCCGAGTCGAGACCGACCGGCAGGCGGTCGAGGAGGGGCTGAGGGTTCGCGTCGGGGAGGGTGACGCCGTCATCGACACCGAGGTCGGCCAGGGGGCCTTGACGCAGCTCGGCGGCCATCTCGTCCAGGGCTGGCCCCTCGACGTGCTGACCGAGGACCTCGGGAGTGACTGCAACGCCGGGCCAGGTCTCCGCGTGGAGAGCCGTGCTGAGGGCGAGCGACAGCACGACGACGGCGGCCCGACGGGCGGCCGTCCACCGCTCGAACGGCGGCAGGAAGACGCGTGGCGTGTCTGTCATGGCGAAAAGAAGTTGGCGGCCGAGCCGCCTGGAACGTCCGAACCCCCGAATTCGGCCGCTCCTCGAACGAACTCAAGGTACTGCTGGTCCCCGGGCCCGTCAAGGCGATCATGTGGCGGAACGGGGCGTCTCGGGGCGAGAAGCCTCGCTACACCGCCGGTGGCGCCGGATCCCGTGATGTCCAGTGGAGGATCTCCAAGGGATTTCCCCAGGGATCGTCGAAGAAGACGGCGTAGTAGGTGGGGCCGTAGGCGCTCATGAGCTTGGGGCCGCTGACCTCGCGGGCCCCGGCCTCGGCGACGACCCGGGCGAGTCGGTCGACCTCCTCGCGACTGTCCACCCAGAAGGCGATGCGATTCACGCAGCCCGCGTGACCGGGGGCCTCGGTGATCCCGAACCAGGGCCGGGACGGACCGCTGCCCGCGGGAACCGTCCAGCTCCGGAAGTCCTGACCTCCCTCGTAGTGGGAGAACCCGAGCTGGGGGATGAAGGCGCCGTAGAACTCGACGCCGCGGGCGAGGTCTCCGACCCGCTGATCGACGTGGCTGAAGGGGTTCGAGGGCATGACTGACCTTGGGCGTCGACCTCGGTGAGCTCGGGAAAACCGAGCTTCGGGCAGGGCGCCTGTTGGGTCCGGGCTGCGCGAATCATAGAATCGGAGGCTCCGCGTGAGAGCCTGCCGGACGTTCCGGCGAAGAGGACCCGATGTCGGACGATCCAGCCCGCCCGGACCAGGCGCCTGCCGAGGAGGACCCGCCCACGGGTCCCCCCGGTGGAGAGCCTGCTGGTGAGGCGCCGGGCGACTCGGGTGATGCGGGAGAGGCCCCTCGCGACGACGCGACGGTGGCCGCCTTCCCCGAGACCGTCGCCTCCATCGCCGACGAGACCATCGAGCTCTCGGCCAGCCAGCTCTCCGATCCCAGCGCGAGCAGCCAGGGCCGTAGCCGGACCAGCGCCGCGCCGTCCATCGCCGAGAGCATCTTCGGCGAGCTCGATCCCCAGGGGAACCTGGTCTCGGGCGTGCGGCTTCGGAGCCTCGGTGGCGAGGCCACGCAAGCGAAGGAGCTGAAGGACGGCTCGGCCCGCTACCAGATCCGAAGGAAGCTCGCCGAGGGCGGCATGGGCAAGGTCTACCTCGCCCACGACCGTGACCTGCTGCGCAACGTCGCGCTGAAGGTCTGCCGAAGCAACACCGACGCGTACACGGTTCGCTTCCTGGAAGAGAGCCAGATCCTCGGTCAGCTCGGTCACCCCAACATCGTGCCCCTGCACGACGTCGGGCTCGACAGCACCGGTCGGCTCTACTGCACCATGCGGCTCGTCCAGGGGAAGACCTTGGCCGAGGTCATTGAGGCGCTTCGCAAGGGAGAAGACGACGAGCTCCGCGAGCAGTTCTCGCTGCCGCGGCGCGTGCAGGTGTTCATTCAGGTCACCCAGGCCATCGCCTACGCCCACGCCAAGGGCGTGGTGCATCGCGACCTCAAGCCGGCCAACGTCATGTTGGGAGAGCACGGCGAGGTCCAGGTGCTCGACTGGGGGCTCGCCAAGGTTCTCGACAAGGCCAGCGTCACCACCGGCACCGCTCGCGATCAGACCATGGCCGGCCAGGTCATGGGCACGCCCGGCTACATGGCACCCGAGCAGGCCATCGGTGGTGACGTCGACGAGCGGGCCGACGTCTTCGCGCTCGGGGCCATCCTCTACGAGCTCCTCGCCCTTTGCCGGGCGTTCAACGGCAAGAGCCACGTCGAGCTCATCCGCAACGTGCTGGCCGACAAGCCGGTGCCCCCACGCGAGCGACGACCCGACGGCAACATTCCCGAAGGTCTCGAGCGAGCCTGTCTCTCGGCGCTGCGGGCCGACCCGGCCGATCGCGTCCCGTCCGCGGCCGACCTGCTCGACGCCGTGCAGAGCTGGTTCGACGAGGAGGCCGACCGAGCCAAGCGAACGGCGCTGGCCGACGAGCGGGCGACGGAGGGACGACGCATCCTCGAGGAGCACCGTCGTCTTCTCGAAGAAGTCGAGCGACTGGAAGAGCGCGTCAAGGACCGTGCCCGTCGTTTCGAGAGCTGGCAGTCGGTCGAGGAGAAGGCGGAGCTGTTCTCGGCCGAGGACGAGGTCAAGGCGGCGCAGGAAAAGGTCGTGCAGGCGGCCTCCGACGTCGTCACCACGCTCACCGAGGCCCTCGGTTTCGATCCCGAGCATGCTGCGGCGCGTCGGGCCCTGGCCGAGTTCTACTGGGATCAGTTCCGCGACGCCGAGCATCGTGGCGATCACGAGCAACTCAACGTCTTCGGGCGCGTGGTCGCCGCCTACGACGACGGACAGCTCGCTCGCGAGCTCGCCGGCGACGGCTCGCTTCAGCTCGTGTCCGAGCCGGCTGGAGCAGAGGTCGAGCTCTTCGAGCTGGTCGAGGAGAACCTCTCCCTCATCCCCAAGAACGGACGCTCGCTCGGAACCACTCCGGTCGCCCAGCTCTCCCTGCCCATGGGGACCTACCTGGTCATCCTCAAGAAGGAGGGCTACCGCGACGTCCGCTACCCGGTCTACATCTCGCGCAACCGCGACTGGGAAGGGCGGGTGCGCTTGCTCAGCGAGGACGAGATCGGCGAGGGCTATCTCCACGTGCCGGCCGGTCCCTTCGTGTGCGGGGGCGACATCGACAAGCGGGTGAGCTCACCACCGCGCACCGAGGTCGAGCTGCCCGACTACCTCATCAGCCGGAACCCGGTGACGATGGGGCAGTACCTCGCCTTCGTGAACGACCTCGCGAAGACGAACATGGAAGAAGCGCTCAAGCGCTGTCCGCGCCGGCCGCGTGGTGATCGCTACGTCGATCCCACGCCCGGTGGTCAGTTCAAGCTGCCGCCGCGGGATCCGGTGGGCAACGCCTGGGAGCTCGACTGGCCGGTGTTCGGCATATCGTGGTTCGACGCGGTGACCTACACCGAGTGGTTGAGCGCGCGCGAGAAGCGCACGGTCCGTCTCCCCTCGGCCGACGAGTGGGAGAAGGCGGCACGAGGCGTGGACGGACGCTGGTTCCCCTGGGGCAACCGCTTCGACGCGAGTCTCTGCAACATGAGCGACTCGCTCCGCGAGCGTCCGGCGCCGGTGGGCGTGGACGAGTTCGCCTCCGACACGTCCGTGTATGGCCTACGCGGTGCGGGTGGCAACGTCCGTGACTGGACGAGCACGCCGGTCGTCGAAGGGGTGGGCGAGGGCGCCCGCGAGACCCGTGTCGTCCGCGGCGGTGCCTGGATCAACAACGACGTCTACTCCCACGTCGCCAGCACCTACTCAGGCGCTCACCAACGCACCTTCGACTTCATCGGCTTTAGGGTCGTCGCCGAGCCCAAGAGTCCCTGAGACGTCTTTCGGCGACTCGACCCTGAGATTGCGGGCCTTGCCGGTGCGTCGGATCCGGGCATGAGCCGAGCGAGCGCGACGACGCCTACCTCAGTAGGCGAGGAGTGCGAAGTCGAAGGTGAAGGCTCGGAGACGACGTGCCGCCACGCCCGCAATCAGAACAGCCCGCGGAGGTCTTGTGAGTCGAGGAGCGTGTCCTCGTAGCGCTTCATCTCGTCGGTGCCGTCGATGAGCTCGCCGTCCTTGCTCACGAGCTCGCCGAGGTTCTCCGACGACGCCTGGAGCTGCATCTTCGAGACGAGGTAGCTCTGGTAGTTGGCGAAGGCGACCTCCTGGAGCACCACGCAGAGGAGGTGCGCCAGCCGGTGACCGACCTTGGCGACGCCCACCGGCTCGTCCCCGCCCTCTTCGGACTCGAACGGACCGACGAGGAGGTAGCCGATGGTGTCGAACTGGTTCTCGATCCGCGCCTGCACGAAGGTCGTGCCGTCGGGACAACGCAGCGGCAGGTACTTGTCGGTCGTGTCCTTGGCCAGCGGGAGCGTGGCCCGGCAGCCGGGGCAGTCGGCCTTGCTGTCGGGGCAGTCGCGGGCGGTGAGCGGCTCGCCCTGGAGCAGGGTGCCGTCGACCTCCATGACGAGGGCGGTCAGCTCGTGTGCCTCGCTGAACTCGCGCACCAGGTTCTGGAGCGACTCCTCGTTGATGAGGTCCGAGAGCTTGAGGTCGTGCTCGAGACGGTCGTAGACGGTCATGCCTGCGCCTCCTGGGAGGGGGGCGCATCCGGTCGCTTGGGGAGCTGGAAGTTCACGAGCACGTGCTGGAGGAATGCGCGCTCGTTGAGACCGGCCTTGTGGACCTGGGGCACGCTGCGGACGACCGCGCGGAAGGTCTTGCGGAGAGCTCCGACCAGGGTCTCGAGGACTCCCTCGCCCTTGGAGGCGATGGCCGGGTAGCACGGGACGCCGCGGGCTTTCCAGGCAGCGGTGAGCTCTTCCATCGGGCGGACCCCGGGGAGATCACGCTTGTTGAACTGGACCACCAGGGGCATCGACTTGCCGTCAACCTTGAGCTCCTCCAGGTTGTTCATCAGGTTCTGGAAGCTGAACGCGTTGGCCTTGACCGCCGAGGGCTGCGAGTCGGCCACGAACACCAGGCCGTCGACTCCTTGCAGCACCATCTTTCGAGTGTGGTTGTAAGCCACCTGACCCGGCACCGTGTAGAGCTGAGCCGACAGGGTGTAGCCGTTGCCGAACGGAACGTTCAGCGGCAGCAGGTCGAAGAAGATCGTCCGGTCGTCCCGGACGTTGTTCATCGACATGAGCTTGCCGCGCAGCTCGGGCTTCAGCAGCTCGTGGAGCTGCTCGAGGTTGGTGGTCTTCCCACACATGGCCGGCCCGTAGTAGACCAGCTTCAGTTCTATCTGCTTGCCACGAAACAGGGGCATTTCGACTCCCCGTCAGATTATAGACCCCTCTCAGGCAGAGATCGCTTCACTTGGAGGAGTTCCAGGGAGAAGTGAACGGAACGTCCTCCGAGGTTCCCCGGGAAGTCGGGCGAGTGGGGTCGATGTCGGGCCGGAACGGGGCGAGTGGGCGGCTTTCGGCTCGGCGCACGAAAAAGGCCGCCGCCAGCAGGCGACGGCCTTTGGCTCGGACCGACGCCGCTTCACCAGTCGGCGCCACCCTCGGCCAGGCGGGCGATCATGGGCTCATCGCCCTGCACCGCCGTTCGCTGGAGGTAGAGCGAGAGACCGCGCAGGCCTCCCAGCTCCTCGCCACCGCCGGCCCGACCGGGACCGCCGTGGACGAGCTGCGGCAGCACCGTGCCCGGACCCATCGAGTGCTCGGCGATCTTCTTGCTGCCGAAGTGCAGCCGACCGTGGAAGGCCGCGCCGCCGTCGAGGAAGGTCGCCGCGAACTCGCGATCGTCGGTGTAGATGGAGGACACCAGGCCGCCCTGACCCTTCGCGATCAGCGCGCTCGCGTCGGCGGCGTCGCCGGAGTACGGCAGCAGGCTGGCCACCGGACCGAAGACCTCGTGCTCGTGCACGTGGGTCGCCGTGGCCGAGTCCTTGACCTGCAGCAACACGGGGGCCTGGAAGTAGCCCTTGCCGTCGGCGACGTCGACCAGCTCGCCGCGACCCTGCTCGCCGAAGACGAGCTCGGACTGCTCGAGCAGCTTGTCGA
>JBCCFW010000059.1:0-37229 GCA_039029535.1 Acidobacteriota bacterium
CTGCAGGAGTACGACCTCGACGCGGCCTGCAGCCTCCCGCCGCTGGCGGAGGAGATCGGCCTCGTCGATCGCTGTCGCGAGGAGCACGCCAAGTCGGTGGCCCTGGCCCGCGAGATCGCGACGGCGTTCTCGCCTCGCGTGGCGGGTTACTGCCTGCCGCTGCTGCATCAGGTGCGCAGCGTCTTCAAGATGGACTGGGCCGAGGCGGTCTACATCGCCAAGCTCCGCAGCGGCATCAAGGGGCACCCGTCCTACCGCAAGGTCGCCTGGGACATGGCCGAGGCACTCAAGGAGGCCGAGCCCGAGCTCGCCGGGTTGGTCGAGGCGACCTCACCCGACGTCGAGGATCCGCTCACGCGCTGATCGGCCGGTCACGGCATGGCGCCGCAGGAGCTGCTGCCCGGTGGGCGCGGTCGTCCGAGCGAGTCGCTGCCGAGCTCGCCTTCGGTGATGCAGTCCGCGGGCGCGATCAGGAAGTAGCGATCACCCTCCGGAAGCTCGAGCTCGGCGGTGCCGCTCTCCGGATCGACCACGCTGCGCTCCACCGCGCAGAGGAGCCGGTCGTGGTCGTGACGGCCGGCGCGGTTCAGGGAGTCGATGGTGCCGGCGTAGACGTGGTGACCGGTGGGGAGCTCGGCGGCGTCGCTCCAGGTCAAGTGGAGCCGTTCGACCTGACGCGTGACGAAGAGCAGGCCCTCGATGACCGTGTTGCTCACGTCTCCGGGCGTGGCGGCGGTGCCGCCGAGGTGCCAGGACTCGACCGAGCGTCGGCCGCAGGTCGCGGGAAAGTCGAAGCAGTCCATGGCCTCGATCTCGTAGCGGTGCAGCTCGGGAGGCTCGTCGCTGATGTCGAGCTCCAGGCCCGAGTGGACCTCGACGCCGTCGCGGTACCAGACGATGCGGCCGAACGGACACCAGGCGATCGACTCGGGCACGGCCTCGAGGACACGACGTCCCTCCCCGCAACCGGTGGCCGGCGAGTCGACGCGGCGGATGGCCGGGCGCTGCGGATCTTCGTCGAGCCCCAGGTGCCAGACGTTGCGAGGGTAGCCACGACCGGCGTCGCGCCAGGTCACGTGCAGCCGCCCGCTGGCCGAGCGGACCGCCATCGGCGCACCGGAGCGACCGAGCGTCGGATCCTCGTCGTCGTCGAGCCGTAGTGAGGACCAGCTCTGGCCTTGGTTGCAGCTCCGGCCGAGGTGGAGGTCGAAGAAGAAGTCGTTGCGTTCGTCGGCCCAGACGAGATCGACCGTGCCGCTCGCGTCCAGAACCTGGTGGTGGTAAGTGCGGATGGCGTGAGCGAAGACGGGGAAGAGGGTCGCTGCGGACCAGGTGCCTGGCAGCCCGTGTTCAGTGGAGTGCGACACCAGGAGCTCGCCGTTGCGCGACCAGCTCGCCTGCACGTGACCAGCATCGTTGGCGGTGAGCGTGACCCAGCCGGATGAGCGAGGGAGCGGGACAGTCTCGGACTGCATGGTGCCGCTCAACCAGCTCGTGCCGGCATCCAGTGACGTGCGCAGGCCGAACGTGCTCTCGCCGGCGACGAGGTCGTAGTCGGTCAGCGCGAGCTGCACGTGACCGTCGGCGGTGCTCGCCAGGGCAGCCGGTGCTCCTCCTTGGGCCGACGTGTTGAGGACGACGGGTGCGCTGAAGGTCTGGCCGTCGTCGTCGGAGTGACTGCCGCGCAGGGAGTCCTGGTTGTCGGCGTCACGCTCCGACCAGGTGATCAGGAGATGGTCGTCCACGAAGAGAGCATCGGGCGAGTGGTGTTGGCTGCCGCCGGCGCTCAGCAAGGTCGGACTGGTCCAGGTGCTCCCCGAGTCCGTCGAGAGCGAGACCCCGATGCCGGCAGAGCCACTCGGCCAGACGATGGCGGCACGCCGATCGGGGCCGACCACGACCCGGGGCCCGAAGCCCGAGGAGGAGATGGGCACGGGCGCACGTGGCTCTTCCGCACCATTGGGGTACACGAGAACGTTCAGGCCGGTGCTGTCTTGAACGACGACGAGCAGCGTGCCGTCCGGATCGACCGCGGCCGCTCCGTCGGTCGCGCCGATTCCGGGTGTCGGAAGAGCAAGGGGTGTCCACGTCACGCCGTCGTCGCGTGAGGCCATCAGCGTGAGCGCGGTGGCCCGGCTGACGAAGAGGTAGAGACCACCACGGCGATCGGCGCCGAGCCACGGGATGGGCTTGTCGCCCTCTGCCTCGAAGCGATTCTCCACGACGACTCGAGGGAGGCAGCACTGAGCTCGTGGAGCCGGAGCGGGCAAGAGCAGGAAGACGAGGAGGGGCCAGGACAGCAAGCGGAACGAAGGCATGGGACGGCTCCGGGGGCGTTCGACTCGACGCCCTCGTGGCCCGCATCTCCCCAAGATGCACGAGGAGAAGCTCGTCATTCGCCGCCTCGCATTCAAGGGCGGGACTCCAGCGACTCGCACGTTCCTGGAGAAACCCTGTCAGACGACGCTGCCGCTCCTGTCTTTCTACCTGAGGCGGGGACCTGACGACCCCGCTCGCTGGGAGGTCAGGATGCAGCATGAGGGCACCGACGAACGGCTCTTCCTCATCGGTCGGTCACCGGACTGGCTCCGGTGGCACCCGACGTGTCAGGAAATCTCTGGGGGGATTGATGAGCTCTTGCGGAGGGAGGGCTCCTGGACCGAACGCCAGCAGGTCGTGCTCTTGCCCGACCAGCTGGCGCCCTTTCCGCCCCTGGAGCGAATCGGCTGCCTGCGACGTCACCTTCCCCGGGAGGTGCGCTTGCGGCCGGTCCCGGCGCCGAACCTGGGGCGTGCGTTGACCGAGCTTTGGTTTCTCGGCATCGACGACCTCTTGCCGCTGTCGAGCGAGGCCGACCTCCTGAAGCTGGACCGACGGGTCGCACCGCTGCGACGTCGCGCCGACCGGGCTCACGACCCGCTGGTCGTGCGCTGCGTCGAGCGGCTCGCCTCGGCGCGGACCTGGCTCCAGGTGGCCGAGCTCGCGGAGCTGGAGCGGGTCTCCGAGCGGACGATCACGCGTCGCTTCGTCGCCGACCTCGGCTGCACGGTGCGTGACCACGTCCAGGCCCTGCGGGCCGACCTGCGCGACTACCTGCTGCTCGCCGGCATCCCTTCGACGCGGGTGGCGTCGCTGGTCGGCTACCGGAACTCGACGAGCCTGCGGATGGCCGTTCGTCGGGAGAAGGGGCTGGGGATGCGCGAGTGGACCAGCCGCTTGCAGGACCGGTCGCACCCACGTCCCGACGCGCAGTGCTTCGCCTGATGGGCTAGCCGCGGCTGGGTTCGTTTTCCTACGCGCCGCGGATGGCGAGCACTGCCGAGGCGGGCAGGTGGTCGCCTCCGCGGGGCCAGTGGGTGCTCGGCTTCTCGCGGCTGGAACCCGAGCCGGGATGCTGGACCGACAGGAACAGCGTCTCGCCGTCCGGAGTCCAGGAAGGACCCGTGAGCTCCGAGCCTGGAGGAGCCAGCGCGAAGAGGTGGGCGATGCCGGCGTGCTCACCTTCGGTCTCGAAGCAGAACATGCTGTTGCGGACGAGGAACTCGTACTCGCCACGACCGGTGCGGCTGTCGGTGACCATCCACAGCCGACCGGCCTCGTCGAAGACCAGGTTGTCGGGGCTCGAGAAGCCGGACTCGGGTCCGCCCTCGGCGAAGACGTCCCAGGTGAACTCCATCGCGGCGAAGTCGTCGTCACGCTCGACGAGTCGCACGATCTTGCCGAAGGAGTCGCCGGCCCTGCGGTTGTTGGTGAAGGCGATGTACACGCTGTCGTCGTGCGGGTGGATCTCGATGTCTTCCGGGCGATGGGTGGGCGTGGCGCCCACGAGCCCGGCAGCGCGGTAAGCGTCGGCCACGACCGCCGCCTGATTCGGGTAGCGCGGCTCGCCGTTCCCGTCGAGGGCGGCGCGCAACGCGGGCTGGGCGTCGCGCTCGAGGAGGAGCCAGCGACCGGCTTCGAAGTCGGCCGCGTAGAGCCGACCACGGTCGAGGAGGTCGATGCGGCCGCCGTGGCGGGCCTCGGGATCGAGCTTGTCCTCGCAGACGAACTTATAGACGTGGCCGCCGGCGCGGTCGTCACCCATGTAGGCGACCACCGTGCCGTCCTTGCCGACGCCCACCGCGACGTTCTCGTGACGGAAGCGACCGAGCGCCGTGCGCTTGATCGGCGTGGACTCGGGATCGAAGGGATCGATCTCGACCACCCAGCCGTGATGACGACGTGCGTAGGTGTCTTCCGGCCACTTGAGGTAGGAGCGTCCGCTGCGGTGCGCGAAGACCTGGTAGTTCTCCTCGCAGGAGAGCACCGTGCCCCAGGGCGTGGTGCCGCCCGAGCAGTTGCCGAGCGTGCCGGTGGCGTTCGGGCCGCCGTCGATCTCCGCCGCGGGTCCGGAGAGTCGCATGGGGGTGAGCGCGTCGATGCGGCGGTCGAGACGATGGGGCCGACGGCTCCACTCCTTGCCGCTGCGCTTCACCTTGAGGACCGACAAGCCGACGCTCTCCTGCTCCTGGCGCAGTCGCTGCGGCGAGGGCGGGTTGTCGTAGTCGGTGCGGAGCGTGCCGTGGAATCTCGTGTCGGGGAACTCGTGGTTGACCACGAGCAGGCCCTCACGGCTCGAGCAGTCCTTCGGGCTGAAGCCGCGGTGCACGCCGCTGCGATCACGACCCTTGCGCTGACGGTCGATGGGCAGGAAGGCGGTGAAGTCGTGGTTGGCCCCGACCTTGGCCGTGCGGGTGAGCTGGTCACCCTCGGTCGCGAGGAGGTCGGCGACGAAGCCCTCGGCGAGGTCCAGGCCGGTGCCCTCGAACTGACCGCGCAGGGGCTCGAAGGGGAGGTTGCCGTGGCGGCGAGGGGCAGCGCTCAGCTTCAGCGGGAGGCTGGAGAGCGCCAGGCCGGCGAGGCTGCCCTGGAGGAGGCGGCGTCGGTCCACCGAGGTGGCCAGGAGCCGGTCGAAGAGGGGAGTGTCCGCGGTCTCGTTGTCGAAGTGCATGGAAGTCGTCCTGCCGAGACCGCGGCATCGGTGAGACGAGCGTCCGTCAGACGCTCGTCGTCACCGCTGCGGTGCTCTCAGTACTTGACGCTGCAGCCGTACGGAGAGGTCTTCGGGTTGGGGATGGGTCGCTCGTCGAGCCCGGCCGCGAGGGTCTCCACCACGTAGTTGGTCGAGATGAAGATGTCCTCGGGCTTGGTCGAGCGGAGGTCGTCGATGCCGCCTTGATACACCAACACGCCCTTGGGGTTGATGATGAAGACATGAGGAGTGGTCTGGGCGCCGTAGTTGCGACCGATCGCACCGCGGTCGTCGACGAGGTAGGCCGTGCCCGCCCACTTCTCCTTGGCCAGACGTGCCTTGAGGGCTTCACCGGTGTAGTGACCCTGCTTGCCAGGGGCGGAGGAGCAGATCGAGAGCCACGTCACGCCGTCGGCCGTGTAGGCCTCCTGACGCGCCTGCATGGCGCCCGGGGCGTACTGCTTCTTGACGAAGGGGCAGTCGAAGTTGGTCCACTCGAGGACCACCCAGGTCCCCTTGAACTCTTCGAGGGTCCGCTTGTTGCCGTCGGCGTCCTTGAGGGCGATGGGCGGCGCGGCGCGGTTGATCCGGGCGATGGGGTTGCGGCTGGACGCCGTGAGGGGCGCGAGGAACAGCGCGCTGACGAAGAGGACGGGGACGAGCTTGGAACCCATGGGTTCGATTCTCCGGGGGTCTGAGGCTGGGGAGGAACTGCTGGTTAGTTTAGCCCGGCTGTCACTCGGTCGACGACCAGGCCTTCGGTGAGGACGCTCGGGAGCACGTCGACATTCTCTCCGGCCCCCGGATGGAAGACGTAGAGGGGCACCGAGGCGCGGCCGTGGGAGGCCAGGAGGGCGGTGATCGCGTCGTCTCGAGAGGTCCAGTCGGCCTTGACCGGCGTGATGTCGTGGGCGGCGAAGAGCTCGACCACCGCCGGCGTGTCGAGCGCCACCGACTCGTTGACCTGACACGACAGGCACCAGCTCGCGGTCACGTCGAGGAAGTACGGCCGCCCCTCGGTCTCGAGATCGGTCAGCAGCGTGGCCTCGTAGGGCTGCCAGGGAAGGCCGGAGGGCGGCTCACGCAAGGGGAGCGCCAGGGCGGCGACCAGGCTGGCCACGGCCGCGATCCGTCCCGTCCAGCGCAGTGTCGAGGAGCGTCGGGCGTCCTGAGCGAGCCACCCCAGGAGGTAGGCGCCGAGAGCCGCGATCACGCAGCCCAGCAAGAGCCGTGTCATTCCGTCGACTCCGCGCGGCGTGCCGTCGGTGCCGGGGAGGTCGGCGAACACCGAGGCGAGCCAGGCGGCGGTGAGCAGCATGGGGAATCCGAGGAGCTGCTTGAAGGTGACCATCCACTCACCCGGACGGGGGAGCCAGGCAGCGACCTTGGGGAGGGCGGCGACCAGGAGCTGGGGCGTCGCCATCCCGAGCCCGAGCGCGGTGAAGACCGCGACGGCGAGAACGGCACCACCGGTCAGCGCGACGGCGACGGCGGGTCCCATGAAGGGCGCCGTGCAGGGGGTCGCGACCAGCACGGCGACCAGCCCGGCCACGATGGCCGAGAAGCGACCGCCGCTGCTCCCGGTCCAGGCGACGCCGGGGATCTCGAAGAGCCCGAAGAGGTTCACGGCCAGGAGCGTGAACGCGATCGTCGAGCCCGCGACGAAGGCCGGCGACTGGAGCTGGAAGCCCCAGCCCAGCGACTCGCCGACGCCGCGGAGCACGAGCAAGGCCGCCGCCACGAGCCAGAAGCCGAGCAGCACGCCGAGGGTGAAGCCGAGCGCTTCCTGAAGACGCTCCTTGCCGTTCGTGCCGGCGCGAGCGAAACCGAGGACCTTGAGCGAGAGCACCGGTAGCACGCAGGGCATGAGGTTGAGCAGCAGGCCGCCGAGGAAGGCCGAGACGATCGCGAGGAGGAAGCCCGGCGTTTCGGCGTCGGTGGTGGTCGCGAGCGCGGGCCAGGGTGGGAGCTGATCGCCGAGGTTGAGGTCGACGCTCAGCGCTGCCGGTCCTGTCGTCGTCGGGTCGTCGTCGGCTCTCGTCGTGAGCATCCCGCGCAGGCGCTGCGGCACGGGGATCCCGTCCTGGGCCAGCGGCACGCGGAGCTGACGTCGTCCGTTCTCGCTGGCGAGCTGCTGCGTGCCGGCATTGGCGATGACCTGCTGGGTCTTCGGGAAGAAGGTGAGCGTGTCGGGGAGACGAGTGTCGTCACCCTCGACGACGAGGCGCAGGAATCCTGGCTCGGTGCCGGCGGTCACGGTCAGCTCGGCGTCGGCCGGTGCGACCGCGTGACGTCCTTGCCAGCGGGTGAAGAGGGCGCGTCGTTCGCTGGTCGCGGGACGCGCGGCTGACTCGACCGGCAGCGTCAGGCTCAGCTCGGCGTCGCCGGGGATGCACTCGACCTTGCAAGCGAGCCAGGAGACCTCGGCCTTCAGCTCGATGGTCGTGCCGGGCTCGAGGCTCGGCGGGAGCGTGACCTCGCGGTAGAGCAGCAGGTCCTTCTCGTAGCCGAAGCTGACGAGGTGTTTCAGGGGCAGTCGTTGCGGCGCCGGCCAGGTCATCGGCTGGAGCCGTGCGCCGCGCGGAAGCCGGAAACGGATCTTCGGCTCCATCCCCGAGTCGCCCGGGTTCTCCCAGTAGAGGTGCCAGTCCTTCTCGAGGACGAAGTGGATGCCGACCTGGAGGGTCGCGCCCGGCGCGACGGCCGCCTGGTCGGTGACCAGCTCCAATGCGACCTGCTCGTTACGAGCTCGTGACGGGATCTCGGCGCGAGCCGCTCCGGTGAGGGCTACGAGAAGCAGGGCGAGGGTGGCGGTGCGAACGAAAGAGAAGCTCACTGGCCAAGCCTACGCGCTGCTTGGCCGGGAGCAAGCGGCGAGCGTCCGAGCGTGGCCGGGGCCGCGCCGGACGTCGCCGCTGGAGAGAGCGCAGCCTAGAAGCCGAACTCGACCAATGAGCCGACGGTCACGTAGTCGCCGGTGAGGATGCCGTCGATGTCGGCGACACCGATGGAGACGATCAGGATGCCCCTGTCGGTCTCGGCCACCGCATGGTGATGAGGCACGTTCACGGTGACGTCGAGGAAGAGCACCTCGGCCTCGAGCTTCTGCGCGAAGTAGAAGATCGACGCCTTGTAGGCATCCGAGAGCTTGACGCTCTCCATGTGGGCGATGGCCGCCTCGTTGAGGGCGAGCTCGGCGAGGATGTTGGCCTTCTGCGAGACCTTCTCGGTGAACGTGACCTCGCCTTCCTGGGCCATGGCGGGCGAAGAGGCGAGAAGGACGAGAGCGAGAGCGGTGAGAAGCTTGGACATCGTGGGTTCCTCCAAGTCGATGGATGAGAGTGACGACGAGTGCGCCGTCTCACCCCTCCATGCGCAGGACGGGAACCGACTCCCTCACGACTTCTTCACTCTTCGAGATCGGCCGTCGCCTCGGCCTGGCCGTCGCCGATCCGCACCCGCAGCACGTTGGGACGACAGCAGACCTGGCAGTCCTCGACGTAGGTCTGCTGCGAGCCCTGGCTCGGGTCGGCGGCGGTCTCGACCGGCTCGCCGCAGGCGGCACAGGTGTAGGTGAGGGGGAGGAGCATGAGTCCGTCAATCTGAGCTTGGGGTTCCTGAGAGGGCGATTGTCTCAAGATGAGTCATCCGATTGGGGCATTTCTCGTCGTTCTTGCGGAAGATCAGGTCGTTGACGAGTCATGAGACTGACTCGGAGTCCGACCTTGGGCCATGATCGAAACATGGAGCTTCGCTATCGGCTCGACGCGCAGGATCGATTGACCTGGGTCAGCTCGGCCTGGACTGAATTCGCGACCGAGAATCAGGCGCCCGAGCTTCGGCCGGAAGCGATCGTCAATCGACCCATCTGGAGCTTCATCGCCGATGCGGAGACCCGCAGCGTCTATCGGCAGCTCTTCAGTCACGCCCGCGGCAAGCGTGAGCCCGTGCGCTTCCCCTACCGCTGCGATGGACCCGAGGCACGACGGCTCATGGAGCTCGCCATCGAGCCGGAGGGTGACGAGCTCGTGGTGTGCAGTCGCATGGTGAACGAGGAAGCGACACCACGCTTGCGACTGCTCGAGCGTGATGCGGAGCGTGGCGAGGAGGTCGTCTCGATCTGCAGCAACTGCCGGCGGGTGCGTGCGGACAATGGTCGTTGGCTCGAGCCACTCGATGCCGCCCGTCGTCTCGGCCTCTTCGCTCGGATCGTGCAGCCCCGTCTTCAGGAGCGCATCTGTCCGAGCTGTGAGTCGATCGCGGAGGGTTGTCGCTACCTCTTGACCGAGCCGGAGGGTGGGCTGGACGAAGCGAGCGGTCCCGTGCCGGTCGTCGTCTTTCTTCACGGTGCCGGTCAGGCGCGGTGGCTGATGAGGCTGGACGCTCCGCCGCGGCGGTCGGAGATGCAGCCCGGCGGGTACCTCCTGGTCTCGCCGGTCTTGCGTTCTGGGCGCTGGGACGTCGACGAGCTCTCGTCGATCCTCGACGAGGTGCTGGCGGAGAACGCTGTCGTCTCGGACGACGTCCGAGCAACCGGGGTCAGCATTGGGGCAACGGCCTGCTGGAGATGGGCCGGCCTGCGACGAGGCTCCTTCTCTCGTCTTCTCCTGGTTGCAGGAGTGCTTCCCCTCTTCGACGGCCTCCGCTCGGTTCCACCGACCTGGGCCGTGCACGGTGCGCGTGACCCGATCGTACCCCTCGCCATGGTCGAGCCGGTGCTTCGAGAGCTGGGCACCTCGCCGGACAATCGGGTCACGATCCTCGAAGATGGTGGGCACGACATCTGGTCGCGAGTCTACTCGCGACCAGATGCTTGGGACTGGCTGCTGGAGAGAGACATCGAAGAGTCCGGCCGCTGAGCCGACTGGAGAGAGCCGTGGAGCGGAAGGCGAGGCGATGACCGAGACGAAGCGCGTGACCATCGTCGGGATCGGTGCGTCGGCCGGAGGCCTCGAGGCCTTGGAGGACTTCTTCCGTGAGATGCCGGAGGACACCTCTCTCACCTACGTGGTCGTGCAGCATCTCTCGCCCGACTTCAAGAGCCTGATGCAGGAGATCCTCTCCCGGCAGACGCACCTCGACGTTCACCGCATCACCGACGACACCGACCTCCGCCCCGGCGCCGTCTACCTGATCCCTCCTCGGCATCAACTGGTCTTGTCCGAGGGACGACTTCGCCTCCTCGACAAGAAGGCAGGTGGCGTCAACGACGCGATCGACGTCTTCTTCCGCTCCCTGGCAGCCGAGCTCGAAGAGGCCGCCATCGGCGTGGTGCTCTCGGGAACCGGCAGCGACGGAGCTCGCGGCCTGCAGGCGATCAAGGAAGCTGGAGGCATGGCGCTCGTGCAAGAGCCCGAGACCGCCAAGTTCGACGGCATGCCTCGTGCGGCCCTCGCGGCCGGAGCCATCGACCTCGTTCTTCCACCGGCGCGGATGCCCGAGGCCATCACCAACTACCTGCAGCACGCGCCGAGCTTCGTGCTCGACGCGGCTCCGGCCGATGGTGAGCACGAGCCGGTCGTTCTCGAGGCGACCCGCCTCATCCGAGAGTCGAGCGGCATCGATTTCGGCAACTACAAGTCGAGCACCCTCCTGCGACGCCTACGGCGACGAGCGAGCCTGCTGGGTCTCGAGACCCTGGAAGAGTACGTTCAGCAACTCGGCGAGTCCGAAGTCGAACGCGAGTTCCTCCGGCGCGACTTGCTGATCGGCGTGACGAGCTTCTTCCGTGATCCCGCGGCATTCCGCACGATCGAGACCGCAGCCATTCCGGCGCTGGTCGAGCGGGCTCTCGAGACGGGTCACATGAGGGCCTGGGTCACCGCATGCTCCACGGGGGAAGAGGCCTACTCCCTCGCCATGGTCTTGCTCGATGCACTCGGCGAGCATGCCGACGAAATCGACCTGAGGGTCTTTGCGACCGACGTCGATGAGCTGGCCCTGGAGCGTGCAGCTCAGGGCGTCTATCCGGAGACGATCGCTGTCGACGTCGGAGAGGATCGCCTCGGGCGCTTCTTCTCGAAGGGACGAGAGACGAACCGGGTGACGCGGCGCTTGCGCGAAGTCGTGATGTTCACTCGTCACGACCTTCAAGAAGATCCGGCCTTCACGCGGATGGACCTCGTGTCCTGCCGCAACCTCCTGATCTATCTCCAGCCGTCCGTGCAGCGAGAGATCTTGGCTCGTCTCCACTTCGCCCTGCGAAAGGGCGGGTTGCTCTTTCTCGGGGCAGCCGAAACGCCGTCCGGGCTCGAGGACGAGTTTCACGAGCTCGACCGACGGCACCGCTTGTACGTCAAGAAGCGCGACGTTCGATTGGTCGCGCCGCGACAGGCCGACGTGGCCCGTGTCGCGCCGGGCGAGTTGGCTGGCGCTTGGCCCCGTCTCTCCCATCATCGAGTCGACGCTGCGCTCACGGCGGCGGTGGAGGCTCTCACGAGCTCGGTGGGCGGGGTCTGCTTGGTGTTCGACACCGACGAGAGAGTCCTGCACGTGGCCGGAGAGCTTCCGGAGTGCTTCGCTCCACCGCGGGGACGGGTCGAGCCGACGCTCAGCCGACTGATTCGACGACCGCTCTCGGCGGCGCTCAGCTCGGCGGCGCGTCGGCTGCGGGACGGGGACGAGTCCGAGGTGAACCATCGCTCGGTGCCGCTGCCGCGCGACGGCGACTCCGATCTCTCCGTCGATGCGCGGGTTCGGTGGGGAGGTCGCCGGGAGTCCGGATTCTTCGTGGCGACGCTGGCACCAGCGCAGCGGGCGGTCGAGCTCCTGGAGGGAGACGAGACGAGCAGTGGGGACGCGTTGCGCGTGCGAGCGCTCGAGCACGAGCTCGAGCACGTCAAGGAGACCCTGCAGCTCACCATCGAGGAGCTCCAGAGCGCGAACGAAGAGCAGCAGGCCACGAACGAGGAGCTCATCGCGTCGAACGAGGAGTTGCAGAGCACGAATGAGGAGCTCCACTCGGTGAACGAGGAGCTCTATACGGTCAACACCGAGCATCAGAGCAAGATCGACGAGCTGACCGATCTCAACGACGACATGGACAACTTGCTCACGGGTACGAGCGTGGGGGCGGTCTTCCTCGATTCGGAGCTGAGGATTCGCAAGTTCACGCCGGCCGTGGTGCGGGTGGTGCAGCTCCTGGAACACGACTTGGGGCGTCCCTTCGAGCAGCTGCACCACGGGCTTCGCGGGGTCGACCCCATCGAGGAGGCCAAGGCGGTCTTGTCCAGTGGGAAGCCTCGCGAGCAGGAGGTGCGAGACCGTTCTGGGGCCTGGCTCCTGATGCGAGTCCTGCCCTACCGCAGCTCACGGGCCGAGACGATCGGTGTCGTGCTGACTTTCGTCGACGTCTCCGAGCTCAAGAAGGCCGAGCTTGCGCTTCGCGACAGCGAGCAGCAGCTCCGGCGGGCGATGCAGGAAGCTCCATTCCCCGCGATGATTCACGCTGAGGATGGCGAGATCGTCCTCATCAACGATGTTTGGTGTGAGCTTTCGGGTCAGCGCGCGGAGAGCCTGCCGACGCTCTCGGAGTGGGTGCGTCGTGCTCATCCGGGAGCCGAGGATGAAGCCTTGCGCGTGCTGCAAGGCTTGCATTCCCTGCGTGAGCCCAGCGGGTTGGGCGAGCTGAGCTTCGAGACGGCTCGCGGTGCTCGGCGAACCTGGGACTTTCGCTCGGCGCCGATCGGTCGGCTACCAGACGGCCGTCGACTCGTCCTCTCGATGGGCGTCGACGTCACCGATTGGATGGCTGCACAGCGTCGACTCAGGGAGAGTGGTGAGCAACTCGTCTTGGCGCTCGAGGCGTCGGGCACCGGTGTCTGGGACTGGAAGCTCGATGAGGACCGTGTCTTCTGGGACGAGAAGGTCGACCAGCTTCTCGGACGATCTCCCGGTGCGTCACCGCCGTCACTCGAGGCACTCCTTCAGTGCGTTCATCCCGGAGATCGTGGTCGAGTCGAGCATCGTCTCCGAGCCGCGGTCGAGACCGTGTCCTCGCACGAGGACGAGTTTCGAGTTCAGGACTCACGCGACGTGACGCGGGTGTTGATGGTCCACGGGAGAGTGCAGGCCGACCGGGAGGGCAACGCGGTGCGGATGACTGGCGTCTTCCGCGACATCACGACGAGTCGAGAGACCGAGCGGGCGATCGAGTTGATGAACCGGGGTCTCCAGGCCAAGAACGCCGAGCTCGAGCAGTTCACTCACACGGTGTCACACGATCTCAAGACTCCGTTGGTCTCCATCGAGGGGCTCACCGGCTATCTCCTCCGTGACCTCGAGGAGGGCGACCTCGAGTCTGCGGTCGAAGCGGCGCGGACGATTCAAGGTGCCGTTCGTTCGGCTTGGCACGTCGTCGATGGGCTTCTCCGGCTCAGCCGCGTGTCGCACGAGGTCGTCGAAGAGGAGCGCATCGATCTCCGTGAGCTGATCGAGGAGCTACGCCGAGACCTCGCTCCCCAGCTCGAAGGACGATCGCTTCGACTGTCGATCGAGCCCGGACTGCCGGTGTTGAGGACGAGCCGGATTCGCCTGCGTGAGATCATCGAGAATCTCCTCGCCAACGCAGTGAGGCATGGTGGTGCTCCGACGAACGGACGTGTCGAGGTGAGCTCGAAGGCGGACGACTCCGGCGCGGTGGTCGTGGTCGGCGATGATGGCCCTGGCATTCCGGAGCGTCATCTCGAGCGAGTGTTTCGCCTCTTCGAAAGGCTCGATGCCGAGCGAGAGGGCTCGGGCGTGGGCCTCGCGATCGTCAAGCGGGGAGTGGAGAGCTTGGGCGGCAAGGTCTGGGCCGAGGAAAGGAGCGCAGGCGGCGTGCAGTTCTGCGTTCGCTTCCCAGCCGAGCTCATCGAGCGAGCCGAGGAAGCCGATGGGGCAGGATGAGCGAGGCCGGTACCTTTCGAGTGCTGGTGGTCGAAGACGACGTGCTGCACTGGCAGCTCTTGTCGCGCGCCCTACGCGAGGCGAATCCGAGCATCGAGATCGTGCGGGTTCGCGATGGTGAGGAGGCCATGGAGCAGCTCGGAGAGAAGGCTGGTGAGCGGTTACCCGACTTGGTCCTTCTCGATCTCAAGCTCCCCAAGAAGAGCGGGCTCGAGGTGTTGTCCGAGATCAAGCAGAGCCGGCGTCTTCGGCCGCTTCCCGTCGTGATCTTGACCACCTCGTCCGCGCCAGAGGACCGACGGCGTGCAGCCGAGCTGCACGCCAACAGCTACTTGATCAAGCCGGTCGACTTTCGCCGGTTCGAGAGAATGGTCGCGCAGCTGGAGATCTACTGGCGAGAGCTCCACTTGCCGATCGAAGACTCCGTGGACTCGTGAGATGACGAGCACGAGATGTCGTCTGCGTCTTTACGTGTGTCCAGGAACCCCGAGTGCTCAGCTGGCTCGAGAGAATCTGGAACGACTGCGTGAACGTGACGACGTCGACTGGGACCTGGAGGTGATCGATGTCCTCTCTCGTCCGGAACAAGCGAGGGAGGACTCGGTCGTCTTCACCCCGACCTTGATCAAGTTGGCACCACTCCCGGAGCGCCGCTTGACGGGTGATCTCTCGGATCCTGAACGAGTGCGTCTCGCGTTGGATCTCTGCCCACCCTGAACGGCTCAGGAGCCGAATCGATCCGCCAGGTCGATGGCGTGTTGCAGCGTGAACGGCTTGACCAGGTAGTCCTTCACCCGTGGGAAGATGCTGGCTCGCTCGACGTCCGGCCCATGCTCCGAGGAGGTGACCATGACCACGAACGAGGCAGTGACTTCGGGTTGAGGGAGCTCGGCGAGCGCTTCGAGAAACTCGAATCCGTTCATGCGCGGCATGTTGATGTCGAGGAGGACGATGAGCGGGGGGAAAGCCCCTCCGTGCTCTTGCCGGCTCGTCTCATGGTTCTCCCAGAGCTGGAGAGCTTCTCGTCCGTCGGAGGCGGTGAGCACGTGTTCGTAGCGCCCCGACTTCTCGAGGTAGTGCTTGGCGATGAGGGCGTCGCCCGGATCGTCGTCGACGATCAACAGCGAGCGGACCGCCTTGCTGCTCACGGCCTGTTCCGTCGTGGGAGCTCCACGCGGAACGTGGTCGGACTACGGTGCGAGCTCACCTGGACGTGACCTCCCATGGCGTGGACGTGCTTTTGAACCAGGTAGAGTCCCAGGCCGCTGCCTGGATGGTCCGAGCTGCCTCGCGTGAACATGTCGAAGACCGCCTCGGCCAGCTCTTCATCGAAGCCGACGCCGTCGTCACTGACCTCGAGGACCACGGAGGCTGCGCTGGCTCGACTGAAGATGCGGATCTCCCCGTTCACTCGCTCGGGGTCGTGATACTTGATCGAGTTCGAGACGAGGTTCTCCAGGACTTGTTGAACCCGAATTCGGCTCGCCATCACGACGGGAGCGCCGAGCTCGAGCTGGACCTCGAGACCGGATGCCTCGAGCTCTTCCAGCCGGGCCTCCATGATCTCGGTGACCAAGTCGGAGAGCTCGATCGGCTGTCGTTCCTCCTCGAGCACGTCCGACCGGGCCAATTGCAGGACGTCTTGCACCAGTGACGTCAGCCGGTCGACGCGCTCCGTCATCTTGCCGAGCAAGCCTCGGACGAGCTCGGGGTCGTCCGAGAGCTCGTCTCGAGCGATGTTGAGGTAGCCGCGGATGGTGCGAAGGGGGGCGACGAGATCGTGCGAGACCCGGTAGTTGAACTGAGTGAGCTCGTCGTTGAGACGGGTGAGTGCTCTCTCCGAACGAACACGCTCGGTGATGTCGTGCATGAGGACGATCGTGCCTCCGACCTCCTCCGTCGGCAGCAGCCAGGGATGAATCTCGATGTCGACCACGAGGCTCTCCCCATCAGCTCCCTGAAGGCCGACGGCCTCGAGGGTGCAGGGACGTCGTTCTCGGGCCACTTCCTCCAGGGCATGCTCGAGAGCGGGAAGCCCGTTCGGGCGGCTCTCGTAGAAATCGTCGGAGTCGGGTTCTCCTGCACCTCCGAAGAGAGAGAGCCAAGTGTCGCTGCGACTCAGGAAGCGCTGTTTCACGTCCAACATGGCCAGGGCTAGCGGTACGTGACGGACGAGTGCCCGAAGAGCTTGAAGAGACGACTTCTGATGCGATCGGGTCTCCTCCGACCGGGATGCGACCGAGGCGTCCTCGATGCGGCGGGACACGCCGACGGTGCGCTGGACTCGACCATCCGCGCCGAGGATGGCGCTCTTGAGCGTGTTGAAGTAGCCGACCCTGCCGGCGGAGTCCGTCACCGGCTCTGAGACGACGTTCAGGGTCTTGCCGGTGGAGAAGACGTGATGGTCGTCCTTGACGTACTGAACGGTGTCATCGGGGTCGCTGTGAGGGGCGTCGACGAGATCGGCCAGCTCCTCGTTGGTCATCCCGTAGTACTCGAGAAAGGCTCGATTTGCCCAGAGCAGCTTGGAGCGGTCGCCCTTGACGAGAACCATGTCCGTCATGGCGTTGAGTACCGAGGAATACCACTCGGCGTCGCGCTCTATTGGCTTCTGCCGCTCGTCGGTCGACTGACGCGTCAGGGTCTCCATGCTTGTCATTTCGGAACGGGAGCTCCGCCCTCCAGCCCCAGTGACCTTCGACGCAGAACGTGAGCCGACGCTGGTGAGACGAGACGATCGGCTCAACCTGGCGTGCGCGCTCCCGAGAGTGCCGAGCCGACCACGCTCAAGAGCTCCTGTGGTCCATAGGGCTTCTGGAGGCGTTGCGTGGTCGTCAGTGAGGTGACCGCCCGTTCTGCCCGTTCCACGTCGAATCCAGTCGCCAAGACGGCGGGGACCTCGCTTCGTCGGCGGATCTTGCGGAGAAGCTGGTCGCCGGACGTGTCCGGCATGTTGAGATCGATGAGGACCAGGGCCAGCTCGTCGGCGTGGCGCTCGAATGCGTGGAGACCCTCTGCCCCGTTGAGGGCGGTCAGGACGCGAAACCCTGCTCCTCGGAGAGTGAGCTCGGCCACGCGGAGAACGAGCTCTTCGTCGTCGACGACCAGGATGCTCCGGCCCGCACCGCGAGGACTGGCCAGGTCGGCATCTCTTTTCGTCACCAGTGCGGGCTCCCGACAGACGGGTAGGAGGACGCGGAAGGACGTGCCCATTCCGGGTGCCGTGTCGATGAGCACGGCCCCACCATGAGCGCGGATGATCCCGAGAGTCGCCGCCAGTCCGAGTCCGCGCCCCTTGCTCTTCGTGGTGAAGAAAGGATCGAAAGCCTGGGCGAGGACGCGCTCGTCCATGCCGCAGCCGTCGTCATGCACTTCGAAGCATGCGTGCTCGCCGGGACGGGCTGCGTGTCCGAGGCAGCTCTCGGCCAGCAGGGCTTCGTCGGCGTCGATCAGGTAAGACCGAAGTTCGACCCGGCCCGGGCCGTCGCCGATGGCCTCGGCAGCATTGGTGATCAGGTTCATGAGCACTTGCGAGAGACGGGAGCGGTCACCCATGACCGGCGGCAGGTCGTCGTGGAGGTTCTCGTCGACTTGCACGGTCTTGGGCACGGAGGCGCCCAACAGCACGCGCATCTCCGAAATCAACTCGTTCAGGTCCGTCGGGAGACGGGCGACTTGCTCCTGGCCGGCGTAGCCGAGCATTTGCCGCGTGAGCTCGGCGGCCCGCTCGCCAGCGAGCTGAATCCCCTCCAGCAACTCGGCGAAGTCTTCGTCGAGGTCGGGTCGGCACAGCGCGAGCTCCGCGTTGCCGAGGATCCCGACCAGCAAGTTGTTGAAGTCGTGGGCCACGCCGCCGGCCAACAGCCCGAGGCTCTCGCGCTTCTGAGCCTGGAGGAGCTGCTTCTCCAACTCTGCCTGAGCCTGTTTCGCTCGGTGGGTCTCGGTGATGTCGATCGCCATGCCACCGATGCGACGGCGCTGGTCGCGGCCCACGGTCGGAAACTTGACCATCAGCCAATGATGATCGCCGTCGTCTTGAGGGATGACCTCGACGAACTGAAGCGCTTCGTTTCGGGCCAGGACGTCGCGGTCGTGCTCCCTGAGCTCATCGGCGGTGCTCCGGGGCCAGAGATCGTGATCGGTCCGCCCGCAGAGCCAGTTCGCGTCGACCTGGAAGAAGCTCTCGAAACGCGGATTGACGTACTCGTAGCGGCCCGCGTCGTCCTTGATGAAGGCGATGGCGGGACTGTTGCGCATGAAGCCGTCGAGGAGGGCTTCGCTTTGGAGAAGTGCGAGCTCGGCCTCGCGACGCCGGTCGCTCTCGCGTCGCCGTTGAACCACGCTGGGAAGGAGGGCAGGCAGGAGCTTGCGGAACACGTCGGGAGACTGCTTGACGACGTACTCCTCGACCCCTGCCTTGAGCGCCTCGACGGCCAGGGCTTCGTCGCCACTCCCCGTCACCATCACGACCGGCACGCTCGGGTACCGCTCGAGGATCTCGTGAGCGAGGTCCATGCCGCGCGTGCCGGGGAGGCCGTTGTCCAGCACGACGATGTCGCAGCACCGCGAGGAGGCCAGGTGCTCGAGTGCCGGCTCGGCTGAGCGGATGCGAGTCACTTCGAAGCTCGCGGTGGCGTCCTGGAAGGACCGCTTGAGGAGAAGAGCGTCGCTGTCCGAGTCCTCCACGAGGAGGACGAGGATGGGCTCATCGGACTCGTTTCGTTCCTTCCGAGCTTGGCGGGCGGTCGTTCGCTCGGGGGCGGCGTTGCTGCCAAGCAGCGGGCGAGCGAGAAACAAGAAGGGCCTCTCTTCGTACCTTGGTGAGCTTCTTCACTATTAGCACGCAGCGTGCCACTTAGTGACGACCTGCATCAGGGGCGCTCGCATTGGCTCGTGAGACCCGTGTCGGGTCGGCAGGCGGCGGAGTCGAGAGACTCAAGTCGAGACGGGCGTCAACTTCGTGACGGACCTCCTGCAATCCGTTCCCGACCCGCTCACGGGCCGAGGTCTGGCTCGGCGGGGCGGGACGGGCCGATTTCGAGGCCCCGTGGCATGCTTGGCCCGAGGTCGATTGGTGGAATCAGGAAAGCGCTACAGCGAGGCGGAAGGCCTCGCCATCCTCAAGAAGGCGGCAGAGCTCCAGGCTCAGGGACCGCTTTCTGGCAAGGATGGACGCAGCTTCACGCTCGAGGAGCTGGAGAAGATCGCGCAGGACAGCGGCCTGCCACCGCATCTCGTGCAGTCGGCCGCCGGGACCGTCGGTCGTCCCAAGCAGGCGGGCGGCTGGCTCGGTGCCCCCGCCGTGCTCGAGGCGGCGCGGGAGATCGTCGGCGAGCTCGATCGCCGTGACCTCGCCGAGCTCGTCGCAGAGATCGAGCACGGCCTGGAAGAGTCCGGGCGAGTGCGGGTCCAGGGCTCGGCACTCCGCTGGAAGAGCCGGCTCGGCCAGCGCAACGTCCAGCTCCGCTCGTCGGGAGGCGTCCTCAAGATCAAGGCGACCGAGAGTCTCGGCGCCCAGATCGGCGGCCTCTTCGGAGGGCTGGTGGGTGGCGTGGCCGGCGGTGCCCTCGGCCTCGCTTTGGGTGTCGGTCTCGGCGTGCTCGGATCCGCCGGCGCGGCTCTGGTGCTCTGGGCGGGGCCGGTCGCCCTGGCCTACTTCATCGCTCGCTCCATCCTGTCGGGACAAGGCCAGCGCAAGAGCCAGCGTCTCGAGGAGCTCGTGGACGACGTGGCGCGGCGAGCGAACGAGCTCGTGGCCCAGCGTGCCGCACGCCGCTCGGCCGACGCCGAGTTGGACGGCGAGAGTGAAGACGACGACGAGTACGAGTACGAGTACGAGTACGAGACTGAAGAAGAGGATGACGACGACGAGGAGCTGGAGCCGGAGATGTTCCGGCGCCGGGGTCGTCACCGCCGCGACGACGACGACGACGATCGTCGACGACGCTCGCGCTCCCGGCGTCGCACGCGAAGCTGAAGCACCGATGAGGTCCCGGCGATGAGTCACGAGCGCGAGCCCCCGAGCGACGTGCCCGACGACGAGGCGCCGACCGTCATCGGACGTCCCGCCGACAATGAGACCGAAGAGACGGCCACGGTCGTCGGCGGTCCCGCGGCTCCCAGCGTCTCTCCCGGGGAGAGCGACACCGCCGTCGCTCGGCACGCGCCCTGGGGGGCGCAGGGGCGGCACAAGGCTCCCCGCATCGCGATCACCCGCGCGATCTCGGCCCGACGTCTTCCCTGGTTGGAGCGCGACACGGGCGGAGAGGGGATGGTCTCCGAGGGACCGGGAACGGCGACCTTCACCCCCAAGTACAGCTTCGGCGAGTCGCTCGGCGAAGGCGGGATGGGCGTCGTGCACGGCGCGCGGGACGACGACCTCCGACGTCGTGTCGCGCTGAAGGTCCCCAAGCGTCTCGCCGACGAGGACCTCGAGCGCTTCATCGACGAGGCGCGGGTCATGGGGCAGCTCGATCATCCGAGCATTCCCCCGGTTCACGAGCTCGGCGTCACCGACGACGGTCGTCCTTATTACACGATGCCGGTGCTCCAGGGTCGCACCCTGCGCTCGGTGGTCGAGGACCTGCGTCGCGGCGACGCCGACACCCGTCGACGTTGGTCGATCTCGCGTCTCGTCCAGGTCTTCATCCGGGCAGCGCAGGCCGTCGCGCACGCGCACTCGCGGGGCGTGCTGCACCGGGACCTCAAGCCCGGCAACGTCATGGTCGGCGCCCATGGCGAGGTGCAGGTGCTCGACTGGGGCCTGGCGCGGCTCGTCAAGGGCTCGAGCATCGATACCGACCTCGACGGCGAGAGCCGCGACCGCGGTCTCATCATGGGCAGCCCCGTCTACATGCCGCCGGAGCAGGCGGCCGGCAGGGAGTCCGACGTCCGCAGCGACGTCTACTCGCTCGGTGCTCTCCTCTATGAGCTGCTGACCCTCGAGCCATTGTTCGAAGGCGAAGCCCAGGACGTGCTGAGTCGAGTGGCGACCGAGATCCCCGTGCCACCCCGCAAGCGAGCGCCTTCGCAGTCGATCCCCCGGGCCCTCGAAGGCGTCGTGCTCATGGCCGTCGCCAAGGAGCCCGAGGATCGTCAGCGCACCGTCGAGGAGCTCATCGAGCAGCTCGAGGAGTGGCTTCAGCTCGTGCTCGATCGCGAGCGGCAGCTCGAGGTCGCCGAGGCGCGCTGCGCGGAGGGTCGGGCGGCGCTGGACCGACTGCCCGAGATCGCTCGTGAGCTGGAGCAGGCCCGCATCGAGCTCAACGACGTCGAGCAGAAGACCAAGGGCTGGTGGCCGGTCGAGCGCAAGCGTCCGTTTTGGGAGGCTCAAGATCGCTTCGACCAACTTCGGCTCGAACAGCAGCGCCTGGCCACCGTGGTCTTGACCTCCTACACCGGCGCCCTTCAGGTCGTGCCGGATCACGCTCCAGCACGGGAGGGCCTGGCGTCTTATCACTGGCTGCGCTGTCAGGAAGCCATTGTCGACGCGGACGAGGCGGCCGAGCAGTTCCACCTGGAGCTGCTGCGCACCTACGACGACGGGCAGCACGCGGCCGAGATCGCCGGGCATGCCTGGCTGAGCCTCGAGTCGGATCCTCCCGGTGCGGAGGTCTGGCTTCACGAGCTGCGCGAGGAGTCCCTCGTCCTGCGACCTCAAGAGCCCCGCCTTCTCGGCCAGACACCGCTGGAGAAGGTCGCGCTCGGCATGGGCAGCTACCTGCTCGTCCTGGAGTCAGAGGGCCGACGTCCCACGCGGTACCCGATCTACCTGCCGCGCAACGGCTCATGGGAAGGCAAGGTCCGGCTCCTCAGCGACGCGGAGATCGGTCGCGACTTCATCCACGTGCCGGCCGGTCCGTTCATCGAAGGAGGCGATCCCGAGACCCAAGGGTGGAGCCTGCCGCTCGCGACCCGCGAGATCGACGACGTCCTCATCGCCAAGGACCCGGTCACCAACGGGGAGTACATCGAGTTCCTCAACGCCCTGGCCGAGGACGATCGGCTCGAGGAGGCGCGGGCGCGGGCTCCCCGCATCAAGCCGCACCTTCCCGAGACCGGCTACTACGATGTCGAAGACGGTCGCTTCGTCTTCGCGCCTCCCGACGAGCAGGGTGACGAGTTCCTCCCACGCTACCCGGTGGTCGGCATCTGTCACGACGACGTCATGGTCTACGTCGAGTGGCGCTCGAAGCGAGACGGGATCGACTACCGCCTGCCCGACGAGCACGAGTGGGAGAAGACCGCGCGCGGCGTCGACGGGCGTTTCTTCCCCTGGGGCAATCGCTTCGACTACAGCCTGGCGAACCTGGCGGCCTCGCGTCGGGACAAGCCGATGTTCGCGGAGGTGGACGAGTTCGCCGACGACTGCTCGGTCTACGGCGTCCGCGGGCTCGCCGGCAACGCGCGCGACTGGACCTCGACTCTCATCACGAGGGGCGAAGGAGAAGGGGCTCGAACGAGCGCGATCCTGCGGGGCGGCGGCTGGTACTTCACGCCGCTCTTCTCTCGCAGCGCCTGTCGTTACCCCTGCGCGCTCCAGAACGTCGATGTCGGCATCGGCTTCCGCCTGGCTCGCAACGCGCCGCCTCGCGACGAGGACTGACGGGCCCTCATGAATCGTCCGGGTTAGCCTCCGGGCGTGACGCCGGCCTTCACCAGCCGGCCGCGAGCGATGTCGACGGCCTGCGCGACCTGCTGCATGCAGGGGATGCAGTTGCTGCCGCAGCACTCGCGCCAGCTGTCGTCTTCGATGCGGTCGACGTAGAAGGTGACGGTGGACCGGTCGCACTCGTCGAGCTTCGCGGCCTCGAGGCCGGCGCTGACCGCGTCGTGCTTGAGCTGGTCTCGCTCGCGCTCATCCATCCGGGAAGCATGTCAGAGGGCGGCGACCTTCCTGGTGGACCGTGACTCTTCGCTCGTGGAGCCAATGCCGTTCACCGCGCGGTCGAGCAAGGCGTCTTCCTCCTGACGGTGCTGCTCGAAGGAGCCCGTGGCGGTGACCGCGGCCTCCGGCCGGCTGGCCAGGGTGAGCGTGACGCCCTCGGGCAAGACTCCTTCGAAGCGATGACGGAGCTGACGCCAGGCACCCATGTTCTCCGGCTCTTCCTGCACCCAGCAGAGCTCCGTGAGCCGGGGCAGCGACGCCAGCACGGACGCGAGCTCTTCGTGTGGGAAGGGGTAGAGCCGCTCGAGCCGGACCAGGCCGAGCCGCGCGCGTCGGTCTTCGGGCAGGGCGTCGAGCGCCTCGGCCAGCGGCACGGAGACCCGACCCGAGCAGAGCAGGACGCGCTCGACCTCGTCGGTGCGCAGGTCGGGCTCGGTGAGCACGGGCTCGAAGTGACCTTCGACGAGCTCGGTCACGGTCGAGCGGGCGCGGGCATGACGGAGCAAGCTCTTCGGAGACAGCACGACCAGCGGTCGTCGGAAGCTCCGCTTGGCCTGCGCACGCAAGAGGTGGAAGTACTGTGCGGGCGTGGTCGGGCTGGCGACCTGCAGGTTCTCCTCGGCGCAGAGCTCGAGGAAGCGCTCGGGTCGGGCGCTGGAGTGCTCGGGCCCTTGACCCTCGTAGCCGTGGGGGAGCAGCAGAACGAGACCGCACATCCGCGCCCACTTGAACTCGCCTGGAGCCAGGAGCTGGTCGATGACGATCTGCGCGCCGTTGGCGAAGTCGCCGAACTGGGCTTCCCAGAGCGTGAGCGTCCACGGATCGGCGATGGAGAAGCCGTACTCGAAGCCGAGGCAAGCCTCTTCCGACAGTGGGCTCTCGTGGACTTGCAGCGTCGCGTCACCGGTCGCCAAGCCTTCCAGGGGACGATGACGCTCGCCGGTCTGCTGGTCGACGTAGGTGACGTGGCGCTGACCGAAGGTGCCGCGGCCGACGTCCTGGCCGGTGAGACGCACGCCGGTCCCGTCGTGGAGCAGCGAGCCGAGCGCGAGGCTCTCGGCCGCACCCCAATCGAGACCGCCGTCGTCGAGGACCATCGCCGCGCGCTTCTCCATCAGACGCTTCAGCGTGCGATGCCAGGCGAAGCCCTCGGGGACCTCGACGAAGCGACGCGCGACGGTCTCGAGCACGTCGCGCTCGACGGCGGTCTCGGCTGACCAGTCGGAGCCGGCGCGCGACAGCCCGCTCCACAGGCCGCGGAGCTGGTCGACGTGCTGGTTGGGGAGCTGGGTGCCGGCCTCGCGGGCGCGTTCGAGCTCGTCGACGTAGGCCGACTCGAGCTGGCTGCGGAGCCACTCGCCGTCTTGTCCGTCGGCTTCGAGACGCTGGGCGAAGAGGCGGGACTCGGTCTCGTGGTCGGTGATGAGCCGCCCCTGCACGGGCTGCGTGAAGGTCGCGTCGTCGGTCTCGTTGTGACCGCGACGGCGGTAGCAATTGATGTCGATGATGACGTCGCGATTGAAGCGCTGACGGAACTCGGTGGCGATGCGGGCGCAGGTCACGACGGCGGCGGGGTGATCGCCGTTGACGTGCAGCACCGGAGCGCGGACGACTCGGGCGACGTCGGAGGCGTGACGCGTGGAGCGGGAGAGACAGGGGTCGGTCGTGAAGCCGACCTGGTTGTTGACGATGACGTGGATCGTCCCGCCGGTCGTGAAGCCGGGCAGGCCCGAGAGGTTGAAGGTCTCCGCCACCACGCCCTGACCCATGAACGCGGCGTCACCGTGCACGAGCACGGGGACGACCTTCTGACGGGCCGAGTCACCGAGGTGGTCCTGCTTGGCGCGGACGATCCCCTCGACGACGGGGCCGATGGCCTCGAGATGGCTGGGGTTGAAGGCGAGGGTCAGGTGGATCTTCTCGTCGTCGCCATCGATCCAGTCGCTCGAGTAGCCCTGGTGGTACTTCACGTCGCCGTAGCCTGCGACCTCCTTCGGTAGGGGGCTGCCCTCGAACTCGCCGAGGATGTACTCCAGCGGCTTGCCGAGCACCTGGGCGAGCACGTTGAGCCGGCCGCGATGCGTCATCCCGAACACGACGGTCTCGACCTGGTCGGCGAGACAGCAGCGGATGGTCTCGCGGAGGAAGGGGACGAGGCTGCAACCGCCTTCCAGCGAGAAGCGCTTGGCGCCGGGGTAGGTGCGTTGCAGGTACTCCTCGAAGACGTCGGTGCGGACCAGCTCGCTCAGGAGTCGTTCGTTCTCTCCGCTGGTGAGAGGGATGAGGCCCCGACAGCGTTCGAAGCGCTGCTCGAGGAAGCGACGCGGCTCGGGCTCGGCGATGCCGTTGTACTCGACGCCGATCGGACCACAGTAGGTCTGCTGCAAGGCGGCCACGAGCTCGCCGACGGAGCCCGAGTCGAAGCCGGCGAAGGCGTCGAGCTCGACCTGCTCGTCGAGACGCTCGGGGGTGATGCCGTAGCGTGACGGTTCGAGCAAGGCGTGCTCGGTGATCGAGCGTCCCAGGGGATCGAGGTCGGCGGCGAGGTGGCCGCAGGAGCGGAAGGCCTGGATCAGCGCGAGGAGCTCGGGAGAGCCCGTCGTCGTCTCGGAGGGCGCGGACGTCGTGCGAGAGCCGGCCGTGTCGTCGCCGAGCTCTTCGGCCAGCTCGAGGCCGGCGAAGAAGGCGCGCCAGTCGGGGGTGAGGGTGTCGGGGTCGACGAGATAGCGCTGCTGGAGCTCGTCGACGAGCGCGACGTTGGTCCGAACGAGAGCCTCGATGCGGGACATGAATCGAGCCGATCAACTGTCCCGAGCCGCCGCAGGGCCCATCGGTCCCAACGCCCCCGACTCAAGGGGCGACGAGAAGAACGCGGAAGGCTCCCCGTGTCAGCGCAGGCGGAGCAGGGGCTGGAGCGCGCGCGCCTCACGACCGAGCAGGCACTCGGCGACGAGGGCGATCTCGTTCACCGTCGAGCGGTGGATGTCGATGCTCGCTTGCAGGTGAACGTGGGCGGAGATGGCGTCCTCCTCGACCATGACGAGCTTCTCGTTCCAGTCGCGGCGGAGCTTGGCGAGCTCTTTCGGACCGGCGGGGCGGGCGTTGCCCCAGCGTCCGGGCTCGACGCCGCGCTGCGGCTGGCGGGGACCGAGGTGAAGACGTCGCACCGAGTGCTGATAACCCGAGAGCCGCGGGCGGGACAGGATGGCGTCGAGCTGATCGAGGTAGTCCTCGACGAGCTCGACCCGCTCGGCCTGATAGGCGGCCGCGCGCGCCCGACGCACGATGGAGGGGAGACCGGGCCGGCTGATCTCGAAGGCCTGGGCCGGACGCTCGACGTAGACGCGGTAGAGGAGGTGGTGGGCGAAGTCGCGTCGGTCGGACAGCTCGAGGTGCTGCCCGGTGTCGCGCATGAAGCGCTCCCAGTGGGTGAGCCCCTGGTCGAAGCGGCTGCGGCGGAGCTCGACGACGGCCTCTTCGAAGTCACGACGCCGCTCGGGCGCGATGCTCTGGCCCCAGGGCGCGGAGGTGGCGCGCGCCATCTCCATGAGGAGGACGCTGTCCTCGGCCAGGCGGACCTCACGGACGTAGGGCTGCGCGCTGGCCGTGGCGGCCGTCACGAGGAGCCCGAGGACCAGGCCTCCGTGGAGTCCATGCACGAGACGCTCTGACATGCTCACCGTTCGACCTCCGGGCGGTCACCATGCCACGGGGAAGGGGGTCGGGGAAGGCTGAGGACACCCGATGGAGCTCGACCTGCTGCTGCGCTGGCTCGTGGGCGTGGCGACGGTCGGTCCCCTGCTCCTGGCGCGACGACTGGGCCTCCGGAGCGTCCTCGGCCCCAACGGCGCGGCGCTCGTCGTCCTCCTCCTGGGCCTCGCTTTCTGGACGGAGTGGTCGGGTCGTGTCGCGGCGGCGGCCTGGGCCTGGCTCGTGCTGCTGCCCAACGGCCTCGCGCACGCGGCCCTCAATCAGGTATCGCTGGGCCGCTCGCGTCTGTCTCGGTGGCTCGCGCGGACCGCGGTGGTCGTGCAACCGTTCGGTCCCCTGCGGGTGCTCCCGGATCGCGTGCAGCTCCTCGACGACCTCCGCCACGGACGCAGCGAGCGCGTGAGCGAGCGCGTGGCGGCCGGCGGGGGCTTGGGTCGGCTGGCGCGTCGACTCCAGCTCCGGGCCGAGGCTCGCTGGGATGAGCTCCTCGCCGAGACCGAGCGAGGTGGGATCAGCGAGGACCAGACGGTCCCCCTGGAGGGCCGAGCCCGACTCGAGCTCGGCGACCTGCCCGGTCTCATCGAGCTGCGCCGCGGTCAGCCGACGCGCTGGATGCAGCAGCTCGACTTCCTCACGCTCGTCGGGGCCGGGAGACGGGCGGGCGTCGAGGCGGGGCTGGCGGGCCCCCTCAGCTACCTCTCGGCCGGCTGGCGCGACTACTGGCGGGCGGTGACGGAGCAGGCGTCCGGTGGTGACGGGGCGGCACGACTGGCGTCGGTCGAGACGGCGGGCGACCGGCCGCTCGAGGCGTCGGTGCGACATCGTCAGGAGACGCCCCTGCGAGTCGAGCCGCCCAGCCTCGAGCAGCGTCTCGAGGTCGACGCCCTGGAGGCGGAGCTCCGGGCGCAGCACGTCCTGGCCTTCGGCTTCCGAAAGGAAGGACGGGCGTGGGCGACGCTGGTCTTGGTGGCGGCGCTGGTGGCGGCGTTCCTGATCGAGCTGCGTGGGGGGAGCACGTCGCTGGAGAACCTGGAGCGGCTCGGAGCCCTGGTCGTTCCGGCGGAGCGGGGCGACGGATCCTGGTACCGGCTCGTGTCGGCCGGCTTCCTTCATCACGGTCCGTGGCACCTCCTGCTCAACCTCTCGGTGGCGTGGGTGCTCGGGCGCTATCTAGAGCTCACCTGGGGTCGGCTGCGGATGCTGGTCGTCTACTTCGGAGCGTTGCTCGGCTCCAACGGGCTGGCGCTGGCCTGGCCGCCGGCGGGTCCGGACGAGACCTCCCTCATCGTCGGGGCGTCGGGGGCGGTCATGGGGCTGGTGGGCGCCCTGCTCATCCTCTTCGTGCGCGAGCTGCGACGTCGGCCGGGGCTGCGCTTTCTCCGACAGCACCTCGAGGCCCTGGTCTTGTTCGTCGGCTTGCAGGTCGTCTTCGACCTCTTCGTGCCAGTCGTGTCGGCGCGCTTGCACCTGTCGGGCCTGGTCATGGGGGCCTTGCTGGCCTTGGCGCTGGGCCGACCGGTCCTGGCGACCGGTCCGCCGCGGGAGCAGCCGGCAGCGGCGTGCTAACCTTTCGAGTTGCCCCGAGTCCCCATTTCTCTCAGTCCCCAGCGGAGCTCGCTCATGGTGGAGCTGGTCCTCCCCAAGACCGTCGTACGGCGGAACAAGCTCGACATCAGCCTCGGCTTCTGCAACGAGATCGACCCCGGACGGCTGCTGTCGTTGGGGCCGGCCATCGAGATCCGGGTCGACGAGGCCGAGCAGCTCATCGACTTCCTCATCAACGACAGTGAGGAGGACCGGGTCTACCACGTGCAGCACCTGCCGGTGCGGGGCCGGGAGTGGGAGTTGGTCAGCTTCGCTCGTCATGGCCGCTGGACGATCTTCGTCTCGGTCTTCTCGACCGCGTTGGCCTGCAACCCGAGCTTCGCCGACGGTCGACGCCGGCGACTGGCCTGCGGAGGCACGCGCATCATCGGTCGCAAGAGCTTGGAAGGTGCGGCGCACTCGCAGTTGCGCGGGCCGGCGGAAGAGCTGGTCGAGGCCTTGCGGATGAACCTCTTCCTGTCGGAGGCCATGACGGGGAAGAACCTGTCGAACGGCTTCAACATCGGCGGGAGCAAGAGCCTGGTCCACGTCACTGACGAGAGTGGTCGAGGTCAGGTGCAGGCCGACGAGGTTCGCGAGTTCGCGCGCTTCATGTCGTACTTCCACAACTCGCTCACCCAGAGCCTGCCCATCTTCATCGGCACGGGCTCGGACCTGAACTTCCACGAGCACGGCGAGGCTTACTACGATCTCTGCAGCCGGGTGAGCCCGAACTACGTGGGCAACCGCCAGTCGGCGCGTCGTTGGGGTCGCGACACGACGGGGAACACGACGACTCCGACGGCCAAGGGCGTCATCGCCTGTCTCGACGCGGTGAGCCAGGAGCTCAACCTCACCGGTGAGGACCGCAGCATCCTGGTCAAGGGGTTGGGCGGCGTCGGCCTGCAGGTCGCGCAGCACCACGCCGCACAGGGGTGGCGCGTGCACGTCACCGAGATCCGTCGGGAGACGAGAGAGAAGGCGCGGATCGCGCTGCCGTCGAACGTGGAGTTCGTCGAGGAGAAGGACTGGTCCTCGCTGCCGCCCATTTCGCTGTTCTCGCCCAACTCGTCGTCGTCTTCCCTGACGGCGGACAACCTCCCGACCTTCCAGCGTCTCGGTGTCAAGGCGGTGCTGGGTGGTGAGAACAACATCCGTCAGAAGGGCCTGGACGCCGACACCATCTACCAGGAGTTCGGAATCCTGACGTTCGCCGACTATCTCGTGAACGGCGGCGGTGCCTGGATCGCGGGTGCCGAGATGGTCGAGCGTCCGGTCGACGACGTCGCGGACTGGATCCAGGAGTACCAGGTGCCGACGGTGCTCGACACCATCGCCTTGGCGGACATGAACGGCCGGAGCCCGGAGTCGCTCTTCGTCGACTTCATCGGCGGCAAGGTCGAGGAGCTCCTGACCTGATCGCCCTGCTGTCGGGCCTGTTCCTGGCCTTGCTCCAGTCGTCGCCCGGCTCGAGGGTGGTGTCCCCGGTGGACATCCCCTCGCCGGTCAAGCGCTTGGTCTACCGTCGCATCCGCGCCTTCGACGCGAGCAGCGGTGCACCGGTCTCGGAGCTGTCGGCCAAGAAGCTGCGTCTCACCAGCGCGGACGGTCTCAAGCTCGACCCAGAGACCTTGGGCCTGCGCATCAAGCGTCGCGAGGCGTCCTCGGTCATCGCGGTGGTGTTGGGGATGGACGACCCCACGCCGGCCTCTCGACGCTTCACGCGGGCGCTGCTGTTGTCGCTGTGCGGCAACTTGAAGATGGACGACCGTCTCATGATCACCTTCCGCACCGAGCGGGGGTGGGGGACCTTGCCGCTGGCGGAGATCGCAGCCTATCGCTTGCGTGCGGCCTTGCCGCAGCTCGAGCAGGCCTTCCTGGCGCAGGCGAGTGAAGAGGAGAAGCAGTCGTATCTCTCCATGAGCGCGGGCGACCGGGCGGTGACCTGGATGTCGCAGCTCCCGGAAGAGCTTCCCGACTCGGCGGTGCTGCCGTACCTCACGCAGCAGTTCGATGCCTTGCTGGCGGACGTCGTGCCGGCGGACGACCTCGACTCGGGGTTGGCGTTGACGATGGCGAAGCTGGGTCCGGCGAGCGACGGCAACCTCGGCCTGCTCATGGTGGTGGACCCCGATCGTGCGAAGGGGCCGCCGGTCAGCGCCGGCGTGAAGTCGTTGAAGAGCTTCCGCTCACAGTTCCTGCTGCCGACCTGGGAGCTGGCGGCGGGTCGCGCGGTGCGTCAGGTCATGCCGAACGGTCGCACGGTCGTGCCCTTGCGGTCGGAGGGCGTGGACGGTGTCGTGAGGCTGATGGCCTCGGCGTTGGGTGGGGTGCACGAGCTGAGCTTCGTGACGACCAACCCGACTCTGGTCGATCGGAAGCTGGAGATCGCCTACGCGGGGTCGATGCGGACGGCGTTGCAGGTCGAGCACCCGCCGTCGAACCGCTTGCCCCGCGAGATGCTGCTCACGG
Organism: Acidobacteriota bacterium; assembly: GCA_039029535.1. Lineage (GTDB taxonomy): Bacteria > Acidobacteriota > JBCCFW01 > JBCCFW01 > JBCCFW01 > JBCCFW01. Next base: position 30,552 of record JBCCFW010000059.1, read on the forward strand.
CCCTGGCGCGGCTGGGCCCGGGTCCGGAGAACGAGCAGGCCCGGAAGGACCTGCTCGATGCGCTGAAGGTGCATCGGGATCCGGAAGTGGCGGGATTGGTGCGGGGAGGTCGCGCTCAGGGCTCGCGATAGCTGTCGCGTGACTTGCTCGTGGTCCGTTGCTTCTCGCTGCCGGTGCGCTTGCGATCCTCCAGCACGATCCGACGCAGCTGGGCGAGCTCCTCGTCCATGCGAGCTTGCTCGAGTCGCGAGCTCTCGACGTGACGACTCAGGCTCTTGCCAAGCTGTCGGGCGTCATCGAGCAGTCGGCTCGATACCTGGCTGCTCGCCACGGCCTGGTCCTTGGCCTCCACGCTCTCGAGGTAGCTCGTCCGGGCCTTGCGAGAGGCCTCGCCGGCACTCACGGCGGAGAGGCCCGAGCGGTCAGCGGACTCTCGTGCGGCCACGTCGTGGTCGCCGGCTCTCCTGGCGCTCTCGCCGGCCTTCTCGGAGTGTTCGCCGGCCCTCGTGGAGTGCTCGGCGGCCTGGCTCGCCGCCGCCTGGGCCTCCTTGGAGAGCTCGTTCAGCCGACCCAGCGTGCTCTTGACGCTCGCATCGGCTGCCTCGTCGGCGATCTTCCAGGCTCGGGCGACCGCGTCACGGGCCTCGTCGCGGGCGAGTCGGGATTCCACGGCGACCGTCTCGAGCTCGAGCGCCGAGGCAGGCGCCGCTGTCTTCGCTCCGAGCCACCCGGCGGCTGCGCCCACGACGGTCGCGAGACCGAGGGCCGAGACCATCGCGACCCTCGGCGGTCGCGAGTCACCGGAGTTCCGTCGTAAGACGAGGACGTCGTCGAGCCGCTTGGCCCGCTCGATGATCGCCTCCACCTCGGAGGTCGAATCGGCGATTCGGGCGCTGCGGGCCAGCTGGTTCAGCTCGTCGTCGACGCCCTGGAACCAGTCACGCGCAAGGATGCCCGCCCAGCCGTCCTCGGCGATGAGGAGGACGAGCCCGTCGCGCTCTCCCGCGCCCCGCCGTTGCCTGGCGAGCGTGATGAGCACGTGCTCCTCCACGACGCCGTCGTTGAAGGGCATGGGCGGCAGCCACTTCGAGAGGCGTGGGGAGACCCGTGCCGAGGTGTAGAGGGTCGACCAGCCTCCCGTGTTCGTCAGTAGCTTGAACATGGTCCCTCTCCGTGGTGTCAGGAGGCGTCCTGCACGGCCTTCAGCTTGCTTTGGGCGAGCTGGAGGCCCGAGGGCTCGGTCTCCTTGATGGGCTGGGGCAGGTCGACGGACTGCACGCGTCCGAAGGCCAGGCGTCGTGCGCTGGCCGTGTTGACCGGAGCCGAGGCTCCGACGCAGGACTCCTGTTGCTTGTCGTCGAGTCCGAACCTCCGGCCGATGTCCATGGCGAGAGTCGTGAGTCGCTCGCTGAGCCGGAGCTGGAAGTCCCTCACGGCAAGGCTGCGGTCCAGGAGCTCGTCACCGGCTTCGCCGAAGGAAGCCGCGCGCTGCTTCTCCTCCGGGTCGCTGTCGTCGTAGTTCAGGAGGACTCGCACGTTCTGGACCCTGAACTCACCGGCTTCTTGCTCTTCGATTCCTTCAGACGATTCGGTGCCCTGAAGGGCGAGCCTGAGGGCATCGAGGTAGTCCTTGGCCGACTCGCCATCGGAGATCGTCCGCAGCTTGTTCTCGCTCTTCAGGCGAGCGAGCGCCGTGTCTGGAGGCTGGGCCTCGCCATCTTCCCAGGAGCGGTAGGTGGAGATGTCGACGTTTGCTGCTCGTGCCCAGTCCTCCGCGGAGTCTTCCTCGTACTCCCGGAGACGTCGGAGTCGCGTGCCGGTGAAGAGCTCTTCGGGATCGAGGAAACGGCTCACCGCATCGAGCCGGAAGCAGTCGACGGGAAGCGTCGCGGCATCCGAGCGCATGCCGCCTGCTCTGAGCACGATCAGCAGGACATGCACGTTCAGCTGGATGCAGGCGGCGAGATGTTGACCGAGGCTCTCGCCGGGGCAATCGAGGAGGAATGCCTCGACCCGTCCGGAGGTTCCCTCGGCCACGTACTCGTTGGCCGGCAGACGGTCCTCTCGAGGCTGGATCCGCACCGAGCCATCGTCTTTCTTCGTGGCCGGATCTTTCTTGCTGAAACTCGTCTTGCCCGACCGCTTGGGCCCGACGATGAGGCACTGAATGACGGGATTCTTCTCGAAGCGCCAGGGCTGGAATAGACGCTCGGCCACCTCTGCGTGCAGGCCGTCGATGCGACGACAGCGCTGACGTAGGCCCAAGCTACACCAGACGTAGCAGAGCCCGGCCAGCGAGATGCTGAACAGCACGCAGGAGATGGGATTGGCGAGCTTGCTGAAGAGGGGAAACATGGGGTCCGAGGACTGACGCCAGATGAGGTTGACGACGGCGGTTCCCATGATGAAGAAGAGCCAGAGCATCCGCGGGCTTCGGAACAGCTCCTGCCAGAACCTCGCAGTGGCGGTGAGACCGGTGAGCTGGTTCTGCAGGCTGTCTCGGGCGATCTGGCCGATGAGGGCCATGGCCAGGAAGGCGCCGATGCTGTTGCTCTGGTTCGTGACCACGCGAAGGTAGCCGTCCACGACGACCGACGAGGTGGACTCGGAGAAGTACTCGTAGAAGAAGACTATTGGGCCGATGATGAAATAGAGAAGGCCCAGCACGAGCAGGAGTCTCGTTTGCAGGGTTCGGTACCAGCGAAACCGTGACTCCCAGGCGACCGGTGCGAGCGTCATGAGGACGTGGTAGGCGAGGACCAGGATGGCTGGCAGCCATAGCGCATACAGCGCGGCGATGATGCCGGGCGGCGAGTCCAGCCGAATCACCTGCCACTGCCACTGGAGATAGTCGTTGCCGGTGTCTCTCGTCGCGGAACCGTCGGGCCCACGCATGAGGAGCACCGTGCTGGCATCACTAGCCATGTGGACCTTGGGGATGGGCTTCTTCAAGTCATGGAGGACGCTCCGTGTTGCACGCTCCTCCGTCTCGACCTCGACTCGGAAGACATTCTCGGAACGGTGAACGTAGAAGGCCTTGTCCGCGCCAATGATGGGCCTTGCGTCACCGCCTGCTGGCAGCGACACGCGCATCGGTTCGGTCGGGTTGGGCCCTTTCCGATCAACGGAGGGGATTCCCTTGTCATCCGTCATCAAGACCGCAGCCGAATCTCTCCAGCGAAAGACCTTGCTGCCGGGATCCAGCTGGCTGAGTGCAGACCAGCTGTACGTGGCTGCTGCCTCGGCGGTCTTCGATTCTCGAGATGCCTTCACCTCGGTGGCCTCAGCGTTCTCCTGTTCCTCGCCCTTCTGCTTCTCGAGGCCCTTCTCGTTGCTTGGTTGAGGGTCCTTCAACGTCAGCTCGAGGAGTCTCGTGGCGCCGTTCTCCAGTTCCTGAGAGGCAGTGAGTCGACTCTGGCGGTCTTCTCTCTTCGCCGCCACGAGTCGCGGCCACGGCGGAGTGGCCGCCGAAGGTGCTCCGCCGCCGCCTGATTTCGCATCCTCCACGGATTGCGGGCTGCCATCGGACTTGTCGCCTTCGATGGAGTCGGCTCCCTCCGCTGGAAGGGCGGGCTCGTCCTGTGTCGCCTCGCTGGCCGGCTCATCGCTACTCGATTCCAAGGACTTTATCTGGCGCTCGATGACGAGAGGCGGGGTCGGCTCGAGGGGTTCTGACTCGCGAGGCAGTGCCAGTCGCCAGAGCAGGTCGCCGTTGAGGACGAAGGCGCGCTCGGGTCTACCGTCGGGAAGGAAGCGCCGGGGCTTGGGTGGCTCGACGACCACCGAGACCGGCTTGTCGGGCTGCCACCCTTGAAGTATCAACCAATCGTCGAGCATGCGGCCCGAGCTGGTGATGCGCGAGATCCTGAGTTGGTCCTCACCCGTTTCCTCGTGGGTTGCCAGCACGAGGAACGAGCCACCCACCATGGCCGCCGCATCGATGAAGTCGACGTCGGGATCATCCCCAATCTCGAGATCGCTCCACACGTGATCCGTCGGTACGGGGACCGACTGACCACTCTCGATCTTCGACTCCGAGTAGAAAACCACGATCCAGACGGCGCAGATGATGAACGCGGTTCTCAGGATTCGGTAGAGCAGCGCTCGGCCGTCACTCGACGATCTCATCGCCTTCTCCCTCGTCCCAGTCGCTCGAGCAGGACGGACGCGTCGTATTGCCGGCTCGGAGCGTGGAACGAGGAGAGGCTGTCGCGGTCATTCTGAGGCGACAACCGAGACGAGCTCAGGCCGGTAAGTTATCGAGGCCGGGCCGGAGCGCCGGGCATGCGAGCGCTCGCGGCGGAGCAGGGCTGGCTACCGTCCCGACAACACCCGCCCGATCGCCTCGCCAACATCCTCCACCACGACCGCCTTCAGCCCCTTGGGGCCCTTCGCGTCATCACCCGAGCTGCGCGGCACCAAACACCGCTTGAACCCGAGCGCTGCCGCCTCACGCAGTCGCAGGTTCCCTCGGTCCACGCTGCGCAGCTCTCCGGACAGCCCGACCTCACCAAACGCCGCCAGGTCCGCAGGCACCGGCTGACCCTTGAGCGACGAGGCGATCGCCAGCGCCAGCGGTAGGTCAGCCGCGGTCTCCCGCAACCTCATCCCGCCGACGATGTTGACGAAGACGTCCTTGTCGACGACCTCCAAGCCCGCCCGACGCTGCAAGACGGCCAGCAGCATTCCGAGCCGACCGGAGTCCGCACCCACGCAGGTTCGACGCGGCTGCGCCAGGGAGGTCGGCGACACCAGCGCTTGGATCTCCACCAACACCGGACGCGTCCCCTCCAGCGACGGCAGCACGACCGAGCCCGGCGCACCGCTCCGACGCTCGCTCAGGAACAAGCGCGACGCGTCCGGCACCTCACCGAGACCGTCGCCCTTCATCTCGAAGACACCCACCTCACCCGACGGACCGAAGCGGTTCTTCAGGCTCCGCAGCAAGCGGTGGATCGAAGAACCCTCAGCCTCGAAGGACAGCACCGTGTCGACCAGGTGCTCGAGCGTCCGCGGTCCCGCCAACGCCCCTTCCTTCGTGACGTGACCGACCAGCAGGGTCGCGATGCTCCGCTCCTTGGCCAGGCGGAGGAAGCGGTCGGCCGCTTGCCTGACCTGGCTCACGGTGCCCGGTGCCGAGGTCAGCGAGCGGTCGTGCATGACCTGGATGGAGTCGACGATGAGCGCTGACGGGCTCAGACGGTCACACTCGAGCAGCACCGCGTCGACGTCGCACTCGCCGAGCACGTGGACCTCGTGCTCCTTGACGCCCAGGCGGTCGGCCCGCAGCCGAAGCTGCGACGGCGACTCCTCGCCCGACACGTACAGCACTCGATGGCCACCCTTGGCCAAGGCCGCCGCGAGTTGCAACATGAGCGTCGACTTGCCGATGCCCGGCTCACCGCCGACGAGGCTGAGCGAGCCCGGTACCAGGCCGCCGCCGAGACAGCGATCGAGCTCGGAGATGCCTGTCTGAATCCGAGAGACCTGCTCTTGCGTGAGCTCGGGCAGGGGACGCGCCTCCTGCTTGACCCGGGCGTCGGCCGCCGGCCGTGCGTCGCGTCGAGGACCGGCGCCCGTCTCCTCGGTCTCCTCGACGTAGCTGGACCAGGTGCCGCAGGCAGAGCACTTGCCCTCCCACTTCGGCGACCGGTGACCACACTCCTGACAGCGGTAGTACGTCTTGGTCTTGGCCATCAGTGGGTCGCCCCGTTGGTTCGTTGCGTCGAGCGGTGGAAGATCGTCGCTCCTGGCGCGACGCGAATCGCGCGGATGGTGGGTCCATCCAAGTGATGAGCAACACTGCCAGGGGCGTCGAGGGCCGCCGGGCGATGTGACGAATCAGCGGGGTGCCCCACTTGTCAGTTGCTCACGGTGTTGTCGGTCGTCGCCGGTGTTTCGGAGCTCGTCGTCACGTCGTCGAAGCCCAGGCCCAGGGAGCCGAAGCGCGACTGGATCGCCACGACCTCGTCGGCCGCGCTGAACACCCGCGGTAGACGACCGCCGAAGCTGCTCGTGATCTCGTAAGGGATGGTCTTCAAGCGCGAGGCCATGGATTCGGCCGAGTGCGCCGGACAGCCCGGTCCGCCGCCCATGAGGATGGCCTCGTCACCGACCTTCACGTCGGGCAGGTCGGTCACGTCGGCGACGATGAGATCCATGCTCACCCGACCGACCAGGGGCACGAGCCGATCCCGCACGACGATCTCCCAGTCGTCCGAGAGCGCCCGCGACAGCCCGTCGTCGTAGCCGATGGGAAGGGTCGCCAGCGTCGCGTCGCGCAGGGTGATGTAGGTGCTGCCATAGCCGACCGCCGTTCCCGCCGGGAAGCGCTCGACGCGGTTGAGCCGCGTGGACACCGTCATGGCCGCGGTGAGCTCGGGCGCCGGCAGGTTGCCGAAGGGGTTGAGCCCGTAGAGGGCCAGCCCCGGTCGCACGAGGTCGACGTCGCGCTCCGCCCGCGTGAGCAGGCCGGCCGACGACGCGACGTGGATGAGCGGTCGCGGTAGGTGCGAGAGGGTCAGCGCAGCCCTGGCTTCGGCGAAGCGCTCGAGCTGGATGCGCGTGAACGGCACCGCCGGATCGTCGCTGCACGCCAGGTGCGTGTACAGCCCCTCGATGCGCAGGGGCAGGTCGGTCACGTCGGCGACGATGAGATCCATGCTCACCCGACCGACC
>JBCCFW010000060.1:0-37183 GCA_039029535.1 Acidobacteriota bacterium
CTCAGCCGGTCGATCCGCCGACTCCGGGACGGGAGTCCCTGGCCTGGCCCGCGCTCGCCGGCCTGACCGGGCTCGGTGCCATCGGCCTCCTCGCGTGGCTTCCCTTCGGGATCGTCGACACGCTCCGACGACGGCAGCAGGGGCTCGCCGATCCGGTCCTGCATCAGCGCCTGAGTCGGGCCATGGGTCTCTTCGTCGCGGCCTTCGTGCTGTTGACTGGCTTCGTGCTCTGGGGCGTGTTCGTGGAGCGACCCTCGCCGTGGCCAGGGCTTCCACTCAGGAGGTCGTCGCCGAGCGGGCTCTACGGTCTCGTCGGACTGGCTGTCTCTCTCGTCGTCCTCGTGGGCTTCACTCGCGTGCTCGCACGGAGCTCGATGGAGGTCTCGTCATGAGCCCGAACGAGCTGCCGACGCTCGACCTGCGGTCGCGACGAAGCGACGAAGAGCTGGGGCATCGCGGCCATCTCCTCCTTCTCCATGTCACGACCCTTGTCGCGTTGGTCTCGCTCGCCGCCCCTGTCGTTCAGAACCTGCTCGGTCGCGTGAGCCCGGTCGCTCTCGCTGCCGACGACGGCGACGAGGCTCGCGTGGTCGCGTCGGTTGCCGTGCCCGACCTCGACATCCGACCCGGCGACCGGATCGTCGCCATCGACGACTTCACGGTCAGGAGCTCCTTCGCTTTCCCGGATGTTTCCGTCGCCAGCACTCCGGCTCCGCCAAGAGCAAACGTCTTCGTGCTGCGAGACGGCCCTGAGTCTCCCCGTCGCGAGGTCGTCGTCCCCCGGATACGCGCCCCCTTGCCCCCGCTCCACTGGATCAGCTCGCTCCTGATCCTCGCGCTCGTGCTGCTGGTCGCCGTCACGGGTTCCTGGGTCGCCGCCACGCCAAGGGACTGGCCCGGAGTGGCTGCGTGCCTGCGCTGCTGCCTGGCCATTCAGGCCGGCTGCGCCGCTCTCTTCCTCGGTCGCGCCCATGCCGACTGGTTGCTGCCGGTCCGGGAGGCTCCACTTCCAACGCTCAGCGTGTCGCTCATCATGCTCGCTCTCGTGAGCTTCCCGATCGCCGGGCTCTTCTTTCTCCGGACTCTCATGGAGCTGCGCGGCGAATCGGCATCCAAGCACCGGCAACGACTTCACCGAGCAGGTGCCGCCCTCAGTGTCAGCGGACTCCTCGCCCTGGCCACGTTCATGGCCACCGTCGGGTTGTTGCCCGGAAGCATGGAAGCGATTGAACGACATGCCGACCTGCTCTTCCTCCTCTCGGTCGTTACGCTCCTGGTGCTCCTGGCCGGCGGGGCTCTGGGTTGCTGGCTCTGCATCGAGATCATCTGGCGAGCGCTACGCCCAGCCAGTGCTGCACGGGGCATCGCACGGCATCAGCTACGATTGGTTCGCGATGGCCTCATCCTCTCCGGCAGTCTCCCCCTCCTCGAGCTCGCCTTCAGCCTGGCCGCCGGTGAGCTCGGGCCCGTGGCGACGCTGACAGACACGCTGAAGCTGACACTCGTGACCATCCCAATCAGCGGTCTGGCACTGGCGGTGAGCCGCCGCGAGTTGTGGCGAGCAAGGGACTTGGCGCGTCGCGCAGTGCGCCTCGGACAGCCACCGCTGGTCGGCTTGCTCGTGGCCATCGCCGGTCTCCGGGCGTTCGCCGAGCTCCCGCCCGACACCGTCCCCGGCGCCTCCTGGATCCGGCTCGCCATCGTCGCGGTCGTCACTCTCTCGGCCGTGCGGATGGCACGCGCCCTTGCGCCCGACCCCCTTGGTCCGGAGGACTCGGACGAGTCGCCCTCCGTCGCTCGGATTCTCGAGCAGGTCCGAGACGTCACGGCTCGGAACGGACACCCACGCGAGGCGATCGCAGCGCTCGCCGAGGGTCTCGACTGCGAACCAGCCGCCTACTTCGAGGCGGGAGGAGACTCTCCCTCGTTCCACCATGGTGAGCTTGCTCGCCTCCTTCGCTATCGTGAGGCGATGTTCACGCAGTCAAGCCGACCCGAGCTCCGACTCCTCACTGACGAGGGCCCCACCTGGGCCACGCGCCTGGACGACGGTGGTCTCCTGCTGCTAGGTCCACGGGCTAGCGGTTTCCTCCTCGATGCCGACGAGCGCGCACGGATCCGCACCGTCCTCAACACGAGCTCGCAACCGGCATGAGCACGGCCTCGCTCACCCGCCACTCCACTGACGCCCCCACCCTCGGCTCGGAGTGGGGACTCCACGTCCCCGCCGGTCCCCCTCCATCCAATGGCTGGCCTGCCCTCCTCTTTCTTCACGGCATGGGCGAGTGCGGTGACGAGCTCGACCGCGTTCTCGACCTCGGGCTCCCACCCGCGCTCGCGAGACACCCCGAGCGCTGGCCCTTCGTCGTCGTCGTCCCGCAGAAGCGCGACAAGCTGGTCGAGTGGACCGGCTGCGCCGAGGCTCTCGACGGGCTCCTCGCCCGCGCCGCGAACGAGCAGCCCCTCGACCCCGAGCGCCTCAGCCTGACCGGGCTCTCCCAGGGTGGTCATGGCTGCTGGACGATCGCCTCGCGTCAGCCCGAGCGCTGGGCCGCCATCGCCCCGATCTGTGGCTTCGCGCAGGTTCCTCTCACCGGTTGGCGCGACATGGAGAGCGTCGAGGCCTGGGAACGCGAAGATGACGGCGAGAGCGTGGCGCGACTGAGCGAGCGTCTCCGCGACGTCCCCTGCTGGGCCTTCCACGGCGCCGCCGACGACCTCGTCCCCGCCGTGCTGTCGGCGCGGCTCGTCGCCGAGCACCGTCGTCTCGGCGGACGCAACGGTCTCACCGTCTACCCCGGCCTCGGTCACGACTCCTGGACTCAGGCCTACTCGGAGCCGGAGCTGGCCGAGTGGCTCCTCGCGGCCCGTCGGGGCGACTGACCGCTCAGGTCTCCGCGGGTGGCGGCGACAGGAGGTCTTCCAAGAAGAAGGCTGAAAGCTCCGCTCGGCCGGACAGGCCGGCCTTGGAGTAGATCGCGCTGGCCTGCTGCCGCACCGTGCGGTCGGTCGTCTCGCGGATGGCCGCGATCTCCTTGAGCGAGAGCCCCTTGAGCAGGAGGAAGCCGACCTCCTTCTCGGCCGCCGACAAGCCCCAGGTCTCGAACTGCTCTTCGATGAGCTGACCCAGTCCCTGGAGCAGGCTCGCCGCCCGCGCCCGCCACTCCTCCACGTCGCGATGACGGGCGACCACCTCGCGCGTGAGCTGGCGATGGCTCCGCGTGAGAGCGAAGGGCGTGAGCCGCCAGAGGTAGACGAGCACGGCCAGCATGGCGGCCACGTAGACCGCGTCGACCACGAACGCGATGGGCCCCTGTTCCAGCCGCCAGTCTTCCCAGGCGTCGAGAACGGAGAGGAGCAGGACGAACAGCAACACGCAACCGACGATCAGCCGCTCGCGCGACCGCAGAGGACCGAGATCCTCCCATCGGGCAAGTGTCGGAGACCGCTGGGTCAAGCTCTTGTCCTTCAACGACTTGAGGGCCGTCCGGCGCATGCCGGATGGTGACGAGGACGACCGTTGGCCACTCTCCTGGCGACTCTACACGAGCCCCTCCAGGAGACCGACCGTGACCCGCCTCGACCTCAGCTCCCTGCTCTCGCTGCTCGCCCTGCTCGTCGTTGCTCCCTCAGTCCAGGCCCAGGTGGAGGCCGACCCCTTCGGCGCCTGGTACCTGGACGACGCGGCCCCGGGCTGGCACTTCGATCTCTTCCTCGGCGCCGAGCGCGAGCCGACCTACGCCGGCTCCGATGCCTACGAGACCGAACCGGAGGTCGACCTCCGCGCCTTCTACCGGACACGCTCGGGCCAGCGCTGGTTCGCCTCTTTGGGGGAGGTCGGCACCTTCCAACCCGTCGGCGACGACTGGGTCATCGGCGCCCTGCTGGAGCTGGAAGAAGGCCGCGACGACTCCGACGACGACACGCTCACCGGTCTCGACGAGGTCGACTCGACCGTCGAGCTGCAGGTCTCGGTGGCGCGTCGCTTCGGCAAGGGTCACCTCGGCGTCGTGCTCCAGCCCGACGTCCTCGGCCGTGGCAAGGGCTTCGTCACCTTCCTCGGCGGTGGCCTGACCCACCTCTCCTCGTCCGAGCGATTCCGCACGAGCCTGAGCCTCGACCTGAGCTGGGCCGACGCCGAGCACCTGCGGACCGAGGGTGGCGTGACCCCCGAGGAGTCCGCACGCACCGGCCTGCCGGTCCATGAGCCCAGTGGCGGCTTAAAGTCGGCGACCGCGGACGTCGGCCTGGAGTGGTACTTCGCCGAGCGCTGGAGCCTGCTCGCGGGCCTCGAGGTCGAGCGCTACTTCGGCGACGCCGCCGACAGTCCCCTCATCGCGCTCGAGGGTGACGCGCTCACCACCGAGGCGGGCGTCGCGTTCCGCTTCCGCTTCGGCAACGGTCGACAGCGCGACCGACGCTGAGCCCGACGACCGAGCCGTGGCGACGGGATCACCACGATTCGGTCGTCGGTGCTGACGGAGCTAGTACGACGTCTGACCGAAGACGAAGTCGTCAGACGTGCAGATCGTGGCGCCGTTGGAGCACTGCACGTAGCTGTCGGCCCGCAGGACGGGGTTCGTCCCGGGTCCGAGGCCCGAGAAGAAGTCGACGTCATGCCGGACGAAGGCGTGCTCGTAGGACGGCTGCTCGGGCAGCTCGAGCGAGTGGACGTCGACCCGCGCCCGCGCCGTGGCGACCACCGTGCCGTCGACGGCGAGGTAATCGACGAAGGCGGGGTTCGAGCCGAGGCTCAGCTCACCCTCGACTCTCAGGAAGAGACCGTAGTGGACCGCACCGGCCGGATCGGCGGCGTCGATGACCTGAGCGACACCGAAGACCACGCCGTCCGCGTAGGCGCTGGGTGGGATCGAGGCGAGGTCGACCACCGGGACCTCGGTGATCCGACGCCCGCGGAGCGTGATCGACGAGCCGTGCTCGGGGGCGACCTCCAAGCCGAGGTCGGCGGCGGCGTCGAGGAGGGCTTGACGCAGCTCGGGGCACTCGGCCTGCGCCGACGCGGAGAGGGACAGGACGAGCAAGAGAGCGAACGAACGGAGGATGGACATCATGACGGGACTCCGAGGAAGGGCGGTCGCTGACCGCATCAGTCGAGGAAGATGTCGAAGAAGGAGTCCCCTCCCTCGTGGCAGATGGTGCAGCCGTTCGGGCAGTGCTCGTACCAGGTGGCGCGGAGGACGGGCTCGCTCCCGGCGCCGAGACCCGGCTGGAACTCCGTGCGCGCGTGCACGACCACCTCTCCGAAGGGAGGCTCGGGCGCGAGATCCAGGGTGTGGACGTCGACGCGTGCGCCGACGGTCGCGACGGGAACGCCGTCGGCACCGAGGTACTGGACGCGCGCCCGGTTGGCACCCAGCTCGACACGACCACGCACCCTCACGCGCAGCGTGTAGTCGCCGGGAGGGACCGGTGAGCCGGGTCCCTCGATGCGCGTGAACGCGAACACCGTCCAGCGCCGGTAGTCGCGAGGCGGGACGGACACGAGGCCGGCGACCGGCACCTCGATGACCCGAGCATCACCGATCTCCAGCGTGGCGGCCTGACCGACGGCGATCTCGAGACCGAGCTCGGCGGCGGCGGCGACCAACTCGTCATCGGTGGGAGGACAACTCGCCGCCTGGAGCGAAGGGGTGAACAGCGAACCGAGCAACAAGACCACGAGGTGTCTGAGACGAAGACCGAACATGGGCTCTCCCGTGAAGTGAGGAAGGCGTCGTGCGCTTCCTTCCGACAGGACGGACCCACCTGTCCGGTCTCACGAGAAATTCCGAGCGACGCACGGATTGCGATCCGCATTCGTTCGCTTCACCCGTCCGATGACGGCCCGGGACGACTCGACTCGCAGCGGTCGATCGCACCTGCTCCGACCGGCACGCACTTCTCACTCGTCTTTGGATCGGGTCTTAGCTAGATTTCGATCAGAAGCACCACGAACTGGTTTCTTCGCCTCATCAACATCGGCAAGGTCTCGGTCAAGCCGAGATGCGTCGCAGGTCAGAGGGCTCATGAACCACGCACGGCTCGGTCTCGCCATCGTCCTTTTCACCACCCTCACGTGCCAGTCAGCCGTGGCCCAGACCGTCTGGTCAGGGGTCATGCTCGACGGCTCGGGTTGCGCAGCGACCTGGTCCCCCACGCTCGAGGGAGGCGAGCTCTACGCGTTCAAGTACTCGGAGGGAGACCTCAACGCCCAGCCCGACGTCGGACTCGACCAGCTCGCCAACGCGGGTCCGCGCACGAGCAACGTCCAGCTCGGACCGACCTTCACCTACGTGGTGATCAGCGGCAACTTCAACCAGGCAGAGACCCCCGACGACGGGATGGTCGTGGTGGTGGCCCGCCCCGGCGCCATCATCTTCGACTCCAGTCGCCCCTCCCAAACCGACCTCGGCCTCAATGATCGACAGGTGCTCGGCTCCTCGCCGGGGATGACGTCGCCGCTGGTCCTCGTGGATCCCGACGGCACCCAGGTCGAGTGGGCTCCCATCGTCGAGACCGGACGGTCCGTCGCGGGCCCCGTGGCCACCTGCAACCTCGGCGGCGACTGGCGCTCCGGGATCGTGCTCGGCTACAACGTCTACCGTCTCTCGGTGGCCGAGTACCCCTCGCCGGATCTCCTCGACTTCGCCCTCGACGGCTACGCGGGCTTCGCTGATGTCCGCCGGCTCGACTTCGACGTGCCCGACCCCGACGGCGACTCGGGCTCCGACTTGGACCCCACCGACTTCCTGCGCCTCCGCAACCCCGATGGCATGCGCGACACCGGTGACGAGGTCCTCCTCTACAACGATCCCTGCGTCCGCGAAGGCGAGGAGTACTGGTACCGCGTCCAGCCGGTCCTCGCAGGCGACCCCTCTTACTTCGATGCGGGCACCATCGCCAACCTCGACTGCGACGCCGAGCGGCTCGACCTCAACGGCGACGGTGACCTCGACAGCGTCGACCTCTGCCGCGACGGCGTCCTCGACTACATCGATCCCTCCGGCAACGGCCTCGGGCTGACGCATCAGGGCCGCATTCTCTCTTCGGAGGATCCCGGCCGCGGCACCGCCGGCGGCGGCTTCGGCCCGGTCTGCTTCCCCACCGACGTCGACGGCGACGGCATCCTCGACGAGGACGACAACTGCCCCGAGCTCGCCAACCCCGATCAGGCCGACGAGGACGCCGACGGCCTGGGCGACCTCTGTGACGGCTGTCCGATGAACCCCGATCCCTGCCAGGAAGACCGGGACGGTGACGGCGTCGGCGATGCCTGCGACGACTGCCCGGCCGACCCGGCCAAGACGATGGCGGGCGCCTGTGGCTGCGGCGACTCCGACGTCGACAGCGACGGCGACACGGCCCCTGACTGCCTCGACTGCTGTCCCGACGATCCCGACAAGCTCACCGAAGGCCTCTGCGGCTGCGGCAACAGCGACGTCGACTCCAGCGGCGACACCCTGCCCGACTGTCTCGACGACAGGGTCTGCGATGCCTGCGAGCTGCGCGCCCTTCTCCAGATCGCGCTTCCCTCCATCCCCGCCGATCCCGACTGCAGCGACGTGCCGGCCGAGCCGGCTCCCTGCTGCCCGCTGGTCATCGAGACGGTGGAGGCGCTGACCGGTGACGTGCTCGCGAGCACCCACCCCTGCGCGCCCGACTGCGGCCAGCCCTGCCGAAGCTTCGACTTCGACGGTCTCGACGCGGGCACCGTGGTGACGACCCAGTTCGCCGGCTTGACCGTGTCGGGCACGACGCCGGTCATGAGCTTCGACTCCGGCAACCCGACCTGTGACGACGACGACCTCGCCTCGCCGGGCACGGGCCCCGGCAACGACATGCCGCTCGACGGCGTGCTCGTGCTGTCGGAGCCGAGCTCCGACTGTCAGCCCGACGACAACGGGGACGGTGGTGTCATGACCTTCACCTACGACGAGCCGGAGGAGCTGCACTCGATCGGCCTGCTCGACATCGACGAGGCCGAGGCGGTCATCCGCACCTACGACGAGAGCGGCGCGCTCATCCTCGAGGTCGTCGTGCCGCCGCAGGGCGTGGACAACGGCGTCGTCCGGGTCGACATCGCCCGCTGCGACGTGAAGGTGGTCGAGATCGAGCTCAACGGCTCGGCCGCGGTCACCGACCTGTCCTGCAGCGACGGCGGTGTCCGCAGCCGCATCACCGGCCGCGACACCGGCAACCGCTCGCGCAACGGTCGTCAGGACCCGGGCAGCCGTCGCAACAGCGACCGCCGCTGAGGTGACGCGGACCGACCTCCTGGGGGATCATTCCTCTCCCAGGAGGTCGTGATGCGCACCGTCCGCTTCTACTTCGACTACATCTCGCCCTACGCCGGGCTCGCCCTGCTCCGCGCGGACGCGTTCGCGCGTGAGCACTCGATCGCGTGGGACCTGCGGCCGGTGGTCTTCGGGGCCGTCCTCGACGCCACCGGCCTCGTGGGCCCCGCCGAGGTCGACTCCAAGCGACGCAGCGCCTTCCTCGACGTCATGCGCTGTGCCGAGCTCCAGGGCGAGCGCTTCGTCTTCCCGCCGGCCCATCCGTTCAAGTCCCTCGCAGCGCTGCGCTTGACCTGTCTCCACCGATCGTCCGAGCACGCGCTGCCGCTCGCGGCCGGCCTGGTGCGGGCCGCCTGGTGCGACGGTCGTGACCTCACCGACCTCGACGTCCTCTCCGACGTGGCTCGTGAGCTCGGTCTTCCTGGTGACGATCTCGGTGAGCGGCTGGCCGAGCCCGCGGTCAAGCAGGACCTGCGCACGCTCACCGAGGACTTCATCGAACGAGGGGGTCACGGCGTGCCGACCTTCGAGTTCGAGGGCGAGCTGTTCTGGGGGCAGGACCGCCTCGATCACCTGGCCGCTCGGCTCGATGGGCGCTTGAGCTCGATGGACGCTCAGCTCGAGGACGTCCTCGCCCGACCACGAGGCGCCGATCGCGCTGCCCGACGCGGCTGACGGCATCGGGACCGAGGCGACCGACCCAGAGCCGCCCGAGGACGAGCTCGGCCGCGTCGACCTCACTGCTGGTCCCCACTGTCACGGTTCGGGCGGTCTCGGCCACGACAGCCTCGGCCGGGCACGCACGGCCGCTCCGGCCTGGGGCTGTCCCTGAAGCCGAGCGCCCGAGCGCTGCTCGGTGCGCGCCCTCGAGACCGACCCAAAACAGGTCATTCTCGAGACAGCGCTCGGAACGCTGAACGCCCCGACGCCGGTCTTGAGCTCGCAGCTTGCCCGCAGCACGACAGCGTCCGAATGTCGGGCGTTCGCGGCTGATTCAACACGACATCGAGCCCTTGGAGGGAAGTTCCATGACGCGTGTTCCCCGCCCTTGCCCTGCGTTCGTGCTCGCCGTCCTGGCCAGCTTCGTCACCGACGTCGTCTTCGCTTGCCAGAGCCCTCCCGACCCTCCCGACCCTCCGATGGCGATGCCACAGGCGACGGGCACCGTCACGGTCACGGTCGATGCGAGCTGCATGACGTCCGGTGAGCCCATCGACGTCGACGTCACCGTGACCAACCTCGGGTCACTCGGGAGCGACGAGGACGTCTTCTTCAACGACGAGCCGTTCACGGTCCTCGTCGAAGCACTGACCTCACTCCCGGTCCGGGATCCCTCCGTGCCCTTCCCCCTTGCCGACGACGATGGGGACGGCGTGAACAACGAGAGTGACAACTGCCTGGGCTTGCACAACCCCTCGCAAGACGACGGGGACGGCGACGGGGTCGGTGATGGCTGCGACAACTGTCCCGCCCAGTTCAACGGCAACCAGGAGGACACCGACCTCGACGGCATCGGCGACGCCTGCGGCTTCGTGCTCGACGCCGACTACGATGGGATCCGCAACGAGGACGACCTCTGCCCGACGGTCGCGGACCCAGATCAGCTCGACACCGACGGCGACGGTCACGGCGACCTCTGCGATCCCTGCCCCGAGCTCGCCGGCGACTTGCTGAACACCGATGGCGACGGGTTCGGGGACGCCTGCGACAACTGCCCCGCGGTGTCCAACCCGTCCCAGGCCGATGCGGATCTCGACGGATTCGGAGACGCCTGCCGCGTTCGCGGCTGCGCCTCCCGGACGACCATCCCCGGTGCCTTCGTCGACCTGCCGAGTCGGGTCCTGGTGCTCGACGACTCGACGAGCGCGCTCGCCTCCAACGACGTGACCGGGGTGGCACGCTTCGCCGTCTTCCCTGCTCGCGAACGAACGACCTCTCCGGCGGTCAGCGTCCAGGTGACCGTCACCAACAGCAACGGCTGGGTCGTGCACCAATCCACGACCTGCCTTCCGGCTTGCCGCGAGGCACCGGCCCAGCAACGCAGCGAGGCCTATCTCCGCGTTCCCTCGCAGTGCGCCCAGGCCGGCGCTTCGCTCGACTACGAGCTCGTCGTGCAGCGCACGGACGCGGTCGGTAGCACTTCACTGCGAGCTCGCGTCATCCGCGAGAACACGTCGGACCCTCTCGATCTCTTCCCCATCGATCCTCCGGAGCTCGTGACCGAGGGGATCGTCTTGCCCATGGTCGACGAGGCCGTCGTCGAGTTCACCTGCGGCCTCCACGGCCCGTGCTTCGCCGGGATGTCGAACGCGCTGCACGTCGTCCTCGAGAACGCAGTGACGGGTGAAGAGGTCTTCGACAGCCGCGATGGCATTCCCGAGGGTGCAGGTCGCGCCACCGTCGATTCCGCGGCGCTCGCCTCCTGGGAGCTGCTGGCCATCGAGGATGCCGGCGGCAACGGTGCGCTCGAGTCCTGCGAGGCCGGCGTGGTCCGGCTTCGCGTCATCGCGCGCAACCCCTATCTCGGGTCCGAGATCACCGACGTCATGCTCGACATCGACATCCCCGCCGAGCTGGCGCTGCTCGGCTGGGAGCTCCACCACCACGACAACCCGATGGACGAGCACGTCTCGACCCCGGAGGAGCTGGCCGCGAGCGGCACGGTGGTCGAGCGGCCCGGCGGGCTCGAGATCGCCGTGGACCGCATCGTGTCGCGCTTCGACACGCGCCCCTTCGAGCCACCGCTCCTCTTCGCCGACATGTTCGAGGTCGATCTCGTGCTGGAGACCGGCGTGCTCGGGCTCGGCGACGCCACCCCCGAGCTCACCATCCGAATGACGGGCACCTCACTCGGCATGCCGAAGGAGGCCTCGGCCGTCTTCACTCTCCCGATCGGGCGCGCCGAGGCCAGGGAGGTCTCACCACCCGGCAGCCTGCAACCGCTGGTGCTGGGCCCAGAGGGCGTGCTGTCTTGGGAGGACGGTGGCCCCAGCAATGCGGACAGCTTCCAGCTCTTCCGAGGGAGCCTCGTCGATCTCCTCGACGGTGGTGACGAGCCGTGCATCGAGCAGGCCGTGAACGATCCGACCGCCATCGATCTCGAGCCACCGGAGGACGGCCTCGGCTGGTACTACCTCGTCGGTGGCGTCAACTGTCACGGTCGCGGCGCCCTCGGTCACGACTCGAGGGGCAACGCGCGCGTCGCTGCGCCGGCCTGGGGCTGTCCGTGAGCACGGTGGGTCGACGAGCTGATGTCTTGCTCATGGCCCTCGTCATTCTCGCAGGGCTCTCGCTCGCCCACGCCGTCCGTGCCGGCGAGACCGTGCGCCTGCTCGTGCTCGACCAGGACGCTCACGCTACCTCGCACTTCAACGCCGGCGCGGTCTTCAACGTGGTCGCGCCTCCCGTCGACGCTTGGATCTCCGCTGAGCTCAGCGCCGCCGTGGTCCCCGAGATCGAGTACATCTCGGCCTTGGCGGTCTCGCCGGTGGACGAGCGGGTCTGGATCGCCGATCGCCGTGCCCTCGCCGCCGACCGTGGTCGCATTGGGTCGGTCGAGTGTGGGACCAACCTCCTGGAGAGCTCGGTGCACGCCGTGCTCGACGAGCCACGTGGGCTCGCCTTCGCCGAGGACGGTCGCTTGGCTCTCGTGGATGCCGACGCCGATCCGAGCGGGCTCGGCCTGGATGCCGCTGGCGGACGGGGCCCCGGTGCCCTGTTCTCGATCGACACCACCACCGGTGCCCCGAGCCTGCTCGCGGACGGAACACTGCACTCGCCGCTGGCCGGCGTGCCCGACGGTGCCAGCGTCTTCGTCGACCCGGTCTCGCTCGCCTGGGCTTCACCAGACGAGCTCGTGGTCGTGGATCGGCTCGCCGATCCGCTCGGCCTCGGTCACCAGGGAGCCGTCTTCCACGTGGACGTCACGACGGGTGAGGTCGAGCTGCTGGCCTCCCATGCAGCCTTCGTCGACCTGCGATCGGTGACGGCCCTGCCCGACGGGCGCGTGATCGCCGTCGATGGCCTGGCTGGCGACTCCATCGTCTGGCAGGTGGAGCCGGCGCCGAGCGACCCGGCCACCAACGCCCTCGCGCTCTCGACGAGCGAGCACTACCAGCAGCTGTCCAGCGTCGCGAGCGACGAGAGCGGTCGGATCTATCTCACCGACCTCGGCCTCTTCGACGCGCCGACGGGACGCTTCCTCATCCGCCCCTCCTTGTGGCGACTCGGTGCCGGCGGCGAGCCCGAGCTGCTCCACCGCAGCGACTCCGGCTTGATCACTCCGATCGGGCTCTCGGTACGTCACGCCTGCCCGGCGCCGGATCTCGAAGGCTACGCGGTCAGCACGCGACTCCTGACCGGTCTCCCGATCAGCGAGGCCTTCGCCTGTGGCGGAGAGTGGCCCTTCTGCGTCGCCGCGGTCGTGTCGGTGGGTGATCTCGCCGACGACTTCGTCCTGCCCGGCCGAGCCGCTCCGGAGACCCCAGGCATCACCTTCTTCTCCCACGCCTTCTTCCCCGACACCCGTCTCTCCAAGGACGGCGACGACCTGATCCTCAGTCGCTGATCGGCGAGGCCCATGGGGCTCCCCTTGGGGGCTCCTTGGAGTGTGTTTAGGATCCTCCGACCCGTCCCTCCTCGTGCGCCCGCCCCCGCTCCCGGGCGCCGCCGGAGACTCGACGGGAGGGAGGTTCTCGTGCGTCGTCTCGGTTCACTCCTCTCGACGCTCGTCATCACCTGGCTCGCCGGCCCCGCCATGGCCGGCCTGCCCAGCACGCCGACGCTCCAAGCCGACCTGGCCGACGTCTCCGACTTCGGTTTCCAGGTCCTCGTCATCCCCCTCACGGATGACGACGGCGACGGAGATGCCGACCTCGACGACGTGCCGGACATGGTCTCGCTCGGCACGACTCTCACCGCCGTCGACGGTCTCACCGGCGACGAGCTCTTCTCCGTGATCCCGACCCCCACCGGCAGTGCCTTGGCCGCCGCCGACATCGACGGCGACGGCTGGTTCGAGCTGCTGGTCGCCGGTGGTCGGCTCACTGCCTACGAGCACACCGGCGAGATCGCGTGGGACCGGCCCTGGCCCACCGGGCTCAGCCGAGCGAGCTTCGGCCTGGCCGACATCGATCACGACGGCGTGCCGGAGGCCTACTTCGGCCCCAACGTCGTCTCGCTCGACGACTCCTGGGGTTGGTTCGACGGCACGCTGTCCTCACCACGAGCCTCCGTCACTCACGTGGCCGACCTCCTGCCCGAGAGTCCCGGGCTCGAGCTCTTTCTTCCTCCGAATCTCTGGCGAGCCGATGGAACGATCGCCTGGAGCGTCGACATCGGCGACGACCCGTTCCTGCGTCACGCCACGAGCACCATCGCCGATCTCGATGGAGACGGCGACCCCGAGATCGTGGTCTCTCCCATCCCGGACGTGCGGGCCGAGTTGGTGGTCCTCGATCATCTCGGCAATGAGCTGGGTGGCTACGGGACTCTTCCCGGCCACGGCGAGCCACGCCCGATCTTTTCAGTCGACGTCGATGCCGACGGCGTGACGGAGGTCCTTCATCCGCTGGGCGACGAGCTGCTCCTCCTGCAATGGGACGGCACCGGGCTCGTCCCTCGCTGGAGCCATCCCACCAACGACAGTAGCTGCTGTGCCGGGGCGACCGCCTACGATTTCGATGGTGACGAGCTCCCCGAGATCCTCTACCAGGACCAGGAGTCGTTCCTCAGTCTCGAAGGCAGGACCGGCGCCTTGCTCTTCCGCGACGCGCTCTTGAGCGGCACCGGTGTCGAGCGCCCGCTGGTGGTCGACGTCGACGCGGACGATGCGGCGGAGATCCTCGTCGGCGCGACGAGCGACGGCCTGCGGGTCTACGAGGTCGCCTGCTCGACGACTCCCCTCGGCCTGTGGAATCAGCGGGACTACCACGGCACCAACATCGATCGCGACGGCAGCATCCCGCAGGTCGAGGCCCCGGCCTGGACGGAAGGACGAAGCTGGGACGTCCAGTCGACGACGGGCCAGGTCTGCGGTCTCACCGGCTTCGAGACGCTCGAGCCGATCGTCACCTGCCCGGGCGAGGAGGTCGTGCTCGATGCCTCGGCGATCACGGGTTGCGAGGGCGTGCTCTCCCTCGAGTGGAGCGAGGCGGGCGAGACGCTGGGCACGGAGCCCTTGCTGCGGGTGACCGCCGACAGCGATCGGCTCATCACGCTCACCGCTGAGTGCTCGCTCGGGCCTTGCTGCATCGCGCGCTCGATCCCGATCGAGCTCCCCTTCCCCGGGTTCACCTCGTCGTCCGCCCTCGACCTCTCTCCCTGCCTCGCCGGTCTCGACCTGAGCTGGCTCACGCCACCCCGCGCGGGAAGCGACAGCCTGGTCGTCAACGTCTACCGCAGCGTCGGCCCCGACGCGAGCTGTGACGACGCGCTGTCCCGACCGCCCGTGGCGGCGGGCCTGGACACGACGAGTTGGCGTGACGAGCTGACCATCCCAGGTGAGCCCCATCTCTACGTCCTCGAGGTCGAGGCCTTCGGCACGGGCTGTGACGGGGTCATGGGTCCGGCGGGAGGAGTCGTTCAGAGAGCGTGTCTCGAGCCCGTGATCGATTGGGCGCTCGACGGCGAGTCCGGCCGACTGCCGACGGTGGCGAGCTGCGACGGGGAGATCGTCTGGCTCGACGCGAGCCACGTCTTCCCCGAGTGCGCCCTCCGGAGCTTCTCCTGGTTCGAAGAAGGCGTGCGTGTCGGTGGGGGCTCGGTGTTGTCGCTCACGCCGACCAACGACACGATCGTCGAAGTGGTCGTGCGCTGCGGCTCGGGACCAGGCTGCGAGGCCTCGTTCTTGGCCGACGTGCTCGTCGAGAGACTGCCGCAGCTCGGCCCGGCCATCGGTCGGGACGTGGAGGACTGCGGCACGGGCGTCCTCCTCCGCTGGACCCCGGCCACCTTCTCCGACCCGATGGTCGGTGGGGTCTACCACGTGTACCGAAGCGACTCCTTGCCGCCGAGCTGCGAGGACGCCCTCGCCCGACCGCCGGTCGCCGTCGGCCTGACGGAGACGCTCTTCCGCGACGAGACGACGCTCCGCGGACAGGAGCACGTCTACGTCATCGCCGCGGAGGACGGGGCTGCCACCGCCACGAGCTGCCCGGCGGGGCCGGTGTTCGGCGGGCTGGTCGGCACCACCTGCCTGGACCCGATCATCGACGTCGCTGCTCCCCTGCCCGACGGAGTCGGACCGCCCCTGCGCGCCGCCAACGACGACGAGGAAGTCACCTTCCTGTGGCCGACGGCTAGGGCCCTGGAGGACGGCGAGGCCTTCGTCCTGCTCAAGGCCTTGGACCACCCCACCGAAGCCTTCGCGCGAGTGGTCCTCACCGGCCCGGACGCCCGGTCCTTCACCGAGACCGACACCAGCAGCCCCCGCCAGTTCTTCGACCTCCGGGTCGAGACCTGCGCCGGTCTCTCGGCCGACGAGTACCCGCCGGGGCCCTGAATCGGCTCTCGGGCCCCGTTAGGGCGGTCTCATGGGGCCGGTCTTGGGAATTCTGGCCCTCTCGGGATAAGATCCACCCACGGGTTTCCAACCCACTCTCACGCGGGCTGACCGACGCCGCGTCCTCGAGCACGAGACGACGGCCGGGCGGCCCAGGGAGGCCACCTTGACAGGTGTTCGGCTCGGTCACGTGACCTGCTCGCCGCACCCGGTCGCGCTCAGCGCCGGGTGGTCTCGCCTCCCTTTCGCGTCGACCCTCCCGCCCGAGCGGGAGGTCCTCAGCGTCGCCGAGAGCCCCTCTCCCCCGGGAGCCCGATGAGTCGCGCCCTTCGGCCACTCTCGAGCCCCGTCGCGAGACGGGGAGGAGCCCTCTCGGTCGCGATCCTGCTCTCGGTGACCACGGCCTTCGCTCAGGAGTCCTGGGAGCCCGCCCACCTGACGCCCACGACGACCCTCGGGGTCCCCGAGCTGGCCAACCCTCGCGCGGTGGATCCGAGCCCCTGCGCGGCCGACATCGAGGTGTTCTGGGACGCGTTCGAGCCGCCCATGCCGGACGCCGTCTTCTACCACGTGTACCGGAGCACCGGCGCCGACGCGAGCTGCGACGACGCGCTCACGCGGGCCCCGGTGGTGAGCGACCTCATGATGCCGGGCTGGCGTGACGTCGCCACCATGCCGGGCGAACGGCACGCCTACGTCATCGAGGCCGAGACCGCCGCCGACGGCGTGGTCGCGCGCTCCTGTCTCGCGCCGACCATCGACTACCTGCTCATGCCCGGCGAGGTCGGCACGGGTCCGGTGACGGCAAGCTGCAACGGCGAGTCGATCACGCTCGAGGCCGCGGACCTGGTCTTCCTCGAGTGCTCGGGTCGCAGCTACACCTGGTTCGACGAGATGGGTCGCGTGGTCTCGCGCTCGTTCCAGCTCCCGGTCACGCCCGAGGAGACCACCACCTACGAGGTCACGGTCACCTGCGACGACGTGCCCGGGTGCAGCGCGACCTTCCTGTACGAGGTCATCGTCGCGCCGCTGCCGCTCATGGGCACGGGCTTCGCCATCGACACGGACTCGTGCGAAGCCGGCCTCCTCATCCGCTGGACTCGCGCGGTGTTCAGCGACCCCATGCTCCTCGGCGTCTACCACGTGCATCGCAGCGACGCTGACCCGCCGACCTGTGAGGACGCCCTCGCCAACGAGCCCATCGTCATGGGCCTGACCGACAACGCCTACGTCGACACGACGACCATCCCGGGACGCGAGCACGTCTACGTCGTCGTCGCCGAGGACGCGGGCACGGCGAGCACCGAGTGCGGCTCGGGTCCGATGTTCGGCGGCACGACCGACGAGGCCTGTCTCGACGCGGTCGTCGACGTGGCCGCCCCCTTCCCCGAGGGCGTCGACGACACGCTGCGGGTCGCTCATGTCGGCGAGGAGATCACCGTCGACTGGGCCGGCGCCCGGGCGCTGCTCGACGGCGAGGGTTTCGTGCTCTTGAAGACCCTCGACGACCCGACCTCGCCCTTCGCGCCGGTGCTGCTCCCCGACCCCATGGACCGGTCCTTCACCGAGACCGACACCAGCAGCCCCATCCAGTTCTTCGACCTCCGCGTCGAGAGCTGCCGCGGCCTCTCCCTCGACGAGTACCCGCCGGGGCCCTGAGCTG
The DNA here is from genome assembly GCA_039029535.1 of Acidobacteriota bacterium. Classification (GTDB taxonomy): domain Bacteria; phylum Acidobacteriota; class JBCCFW01; order JBCCFW01; family JBCCFW01; genus JBCCFW01. Next base: position 17,459 of record JBCCFW010000060.1, read on the forward strand.
CCCGCGTTCCGTCCCCTCGCTCCCAGGGTGACCGAGCGCTCGTCCACTCTTGAAACTCGTCGTGTCTCGGCGACGTTTCCTAGTGGAAGCCGGCCAAGGAGACAACTCGATGTCGCGATCTCCCCGCCGAGGGCCCCCTGCCCTCGTCTCGGGACAGCCCTGCTTCCAGGTCGCGCTCATGGCCCTCCTCCTGGCCAGCAGCGCGCGGGCGGGCCTGCCTTCGGAGCCCGTCGAGCAGTGGGCCGGTCTCTTCGAGGGTCAGACGGCGAGCGAGGCCATCGTCGTGCAGCTCACCGACGACGACGGCGACGGGCTCATCGACCGTCGTGACGTGCCGGACCTCGTCCTGCTCAGCTTCCAGCCCCTCGCGCTCGACCCGCTCACCGGCGAGGAGCTCGTCCGGTTTCCCACCTTCGCTGCACGCGACCTCGCAGCCGCCGACCTCGACGGAGACGGCGTGGTCGAGATCGTCGTCGCCGACGACCTCGGGGTCGAGGTCTTCGAGCACGACGGCACGCCGAAGTGGTCTGAGAGCTGGCCGGAAGTCATTCGGGAGTGGGAGACCCTCGGGATCGCCGACCTCGACCAGGACGGAGCACCCGAGATCTTTCGTGGCCCTCACGTCTTGAATGCTGACGGCACGCACCGATGGTCCGACCTCGACTCGGGCGTGGGCGATCGCTCGGTCGTCACTCATGCCGCCGACCTGCTGCCCGAGAGCCCGGGGCTGGAGTTGTTGGCGGGGCGCCACTGCTACCGGGCGGATGGCACGCTGGCTTGGGTGGCCGACGTCGACATCCACGGACCCACGGCCATCGGCGACCTCGATGGGGACGGTGACCCCGAGATCGCGATCTCGAGCGTCGTCGATGGTGAGAGCGAGGTCGTGCTGCTCGATCACGAGGGCACTCGGCTCGGCAGCCTGCCCCAACCCAGGGTCGGCGACACGAGCGTGCGACCGCTGTTCTTCTTCGACGTCGAGGGCGATGGAGTGTCGGAGCTCTTCCTGACGCGCGGAGACGCGGTCGAGCTCCACGACTGGGATGGCAGCGAGCTGAGCCGACGTTGGCGTGCCACGACTGAAGACGTCTCGTGTTGCTCGGGAGCAACGGGTCACGACTTCGACGGCGATGAACAGCTCGAGATCGTCTACCAGGACGAGACGAGCTGGTACGTCCTCGACGGCGTCACGGGTGAGCAGCTCTTCCGCGAAGTCCTGGAGAGCAACACCTGGATCGAGAAGCCCATCATCGTCAACGTCGACGACGATCCACACGCGGAGATCGTCATCGGCACGCCGCTCTTCCTCAACGAGGCGGTCCGAGTGTACGAAGTCGCGTGCTCCACGACCCCGGCGGGCATCTGGAACCAGCACGACTACCACGGCACCAACGTCGATCCGGACGGGCGGGTTCCGGCCGTCGAGGACGCTGCCTGGACCGCAGGTCGTCAGTGGGCCGTCCAGCAACACGTGGGCGGCGGTCCGTGTGGGGTGCTCTCGGGCGTGGACGGTCTCGAGGACGCGTGGACCTGTCCCGGCAACGAGGTCGTGCTGGACGCCTCGGGGGCGGTGCTGGCGGACTGCGTTGAGGAGCTCGTGTTCGAGTGGCGCAGCGGCGACGGTCTCCTCGGAACGGAGCCCGTGCTTCGGCTCACCGTCGAGGAGGGGCCAGCGCTCGACGTGCTCCTCACCGTGAGCTGTGGTGACGAGGCTTGCTGCCAACCGCGACGGGTGCGGGTCGGGTCGCGGCGTCCGTACTTCACCGATCCCGTCGGGACGGTGGACGACCCTTCCGCATGCTTTCCCGGGCTGAGCCTGAGCTGGAGTCCGGTCACGCTGCCGGCGGACGGCGTCATCAACTACAACGTCTACCGAAGCGTCGGGCCGGACGCGAGCCGTGACGACGCGCTCTCCCGTGCTCCGGTCGTCGCGGGCCTGACGACCACCAACTGGCTCGACACGGACACGGTTCCGCGCGCGCGACACGTCTACGTGGTCGAGGCCGAAGCTCGGGGCGTCGACTGCGGTGAGCCGGCAGGGCCGACGGGCGGAGCGGCGGTCCGGCTCTGTCTCGACGCGATCGTCGACGACGTCCTGAGTGGAGAGCCGCTGGCCCCGCTCGCGAGCTGCAATGGTGGTTCCGTGCTGCTCGATGCCAGCGAGCTGCTGGTGGGATGTGAGGAGCGATCCTTTGCCTGGAGTCTCGACGGTGAGTGGCTCGGGGGCAGCGCGACCTTGAGCGTCATGCCGGAGACGGACACGACCTACGAGGTGCTCGTCACCTGCGACGCCGAGCCCGACTGCCAGGTCATGGAGAGAGTCGACGTGGCGGTCCTCGAGGGACCGGTGCTGGGTCCGCTTGCTCCGAGCGACCTCGAAACCTGCGAGGCCGGACTGCTGTTGGGTTGGGACCCAGCGGTCTTCCCCGACCCCGATGTCGGCGGGGTCTACCACGTCCACCGCAGCGAGGAGCCGCTGCTGAGCTGTGACGACGCGTTGAGTCGGCCTCCGGTTGCTGAGGGACTGACGACGACCACCTGGCTGGACGCGACGACCGTGGCGGGTCGGGAGTATCTCTACGTTCTCGTGGCCGAGGACGCGGTGGCGGCTGGAGATTCACGCTGTCCGACCGGTCCGAGCTTCGGTGGTCTCACCAACCACGCCTGCCTCGAGCCGATCGTCGACGTCCGAATCGCTGAGCCGGAGGTTGTCTGGGCGCCGCTTCGGGCTCGGAATCAGGAGGAGGAGGTGACCTTCCACTGGCTGACGGCTCGTTCACTTCTCGGTGATGAGAGCTTCGTGTTGCTCAAGGCGGTCGACCATCCGACGGAGCCGTTCTCACCGGTGACGCTTGACGCGCCCGGTGCTCGGAGCTTCACGGAGACGGATGTCAGCAGCCCGCGTCAGTTCTTCGACCTGCGGGTAGGGAACTGTCGGGGTCTCTCGCGCGATGAGTACCCGCCGGGGCCGTGAGAGGTGAGGGTCGAGGCTCAGACCTTCGCGCTCTTGACGCCCTTCAGGAGCGTCTCGGTCTGGGCGTACTTCCGAGGTATCTCGACCTTGATGCGTTCATTGCAGTACTGGCACTCGACGACGACTTCGGCCGAGCCTTCGGCATCGGGATCCGCCAGCTCGCGCCGCATGCTGAACGGCGTGCCACAAGCGGCACAGGTCACCTCGAAGGTCACTCTCTGATCGTCAGACATCACTTCCTCCTCAGGTGCTGAACGGAATAGTGGCGCTGAGCAGACCCACGCAGTAGAGACCGGCGCCCAGTCCGAGCCGCCGCCACTTGCGATCCCGGGCTTCGAGTAGGAAGGCTCGGAAGTCCTCAGGCGAGTCGGACACCACCTCGTAGCGGTTGGGCAGCAAGGCGAAGATGAGCACGAGGATGCTGATGACCCAGAAGACGAAGGGCAGGAACCATGAGACGTCGGGAGCCGGGTCCTTGCCTAAGGCCAGCTTGCTGGCGGCAGCGAACATCCCGGCGCTCGTCGCAGTGGCACCGATCAGGTACTTCGCGGTCTCCTCGATCCGAGTCGTAGCTTCAACGGGCTCCTTGGTGGCTTGCTCCAGGTAGAACTTGTCGGCTTCGGAGAGCCGGCGCGAGGGCAACGTTTCGGGTGCTTTGGCTCGTCGCTGTTGGTCCCTGGACATCACTCAGGCACCTCGTCCGAATCTTCAGGTGGCCCAAGAGAGATGAGCTGCTGCTCGATGTCCGCACACTCGGATCGACCGAGCTTCTGACCAACCAGAAGGGCTCTCGCGAGAAGATGTCGCGCCTCCTTAGCCGCCCCCGCCTGGGCAAGGACCCTACCCAATGCCCGACTCACCTCAAATATCCCCTGTGCATTCCCTGTCGCTTGAGCGTTTTGTAGTGCCTCTATCCAGAGAGGGATTGCCTGCTCGGCGCTCCCTCGCTGAATCGAGAGCATTGCCATGTTATGCAGCGTCGGAATCGCTCCAGCCCGGTCTCCGACCTCGCGCAGGATCTCTAGGCTCTGCTTCATGTAGTCGAGGGCTTCGTCGAGTTCGCCACGGGCCTGGTGGATTGAAGCGATGTTGTTGAGAGTTGCGCCTTCGCCAGCACGGTCCCCCACTTCACGAAGGGTCTCCAAGCCTCGCCGCAGGTATCTCAGGGCCTCATTGAGCTCACCACGGGCATCGTGGACCTGACTGATGTTATTGAGGGTTGCGCCCTCGCCGGCACGGTCTCCAACTTCTCGCCGGATTTCCAAGCTCTGCTGCAGGTACTCCAGCGCTTCGTCAAGCTCACCACGAGCATGGTGAACTGAGGCGATGTTGTTGAGAGTCGTCCCCTCGCCTACGCGATCGCCCACCTCACGCCGGATCTCCAAGCTCTGCTTCATGAAATCGAGTGCCTCAGCAAGCTCGCCACGAGCAAAGTAAATCTGACTGATGTTGTTGAGGTTGGTACCCTCGCCAGCCCGGTCACCGATCTCACGCAAGATCTCGAGGCTCTGCTTCGAGTAGACGATGGCCTCATCGAGCTCACCACGGGCCTGGTGGACTGATGCGATGTTGCTGATGCTCGCACCCTCTCCGGCCCGATCACCGACCGCGCGCACGATCTCCAGGCTCTGTTTCAGATGACCAAGGGCTTCGTCGTACTCGCCACGGGCCTGATGGACTGAAGCGATGTTGTTGAGGGTCGTACCCTCGCCAGCCCGATCGCCAACCTCGCGGAGAATCTCCAGGCTCTGCTTCAAGTGGCTCAGGGCCTCGTCGAGTTCGCCACGGACCATGTAGATCTTGCTCATGTTGTTGAGGGTCACACCTTCGCCGCCCCGATCACCGACCTCGCGTCGGATCCTGAGACTCTGCTTCAGGTATCCGAGCGACTCATCGAGTCCACCACGTCCACCATGAACCTGGCTAAGGTTGTTGAGCGAAGTCCCCTCACTGACCCGATCACCGGCCTTTCGCGCCATGGCGAGTGCATTCACATGCGCCATGGTGGCCTCCTCAGGTCGCCCTAGAGACGCCATGCACATTCCGTGGCGGTTCCAGGCCCACCAGGGCACGGGTGACACGCTCCGGGCCACGATTTCTTCGGTGAGTCGGCTAGCGCCAGCGAAATCTCCACGCGAGTACCGGAAGCCAGCGACTGCCTCGGCCAAGTCGTCCGCCGGTGCGTGCTCCTCAGCCATGCGAAAGTGCGCGATCGCTTCGGTGTCGTCAGACCAGAGCCGCGACACTTCCGCTCCCTGAAAGCGATGGTAACGCCCCATCGCACCGTGCAGGCGGCGCCGAGCCTTCTCCGGCATCGGCATCGAGCCCAGCAGCTCTCGAACGACTGGAGAGACTGAGTGATAGGTGAGCTTCAAGATGGGATGCTCGGCGCGCTCGAGAAGCGAGTAATCCAGCAAGCGCCGAAGCGTCTCGTCCTGCTGCTCGCGATTCGGTGCGACGGCCCGCAGACCGTCCTCGGTGAATGGGACTCGGTAGAGTGCGGCCCTCTGGAGAGTTGTCTCCGCCTCAGTACCGAGCAGAGCTCGCACTTCTTTGAAGAGCAGATTCTGCCGGAGCGCTTCCAGCACGACCTCCGCAGCCTCCTCGGCGGTCCCCGGAGGAGCCTCGGCCGCCTGGACGGCCTTGAGTAGCTCCGGCGCTCGCCTGGGTGACGTCTCCAGGACTTGCGAGGCCCACTCGAGCGCACGATGGTTGCCACCCAAGAGCCTCCGCAGGTGGTGCTTGTCTTCGTCTTTCAGTCCCTCCGGCCAACCGAGCCGTGACATCCGCCGCAACACGTCACCGGCCGGAGCGTCCCCGATCGGCGAATGCAGCACGAGCCCCTCGAGTTGCTCGAGCGCATAGCGACCGGTCAGCAGCACCCGCGTCGAACCCGCCAGCGAGCAGGCCGTCTCGAGGAACCACAGGCTGTCCACATGCTCGTCGCTGACTTCGAGATCCTCGAGCGCCTGCACGCTCTCGAGGTTGTCGAGCAGCAACGCCAACGGCTCTTCCCTCTGGCTCAGGGACTGCAGCAAGCGGCGAACTCCCTCCCTCTGATCGGCCGCCGCATTGAGCGCGTCCTGCAAGCCCGCCTCCTCCTCGCCATCGAAGGCCTCCTCACGCAGCGGCTCGTACAAGTCGGCAAGCTCGAACGGAGCACGGAAGCCGAGCAGGCGGACGTCAGGAACCCGCTCCCTGAGCCGACTGCCGAACTGCGCAGCCAGCGTCGTCTTGCCCACGCCACCCGGCCCCGTGAACAGCAGGCGCGGCCTGCTGCCGTCGAGGAACGAGCGCAAGTGTCGACGCATGACCGCCCGCCGACCGATGAAGGAGCCACGCGTGGGCAACTCGAGAGCGCCCGTGCCGATGAGGACGTTCGCGAGCGGTGGACGCTCGACGAGCTCGGCGGGCAGCGCCGGATCGATGAGCGGACCGCCCGTCGTGCGGTCGAAGAGGACCGGCAGGCTCCACTGCGCGAAGGCATCTCCCTCCGAGGCCCCCTTGCTGGTGGAGATCTCCTGACCGAGCCACTTGCCCGTCGCGAGCTCCGCTCGGGCCAGGCTCACGGACCTCCCCACCCCGTTGCCCTGAGCCAAGCGCGGCAAGAGCGCCGCCGTGAACGCCGACGCGGCGACGTCCAGGACCGACAGGCGCATCCCGACCACGCGCTCGAAGCCCGCCTGGTGCAGGGTCCTGGCAACGCTACTGATCGGTGCAGCACTGTCCTCGGCCTTGGCCGAGCGACACGCCGAGAGGATCGTGAGCCGCGGACGATGACCCGGCGGCAGCTCGTCGAGCTCGGCAGCGAGGTCACTCCCCGCCACGGACCGGGAGAGACCGGTCTCCTCGTCCTCGAAGAGGAGCCCCCACTCCTCTTGCCCCTTGGCGTTGCGCGCCGGGCTGCCGTGCAGGCTCAACAGGACGGCGTGGTAGCGGTCCTCGCTGAGCCGTCTCACCAGCGTCGAGAGCAGGCCGTCCTCCGCCACGTCGAGCTCGACCTCGCCCTTGCGCATCGAGCCATCGAGAGCGGTGAAGAGCTGTTCTTCCTCACGCTCGAAGTCGAGCCGGCTCTTCTCGGGGTCGAGATCTTCAGGGGACGCAACGAAGAGCAAGACCCGCAGGGGTCGAGCCGCCGCCGCAGGGGCTTCCTTCCCTTTCCCCTTGGGCCGCCGCATGAGCACGCACCAGGGGTTGCGGGCGACGAAGCCGAGCTGCTCGTCGCCATGAAAGAGCAGCTCCCAGGGAAGCTGCTGGTGCTCGGCCCCGATCACCTCCAAACGGAGCGGCACCTGCTCGGCCCGGGCGTCGTCGAGCGCTTCGATGAGCTCGTCGGCATCGAGACCCGACGCCTGCCAGAGCCAGCCGCCGAGCTGCTCGAGAGCGGCCTGACGAACAGCCTGGACGGGACGGCCGTCCTGCCCTTCTAGCAGCTTGTCGAACTGATTCGCGCTCTTCGTCAGGGCCTCGGCCTGCTCCGACGTCAGCTCGGGGGTGATCTGGATGAGGTTCGACACGGCTCTGGCCATTGGGAGACACCTGGAGTCTGCAGAGACCGGATCAAGATGGCCTCGGCCACGGGCACCGTCCAACGACTCGGTAAGTCATCTAAACACTCGGCCGCGGGCACCTCACCCTGAACGGCAACCGAACACCTTTCACGGGGCCGACGTAGAATGCTCGGCTCCCAACTCCCACGAGGCTCGGTCCCTCCCCTCATCCGCGTGTCAGGCCATGCAACGAGACTCCTTCCTGTCCGACCACTGCCCGCCCATGGGCATCTACGAGACCCTCTACGCCTTCCGGGACAGCTTCGGACAGTTCATGGGGACCGAGGGCACGCACCCGTGGTCGCAGGGCTTCCCGCTGACGACCCCGCTCGAGGACGGCCCGGAGCTGCCGAGCAGTGTCGAGGTCACCTGGGAGGACCGCTTCTACCCCAAGGCCTGGGGCCACCCCCTCCTCCGCGACGCCATCGCCCGGCACTACAACGACTTCTACGGCTCGACGATCACGCCGGAGAACGTGATGGTCTTCGCCGGAGGCCGGCCAGGCATCTACACGGTGCTCGCCTTCCTCAAGCAGCACGTGGAAGTGCGCATCGGCAACGTCGAGTGGCCCGCCTACCTCGACATCATGACGCAGACCGACACGAGCTGGAGGGTGGTCCCCTTCACCGAGGAGAACGGCTTCCACCCGGACAACGCTGCCTACTTCGACCGCACCGGACTCAACGCGAAGACGCACCTCCTCCCCATCATCTCCAACCCGGGCAACCCCACCGGACACACGCGCTGCGACACCGAGCTCGAAGAGCTCATGGCCCTGGCCGAGCAGCCCAAGAACGGGATCCTCCTCGACGAGGCCTACGAGATGTTCCACGCCTCCCAGGGCGTGAGCGGCATCCGCTACGTGAAGAACCTCGACGACAGCAACGTGTTCCTCGCCGGCGCCTGCACGAAGGGCCTGCAGTGCCCCGGCATCCGCATCGGCTGGATCATCGCCAGCAAGAAGAACGTCGAGACCCTGTCGAACTTCTCGAGCTTCGGCATGGGCGGCGTCAGCCACCCCTCCCAGCTCTACGCCGTCGAGCTGCTCGAGCCGAAGCGCGTCGCCCAGGCTCGCACGGCCGTCGAGAAGCACTATGGGATGCAGCGCGCCCGCTACGGTGAGGCCTTCCAGGAGATGGGTCTGGAGGTCCACACCGGTGACGGCGGCTTCTACCACTGGATGAAGCTGCCCGAGGGCCTGAACGCCGGCGAGCTGAACCGACGCCTCTTCAAGCAGGGTGCTGCGATCCTCGAGGGCATCGACTGCGACATGGCCCGCCCGCACGCCAAGGACCCGGACTACGTCTCGCCCTACGACTCGTTCTTCCGCTTCTCGTTCGGACCGCTCCTGCCCGAGACCTTCGAGTCAGACATCGCGATCATGAAGCAGGTCCTCGACGAGTACCGGGCCGACGTCGCGAAGGGGCAGTAGCCCAAGCTAGGGACCCGGCGGATACTCGTCCTCGGAGATCTCCCCACAGAGATTCTCGACCCGCAGGTCGAAGAACTGACGCGGTGAGCTCGTGTCGGTCTCCGTGTAGCTGGTGGCCACTGAGCCGTCGCCGTTGACGTGCAGGAACAGCGCAGTCGGTTGAGCTACGGCCTTCAGCAGGTAGAAGGACTCACCCGGCTCCAGCGCCCGGACTCCCGACCAGTCGAGGGTGATCTCCTCGCCTTCATTCCGTGCGAACAGCACGGTGAACACGCCCTCGGGCGGCGGTGCCGTGACCTGGTCGGTGATCGGACCGAAGCACGAGCGAGTCGCGGCGCCGTCGTGGTCGACCCCACGCGGGAGACACGGACCACCGCCCTCACCGTCTTCGGCCTCGACGACGTAGTGATACGTGCGGCCACCGACCGTGGTGGTGTCGAGCCACGAGAGCTCGGTGGAGCCGACCAGCACCGGCGGCTGGGTCAGCGCGTCCGCACAGTCCAGCTCGCTCCGGTAGACGTTGTAGACCGCATCATCGGGGTCGGCGAAGTCGGCAGCCGTCCAGCTCACGAGCAAGCCTTCGGCGCAGGGCATCTCGTCGACGACCATCGCCACCGCTTCGGTCGGCGCGGACTCGACGCTCACCGTGAAACCCTCGACGGCCGAGCAGCTCGGATCGGCGTCGCAGGTCAGCATGACCTCCCAGGCCGTATCCACGACGGGCGAGACCATCCGGATCGCCGGCGCTCCGGGATCGTCGAGCCACTCGATCGACACCGACCCGTCGCAGCCGATGAGGGCGAGCGCGGTCGCGTCGAGGGCGACCTCCTCACCCGTGCAGGACGCGAGGTCGGTCGGCACCGCCGTGAAGGCCGCGCAGCCGAGCTCGTCGGCGCCCATCTCGTGCCCCAGGCCCGTCGGCCGCGGACCCCACTCGAAGTCGACGCTGGCTGCGGGGTAGCCCATGAAGACGTCGATTCCCGCGTCCTGGACGCAGGAGCCCGTCATGACGTGGTAGTCGGCGCCGACACGGTCGGCGAAGCCAGGATCGCAGTCGATCTCGTTGGCCTGCCTGACCAGTCCTCCGTTGTAGTCCTCGCGGGTGCTCTCGCTGATGAGGTTGTGGTCGTGGTCCCAGAACTCCGGCGCGGTCGTGGCCAGGCCGAAGTCGTTGCCGAGGAAGATGTTGTTGAAGACGACGACCTGCTCGAGCTCGGCCTGCGCCCACACGCCCACGGCGCTCCCCGCCTGGTTGTCGACGATGGTGTTGTGATGGATGACCACCACGCTCGGAGCGATGGACTGCGGGTACAGGCTGATGGCGTCATCGCCGACACGGTGGATGACGTTGTCGTAGATCTCCGCCTCGGAGCCCAGCACGAGGATGCCGTTGCCGGACTGACTGGTCACCTCGAGGTGATGAACGGTGATCTCCTGCGAGTCGACGACGACGACGGCACCGACGCTGGGGCTGCCACCGGCGATGAGCTCGCTCCCCAGCGTGAAGCCGGACACGTCGACCTGGGTGCAACCACCGATGGTGAAGGCCCCGCCGTGCCCGGCCGCCTCGATGACCGACAGGCCGGCCCCCGCCCCCTCGATGCGCAGGTCGGTCTTGGCCATGACCGACACCTGCTCGACGTAGCTCCCCGCGCTCACGCGGACGAGGTCGCCGGGCTCGGCCAGGTCGACGGCCTCCTGGATGGTTGCCGCATCGTCGGGAACGACGATGGTGATGGCGCGGGCGCTCGTGGCGAGGAGCAGGCCGAGAGCCAGGGCTCCTCCGAGCCCCCGGGCACGCCCAGGCGCTGACTGACACGACGACGGTCTCACGCGGCCTCCCCGAACGGCGGCTCCCCGATGTGGTACCCGAAGAACGTCGCACGCTCGCCAGGACCGGTCAAGGAAACCGCCGCCGGGGCGGTCACCGCGCCCTCAGTCGACGACCTCGCAGGTGATGCTCTCGGGGGTCACCAGGTCGAGATCGCCGTCGAGGAACTCCGTCGGCAGGCCGATGCCGAAGCTCAGGTCGTCGCAGCTCGGCGTGCCGCCCAGGTACTCGAAGCCGATGCGGGCGAAGGCCACGCTCGTGCCGGTGGTCGGCGAGCCGTCGAGGGCATCGCACTCCAGGCCGACCGTGTCCGCGTCGGGCAGGGACTGCTCGCAGCTCCAGCCGGCGAGGTCGGAGCCCGCCGCGCCGATGCCGACGATGTCCTCGGACACGACGTCCACGAAGAACAGGAAGGCCTGGATCTCCAGCTCGTCGCTCGACTGAATCGTGAACACGAAGTCGACGCCGCAGGCGTCACCCACGCCGTTGGCGTCGGCGTCGGCCTGGTCCGGGTTGAAGACGAGCAGGCAGTTGTCGGCCGCGTTCGGGACACCGTCGCCGTCCGCGTCGGCAGCGCCGCAGGCCGGCTCGAAGACGCAGTCGGGATCCTCGCAGTCGGCGAGACCGTCGGCGTCGTCGTTGATGCCGTTGTCGCAGACCTCGGCGCAGGCCGGCTCGGACGCACAGGCCTCGTCGAGACAGTCCGCCGCCCCGCTGCCGTCGTTGTCGACGCCGTCGAAGCAGTTGAGACCCTCCTCACAGGCGTCGCCCTCACCGTCGCCATCGGCGTCGGCCTGGTCGGGGTTCGGCGTGTCCGGGCAGTTGTCGCGAGCACAGGTCTCCGCCGGCGGGCCGAACTCGCCGAAGCCGTCGTCGTCGAGATCGGTGCAGGTGTCGCAGGCGTCCCCCTCACCGTCACCATCGACGTCGGCCTGGTCGGCGTTGGCCGCCATGGGGCAGTTGTCGCAGTCGTCGCCCACCCCGTCGCGGTCGGCGTCGGAGTCGTCGCCCTGACCGTCGGGACAGGGGTCGCAGGCATCACCGAAGCCGTCGAGGTCACGATCGGCCTGGTCGGCGTTGGCGACCGACGGGCAGTTGTCACAGCCGTCGCCCACGCCGTCGTCGTCGGCATCGGCCTGAGCACCGGCCGGGCCGTCGGGGCAGTTGTCGCAAGCGTCGCCCATGCCGTCCATGTCGGAGTCGAGCTGGTCGTCGTTGAAGAGGTCGGGGCAGTTGTCGCGGGCGCAGGTCTCGGGGGCGAAGCCGGTCACGCCGAAGTCGTCGGCGTCGAGGTCGGTGCAGTCGTCGCAAGCATCGCCGGCACCGTCCTGGTCGCTGTCGACCTGGGCACCGTTGGCGGTGTCGGGGCAGTTGTCGCAGGCATCGCCCACGCCGTCGCGGTCGACGTCCATGCCGGCCCCGTCGTCCTCGCCGGGACAGAGATCGCAGGCGTCGCCGACCCCGTCGAGGTCCTCGTCGCGCTGCAAGGGGTTCGAGACGATCGGGCAGTTGTCGCAGGCGTCCCCGCCGCCGTCGGCGTCGCTGTCGGCCTGGGTCGGGTCAGCGATGGCTGGACAGGTGTCGCAGTCGTCACCCACCTCGTCGCCGTCGGTGTCGTCCTGGAACGGGTTGAAGTCCTCGGGACAGTTGTCGCAGGCGTCGGGGTGACCGTCGGCGTCGAGGTCGACGTCACCACCCGGCCCGTCACCACAAGCAAACCAGGCCTCCACCAGCACCTCGCCGGCCGTCTCCTCCGAGAACAGCGGGTTGATGATGACGAGCTGGAACTCACCTTGGCTCGCGCCGAGGTCGTGAGCGGTGCCGGGCTCGATGTCGAAGAGACTCTCGACGGCGTCTCCCTCGTGGACCCGACCCCGCACCGGAGCCGTGCCACTCACGCGGATGCGAGCCGTCACGTCACCGATGGGCGGGCCCTGGAGCGAGAGCTTGATCGCCCGACCGCTCAGCCGTGGGAAGGCCGTCTGCGGGAGCACCTTGAACGGATCGGAGGCGCTCGCCCCCAGCGGCACGTCGACCACCGGTCTCGACCCGAAGCGCTCACCGAGAGACCGATCCGCCTCGTGGAGTCGCGAGGGGTCGCGGTTGGCGTGCGCGTGGTAGAGGTCGAGGTAGGCCAGGCTGAGGGCCGAGTCCTCACCGGGCGGCAAGCCGTCGGCGGAGAGCACGTCCTCGATGACCTGGGCCGGACCGCCGTTCTCACGATAGGCAGACGCCGGTCCGGTGTAGAGCTGCACGAAGTCCCAGGGGAAGCGATCCTGGGTCGCCAGGTAGTTGAAGAGCTCGCCCTGCTGGTAGCGCAGGTCGAAGTCGTCCATCGAGTGCGACGGGAAGTCGTCGCGATAGAAGAGCTGATGGATGTCGGCGTCGGGCTCGGCGATCTCCTCGCCCCAGTTCGCGCCACCCTCGAAGATGAAGATGTTGTCGAAGTTGAAGCCGGCCAGCCGAGCGCCGGTGATGGTCGAGCCCTGCACGACGTGCATGGTCTCGTGGGCCGCGATGGCCCGGATCGACGGATGGTCCGGCGGACGCGGGCTCAGCGCCGCGTTGAAGTGAATGACCGGCAAGGGAATGGGCACCCAACCGCCGAGCCCCGGGTTGAGGTTCTCCAGCAGCACGGTGACCTTCTCGGTCGGCAGGGTGAAGCCCTCCGCCTCGAAGGCGGTCAGCGCGTTCTCGACGAAGCCGGCGATCATGCTCGCGTCGTACTGCGGGCAGTCGATGACGACCATGTCGACCCGCTCGGTGTCGGGCAGGTCGCAGGACTCCGGCTCACCGCCCTCGCCTTCCTCGGTCGCGGGGACCATGGCGAAGGTCTGGACGAGACCTTCGACGGGACCGTCGAAGCCCGCGGTGATCGTGTTGTTCTCCTGGTCGACCACCGACGGCAGGAAGCCCCAGCGCGGCTCCCGCGGCTCTTCCATGAGCTGGAGATCGGAGAGCTTGCCGTCGACGTAGTTGGCCAGGAACAGGTCGTCCTCGGTGCAGCCCTCGGGGATGTTGGCCGGGTCATAGGCCACGGTGAGCGTCGTCGGTCCCATGAAGAGCTTGCCCTGGGGCGGGATGATGCTCTCGCCCACGGGCATGGTCGTCTCGGCGAAGTCGGGCTCCTCGCCCATGAGCACCGCGATCTCGAGCTCCTCGTCTTGACCCGACACTCCCGCGGGGACGCTGAACTTCGAGCCGGCGATGGGGCTGTCTTCCTCGGCGACGACCTCACCACCGGTCACCGCCGAGACCATGGCCGAGCCGGCCACCATGGGGACGCTGACTTTCAGCGTGAAGGTCGACGCCAGCTCCTGTCGGCCATCGCTGGCTCGCACGCGGTAGGAGTGCTCACCACCCTGGTCGCGGGTCGGCGTGAAGTTGATCTCGCCGTCGGCAGGGTCGATGGTCAGGCCGTCCGGACCCGACAGCAGCTCGTAGCCCACCGTCGCACTGAAGCGGGGTGAGACCACGACCTTGTTCACGTGGGGCGCCTCGGCCAGCAGCATGGCGTTGATGATGTCGAGTTGCAGCTCGCGTGGCTCGCCGAGAGTGACGAAACCGAGCGCCGCCTCGAGCACCGTGCTGGCGTCGTCGTCGGTGCGGATCAAGTCGGGCGTCGGCGTGACCACGGGCGGGTCGCTCGCCGAGTCGGTGACGTCGTTGGGTGCCACGTCGACCGCACGCCGCTCGTCGGCGGTCGTGCCTCGGGCGCCACGCGCCATCTGCAACGCGACGACCGCGTCCCCGAGGGTGATCTCGCCGTCCAGGTCACGGAAGGGCGCGACATCACCGACGCGACCCGTCTCCTGAGCGACGGTGGTGGTGGCCATCATCGTGAGGCCGGCAAGCAACCAGGCAACGCAACGCATCGGGCTCGTCCTCTTCCCTCTCATCGCTCCACCTCCCCGCGGTCCTCGGTCGCGACGACGGGAGTGACCGGCGTGAGCTGGTCGTTCACCGCCTCGACGTCGAGGGCGAGCGCGTCCGGCGAGAGCGCCTCGGGGCCGCGGTAGTCCAACAGGAGGAGGTCGCCGGCGCCGTCGAGCACCGGGTCGGGATCGGTCAGGCAGGTGACGGTGAGGACACCGTCGATCTCGTCCAGTCCACCGACGTCGCCGTCGAGACAACCGACGAGGGTGGGGTCTTCCAGCTCGGCCCAGGCGGGCCAACCTTCGAAGGCTGCGCGGTAGGCCACCATCGAGGCCGGGTCGTCGACCCGCAGCGCCAGCCGACGCTTGGGCCAGGCCAGGGTCTGAAGACCGACCGAGGCACGCAACGCCTCGACGACGTCGCCGATGTCGATGCCCTCATTGCCGACGACGATGCGTCGACCGTCCTGGTCGAAGGCCGGTGCGAGGTCGCCGCGCAGCGCTTCCTCGCCGATGGGCGCGGACTCGAGCCCCACTGACCAGCGGAGCAAGAGGACGACGTCGGCCACGTCGACCTCGCCGTCGGCCTCGCCGCGGGGCGCGACGTCACCCGGCAGCCGCAGCACGTCGCCGAGCCCCGGGATGCCGGCCAGGCACGGGTCGCAGGTGAGCACCGCGCGACCGGCGAGGACTTGACGCAGCAGCACGGCGTCGTCGAGACCGATGCTGCCGTCACCACCACTCGGGCAGTGATGAGCCACGCGGTCGCTGCGCCGGCAGGTCTGGGGGGCCGGGTCGAGGTCACCGCAGATGAAGTCGCGGAGGTTCACCGGCACGCTGCCGTCGACACCCTTGCGTCGGGCGAGCACGAGGTCGCGGAGGTCGACCACGCCGTCACCGACGAGGTCCGGGTAGATGTCGCCGAGCAGGCCGCAGTCTTGAGCAACCGCGAGCTGTCCGGCTTGTCCCTCGGCGAGGAGAGGACGACCGTCGCAGTCGGCCGCCGACACGTTGGTCGGCGTGAGCATGTAGAGGTCCATCGTCGCGTCAGGCGGAAGCTCCAAGATGAGCTCGGCGACGATCTCGTCGACCGTCATCCCGTCGGTGCAGGCGACGCCGACCCGGACCATGGTGGGCGAGGTCATCCGGCCGACGGTGATGCAGGCCTCCGAGCGCGCCAACGCCGAGACGAAGGACACGTCGTCGGGGAGCTCGAGGTCGAGCTGGAAGCCGGCCAGGCACTCGTCGTGGAGCTCGGCCAGGCTGAGCTCGATGACGATGCCCTCACCGGCCTCGCCGGTGCCGAACCCGACCTGCACCATGCTCGCCTCGCCGGCGCTGACGGTGCTCGCGGTCAGGAGCAGGATGGAGACGACGAGGCATGGCCACGTCGCGGGGATCGGTCGGGTCATCGTGGTGCTTCCGTTCTTGATGCTCATGGGCTCACCAGCGCGACGGTCCCGGCGAGCTCGCCGAGATGAGCGTCGAGGAGGTCGAGCTGCCAACTCAGGTCGTCCGCCGACACCTCCGCACGGGCGCGGTAGGTGAGACGGACGAGCTCGATGTCGGCCCCGAAGCTCGTCGGGTCGGTGATGCAGGTGACCCCCCAGTCGGTGTCGCCAAGCTGTCCGGCGGCCTCGCCGTCACGCTCACAGGGTCCCGCTTCCCAGTCGATCGCCTCGGCCCAGGCGGGCCAGCCCTCGACGAGGAAGGCGAAGCCGATGGCGGGACCATCGCTCTCTTCGAGCCGCACGCTGAGCTCGCGCTTCGGCCACTGCACGTCGCGGAGCCCCACCGAGACCCTGAGGACCTCGACGACGTCGGCGACGGTCACGCGACCATCACCCCAGGCAACGTCGACCCCGTCCTGCGAGCCGATGGGCGCGATGTCGAGCTGCTCGAGCTCTTCGCTCGTGCCCTCTTCGAGCCCGACCGAGAGACGCAGCGCGTGCACGACGTCGGTGATGTCGACCACTCCGTCGCGGCCGTCCGCCGGCATCGCGTCACCAGGACGTTGAGGCAGGTCGGTCGACAGGAGCTCGATGCAGTCGTCGCAGCGAAGCTGATGGCTGCGGAGGAGCAGCCGGCGGATGGCGATGGCGTCGCCGATGCCGAGGGCACCATCACCCGCCACGCAGTAGTGGTCGGGACCGCTCGTCGGGCTGCAGAGCAGCTCGCCCGGCGCGAGGTCGGCGCACTCGAGATCGCGCTCGTTGGTCGGGACGATGCCCAGCACCTTGCGAAGTCCCAGGGCGTAGTCGGCCAGGGTGACCAGACCGTCGCCTTCTCCATCGGGGAAGAGGTCGCCGGACAGGCAGGGACTCTCGCAGTCGATGGCGTCGGGAGCGATGTCGACCAGCTCCGCGTCGAGGAACTCGGTAGGGTCGTCGAGCCCGAAGACCAGAGCCTCGCAGGGAGGCACCGAGCCTTCGTGCTCGAAGGCGAAGCGAGCGAAGCGCAGCGTCGTGCCCGTGGCCGGGTCGGCGCCGCTGGTCGTGTCGCATTGCAGCGCGGGGATCACCGAGGCGAAGGGAGCGCTGAGACAGTCGAAGTCCGCGACGTCGTCGCCGGCCATCGCTCCGAGGAAGGTCAGCGGAGCCACCTCGTCGACGAAGAACACGAAGGAGTCGAGCTCCATCTCGCCGGTCGAGACGATGTCGAAGGCGTAGGCGGCCTCGCAGGCGTCGCCGATGCCGTTGCCGTCGATGTCGAGCTGACGCGGGTTGCTCACCGCCAGGCAGTTGTCCGCTGCGTTGGGGACGCCGTCGCGGTCGGAGTCGGCCTGGTCGCAGGTGACGAGGCGGTAGCAGTCGGGATCGTCGCAGTCGAAGAGACCGTCGCCGTCATCGTCGCGACCGTCCTCGCAGAGCAACTCCGGCGGCAGGCAGGGATGCTGGGTCAGGCACTCGTCGTCGTCGCAGTCGGCCAGGGAGTCGTCGTCGTCGTCGACCAGGTTGGCGCAGTCCTCGACCACGCCACGCTCGCCGATGGCACGGAACGGGAGCACGAAGCCCGTCGCAGGGAAGACCGGCGGGACGTCTTCGTCGAAGGGCAGGCCCGTGCGCAGGTAGGTGCCCTCGCCGGCGTCCGGGCTGGGATCGGCGATGAAGCCCATGCCGGCGGTGATGGTCACGTGGAGCCCGATGAAGAAGCTGCCCTCGACGATCACGTCCTCGGGCATGGGCACGACCTGGACCGCGTTGAGCGAGTCGAGGGTCGTCCGGACGTGGGCGACGGTCACCAGGTCGTCGGGCACGCCGTCGTCGTTCGGGTCCTCGTAGACCGTGAACTCGGCGGGGATCCCCGTCGGGGACCCACAGCCACTGAAGAGGAAGAGCTCGACGGCCGTGATCCTCTCCGCCTGGGGCACCACGTCGAAGCGGTTGGCGAAGTGCAGCTCCGTCTCCCCCCCGAGGAAGATGCACGCGTTGAGGGCGCCATCGATCTGATAGCGATGGGGCGCCTGCGCGGAGGCCGCGGAGGCCAGCGCCGTCGCGAGGAGCGCCGGCAGCAGCCGTTGGGTGAGTTGTCGCATCCGTGATCCCCTGGGTGCCGTCGAGAGGAGCCGGTGCCCCTCCCGGACCGACCGCTCGACGCGCCGTGTCATCGCCGACTGGCACCGTCTCTGTCTCCAAGAACGGAAAACGCGCGCAAAGCGGTCAGCCAGCCCCCACTTTTTTCGTTCGGCGAACGAAGAGCGAACGACTGCCCGGACCCTCACGACACGTCCTCACCAGGCGAGGGCGGATTCAGCGCCCGGTTTCCACGCCCTGCCGATCGGACCTGGGCCACGAACGCCCCGAGATGACACGGTCCTCGTCCTCAGGGACGACGGCAAGGAAAGCGGGCAAGACGGCCCAGGACCGGCTTTCGAGCCCAGCGCGTTCACTTCTACCCACCAGGAGCATGGAGTGATCGAAGCCTTGAACACGGTGGTGGTTCGAAACGTTGACAGCCCCCTTGCCCAGGCCGACCTTGTCACCACGACAAGGACCGACATGCAGGTCGGACCGTCGCTCATGGGGAACGGGAGACCCGGTTCGAGGACTGTCTCGACCGGCGTTGACGGTGATGGCGACGGCTCCGGACCGGCTCTTCCCGGTCACGGATCGCGACTGATCCCTGGCCTTGACCCGACGCCCGCCGACTGGGGCGTGCGTCCCGAAGGACTCGACATGACGATGATCCCTGATGCCCTGAAGGTGCGGCCGCTGGCGCTCGGCCGAGCCTGGGGCCTCGCCTGTCTCCTCCTCTTCTCTCTCTCCTCCACCGCATGGGCGGCGAGCAACGTCCGCCTCAACGCACAGATGGTGCTCAACGGCGACGTCCTCGAGTTCCAGGTGAGCTCGGACGGATCGACCGTCGTCTACGTGGCCGATCAGGACAGTGAAGACGACCGCGAGATCTTCTCCGTTCCCATCGAGGGCGGGGCGGCCACGACCCTGAACGGACCGCTCGTCACGAATGGCGACGTCTTCCGCGGCTTCCAGATCAGCTCCGACAGCGCCCGCGTGGTCTACCTCGCGGACCAGGACGTCGACGGGCAGGTCGAGCTGTACTCGGTGCCCCTGGGAGGCGGCACCGTGACCAAGCTCAATGGCCCGCTGGTGTCCTTCGGCAACGTGATCGAGTTCCAGATCACGCCGGACGGCGCGAACGTCGTCTACCTGGCCGACCAGGACACCCTCGAGACCGACGAGCTCTACCGCGTGCCCATCGCCGGCGGTGCCTCCACCAAGATCAGCCCGCCCCTGCCCAACGACGGTGACGTCTTCGAGGGCTTCTTGATCACCGACGACAGCTCGACGGTGATCTACCGTGCCGACCAGGACACGGAAGACGTCGCCGAGCTCTACGCCCTGCCCGTCGCCGGCGGCAGCTCGACCAAGCTCAACGACACGCCCGTCATGAACGGCAACGTGACGGAGTTCTTCCAGGTCAGCCAGGACGGCTCCATGGTCGTCTACCGCGCCGACCAGGACACCGCCAGCGGATCGTTGAGCTTGGTCGAGCCGCCACCGGTGATCGGAGCGCTGTAGAGCTCACGCACGCCGGCGGTGTCC
>JBCCFW010000061.1:0-36886 GCA_039029535.1 Acidobacteriota bacterium
CGCCGCCCTGCGGGTGTTTCTGGCAGTGGTGCGCGAGGGCGGCTTCTCACGGGCAGCGAAGGGGCTCTACCGCAGTCAGCCGGCGGTGTCGGCGGCCGTGAGCCGGCTGGAGGAGCAGCTCGGCGAGAAGCTCATCGACCGCTCGAAGCGGGAGCTGTTGCTGACCGACGCGGGACGGGTCGTGCTCGACATCGCCCGACGGGTCGAGCACCTGGAGGCCGGCCTGGGCACCGCCCTCGCCGAGCTCCGGGACAAGACCGCCGGACGGCTCACCATCGGCGCGAACGAGTCGACCGCGCTTTACCTCATGCAGCACATCGAGGAGTACCGACGACGCTATCCCTCGATCGCCGTGCAGGTGCGACGCAGTCTCTCGAGCGAAGTCCCCGGCCAGCTCCTGCGCGGTGAGCTCGAGCTCGGCGTCATCTCCTGGGACCCCGGTGACGACCGCCTTCACGAGCGAGTCCTGTACGAGGACCGCCTGGCCTTCGTCGTCTCGCCCGAGCACCGCCTCGCCTCCCGCCGCACGGTCGGCCTGGCGGAGCTCGGGATGGAGACCTTCATCGCCCACTACGTGAGCTCGCCCTATCGCGAGATCGTGCTGCGGGCCTTCCGCGAGCACCGGGTGAACCTCAACGCCGACGTGGAGATGCCGACGGTCGAGACCATTCGCCTCCTCGTCGAGCGCAACCAGGGCGTCGCCTTCCTGCCGGCCATGTGCGTCGAGCCCCACGTCCAAGCCGGCAGCCTCCGCGAGATAGAGGTGCCCGAGCTCCAGGTCGAGCGGAAGATCCGGCTGCTGTTCCCGAAGAAGAGGATCCTGAGCTACGCGGCCCAGGCCTTCCTCGACCTCGTCGAGAACCCGACCGCCCCTGCCGCCGGTCGCTCCAAGACCCGGTCCGCCAAGCGCTGATAGCCTTCCCCCATGATTCGCACTCTCGGTCTTAGTGCCGTGCTGTGCCTGGGGATCTTCGTCTCTCCGGCTCACGCGACCGATGTTCACGTCTCACCCTCGGGGACGCCCGACGGGGACGGCTCCCCCGAACGCCCGCTGGATCTCCAGACCGCCCTCGACGGTCCCGCCGGTCTCGCGCCCGGCGACACGATCTGGCTCCACGCCGGGACGTACCGCGGTCTCTTCACCAGCCGCATCAGCGGCACCGAGGCGGCGCCGATTCACGTGCGCGCCCAGCCGGGTGAGCGGGTCATCTTGGAAGGACCGGGCGAGTCGGAGATGGTGCTCTCCATCGAGAGCGCTCACGTCTGGTTCCAGGGCTTCGAGGTCACCTCGGCCGCGACCAACCGCGAGTCGGCGGAGTCCTCGTCCTGGCCCTCCGACATCGCGCTCGACGGCGGCATCGAGATCGGCCGCACCCCCGACAGCGGCACGGGCGTGAAGCTCATCCACCTCACCGTCCACGACACGCGTCAGGCCCTGAGCCTCTGGGAGCAGCACGAGGACGGCGTGACCAACGGCGACACCGAGGTCCACGGCTGCCTCTTCTTCCACAGCGGCTGGATCGCACCCGACCGAGGCCACGGTCATCAGATCTACACGCAGAACCGCACGGGAACGGTGACGCTCGAACAGAACGTCGTGTTCGGCGGCTTCGGCTACGGACTGCACGCCTACGGCTCCGATGCCGCCTACGTGGACAACTACCTCATTCGCGACAACGTCTTCCTCAACAATGGCTCACTCGCCGACGATCCTCCCGGTTACCCCGGCGTCGAGGGTGGCGAGGACGTCTTGCTCGGCGGCGCACGCGGCTCGACCGGCCTCACGGCCACCGGCAACGTCGTCTGGGGAAACGACCAAGACGGCAGCTTCCGACTCGGCTTCTTCACTGATGACTGGAACCGCGACGTCGTCGTCACCGACAACACCATCGCCGGCAGCGTCGCCGCCTACTACTGCGAAGACCTGACCTTCCGGCGGAATCGCCTGCTGAGCTGGGCCTACCTCGTACACCTCGAGCTCCGCGACGGAATGCTGCCGTCACCCGTCGGTTGGGACTGGGACGCCAACGAGTACGTCTCGGACCATCTCGCGCGCGTACCCTGGCAGCCATTCGGGTGGGTGAGCGACAGCGCCTCCTCCGGCACGGTGTTCCCCGACTGGCAGGCCGAGACCGGCTTCGACGCCGACTCCACGTACACCGACGGCGTGCCCACCGGCACCGAAATCCGGTGGATCGACAGCGTCTACGACCCCGACCGCAGCCTGCTCGTGGCGTGGAACTGGGACTCGCTGCCCAGCCTGTCGGTGGATCCCGGCACGCGTCTGAGCCCCGGCGACTCGTTCCGCCTGCGCGACGCGCAGGACCCCCTCGCCTCTCCTCGGATCAGCGACGTCTTCACCGGCGCAGCGGTCGAGATCGACATGACGGCCGCGACCGCCGCTCAGCCCAGCGGCTGGACCCTCCTTCCCTACGTGTCGAGCCTGCCGCGTCTCGGCGTGTTCATCCTCGAGCGTGTTCCCACCGCCGGCGCCGGGGCACCGAACCCCGTCGTCATTCACCTGAGTCGCGCCGACGAAAACGTGCTGCTCACCTGGGAGGATCCTCCGACCGATGCAACGCACGACCTGGCCGAGACCTATCGCATCCATCGCTCGGTGAGCTCACCGATCTCCGGCTGGGAGCTGCTGCTCGAGCGACTCGACACCGACGCCACCACCGAGAGCCATCTCGATTTCGGCGCCGTCTCACCGGAGGCCCCCGGCTCGTCCCTGCACTTCTACTCGGTGATCGGGGTCAACTCGGGCGGTGCGTCCGAGCCCGGTCCCTGATCGACGTCCGTCTCACCAGCGCGCATCGCCAGGGACGCGCAGGGTGCGGCGCGACAGCTCGTCGAGCAACACCTGCGCTGCCCGGGCCTGACGAGGGTCGCTCGCCGTGAGCGTCGCCCGTCGCAGGTGCTGGTAGGCGGCGGTCGGCTGCCCCAGAGCCCGCAGCAACACGCGCGCGGCCACCAGGTGGAACGACGCCGACAGCGGCTCGTCGGGCCACGCGGTGAGGGCAGCCTCGGCAACGGCGAGCGCGAGTCGTGGCTCAGCGCGCAGCTCGAGGGCCTCGGCAAGCTCGAGCTGGTCGCGCAAGGGGATGGCACCCCGTGCCCGCACCGAGTCGAGCTGCAACGCGGCCGCTTCGACCCAGCGCTGTTGCTCGAGGAGATCGCGGAACAGCGTCGGTGAGGGCGGTCCCGCGGGCGGCACTCTCCGAGGACCCGAGCGTCGGGGTGCGCTCCGCGTCCAGGCATCGACGATCGCCGCCGCACCGAGCCCGGCGAGGAAGCCTCCGAGATGAGCGCCGTAGGACACGCCGCCCGCCCCGCCCGAGAGCAGGAGCGGGAGCAAGTTCTGCACGACGACGTAGAAGCCGAGGACGATGCGGGCCCGCACCTCGATCACGTCCACGAGCAACGGGAACAGGAACGCGAGCACGCGCACCCGATTGTGCGGGAACCAGAGGAAGTACCCACCGAGCACGCCGGAGATCGCACCCGACGCACCGACCGCCGGGATGAGCGAGCCGGGTCGGAGCAAGGCGTCGCCGAAGCTCGCCAGCAGGCCCGTGCCCAGGTAGAAGAGCAGGAAGCCTCCCCGTCCCAGGCGATGTTCGAGGTTGTCCCCGAAGATCCACAGGAAGAGCATGTTCCCCAGCAGGTGCAGCCAGCCGCCGTGGAGGAACATCGAAGCGAGGAGATCGGACAGCTCGGGCGCACCCGGTCGGAAGCCGTGCTCGAACACGACGAGGTCGCGCACCCTGAGCTGACCGACCACCGCCCGAACCTGCGCCGCCGAGACACGCTCCTCGCCGACGAGGGCCTGCACGTAGCCGCGGAGCCTCGGATCGTCGGCCTCCGGCCGCTGCCAACCCGACGGCACGAGCGCCAGGTGAACGAGCACGTTGATGACGATCAGCGCCAGCGTCACTCGGGGAGTGAAGCGCGGGTTCGGGCTGTCGGCGAAGGGAAAGAACAAGCGCCAAGCCTCTCGTCATGGGCGTGATTCGCCGCACGGACGCGCTCCACGCAGCGACCGACGACGCACCAGACAATCATGAGGAAGCCGGACGCGGCCTGCCAGCCCGCGACTGCCAGCGCCGGCTCGAGCTCAGTCGGCGGCCTTCGACGGCAGCAGCGCGGCTCCCGCCCCGAGGAAGAGAGCGGTCCCGATCAGGACGAGGTCGACACGAACGACACGCGGCGTGAGCAGCGGTGAGAACGCCAGGTCGGCAACACCGATGATCAGGGCTCCTGCGGCCGAGGCGAACGCCCCCCACCTCAGGAGCCGGATGCCGGGTCCCGGCACGAAGGCCACGACGGCGCTGAGGAGCCAGACGCTCCAGAACACCGGCTGCATCGCCGTGCCGACGAAACGACCACAGCCGATGCAGGCCACCGACGCAAGGACGAGACCGAGACACGCTCCCAAGGTGAGCCGACGCAAGACGAAGTGCGAGCGACGGGCGCCGTCGCGACGACGACGTCGCTCGAACCACAGGACGTTGCCGGTCGCGATGCCGAGCGAGAGGACGGCCCCGGAGACGAAGTAGATCAACCTGAGACCGAGCCCACCGAACTCGCCGTAATGGAGCGGTTGGACGGCACCGAAGAGACGCGTGCCCAGACCTCGGTTGGTGAACTTGGCCACGTGGCCGGCCTCTCCGGTGACCAGACTGAACTGGTGGGTCTCGCCAGAGACGATGCTCCGATGCTCTCGGTGCTCGAGGTTCAGACCCACCTCCGCCGCCTCGTCGCCGTGGTTGCGGAGGGTGAAGCTCCGAACCTCGAAGGCCGGGTGCTCACTCTCCACTCTCTCGATCAACGGCTCCAGTCGTCGCATCTCTGCGTCCACGCCGGTCTCCTCGGCGCTGGCTCCGAAGAAGGCCTCGGAGGCCTTCTCGACGTCCCCGTCGAACGCGCTCAAGACCATCACCGGTGCGAACAGGCCGAGTAGGCCGATGACGGCTCCGGTGAACGCCATGACGGAACCGAAGACCAGTCCCCAGGCCCCAAGCTGCACGTGGAGGTCTCTCACCGTGAGCGAGAGCCTGGGCCGCCAGCGCATGAGAAAGAGCTGCTGGAGCACCTTGGGATGGGCGAGCACGCCCGAGATGAGCGAGACCATCATGAACACGCCCAGGAAGCCGACGAGGTAGCGACCGAAGGGGCGTGGCAAGTGCAGGTCCGTGTGCAAGTGCGTCAGGAAGCGAAAGGCGCTCGACTCCGGCCAGGGCACGACCTCACCGGTGACGGGATCGAGGTGGACCTGAACGAAGTTGCCCTCGTCGTCGTTCGCCCGCATGTTGAAGGTGGCGCGGTTCGGTCCCGGCAACCACACGAAAGCCTGCTTGGCAGCGGCCGTCGGTAGCTCGGAGTACGCGATCCGCACGAGCTCATCGATTGAGACAGGGTTCTCGATCGCTTCGCGGCGGCTCTGCGGGATCTCCCAGTCGAGGATCTCGCGCTCGAAGAGCGCCAGCGATCCACTGAAGCAGCAGATGAAGAGCGCGATGCCACCGACCACTCCGAACCAGGAGTGGATGTCGAAGTAGACGGCGAGCTGCCGCTGGTCGAGACGAAACGGCCCTTTCTTCTTGGAGCTCATGTCAGCAGGCTCACGACGTCGACGACGAGGAACACGGCGGCTGGCAGCAAGACACGCTTCCAGGCTGCGCCACGCGACGGAGCGAGCAGCGCCCAGAGCATGGCCACCGGCCAGACGAGCACCAGCAGGAGGCCTCCCTGCATCGCCTGGTCGAGACCGTCGTGCCCTGGTGCGTGAATGGAGGCAGCCGCCCCCAGCGTGAAGGCCAGGAGAGTCCCGCCCACCAGCGCGGCCGGAAGCCTCCGCCGCCAGCGTCGCTCCTCGTCCGGCGTCTTGGCCGAGCCGGTCGAGCTCGCCTGATCGCTCATGCGAAGCCCGCGAGCTCGGCGACGGCAAGAAGAGCCATCACGGCGAGGGCGAGAGGCCCCAACCAGCGAACGAGCCGCGGCCGCCAGCCAAGGAGAAGGTTGCAGCCCGGGCCGGTGAGTCCGAGCCAGAGAAGAAACCAGGCCAGGCCGACCTCGAGCCCTCTGAGCCAGACGAAGCCGACGAGCGCGACGACCAGACCACCGAGACCCGCCACCCGCAAGACCGTGCGGGCACCACCTGCCTGCCATCCCCCCGCCTCGAAGTTGGACGGAGACGACGCGGCGAGCGCCAGGCAGGCCGCAGCGCAACAGGAGGCCAGGAGTCCCATCGGCTCTTGCCTAGAACCGCATCCCGAACTCGACGAGGAAGCGGCGCGGAGCACCGGTCTTGCCGAGGCTGCGACCATCCACGTTGTCGAAGCCGGTCACGGCGTACTCCTCGTCGGTGAGGTTGTAGGCGCCGAGGAGGACCGAGTAGCGCTCCGTCTCGTAGCCGGCGCGCAGGTTCAAGAGGGTTCGCGAGTCCAGAAGAATGTCGTTCTGGACGTTTGCGTAGGAGGAGCCCTGGTAGTTGACGTCACCATGGAGGAAGAGACCGTTGGGGTGTCGATAGCTGAAGCCCGTGGCCGCGGTCCATTCGGGAGCGCCGGAGAAGCGATTGCCGCCGAGGTCCTCACCAGCCCGGCTCACGAACTCGGTGAACTCGGTGTGAGCGAATCCGAGCGTGAAGTACCAGTTCCAGGTGTCGAGCGGCTGGTAGTCGATCTCCAGCTCGGCACCGTAGATCTCGGACTCACCGACGTTCTCCGTCAGGAAGTCGAAGGAGCTCCCGCTCTGCTGGACGTCGACCTGCTGATCGTCCCAGGAGCCGAAGTACATGTTGGCGTTCACCGTCAGGCGCTGGTCGAGAGCCTGGGAGCGCAGGGCGAGCTCGAAGTTGTCGAGGTACTCGGGGTCGTAGTCATTCTGCCGCCCCACCAGGCTGAGCTCGGCACCACCGGCCCGGTAGCCCCGCTTGTAGAAGGCGCTCAGCGTGACGTCCTCCTTGAGCTGGACGCTGACTCCGATCTCGGGCAGGAAGGCCTCGTAGCTCGTGTCCGTGGCCGAGCTGCTCGTGCCGACGTTGCTCAGCAGGAGAGCGTTGACTGCGGTGATGCCAGCTGAGATCGGAGCGGGAAAGTCGGCGGGATTGGGCAGCTCGGAGATCAACCGCGTGACGTTGCTCGAATTCGACGACTGGTCCTCGTCGTCGTAGCGCAGCCCCCAGAAGAGCATCCAGCGGTCGCTGACGTCCCACTCCCAGCGCGTGAAGAGTCCGAGGTTGTCGGTGTCGAAGACACCGAGCAGGTCTCCAGCCGCCACGATCGGGTCCGGGTAGAGCGGCAGCAGCGGCGCGATTTCGGGGTTGGTCGTCACGAAGTCGGCCAGGCGGAGCCTCGTCTCGCCGGCCGTGTCGTTGTCGAGCTTCACGTTCGTGTAGAAGAGTCCCGACACGCCCCGCAGCGTGCCGTTGTCGTACTCGAAGCGCAGGTCCTGCGCCCAGTTCTTGTCGACGGCATTACGACCGCGGAAGCCAGTATCCCCAATCGGGCTCTGGTCGTCGTCGTCGAAGCGGTCGTAGTCGGAGCGGAGGTAGGACGTCACGGAACGGAGGGACCAGCGGTCATTGATCTCCCATTCGATCTTGCCGTTCACCGAGAGGTTGTCAGCGACCTCGAAGTCGTCCAGGTTCGAGGTGTTCTGCCGAGCCGAGATGTCAGCGAGGTCCACGGCGTCGTTGCCTCGCTCGGTCTCGGCGTACTGAGCGGTCATCACGAAGCGGAAGTCGTCCCGATCCGCTGGCTGGTAGAGGTACTTGCCGCGCAGCGTCAGGAACTCTCGCGCGTCGTAGTCGTCCTCGTCACGAGTGGGGTTGTAGACGAAGCCCTCGGTCTCGCGGTGCTCGGCCGTGAAGCGCACGGCCGCGCTGTCACCGATGGCCGCGTTGACCATGCCCGCCAGCTCGTAGGTCTCGAAGTTGCCGGCACCGAGCCGGAAAGCGCTCTCGTTCCGCAACTTCGGATCGGCCGTGTTGACGATGACCGAGCCGGCCAGAGCATTGCGACCGACGTTGGTGGTCTGGGGCCCACGCAGGATCTCCACCTGCTCGACGTCCCAGAGATCGACTGGACCGTAGCGCTTGGAGAAGCCCGTCTGCCAGGTGCCGTCGATCGAATAGCCAGCCAGCTCACCTGCACCGCCGGTGCCGACGCTGTTGTGGTTGATGCCGCGGATGCCGAAGCCCTCACCGTTGGCGATCTGGTAGACGTTGGCGCTCTGGTTGTAGACGTCGAGCAGCTCGCGCATGCCGGCGTCCTGCATGGACTCGGCCGAGTGCACCGCGACGCTGCCGGGAGTCTCCTGGCGAGTGTTCTCCAGGAGCTCACCGGTGACGACGACGTCCTCCGACATGGACGCCGACAGGGAGATCGGCAAGTCGGTGACCTGCCCATCGAGCACGAAGACCTCGTCGAGCTCGGCCATGCGATATCCGGGCAGCGAGGCGTAGAGGCGATAGGTCGACTGCGGGAGGTCGTCGAACCGGTAGCGCCCCTCCTGGTCCGATCGGGCCGTGCGCTGGAGCCTCTGGTCGGGATCACGGACGGTGACCTCGACGCCGGCCAACGGGCGTCCCCACGCACTCTGCACCTGACCAGCGAGG
Organism: Acidobacteriota bacterium; assembly: GCA_039029535.1. Classification (GTDB taxonomy): domain Bacteria; phylum Acidobacteriota; class JBCCFW01; order JBCCFW01; family JBCCFW01; genus JBCCFW01. The sequence continues at coordinate 8,624 of JBCCFW010000061.1, forward strand.
CCGCCGTCGGCATGAGCTCGAGCAGCGGGCAGGACCAGGAGGAGAGCCAGGAGGACCTGACCGAAGAAGGCGCGGCGAGCGGCGGACATGAGACGACTCCTTATCGATATTGAGAATCACTATCATTATCAACAAGCTCCTCAGGGTCAAGAAAGAAGCTCGGAGCCGACTGGGCTCGCCGATCACGGCCTCGGGAAGGCCCCCCCAGGGCACGGCCTCCCCTCGCGATGGGATCATCGGTGGGGCCAGCCTCAGCACGGCCCCCAGCACGAGGTCACATGCCTGCCCCGCCAGCCAACTTCTCCTCCTCACTCCCGATCGCCCTGGCCCTCACGCTGATCACGACCAGCGCAGCCAGCTCCCCGCGCGTCGAGCCGCTCCCCGAGACGGCACCCACCGACTACCTGACCTTCGCCGAAGGCGCCGTGCTCGTGTCGAGCTCGACCTTCGACGCGCGGAAGTCCGTCGGCTCCGCCGAGGCCATGCAGCTCATCGACGGCTCGCCCGGCGGCTTCACGCTGGTCGCCCAGGCCGGCGCCGACGGAGGCGCGGAGCTGGTCTACTCGCTTCCGGCCGCGACCACCTTCGAGAGCTTCGCCGTTCCGCAGGTTCTCGAGACGCCCAGCCCGAGCCAGACCTTCGTGCAGCGCGTGACGATCCACGGCTCAGCCGCCGGCCCAGAAGGTCCCTGGACGGTCCTCGCCGACCTCACGCTCACGCGTCACGCCGCGCGCGGACACCGCACGGTCGTCCCGGCGACCACCGAGACCGCCGTGCGCTGGGTCAAGGTCCGACTCAGCGGTGGCCTCGACATGGCGCGCGAGCTGATGTTCCTCGAGTGCAGCGAGATCGTCGGTCACGGACGTCAGGAGGCACCACCGCTCTCCTCCGCCTTCGATGGAACCTGGAAGGGACGCGGTGTCCTCATCGAGCTTCATCAAGACGGCGCGATGGTGCACGGCTGCGTGGACCGCGAAGGTGCTCCCTTCACGGGCACGGTGACCGGCAACGTCCTTCGGGGGCGGTCCATCGCACCGGCCAGCCAGGTCCAGAGCCTCTACGTGCTCACCGTCGCCGACGACCAGCTCCTCGGTGTTCGGTCCGCCAACGGAGCTCCGTTCCGAGCCTACGAGGGAGCTCCGACGAAGGTGACCACGCCGTGCAGCGAGCCGAGCCCTCCGGTCATCGGCTGCGACTCGGTCTTGCACGGCATCAACTTCGACTTCGACTCGGCCACCATCCGGCCCGACTCCGAGCCACTCCTGAAGACGCTCTTCGCCGGGCTGAAGGCCACGCCCGATCAGAGCTTCGTGATCGAGGGACACACGTCCAGCGAGGGCTCCACCGAGTACAACCAGGGATTGTCCGAGCGACGCGCCCAGGCGGTGGTCGCCGACCTCGTCCGACGAGGTCTCCCGACCGCGAGGATCCGCGCTGTCGGACGGGGTGAGCTCACCCCCATCGCCGACAACGCCACCGCGAGCGGTCGCTCGCTGAACCGTCGCGTCGAGGTTCACTGCGAAAACGGGCCATGATCATTGCGCTATCCTGAGCTCGTGAGCCCGAGCAGCAGGGAGCTCGGGGAGGGAGGGACACGATGCTGGGAGGACGCTGGCTCGCGGTCGGGCTCGTCTCGTTCGTCGTCGTGGTGGGCGCAGGAGCGCGCACGGAGATCGACCCGAAGATCATCTCGTTCGTCGATCTTCGCGAGCAGTACCGCCGGGCGGTGCCGATCGTCGAGCGACTTCATGGTCGGCGACTCGATCCCGTGCCCGAGCTCCTCGTCCCGGAAGGGAAGGCCCTCGACCGGCTACAACGTCATCGCTGGCCTGCGGTCGTCTCGTTTCCCGACGGTGATGAGCATGCAAGACAGCAAGCGGTCGTCTCCGCCGCCCGGTCCATCGACCTTCTCGATCAGCGTGCGATCCGCTACCTGCCCGACCGCGACCTGGTCGTCGCCTTCCAGCCCCGTTTCGAGGACGTACTCACCCACTGGCCAGCGGACGTCCACGAGACGCTGATCCAGACCTGGTTCATCGGGACGCTCACCCGCGCCCTCCAGGATCAGGCCGGGCTTCTCGACCGCCCTCGAGAGACCGCGGAGACCGACAGCCTGGCCCTGCTCCGCAACCGCCTCGCCCTCCTCACGGGCCACGCACGGCTGGCGGAGGAACGCCACCTCCTCGACATCGGACGTCCGGATCTCCTGCGCTGGCGCACCGCCGACTGGCGTTACGACGACCGCAAGGTCGACGTGGTCGCCTCCAACTCGGCACGGCGGGCCCGGGCGTGGCTGCGTCATCACCTTCCAGGCGACGAGCTCCTCGGCATCGAAGACGTGCTCGCCACGCCACCGGCGACGACCTGGCTCCTGGCCCGTCCGGGCCTGAACGCGAGCGACTTCCCCCCGACGGATCACGTCGGTCGGGTCGACGCGGCAATCCGGCATCTCGGCATCGATTGGCCTCGTCGAGAGCGGTTGGTCGACGACACCGAGCTCTTCGAGTGGCTCGACGAGAACAGCTCGGCGCTGCCGGACACCGAACGCCTGCACGCGTCGCGAGGCCTCGTGGACAGCCACTTCGAGACCTTGGTCCACGACGACGGACGCTGCGTGCTCATCGGCTCCCTGCGTTTCGTGAGCAGCGAGCTCGCTGACGCCTTCGTGAACGCCAACGCCCTGAACCACCGCGGCTTCCTGCCGGATCGCTCGCTGAAGCGGGTCACGCGAGACAAGCAGGCCAGGCGCTGGGACTTCGGTCGGGTCGACGGTGCGGAGATCCTCTCTCGCATCCAGACCCGCGACGAACCGAGGGAAGAGCACCAGGCTTTCGTAGCGCACTCGGAAAACTGGGTGATGGCCATCATCGGTGTCGAGGTGAGGCTCGCACCCTGGCAACTCGTCGAATTGACGAAGCTCCTCCTTCCCACCGAAGCCGGGCATGAGCACGCACCGACCCTGGCGGACGACCTCAGCGACCTGTCCTCTCCCCTGACTCTCACGCGCTGGGAGGCTCTCCGCCGCCTGGAAGAGCTGCACGATCAGGGGGACTTCGTCGTGCCGCAGCTCATCGCCTTCCTCGAACCGCGCCTGCTCCGCAACCAACATCGAGAGGACCACCTCGTTGCTGCCGCTTCGCTGGCGACTCTCGGTGATCGACGCGCCATCCCCCACCTGGCTCGTCGGTTGCGACAGGAGCTCGTCATCGGACACCGCTGCGACGCGCTCGTCGAAACCCACGCGCGGCTCGCTGGACGAGACGCCGTGCCGCTCCTCCTCGAGTTGCTCGAAGCGAAGGACCGTCCCACTCGGACGGCGGCTGGACACGCGCTCCAGGACCTGGGAGAGCTACCCGCGGGTCATGAGCTCTCCCGGCGCGGCCGCGCGCTCCAACTCAGTGGACCCGAGCGCCGCATCGGGGGCGAGCCTCGGGGCGCAGCGGAGACGCACTGTCTCGAGGGTCTCGCTGGCAGCACCGACGAACGACGACAGGCCTTGACCGACCTCATCACCGTCGGGACGCTGCGCTCGGTGCCCGCCCTGCTGAGGCTCCTCGACTCGGACGATCCAGCCGACGTCACGGGCGCCAGCGCTCAGCTTCAGCGACTCTCGGATGAGGACCACGGAGAGGATGCCGCGGCGTGGCGTGCCTGGTGGCAGCAGAGATCCCGCGAAGACTGGGCCGCGGCACTCGGCGAGCCGGAGCCGACAGGCCCCGGTGAGCTCGACTCGAACCTGCTCGCTCCCCCCCTCTGGGCGACCGACGACCGACTCTTGCTCGATCGGATCCGCGAGGAGCTGGGTCTCCCGGAGGGGACTCGCATCGGAGGGTGGCAACGGGACGGCTCCGTGAGCTCGATCCGCTTGAAGGTCGGCGACTTCCCGAGGCCGCTCCAGGAGCTGCCCGTCCTCATCGGCTCCCTGCGCAACCTGCGCATCCTCGAGCTCGACGGTCATCACCTCCAGGAGCTCCCGCCCTTCCTCTCCGGCTTGACGGGGCTGCGCGAGCTGGAGCTGGCCGGGAATCAGCTCGACGAGCTCCCCGACACGATCGGACGCCTGACGCAGCTCCGGGAGCTCGACCTCTCGGGCAACCGACTGAGGCAGTTGCCCGACTCGGTCCGACAGCTCACGCAGCTCCGGGAGCTGAGCCTGGCCGACAACGACCTCACCGAGCTGCCCGCAGCCGTGGAAGGCTGGGCCCGCATCGAGAACCTCGATCTCTCCGGCAACCAGCTCCGCACTCTCCCGGCAGGCGCGATCCGCTGGATGGACCTCACCAAGCTGAACCTCGCCGGCAACCCGCTGGAGACCCTTCCTCTCCCTCTCGAGGAGCTCGGCTGTCTCAGCGAGATCGACCTCGGCGGCACGCGACTCACCGCGCTCCCAGCGCAGCTCGCCTGCTCCTGGCGATTGCGGCGGATCACCCTCGACGACGTCCCACTGCTACAGGTCCCCGAGGTCTTGCGGGACTGCAAGAGGCTCAGCGGGCTGATGCTGCGCAACACCGGGTTGCGCGAGCTGCCTCCGTGGATCGGCGAGCTGACGGAGCTGCGCTCGCTCGACCTGCGAGACAATCACCTGCGCACCTTGCCGCCGGAAATGAGCCAACTCGACGAGCTGAGCTGGTTCAAGCTCCACCGCAACCACTTCTGCAAGACCCTGCCGGTGATCCTCCGAGGCCATTGGCCCGACAAGGGTCACCTGACCTCCGTTTGGCGGGCTCGCGAGCAGCGCTGCGACTGAGCGCTGCGGTCAGCCCGCCTGCACGAACCCGATGGGACGTCCGTCGGCCACCATGATCGGGAAGGGCACGAGGGCCACGCGCTCGTCGGCCTCGGCGTGGACGCTCTCACAGACGTGAGCCAGCAGGGCCAGCGCCTGCTGCCCAGGGCTCGGATCCATCGCGAACATCAACCCACAGGCGGGCACTCCCAGCAGCACCGCCGGTGAGCCGAGCTGCTCCTGAAGGCCGCGCAGGAAGTCCTCGTCGAGGATCTTCGACTCGGCATGCTCGACCTCACCCACCAGCACGGTCGCGTCGGGGAATCCGGCGTCCTGCATCTCCAGCTCGATCGCGCGGATGGTCTCCAGCGCCTTCGCGCGCAGCTCACCGAGATCGGCATCGGGCATCGTGTCGGCGCGATGGAATCCCATCGCCATCGGGCTGTCACTGCCGTAGACGATCAGCGGCACGTCCTGCGCGTCGACGTCGGCCACCAGCGGCTCGAAGACCGGCGCTGGCTCACGATGCCGCCAGCTCGCCGGCCGGATGAAGGCCATGGGTCGCTCCTGTCCGGGAGCAGTGAGCGAGTCGACGGCGGCGAGGATGCCGCTCGGGCGATCGCCCTCCCCGCCGGCGACGAAGCGAACGCTCCGTCCGGTGAGGTTGACCAGCGTGCCCTTGTCGTCCTTCAGCATGAACGCGAAGGGGATCGGCGAGCTCGTCTCGTCGTGATGCACCCACTGTCCCTCGTGATGCGCGCTCAGTGCGAGTCCCGAGAGGGCCGACAGCTCGAGCGCCGCCGTCCAGAACGCGAGCGGGTCTTCGTCCTTGTTCGGCAGCGACCCGGTGAGCAGCGCTTCCTCGCGTCGACGGAGGCAGGTGGCGGCGTCCTCGCCCTCGAGCAGCCCACGAGCGAGACCGTCGAAGGCCTCGACGAGCAGCTCGTCCACGGTGGCGTCCGCTGCGGGGACCTCCAGCGCCTCACCCTCTTCGGGAGCGTCGTCACCCCAGGAGATGAGCTCGAGCGTGCCACCCGTCGCCGCCACGACCCGGCTCAGCAGGGGCGCGACGTCGCGGTCGGACACGACATGCATGACGCCCGCCACCTCCTCGCTCATCCGCCGCGGGTTCAGGCAGCGGGTCAGGGCCATGAGCGTGGAGAGCTCCGGCGTGGCCTCCACCTCGGCCCGAGGCCGATGATCGGTCTGGTTGGCCATCTGGCCAGCGTCGCCCTCGGTGACGATGTCGATGCGGTCGAGATCGTGAAACATGCTCCCTCCTCCGACGCCACGTGCTTCTTCCGACATGGAACGAGCCCTGCGCGCCCGGAGTGTAGTCGTCCGCGTCGCGAGCGGCCACGTGCCAGCGCTCAGGGCGCGCAGCTCACCGGAGCCTCGGAGGGCCGTGACGCGAGCACGAAGCCGCCGGGATCGAGCGCCAGGCCAATGGTCTCGGCGGCGCCGTCATCCGAGAGGATCGCCACGGACTGCGGCGAGGACGCCCGGGCGCGGTAGTCGTCGTCAGCCACGTCGGTGATCACGAGCGAGCCGCTGGCGATGCTCGCGAGCACCAGCCTCGGCGCCACCGCGGGCGGGCCGGGCGCGGCCGGGATCGTGAGCAGCACCTCGCACGACTGACGCAAGGTGAGCGGCCCCGGCGCGACGCCGGCGAAGTCCGTGACGTGGTGATCGATCGTCAACGCGTCCGGATCGATGACGAACAGCCCCTCCTCGTTGGAGATCCAGACCCGATGACCCGCGCTCAGCGTCTCGACCGCCATGTATCCGGAGCTCATCGTCTCGAAGTCTTCACTCCCGACGGTGATCTTCGTCGTGCTGCTCGTGCTCAGGTCGTCCACGCGGTAGAGACCGAAGCGCGAGTTGTAGACCCAGAGCGGCGCGGTCCCCCCCGCCCAGGACAGGGTGACGCGATGCTCCCGACTGGTCGCCTCCGTCATCGGGCTCGTGTCGCTGCCGGGAACGAGCTGCCAGAGCTCGTCACAGCTCACCGGCGTCGCGGGCATCACGCGTGTCCACAGGCCGCGATTGGCGGCAGCGCCACTCTCCTGACGCACGACGGCCGCGACGGTGGTCGTCCCCGAAGGCTCGTGGACGAGATCGACCGCCTGCCAGTTGACGTTCGACTCATCCCACCCACCGTCGACCACGCCAACGCCGGCGCAGTCGCGCGGAGTGAGGTCCCACCAAGCGTCGGCGCCGGTCTCCCAGAGATGGATCACCGGAGTGTCCGAGGCGCCCTGAAGGCCACTGATGACGACGTCGCCCGCGCTGGTCGCTGCCATGGCCTGACCCACGTCCGGCTTGCCCTGGGGCAGGTTCCAGCGCGTGATGGTGTCGCCGCCGGTTCCGCCCGACACCACCGAGTACCAGTCCTTGCCACCGAACCAGACTTCGCCCGTGGCCGGCACCGACTCGACGAACTTGCCCGCCGACACGCTGAGGCCGTCGACCAGCGGCGTCCACTTGCCATCGTCTGCGTGGTTGCGATCGAAGAGACCGTCGGAGCCGGCCAGGAGCAAGTGGTGGTCACCGTCAACGACCCGCGTGCTCAGGTAGGCAGCTCGGAAGCGGTTGCGTCCGAGGTGCGAGCTCACGCTGCGGGGAGCACCGTCCTGAGTCGCCACGTCCTCACCCCGCCACCAGGTCTCCGCTCCCATCAGGGGGCCGACGGCCGGGCTGCAGATGTCGACCGTGGCGGCGCGAACCGCCGAGGTGCAGGTCCAGCCGGAGCCACAGGAGCCCGATCCCGAACCCACCTCCGCCACGTACACGGAGTCCCAGCCGAAGGGAGACGGGGGGGCGAGGCAGCCGAGGTCGGGGTCGACGACACCGTCGATGTCCTGAGCGGGCGAGGTCGCCCCCATGACGAGGATGCCGTCACCACCGGACTCGGTGAAGGCGGTGAGCGACCGCCAGATCGGGCCCGCGCTCGGCAGGGTCGTGCCCGACACGACCTGATGGCAGGTCCCGTTGTAGCGCACGACGCCCCTGGGGCCCGCCGCGATGATCAGGTTGCCCGGCACGGTGAGCAGCTCCTCGGCGGAGTCGGGCACGAGCGTTCCGCAGACCGAGATCGCTGCCTCGAAGTTCGCCGTGCCGTCAGGGTCGAAGCTGGTGACTCGGGTCGAGAGGACGCCCTCCTCGACGGACGCGACGTAGAGACGACCCGTGGTCAGGTCCACCGCGAGCGAGCGGAGATGCAAGTCTCCGGTGATGCCGAGCTGGGTCGACGACCACGTCGTCGTTCCCGAGAGATGCCGTGCAACCCACAGGCCGGTGTCGAAGCTGGCCGCCGCGAGGATCCAGTCGTCGTCGTCGTACTCGTAAAGGGCGAGCAACCGGCCGGTCGAGCGCGGCACGGCGGCCGCAGCGTCGAGAACGCCCGCCGGATGAATGCTGCTGTTGTTCTCCCGGGCGCTGGAGAAGACCAGCGCGGGATCGACCGAGAGCTCGGTCCACGGGTGCAACGGATCACCGATGCTCTCCGTCCAGTAGACACCTCCCTCTGCCCCTCGACCCACGGCGATGAACACGCGGCCCGAGACCTCGCGTGAGAACACCACCGCCGCGATGCCGTGCAGCTCGTCTCCGACGAGACCGAGGTTCCACGGACGCCAGGTCCGGCCGCCGTCCCCGGAGAGGTGCACGCCCGAGTTGTCCCCGCCCGCCACGACCCGGAGCGCGTTGGTGGGATCGACCTCGACCACGGTGAGACCGCCGCCGCCATGCACGCCGCTGACCCGCGTGTCGTACTCAGCCAGAGCGGCCGGAGCAGCCAGGGCCAAGAGGAAGGAGGAGAGGCTGAGAACGGTCCGGACAGTCATGCGGGAACCCTGACGCGAGGCGCGGACCGCCACCGGCCCACGAAATGACGCTGCGAACATGTCGCTGCCGGGACCCCGGCTCAATGAGCCCCCCAGGGACGCAAGTCACGAAAATCGCCTCATGGATGACACGAACTCACGCGGTTCGCGTGATCTGGAATGACGGCCCTGGTCGAGAACTCGACCCCGCCTGCCGAATTCGCTCTGAGCGGCCTCTCAGGCCCGAAGCGTGCGACAATCCGCCTTCAACAAGAGGCCACCGATGACTCAGCGATCGCTCCTCCTCCCCCTTCTCGGACTGCTCGCCCCCTCCGTCATGGGCCAGCGGGCCTCCGAGCCGCCGGTCCACCGCGAGCAGGTCCCGCCTCCGGCCGAGCTGATCGAGAGCCTGCGGCTCCCGGAGCCGGTGATCGACCGGTCGAGACTCTTCGGCGACCCGCTCCCCTACACGATCGGTGACTGGACCGACGAGGAGCAGCTCTACCTCGAGTACATCAACCGGGCGCGAGCCGATGCCGACGCCGAGGCCGATCGCCTGGCGGCCACCACGGATCCGCTGGTCCTCAACGCCATCAACGCGTTCAACGTCGACCTGGCGAAGATGGACACCGAGTTCATGATCTACACGCGGGTCCTCCCGCCGCTGGCTCCGAACGCGAACCTGCTCGCGACCGCTCGCGGCCACAGCCAGGACATGTTCGACAACGTGTTCCAGGGCCACGTGAGCGTGACCTCGACCGGCGACACCCAGGGCACCCGGCTCACCAACGCGGGTTACGACTTCTCGACCGCCGGGGAGAACGTGTTCTCCTTCGCCCGCACCCCCTGGCACGGTCACGCCGGCTTCAACATCGACTGGGGCGGCGGCACTCCGGCAGAGCCCGGTGATGACCCCGAGCCGGCCGATGGCATGCAGGACCCGCCGGGCCATCGCCACACGATCCACAGCGATGCCATGCGCGAGATCGGGATCGGCATCGTCAACGGCAGCAAGAGCAGCAACCCGCTGAGCCAGGCCCAGTGGAACACGCTCTACCCCGACAACCTGCACGGCGCCTGGCGTTCGAACGTCGGACCCCAGCTCGTCACCCAGAACTTCGGGAGTCGCGACGACCTCGATCCCTTCATCACCGGCGTCGTCTACTACGACATCGACATGGACGGCTTCTACTCGGTCGGCGAGGGCATCGGCGGACTGACGGTCCGAGCCGACGGCCGGACGGGCACCACCGCTCCTTCCGGTGGCTATGCCGTCCCCGTCGGCGCCGGCACCCACGAGGTCGAGGTCTTCGGCCTCGGTTTCGGTACCAGCTCCTACCCCGGCGTCGTCGTCGGTGTCGACAACGTCAAGCAGGATCACGTCCCGACCTACGCGGCGCCGACCGTGAACGACCCCGGCGACCTCCCCGCGGGCCACGCCAGCCGCGTGACCTTCTCGACCGTCGCTGCCGCCACCGGCTACGTCGTCCGCAGTGCCGGCACCGAGAGGGTGACCTGGATCGACGGCGCCGAGGACGGGGGCACGCGCGTCACCATCGACTCCACCGATGGCTACGACGTCGTGTCGACCATCCTTTCCTACTCGGGGAGCTACTCCTACCGACTGACCAACGAGAACTTCGTGGTGCAGTCGATCACCTTCGACGATGACTTCCTCGCCGCCGCCGACAGCCGGATCGACTTCCGTAGCCGCGTCCGCTGTCAGACCCCCGATCAGACCTCGCGAGTCCAGGTCTCGCTCGACGGCGGCAACACCTGGGTGAGCCTCTACTCTCAGGCCGGCACCGGCTGCAGCGGTGAGGGCTCCTTCCAGGCCCGCTCGGCCTCGCTCGCCGACTACGCGGGTCAGAGCTTCCGCCTCCGCTTCCTCATGGACTTCGCCGGCGGCTCGGCCTTCAACATGATCACCTCGTCCTCGATCGGCTGGTACGTCGACGACATCCAGCTCGTGAACGTGAGCGAGCTCAGCAACATCTCAGAGCAGGAGGTCGGCAACGCTGGCAACCTCGACTTCACGCCGCCGGCCATCGGCAACTACCTCCTCGAGGTGCGCGCTCAGAACATGGACAAGCTCTACCCCTGGGGGCCCGGCTTCGAGCTCCAGGCGGTCGAGCCGGTCGACACCGACATGGACGGCGTCATCGACGGACCCGACAACTGCCGGCTCGTCGCCAACGCCGACCAGACCAACACCGACGGTGACCTCTTCGGCGATGCCTGCGACAACTGCCCGGCTCTCGCCAACGACGATCAGGCCAATGCCGATTCCGATCTCGCCGGCGACGCCTGTGACGGCTGTCCGACCGATCCCGACAAGACCGCCGAGGGCATCTGCGGCTGCTTCGTCTCCGACGTGGGTGACCGCGACGGCGACGGCACGCTCGATTGCCTCGACGGCTGTCCCGACGACTTCGACAAGATCGCGGCCGGCGACTGCGGCTGCGGCTTCCCCGACTTCGACGGTGACGGCGACACCAACTCGGACTGCGATTGCCTGCCCGGCGACATCTTCGACGCCGGCGGCGGTGACGACGTCTTGAACCTCGCCGACTGGCTCGCCGGTCATCAGAAGGTGCGCGACGAGATCGCCGTGGACGCCATCGACCGCGCTTGCGCCGACCTGCACCCCGGCGCGGCGATCTGCCCGGACCTGAGCCCGCCCGGCTGGGAGGTCATCGGCGACGGCGACTTCGACGTCGACGACCTCGTCGTCCTGCGTCAGCTCCTGGCGGGTGCGCGACAGCTCACGGACGACTCCTGCCTCGGTGGCGAGGTCAGCGCGGGTGGTGCGAAGCGTCTCCCCGGTGACGTCGCCCCGCGCGACACCAGCGGTGACGGCCTGGTCAACATCGGCGACGTGGTCGCCGTCCTCCGCTTCTCGGTCGGTCTCGACACGGCCAACACCGAGGAGCAGCTCCGGGCCGACGTCAGCAACAGCAGCGATGTCGGCGGCGTGCTGGTCATCGAGGTTCAGCCGGAAGGCTCGCGCTCGATCAACATCGCCGACGTCGTCCAGCTCCTCCGTGCCTCCGTCGGCCTCGACACCATCGCTTGGCCCGCGCGCTCGGTGAACGTCGGGCTCGACGACGGCTCGGGTCGCGACGCCTACCAGGTTCGCATCGAGAACTGGCCCGCCTCGGCCACCGGCTTCGACCTCGACGGCATCGGCTGCAATGCCGATGGTGCCGGCGCCGACCAGGTCGGCAACGTGCTCGTGCTCACCTGCCCGGACGACGGCGGCGCCGACACGCAGCTCGTCAACGGCGCGACCTTCCGTTCGCCGGAGGCGGTCGACTACGGCAGCCTGACCACGACGATCATGGTCGTCGACACGGCCACCGGCGCCGTCGAGGCCCGCACGGGCACCGCCGAGCAGGACTGAAGCGGACTCGTGTCTTCCACCGGACCGACGCTCCCTCCCGAGCTCGCCTCGCGGGTCGAGGAGGAGCTCGGTCCGGTTCTCGGCTCCGCCCCCCTGCCCCGCGTGGGCGTGGGCGGCACGACCTGGCGGGTGTCGACGCGAGGCGGCGTCACCCTGCTCAAGCGCTGTCGCAGCCGTCGGGCCTTCGAGGACGAGCGACGCGCGCTGAGCTCCTGGGGACCCCACCTCGGTGGTCGCGCTCCCAACCTCCTCGCTGCCTGGGCCGAGCCGACACCCGCCCTGCTCATCCAGCTCTTGTCCGGCCGCACCGCCGATCGCTGGTCGTTCTCCGCCGAGCTCGAGCGTGACCTCTGGCGACAAGCCGGCGGCCTGCTCGCCCGCCTCCATCACCTGTCGTCGTTCGAGGACGACGACCCGCTCCCCCTCTCCGACGCGCTGAGCGCTCGCGCAGGAGCAACGCTGGATCGCTGCGCCGAGTTGCTCCCGAGCTCCTCACGCGCACGAGTCGTCGAGAGACTCTCCGACTTCTCGGACTTCGCCGAGCTGCGACGCGTGCCGTGTCATCGGGACTACCAGCCCGGCAACTGGCTCGTGAGGGTCGACGACGCCCGCATCGAGCTGTCGCTCATCGACTTCGAGTGGGCCCGCCCCGACGCATGGCTCGTCGATCTCGTCCGGCTTCACTCGCACGCGTGGCGTGACCGTCCCGAGCGACGCGAGGCCTTCCTCGAAGGCTACGGTCGTGAGCTCGACGACGCCGACCTCCTGCGTCTCGAGAAGCTCGCCTGGCTGGACCTCGTCGGCACGCTGGCCTGGGCGGTCGAGCACGAGGACGCGGAGCTGGAGCAGACGACGCGAGCTCGACTCGACATGGAGCTCGCTCGCGGCTGAGGTTCCCACCTTAGCCCGCCGCGTCGACGGCTTCGTCGAGCAGGCTCCAGAAGCTCGGGTCCTTCTTCAGGTGCAGCCGTCGCACGGGCACCTCGTCGAGGAGCTGCTTCAGGTTCGCACCGGCACGTCGTCGCAGCTCGTCGTCATCGAGCAGGAACGGCACCTGCCCCATGAGCTCGGCGAGGGCGATGGCGGCGATGGTCGTCTCGAGCCGGTTCTCCTCGGCCTGGAAGAGACGACAGGCCATCGCCAGGGGTCCCGAGGCGTTGACGTTGCGCTCGCTGGTGTCGAACGAGCCGCGGAACGGAACGCCGCAGGCCTGCCAGCCCTCGGCTCGTCGCTCGAGCAGGACGAGATCGTCACCGAGACAGTCGCCCTCCTCGGGGTGGCTCGCCGTCGTCGACTTGCCGGCACCGGAGGGTCCGAAGAACAGGAAGGTCCTCCCCTTCCGCAGCACCCCCGAGCTGTGGAGGACGAAGCCTCCACGCGCCAGGGCGACGGTCGAGAGGAAGAAGCGCAGGACGTTCTCCACCGCCTGACCGAGGTCTGCGTCGTCGACGTCGCAGACGACGAGTCGGCCAACGCGTCCTTCACGATCGAAGCGCAGCGCGAAGAAGTACGACCAGAGCACGAGGAGCTCTGCGTCGGTGCGTGCCTCCATCCGTGCTTCCTCACCACCCTCGCCACGCGGGAGGTGGAGCCAGGCTGACGCGGGCGAGCGTCGCACCTCGATCCGCCCGGCGTTCTCACTCGCGTCCGCGTCGACGAGGAAGCCCTGGTACTGGTCGTCGACGAGACCGGCGAGCCGCTCGTCGAGGCCGTCGAGCACCAGGGAGATCGTGCCGATCCGCAGGTGCCGCGAGAGCTCGCCTCTCGGCTCGTTCGCCGTGCTCAGCTCGGCGTCGGTGGGGCTGCGATCCTCCGGTCGCGTGCGGCCACCGACGACGCGGGGAACCTCAGCGTCCGCCATCGTCTGGAAGCACCGACTCGACGAAGCTCGTCTCGAGACCCTCGGTGATCGCGAGCTGCGTCCGCTCGCCGCGCAGGAAGCGGTCGTACTCACGCCGCTGAGGCGTGTCGGCGAAACGAAGCCAGACCGGCGTGCTGAAGTCGTCGAACCAAATGCCCAGGTTGTGCCAGTAGCGCTTCATGAGCTCGAGCGTCCAGGGATGGTCCTCCTGGCTGAGCGCATGCTCGATGATGACCGGATAGAGCGCGCCGAGCCCCGGCAGGGTCTGCAACACGCGGGAGTAAGCCGCCTTCGCCTCGACGTGGCGTCCCTGCTCACGGAGCGCATCGCCGCGGAGCGCGTCGAGGAAGGGATCGTCGAGCATCCGTTCCTGAAGCCGACGCAGGCAGGCCTCGTGCTCGGCCCAGCGCCCGCTGACGACGTGGTAGTCGAGCAACATGAGATCGAGCGCCGCATCGCCGGGGAAGGCCGCGCGGAAGCGCTCGACCTCACGTCGATAGGCGGCGGTGGCGGTACTGTCTTCCCGGGCGAGCTGTGCTGACGCCATGAGCCGATTGAGCAGGACCGGCTTGAGCTTGGTGAGGCTCTCCGGGAGAGCATCGAGGTGCTTCAGCGCCTCACGAGCCTGACCGGCCATCAACGCTCGTGACGCCTTCGTCCGACTCTCGTGATGACGCACGAAGTCGAGCTCGGCAGCATCCACGGTCTCCAGGGCCTTGGCGTCGAGCTGGGCCACGAAGGGGAGCGCCATCCGTCGCAGCGTGGTGCTCATGAGCTCACCGGCCGCCGCGATCTCGAAGTCGCACACGCGGTGAATGTCGTCGACACCCTTGCAGAGCACGAGGTCGTGGTAGTTGAGCCCGCGGCTCCCGTGAAGGGCGAAGAGGACTCGTCGCTCGCCATCGACGACGCGCTGGCCGACGAGGCGGTAGAAGCCCTCGGGGCCGAGCGCCCGCATGACCTCCGGGCCGAAGCTCATGTTCTGCACGAGACCCTTGCGGGCCGTGCGTCGCGCCTCGCCGGCCAGCGGCACGCCGCGCAGGGCGCGGTCGGCCAGGATGCCGTGGTCGAAGCAGCGGTCGAAGGCCTCGTGGTCCCGGGCGTTCACCGCCTGGAGCAGGACGACGGTCAGCACCTTGGCCTCGTCCTCGGAGACCGGCTTGACCACGAGCTGGGCGGAGGCCGGGCGACCGAGAGCGAGGAGCCCCAGCAGGAGCGAGAGGACGAGTCGGGACGAGGTCATCCCCCAGTGTCGCCCAGCGATCGCGTCGGGGCCAGCCGAACCTGGCCTACTTGTCGAGCCGCCGGACCATGCCCTGCCGGGTGAGGTAGTAGCCCTCGGGCAGCAGGGGCTCGACCTCAGCCTTGCGGCCGGCCACCGAGACGTCGCGCGCGGCGATCGACTTGATGAGCGCGTCGAGCACCCGGGGGCGGTCCGTGCTGTCGAGGAGGGCGTTCACCAGGAGCTGCCCACGCTCCTCGTCGGGCGCCTGAGACAGGAGCTCGCCGGCTGCCATCCGGACCGTGTCGTCGGTGTCTTCGAGGAAGGGTCCGACGGTGGTGCCGACCTCCTCGTGGGAGGCGTGGTCCATGAGGGCGTGGATCATCTCGACCTTGCGCTCGGGATGCCGGTCGAACTGGGTGTCCAGCCGAGACAGCACCTGGCAGACGCGCTGGCGGAAATCGTCCTCGGAGACCATCCCGCTGAGGATGCGGAGGGGCCAGCCGACCTGCGGCTCCCGCTTCAGGTAACGCTCGATGGCCGGGACGACCTTCTCGGCTCCGAGCTTGTCGAGGAGCCGGTGGACGTGGGCCTTCTCCTCCTCGTCGCTCATCTCCTTCTCGGAGGTGATTCGGTAGCGAGAGAGCAGGCCGTCGATGGCGCTGGGCTCCTCGTCGGCCCAGGCCGCGAGACGGTCGGCCGCCTCGTAGCGACGGGCCGGCTCGCCGTGCCGCGTGGACAGCACGGTGGCGGCGGCGTCGATCTTGCGCTCGCTCGGACCCGACTTGAAGGCGTCGAAGAAGTCGAACAATCCCATGGCGGGCGCACGTTAGCACGCTGCGACACGGGCAACCAGCACGGCCGAGGCATGGGATCTAAGATCGGGTCGTGCTGCTTCGTGTCTTCAGCCGCTGCGCCGCCGCGGCGCTCGCGATCCTGACCCTGGCCGTCCTCGTGCTCATGGTCCAGGGGCTCCTCTCGGGCGAGCCCCTGCTCCGCACGGTCGCCCGGCTGCTCTTCGCCCTGGCCCTCGCCCACGGGGCCTGGGCGAGCTGGCGCTCCCCCGTCCGACGCGGCCCGCGACAGCGACGTCGCCTGCTGGAGATGCTCCAGGTCCTCTCCGACCCCGAGCTCCAGCGCGACTTCGCGGAGACCAGCCCGGCGCTCCCCGCCCCCATGGCGCTCATCGAGGACTGGCGGACGGTCGCGGCCAGCCTCGACGACGAGGACGTCGCCGCCAGCTTCGACGAGGTCGAGCTCCGCGAGCTGCTGGCGCTGCGGGGCGAGCTCGAGCAGCTCACCCGCTTCCTCCCCGACCTCGACCGCTTCGAGAACGACCCGCAGGGCGAGGTCGAGTTCCTGCGCGAGGACCCCGACTGGCAGCGACTCACCGAGCGCGCCGGTCGCACCTTCGCTCGCTTCGCCTCGCGCGACGCTGCCTGATCCGGACGCTGATTCCGGCCCGGAATTCACCGAATCGCAACAGTCTTTCCTCGGTCTCGAAGCGGACTCGCAGGTCCGAACGTGGGATGATCCGATCATGAGCGACCGACCCAGCATCCTCTTGCCCCACGCCCGTCGACGTCGCCCCACGCGACGCGTGCTCGTCGGCGACGTCGGCATCGGTGGCGACGAGCCGATCCGCGTCCAGTCGATGACGACCACGCTGACCGGCGACACCGAGGCCACGGCCCAGCAGGCCTTCGCGCTCGAGCAAGTCGGCTGCGAGATCGTCCGGGTGACGGTGCCCAACCTGTCCGACGCGGCCAGCCTGCCGGCCCTGCGCAAGCGGCTCGAGGAGCTCGGCGCGCGGGCTCCCCTGGTGGCCGACATCCACTTCAACCCGAAGGCGGCGATGGAGGCCGCGGACACTTGCGAGAAGGTCCGCATCAACCCGGGCAACTTCGCCGACGGCAAGCGCTTCGCGGTGCGCGAGTACAGCGACGCCGAGTACGCCGCCGAGCTCGACCGCATCCGAGATCGCTTCCTCCCGCTGGTCGAGAAGTGCAAGCGCCTCGGTCGCGCCATGCGCATCGGCACCAACCACGGCTCCCTGTCCGACCGGATCATGAACCGCTTCGGCGACACGCCCCTCGGCATGGTCGAGTCCGCGCTCGAGTTCCTGCGCATCTGCCGTGACGCCGACTACCACGACATCGTGCTGTCGATGAAGGCGAGCAATCCCTTCGTGGCGGTCGAGGCTTACCGCCTGCTCGCCTTGAGGATGGAGCTCGAAGACTTCGACCACCCCTTCCACCTGGGGGTGACCGAGGCCGGTGACGGCGAGGACGGTCGCATCAAGTCGGCCATCGGCATCGGTAGCCTCCTCGCCGACGGCCTCGGCGACACCATCCGCGTCTCGCTCACCGAGGATCCTCGGGCCGAGATCCCCGTGGCGCAGGCGCTGGCCGCTCCGTGGACGGCCGCACCCGCCGAGCCGAACGAGCCGTCGCTGGCGATCGCCGTGTCCGACCATCGTCCGGCACCCGGCGAGGGCTGGAAGCGCCGCGACAGCTGCGAGTGTCGCGTGGGCGAGTCGAGCCTCGGTGGCGAGCAGGTGCCGCAGGTCTGGCTCGACCTGAACGCTTGCCAGGCCCCGCCCGCCGACCCGCAGGACCGAGAGGCCGACGCATGGTTGCTCGACGTCCGTGCCGACGAGCCCGACGCCGCGGCGCTGCGCGACCTGATCGATCGATCGGATCGCCCGGCGCTCGCGATGAACGTCGGCAGCGAGCAGTCCGAGCTGCTCGCTCTCGCGCTCCAGGCCGACGTCGTCCTCGTCACTCCTCAGGGAGAGACCCAGGCCCAGTGGCAGGACTCACTGCTCGCTGCCGCCGCGTCGGTGCGCGGCGCGGGTCGATCGCTGGGACTGCGGGTCGACGCGAATCATCTCGATCCCACCTCGCTCGGGTTGGCGCCGGCCGAGGCCCTGGGACGCAGCGCCGCCATGGCCGCGCGCGTCGCCGCCGAGGTCACCGGCAGCGCTCCCCTGCTCTGCATCGACGCAGCACCCGGTGACAGCCCCGTGCACGCCTGGCGCATCGCGTCGTCGCTCCTGGCCGAGGAGCCCGCGCTGCCCTGCCCGCTGCTGCTGGCCGACGGCAGCCACGATCCGAAGGCCGACCTGGACGCACCCCTGCTCACCGCATCGGAGCAGCTCGGCGGCCTGCTCGTCGACGGCATCGGCGACGCGATCGTGCTCACCGGTGCGGAGCCGTCGGCGGCCCTGACGACGGCCTTCGGCATCCTTCAGGCCACGCGCCTGCGGATGTCGCGACCGGACTACATCTCCTGTCCGTCGTGCGGTCGGACGCTCTTCGAGCTCGAGGAGACCACGCAGCGCATCCGCAACGTCACCTCGCACCTGGTCGGGGTGAAGATCGCGATCATGGGCTGCATCGTGAACGGCCCGGGTGAGATGGCGGACGCCGACTTCGGCTACGTCGGCTCGGCACCGGGGAAGGTCAACCTCTACGTCAAGAAGGACTGCGTGGAGAAGGGCATCCCGTCCGAGCGGGCACCGGAACGACTGGTGCAGCTCATCAAGGACCACGGACGCTGGATCGAGCCCGAGCCCGAGACGGTCGCCGTCGCCGAGTGAGCGACGCACCGAGCGCCGACGACGCGCGCTTCGAGCAAGCTCTCGAGCTCCTGGGATCGCATCGGTCGATCCGGCACTACAAGCCGGATCCCATCGACGACGCCGACCTGGACCGCATCCTCGAGGCAGCGACCCGTGCCTCGACCAGCGGCAACATGCAGACCTACTCGGTCATCGTCACCAAGGACGAGCAGCGTCGGGCCGAGCTGTTCGAGCTGCACTACCGGCAGGAGATGATCCTGCAGGCGCCGGTGCTGCTGACCTTCGTGGCCGACTGGAACCGGATGAAGCGCTGGTGCCTGCTCGAGGACGCCGAGCCAGGCTGGGACAACCCGCTCTCCTTCCTCGTCGCCTTCGCCGACGCGATCATCGCGGCGCAGAACGCCGTGCTCGCCGCGGAGGCCCGAGGCCTGGGCACCTGCTACATGGGCACCACGCTCAACAGCAGCCCACGGTTGACCGAGTTCTTCGAGCTCCCGCCCGACACCTTCCCGGCGACGACCGTGGTCATGGGTTGGCCGGACGAGGACCCGGCGCTCCGGGCGCGTCTCCCGATCGAAGGCATCGTCCACCACGAGCGCTACGAGGACTTCGACGACGAGCGAGTGAGCGCGGTCTACCACGACCGCAACACGGAAGGCTGGAAGCGCTACCAGGAGTTCCCGCAGCTCGCCAAGATGATCGCCGAGTCGGGAGTGAAGAACCTCGCCCAGGTCTACTGTCAGGTGAAGTACACCAAGGAGCGCTTCGACAATCGCTCGCTGGGGATCCTCGCGCTGCTTCGCAAGCAGGGGTTCTTGCCCGAAGAGCTCTGGGATCGAAGCCTGACCGACGACGGCTCGAGCTGGGACGGTTAGCGCTCGTCCTCGGGCGCGTCGTCCCGTCGTGGCGCACGCCAGCTCTCCTCCGCCATCAACTTCCGCAACTCTCGCACGAGGGCCTTCGGGCTTCGCGAGCCCACGACCTTGCCGAGGGTCCGGCCATCGGGTGCGACCACCGAGATCTGCGGGAGCGCGGACACGCCGTGCTCCTTGGCCAGCTCGTGCGTGCTCCAGTGGTCGGCTTCGACCGCGAGCGCCACGACGTTGTCCTTCAAGAAGGCGAACACCCGGTCGTCGGGGAGCGTCGTGCGCTCCATGACCCGACAGCGCCCGCACCAGCTCGCCCAGAAGTAGAGGAGGAGGGGACGCGACCGCGCCGCGGCCACTTCCAGCGCCGCGTCCGGAGTGACGGTGAGCCAGGGCCCCGCGTCCTCTTTCGCCTCGGAGGCGGGAGAGGGCCCGGAGGCCTGCTGAGTGAGGCCTACCGAGGCGGTCGTCAGGACCGCGAAGAGGCCGAGGAGCGGCACCAGCCCCCGTTCGCGGCTCCGAGGGCGATTGCCTGTTCTGGTCCGAAACGGGCTCATGCGGCCGATCATGGAGCACGACCCCCACTGGCGTCGATGTGCCGGCCCTCCTCCGAAGGCGCCATTTTCCGTCGCCTCCCCCCTGGTCAGCATTCCACCAATTCGGTCATGATCGGGTCGCCGCGGCGTGGGGTCAGGGCAGGCGCTCATTCTCGTCGACTCCCACTCCGCCTCCTCTCAGCAAACCGGACCCGGAGAACGGACGATGCCGACTCGCTCGACCCGGCGGTGGAGACTCGCTCCCCCGCTCACCCTCCTGGCGCTCCTCCTCGCCGCCACGCCGGCCACCGCACAGCAGACGCTCTACGCGGTGACCGGAGTCGGTGGGGACGCCTCCACCCTCTTCGTCCTCGACCCAGACGACGGCTCGGTCCGAGAGACCGTCGGCGCCACCGGCGTGGACGGCCTCCATGGCCTCGCCGTCCACCCCGTCACCGGCGACCTCTACGCGACGAGCAAGCTCAACAACTCGGAGGTCGGCACCCAGAACCTCTGGACGCTCGACCCACGGGACGGCAGCGCGTCGATGGTCGGGGCCCACGGGATGGACATCACCGACATCACGTTCCGCTCCGACGGCACCCTCTTCGGCTGGGTGAAGGGACCCGACACCATCGGGACCATCGACACGACCACGGGCGCGGTCACCCTGGCCGCCAATGCCTGTGGCTGTGGCGGCACCTCGGTCGGCCTGGCCTTCGACGACAGCGACACGCTCTGGGTCAAGAACGGGACCATGCTCACGCCGGTCGACGACGCCACGGGCATGAGCGCCGGCGCCGCGTCGGCCATCGTCTCGCCTACCAACAGCCTCCTGGCCGCCGACAAGGACGGCCAGCTCTTCTCGCACTTCCGGAACACCGATCAGCTCCGCCGCGTGAACACCGACGGCAGCACGAACCTGGTCGGCGTGACCGGCCTGGACCTCACCGCCCTCGCCTTCGCGCCGCCCGCGGCTCCCTTGCTGAGCGTCGGCACGCTGGTGGCGGAGTCGGACGAGGAGTTCGTCGTGCAGCCGCTCATCGATCTCGGGGATGCCGAGTGCGTGGGTGGTCTCACCTTCCTGGTGACCGACCTGCTCGGCGGCGCCGAGCTCCTGGAAGCCGTCGTTCTCGACGAGGGCTGCCTGCTCGAGGCCGAGCCCATCGACGACACCACGCTGGTCGTCGGCCTGGTCTGCGCCGAGGGCATCGAAGCGGGCAGCCGTCCCTTCGAGCTGCGCTTCCGCAACGGCGAGCTTCCCGCCGAGACGGAGACCGACGTCACCGTGCTCGAGGAGCTGATGATCGACTGCGAGGGGCAACCCATCGCGGTCGTCCGCACCGAGAGCGGCAGGGTCGTCACCGTGGATCCCTGCGACGACTCCGCGGGCGACGTCCACCCGCCGGACGTTCCCGACGGTCAGCTCGACCTGAGCGACTTCCTCGCCGTCCGACGTCAGGCCCTCGGTGAGGCACCGACGGTCGCCGCCCTGCGCTGCGGCGACATCGGCGCCTCCGTCCTCTTCTGCACGCCTCCCGATGGACCACCGCACTACTGCAACGTGAATGCGGCGGACAACGTCGTCGACATCGACGACGGCACCTTGCTTCGTCAGGTCCTCGCCGGAACGGCGGTCATCTCCTGCGACCCCTGTCTCACCGGGACCAGCGGCAGCGGCGGCGACCTCCGTCTTCCCGGTGATCTCGCCCCGGATGGCGGCGACGGCGTCCTCAACATCGCCGACGTCGTCAAGGCGTTGCGCATCTCCGTGGCCCTCGACGTGCCCACCGAGGAAGAGCTCCTCCGGGGCGACGTGAACAACGCCGCGGACGTGGGCGGCGTGCTCGTCGTGGTGCCGGCCGATCCCGGCAGCCGCGTCCTCAACATCGCCGACGTCGTCGCCCTGCTGCGTGGCTCGGTCGGGCTCGACACCCTCGCCTGGCCGCTGCGAGAGGTCGTCGTCGACGTGCCGACGCCCGGCGGAGCCATCGGCTATCGCGCCGCCATCGGCAACTGGCCGACCTGGGCGGTCATCGACGAGACCTTCGGCGTCGCCTGTGCGACCGACCCGGTCGGTGGTCTCGACCAGTCCGGCGATGCCTGCATCTTCACCTGTGCGTCCGACCCGACCGAGCTGGACCTCACGACCGGCGTCCTGGCCCGGCTCACCTACCGCGGTCCGGAGTCCGCACCGCTGGTCGGAGACGGTGCCCTCACCCTGGACCTGCAGCTCGCCGACGTCGCGCTGGATCTCACGACTCCCGGCGACGCCAGCCTGATGGGGAGTGACCTGTGATGCGCACCACTGCTCGACGCACTCTCACTCTCCTGCTCGGCCTCGTCGTCTCGACGGCGGCACTCGCTCAGGAGGACCCCGTCATCGGCGACCTGCATCCTCGCGATGAGCCGGACGCAGCCATCACCCTCGGTGACGCCCTGATCGCGCTGCAGGTCGCTCGCGAGCTGGCAGACCCGGCCACGCCCGAAGAGCTGGCCATCAGCGACGTCTTCCCGGGTGATCTCTCCTCACCGCTGGCCAACCCACCCGTCCACACGCCCAGCAGCGACGGCGCGCTCAGCGACGCCGACGCCCGGCTCATCCTGCGCTCGGCCCTCGGGCTCGTGGAGCTGGGTCAGCCTCGCGTCCTCACCTTGCTGAACCAGAGCTCCACCGTGTTCTCCTCGGATCTCGACGGCGAGTACGAGAACACCGCCCTGCTCTCCACGCCCCTGGCGAACCCGGCGTCCTTCGGTCTCGTCGAGCCGCCCATGGGCATGACCGTCGATCCCGTGACCGGCAAGCTCGACTTCACGCCCATGCCCGGCCAGGAGGGCGTGCTGCAGTTCGAGGTCGTCGCGACCGACGGTGCGTCCCAGGTCTCGGGCAAGTTCCAGGTCAACGTCGTCACCGGCGAGATCGAGGCCGTCTCCGAGTTCACCACCGCCGGCGGTGGCGAGGTCGAGGTCACCGACGAGGAGAGCCCCATCGTCGGCTCGAAGTTCTCGGCGCCTCCCGGCGTGCCGCCCGACGACGAGATGCTCTCGCTGTCGACGGTCCCCGAGGGCACCTTCCCCGAGTGGGGCGAGGGTGCGATGTCCATGGGCGAGACCATCCTCCCGCCGCAGGGCAAGTCCTTCGATGGCGAGACGACGGTGACGGTCGCCTACGAGGATGAGGACATCCCCGAAGGCTGCACCGAGGACGACCTCATGGTCGCCCACTACCAGCAGGGCAAGTTCGGTGACAACGAGGACGGCCTCCTCCGTCCGTCGTGGGTCCTCCTCGACGGTGAGATCGACACGCTCAACAACCGAGTCACCGGTCGGCTCACCGGCGAGATCGACGGCCCCATTCGCGTCTTCGCGATGCCGCCCCAGGTCTGCGCGGTCGACAACACCGGCCAGGACATTCAGGTCGTCATTCGGAATTGCCCGAACTACGACCCGGAGCTGGCGAGGACCTACACGCAGGTCGCCCTCGACACGTTCACCGGCCTCGGCTTCGACGTGCCGAACCAGCTCACCGTCGTCATCGAGGAGACCGAACCCGGCTTGCTCGGCTACGCCCATCCCGCGTCACCGACGGTGCTCCACCTGAGCAACGACTTGAACGACGGCGATCTCAAGACGACCAGCGCCCACGAGCTCTTCCATCTCATTCAGTTCAACGAGATGGGACCAGCCCGGATGAACCACTTCAGCTTCGCCAACAACCTCTACATCATGGAGGGAGCGGCGGCGTACTCCGAGGAGCTGGTCTGGGACGACGTCAACGCGTACCTCACCAAGGGCAACCGAGTGGCGCCCATCGTTCCGCAGGCGCCGATCGACTTCCAGCCCTTCAGGTACGCGCAGTTCACGTTCTTCAACTTCCTCGACACGTACTACAAGAACGTGCTGGAACAGCCGGGAGGTTTCCCGCTGGTGGAGCTCTACCAGGCCGACCCGCCGACGCTCTACGCGGCGCCCGGTGGTGGTGCGACGATCATCGACGACATCCTCGGGGACCTCGAGTTTGGCTGTGAGCCGGACTTCCTCGACTTCCCACCGGTGTTCACCGAGCCGGCCATCGTCGACGCTCACGCCAACTACGTGTTCGCCCACTGCATCCGCGACGAGTCCCTCATCGACGAGATCGACACCTGGGGCTTCCCGCCTCCCCCCTTGCAGCAAGTTCCGCTCGAGGCTCGGGCCGAGACCCCGCACGAGCTCCTGCCTCTCTCGGCGGTCCCCCACCTGAGCGGTCAGTCGATCCTCCTCGACCTGCCGCCGAGCTCGCTGGACTTCGTCATCCGGATGCGGGCTTCGGAGGTCCTGAGAGCCGAGATCTGGTTCGAGAACCCGTTCCTCAACCAGTGGGAGTGCATCACGAACGTGAACGCTCCCGCGATCGAGTTCTTCGCCTCGGGCTTCGTCGGTCTCTTCAAGATCGTGATCACCAACCCGAGCATCGTGCCCAGCGACGTGGCCGGCGTCCTCGTCGACGCCTGGTACGGCTGCCCGTTGGACATCGAGGTCATCTCTCCCGTCAACGGTGGTGAGACGACCGGGGAGACGGTGCTGCTCGAGGGCATCGCCACGGTGGCCCCCATCGACGAGAACTCCAGCACCTGTGCTCAGGCGGGGGACTTCGTCAACGAGGTGAAGATCGACACGCCCACCGGCGAGGTCATCGCCGATCTCATGGAGACGGGCGAGTTCTCGGCCGAGGTGCCCGTGCTCCCCGGCGTGAACACCTACTCGATCTTCGCGCTCACCGACTGCGGCTGCTCGTCGACGATCGGCCACGTGGTCCAGCGCGTCCGCGAGGACACGAAGCTGGTGGCTCGGCTGTCCTGGGATCTCGAGGATGCCGACTTGAACCTCTACGTCACGCAACCCGACGGTCAGGAGGTCTTCTTCGGCAACAGCGAGGACAGCCTCGGCGAAGGCGTGCTCGAAGGCTCGTTGATCAGCGGGGACGGCCCCGAGATCTACACCTTCGCGAGCCCCGTCATGCCGTCGGGCACCTTCGATTTCGACATCCACTACTTCGACGACAACCTCGGCCCACCGGACCGCGAGGTGAGCTGGACCCTCGAGATCATCGAGAACCCAGGCATGGAGAACGAGTTCCGCTCATCCGTCATGGGAACGATCGGGGTCTCGAACTCGAGCAACATCAACCCCGGCTCGGAGGGTCCGGACTGGATCCCGGAACCGGTGGTGCATCCGTTCGGCGGACGCTGACCTCCTAGCGAGCTCCGCGGCTGACGAGAGCCGGAGAGCCTTCGGGCCTCCGGCTCTCGTTGCGTTCAGACCTCATGCGGGCTGTGCCTGGGGCGGCGGCGGCGCGAACAGGGCCTTGAGCACGGCCATGGCCAGCACCGGCGCCAGCAGCGCCCAGGGGCTGGCGTTGAGCCAGATCACCAGGAAGATGCCCAGCACGCCGAGAGCCGGTGCCGCCCAGCGCAGGAACGAGCTCCCGGTCGGTGCCTTCCACAGGCAGAGCGCGAGCACGAGGCCGAAGAGGACCGTGAACGCCTGGATGCCGAAGCGACCGCCCGAGCGGACATAGCCCACCGACACTCCGGGCGCGTCGTCCTTCGGCCCGATGAGCCGACGGGCCAGCGAGAAGAGCGCGCCTCCCTCCGGCACCTCCGCACCCATCGGCATGAGGTTGCTGTCGAGCCCGTGATACGAGTAGTCGGCCGGGAGCTGGAGGTCCCAGCGCAGCTCGTCCACGAAGAGATCGGGGCGCGGCGCCTTCAGCTCGATGTCACCGAAGTTGCCCAGCTCGGAGCGACGTTGGGAGTACGCCAACACGACCGGGAAGGCCTCGTCGGTCCGCGGCAACGGGATGATGAGCCGACCCTTCTCGTCCATCGCCGGACGCACGGGGCTCCCCGCGACCTTCACCGGCTGGAGCCCTTCGTTCTCCGGCAGCTCCACCTGGAGGAACTGCTTCGACTGGTTCACGACGAGGTACTCCGCCCGGGTGACGAGGTTGCCCTGGGGCTGGAGGTCCGTCGTCAGGCGGGCCGCCACGATGCTCGACGCGACCGTCTCGATGGTCTCGTGCCGCGTGAGATTGACCGCGAGCTGATAGGGAAGGTGCGAGTACTTGTAGGCGAGCAGGATGGGATTGCTCGTGCCGGCGGCCAGCGCCCGCGGCAGCTCTTCGATCCCGATCGGGTGGATGCCCTCCCCCGGATCTCCCTCGACCTCGACGGCCGCCGAGGACTCGAGCGCGACGTGACCGCGCTGCACCTCGGCACCACGGAGCTCGATGGGGGCCAGCTCCAGACGCTGGGCCGAGGCATCGAGGATGCGCTCGAAGAGCAGGCCGACACGGACGGTCCCCTCCATCTCCTCGGTGAAGCTCGCGGTGACGAGGCGATCGTCGCCCGACTCGACCTCGCTGAACTTCAGCAACGCCGGCGCGACCACGTCGAGCACGGTGGTGGAGCGATCGAGACGGAACACGAGCTCCTTGAACTTGCCCGACTTCACCGTGATGTCCGCGTTGGACTGACCCCGCAGGGCGCCCTCGTCGAGTCGGAGCAAGGTGTTCAGGTACACGTCGAACTTGGCGGGCTCACGCTGCGGCTCTTGAAGACGCACGGTGAGCGGCGGCGCCTGGCCCACGTACTTGAAGCCATGGGCGACCTTCGCCGGCAGGTCACCTCGCACGTCCTGGGGCAGCGACTCCTCGCCCACCGGCGAGAGCCCGTCGGTGCCCAGCGGCTCGAACTCGAGGTCTTCCTCACCCGCCAGGAGAAGCAGGAAGCCCTGCACGCGATGGACCGGCGACGGCTCGATGACCGGCACGGCGATGCCCGCGGTGGCCGTGAGGTCGTCGCGACGCAGGAGGCTGTCGTAGGAGACCTCCAGCGAGTAGCTCCCGTGTCGGGGCTTGTCGAGGTACACCGAGAGCTGACGTCCCTCGCCGTCCTCGGCCACCGAGGTGCGCCAGTCGGAGACGCCGTCGCCGGCGACCTCGTAGATGACCACCTCGTCGGGGATGGCGAAGGCGATCTGCGTGGCCTTGCCGCTGATGACGTTGAACTTGAAGCGCGCCGCCACCCGCAGACCGCCGCGATCGGCCGAGACCATGTAGTAGCTCTCGGCGTTCATCCGAACGTTCTGCTCCGGCACGGGTCGGCTGTCGGTCCAGGCGAAGCGGACCTGACCGGTCTCCGGCAGGTGCGCCTCGACACGGGTCTGCGTGTCGTCGGCCTCGACCACCAGCGGCACGACCGGCTCGATCGAGACGTCGCGTCGGCCAGGAACCTGGAGTGAAAAGCGCGAGATGGGCACGACGGGAATGTCGAGCCCCACTGCCGGCTGCCCCGAGCTGCGATCGACGTTGAAGGCAAACGACAGCTTCAACATCTTCGTCCCGTGGCCCCTGAGCTGAACCACCTGACGTCCACCACGCAAGACGACCTTGCCCGGTACGCCATCGATGGTCAGCTCGCGAAGTGCATAACGCGACGGGAGCAGCACGAGGTCGACCGGCTCGTCGGCGTCGACGTCGACGCTGAGCTCGGCCTCGGCGAACACGCCCTCGCCAACGACCTCCAG
Source organism: Acidobacteriota bacterium (assembly GCA_039029535.1). Taxonomy (GTDB): domain Bacteria; phylum Acidobacteriota; class JBCCFW01; order JBCCFW01; family JBCCFW01; genus JBCCFW01. The sequence continues at coordinate 36,214 of JBCCFW010000061.1, forward strand.
GTCATAGGAAGCGCGGGTGAGCTCGGCCCTGTCGGGACCGGCCGTGCCCCAGAGGAGCTGCACGCGGTCGGTCCGCTTGAGGGCCGCCGCGATCGAGGTCACCGAACGGTCGTGCTCCAGCGAGAGCCCCGCACCGGGCAGCACGTGAACGTCCGTGAAGTGACCTGGCACCAGGGCGTTGAAACGACCCGACGGCGCTCGCGGCACGGGGAACTGGAGCCGGCGACCGCCGACCAGTCTCTCCACCGGCACCTGATAGACCAGGCGGACCGAGTAGGTGCCCTGCTCCCGCAGGTGCAAGACCCAGTAGCCGTCCTTCTCCTCCAGCGCCTTGCGCTCACCATCGACGACGATGGTCTCGACGGCGGCGTCGGCAGCCAGCAGGGGGACCTTCACCCAGTCCCTCTTCTCCAGCACGCGCACGAGAACCTGAGTGTCGATCCGGGCGCTGTCCTCACCGACGGTCGCGTTCACCGTCAGACCCTCGTGACGATCCGGATCCGCCGCCAGAGGAGGATCCCGCACCACCGCTGCCGGTCTCGCTCGAAGGTCTGACGGTGAACGCGACCGTCGGTGAGGACAGCGCCCGGATCGACACTCAGGTTCTCGTGCGCGTGCTGGAGAAGAGGGACTGGGTGAAGGTCCCCCTGCTGGCTGCCGACGCCGCCGTCGA
>JBCCFW010000062.1:0-36381 GCA_039029535.1 Acidobacteriota bacterium
CCAGCTCTTCGGTCACGAGAAGGGCGCGTTCACCGGCGCCACCCAGGCACGAGCCGGGCTGTTCGAGGCCGCCACCGGCGGCACGCTCTTCCTCGACGAGGTCGGTGAGATGTCGGCGGGCCTCCAGGCGAAGCTGCTGCGTGTCCTCGAGACCGGTGAGGTGACACGCGTCGGCGCGACCTCGAGCCGGAAGGTCGACGTGCGGGTGCTGGCGGCGACGCACCGCGACCTGGCCGCCGAGGTCGAGGCGGGGCGCTTCCGGCAAGACCTCTACTACCGTCTCAAGGTCATCGAGCTGCGCGTGCCGGCCCTGCGCGAGCGCGCCGACGACGTCCCCCTACTCGCCCATCACTTCCTCGCGAGCTTCGCCGCCGGTCGGGAGCGGGCTCCGCAGAGCTTCACCCACGACGCGCTGCGGGCCCTGACGCGGCACTCCTGGCCCGGCAACGTGCGGGAGCTGCGCAACGTGATCGAGCGGGCGGTGATCCTGGCGGGCGGTCGTGACGAGATCGGCGTCGACCTCCTGCCCGCCGAGGTGCTCGCGGGCTCGGGTCCGGCCGTGGAGCTCGGTCCGGCCGGCGGGCTGCGCGAGGCTCGCGACGTCTTCGAGAAGGGCTTCATCGAGCGTGCGCTGAAGGAGGCCGGCGGCAACCGAACTCACGCGGCGAAGGCCCTGGGGATCTCGGTGCGGAGCCTCCAGCTCAAGCTCAACAAGCTCGGATTGCGCTGAGGGGTCCGAGCGGGCGTGAAACTTTCGGGGCGGATCGCCCGTACCCCCTGTCAACGCACCGCTTCAGCCCACGGAGACACCATGTACGCCGCCACCACGACGCAAGACGACAGGACCTGGGGAACCATCGCCCATCTCAGCCAGCTCCTGGGGCTCGCGACCGGAATCGGATTCTGGCTCGGGCCGATCGTCGTGTGGCTCGTCTACCGGGACCGCTCCCGCTTCGTCGTCCAGCAGGCCAAGGAAGCCCTCAACTTCCAGATCACCTGCTTCCTCGCCGGGCTCGTCAGCGGGCTGCTCACCTTCGTCGGCATCGGCTACCTCATGCTCATGGCGTTGGCGGTCGGGGTCATCGTCATGCCGATCGTCGCCGCCTACAACACCAGCGAAGGCCGCGCCTACCGCTACCCGCTGACCCTCCGCTTCATCGACTGAGTCAGCACCCGCCCATGCGCGGGAAGACGGCCGGAGACGACGCCCCACGGCATCGCCTCCGGCCTCGTCGCGTTCAGCTCACTGACGCGAGCGACCGGACACGTCCTCCACGCGGGCGCGACGCCCACAGTCGGAGCACCCCACCTGCGTGAGCGCGCCGCTGCCGACCAGCTCGATCTCGATGCGCTGGACGTTGCAGGCCCCCACGTCGACCGACTGCCAGCTCCCGTCGCCCGCCGCCGGGATCGGAACGCTCACGAGCAGGCCGCCGTCGTCGCCGTAGGTGCGGATCTCGCCACCCTCCTCGTCGATGTCGAGCAGGCCCACGAAGCCGACGCCCCGCAGCTCGTCGAAGTCGATGGTCAAGAGACCACCGTCCTCCGCGTCGTCGGGCTGACACGAGCCGTCCTCGGCCAACACGAGCACGCTGCGCTGAGCCACGAGGTTGCCGGGACCGTCGCCGGGAGTCTGCAGGTCATCGTCCTCACAAGTCGGACCACCGGAGTTGAAGACCACCACGTCCGAGGTCCCGCCGATCGTCATGCCGGGGACCTGGTTGGTGACGACCTCGCCCGTTCCCATCCCCTCGAAGCCCGCACCGTCACAGCCGGCGCCGAGGCAGGGGTGATGCGGCGGGAGCGGCGGCGCGCCGGGCATGCTCTCGCGGAACAGCACGAGCAGCTCGCAGGGCAACACGTCGAGCTTGGCCTCGAGAGCGTCGACGCTCTCTTGCAGCACGGCGAGATCTCCTTCGAGACGGGCGACCTCGGTGGCGAGCTGGCTGGAGAGGTCGTCCACGCTGGCCTGGCTGGCCCGGGAGCTGACGGCGACGTCGAGACTCTCGTCGAGCTTCACCTCGAGCGCGTCGGCCTTCACCTCCAGGGCATCCACGCTGGCCTGGTCGGCTCGGGTGCTCACGGCCGCGTCGAGGCTCTCGTCGAGCTTCACTTCGAGCGCGTCGGCCTTCGCCTCGAGCGCGTCCACGCTCTCCTGGTCGGCACGGGAGCTCACGGCCGCATCCAGGCTCTCATCGAGCTTGACCTCGAGCGCATCGGCTTTCGCCTCGAGGGCATCGACGCTCGCCTGATCGGCACGGGTGCTCACGGACACGTCGAGGTTGGCGTCGAGCTTGGCCTCGAGCACGTCGGCCTTCACCTCGAGGGCGTCCACGCTGGGCTGGTCGGCACGGGTCGCGATGGCCGCGTCGAGGGCCGCGACCTGCGCGTCGAGCTCGGCGTCGCTCACGAAGGCCGTCGGGTCGTCGAGCTTGGCCTCCACGGCGGCGACGGCGTTCTCGACCGGCGAGAGGTCGACTTCGAGGATGTCCAGCTTGACCTCGAGCGCGTCGACGGCGGCTTCGAGGGGTGCCAGGTCAGCGGCGCCCAGGCAGTCACCGCCGCCGCTCATGCCGCTCTGCACGGCCATGAGCTCCTCGTCGGTGAGGGCTTCGTCGTAGAGGAAGACCTCGTCGATGATGCCGTCGAAGAAGAGGTCGAAGTTCGGGTTCTTGCCGATCCAGGTGGTCGGGTGGTGCGTGGGGTCGCCGTCGGTGTTGTCGGTGGCGTCCACCGTACGATCGTCGACGAAGAGCGTGGCAGTCGTGCCGTCGTAACGGACGGCGACGAACACGAAGTTCGCGGTGTCGACCGGCTCGGTGTCCTGCAGCACGCCCACGCCGGATCCGATGAAGGCCGAGTAGCGGTTGCTCGGGCGGGTGTCCATTCCGAGGGTGCGGTCGAAGTTGCCGGGGTCGGCGTCATCGGCCGACAGGACGGCGCGGTTGCCGGAGGTCACGTCGCTGCGGACCCAGGCTCCCATCGTCAGCTCGGTCATCACGTTGGGGCTGATGTTGATCGGGAGCTGGAGGAAGTCGTTGATTCCGTCGAAGACGGCGCCCATGCCCTCGTGTCCGGGGGCGTAGCCGGTGATCGCGCCGGCGTTGGGGTGGTTGCCATTGCCGCTGACGTCGTCGGTGGTTCCCTCGAAGGTGTAGTGGCCGATGAGCTCCGCATGGGCGGAGCCGGCCAGGGTCGTCAGCATCAAGATCGTGAAGACTGCTCGCAGCATCGCGTTCACCTCATTGTCGTGACGGAACGCCGCTTGCGTCCTCGTCAGCGCTCAATGTGCGCTCCGTCGAGGAATCGTCGGAGGCGGATGCTGCTCTTCTTCGACGGGCCCGATTCCGGCCTGAAGCCGCTTCTCCGCCGTGCCGAGACGACACGAACGGGCGTGGGGAGAGGTAGGGCCCGACGCACCCGGTGAACGGGGGCTCGCAATGAGCGCAAGGCGGCCAACTGAGCTACTCGACCGTCTCGGAATGGACTGCGGAGTGCGTTCGAGTCGAGGAGGTCCGCCCTCGCTCCAGGCGCACCGGCAGTCGCTCGCTGTCACCAAAAAGCGGGAAGACGGAAGTGGGATGAGCCCCGATGCCAACCTCATTACGCAAGCCCTCACCAAGGCCCCACAAGTCTCTGATTCTCAACAGCCATGAGTCCGAGAGACAGGCCGGCAGGGCGTCCAACAAACCAGACCGATCGCCAGCAACGACCGCTATTGGCCGGTTCCGTCCTCCTGGGATCTAGAGGCCTCCGTACGTTGCATTCAACCAAGGGGCCGAGGAAGAGGGGCAGGTCGTTCCGGCAAGCAATGACGCTCTCACGCTGAGCGCGTCTCTGCCGTGCACTGCTCAAGTTGAGCCAGGGCTCGTATCCCTCACCCCAATCATGCGGAGAGCCTCATGTTCTTATCATCAAGATCTCTAGCTACTCGAGTCTTGATTGCAATCTGTACCGCAGGCCTGACCTTCACCTCTGCGAAGGCCTGTCCCGTCACTGAGGGCATTCCGGAGCTGAGCGTCGTAGACGAAGCGCTCGTTCTCGACCCCTTCATTGAACAGCCCGAGCTCTGGTGCGTGCCACCAGCTCGAGCTGACGGTACGCAACCCGTGCAAGTTGATCTCGTCCCAGCAGCAGGGTACGACCCAGATCCATTCGATGGAATCCCTGCACCTCCCGGTCTGCGCTTCACCTTCGATACCAGTCCTGGCGTGATCTCAAATGGAGCGCCAGGATGGAGCCAGGACATCCCGACATCCATCGACCTACCTGACACCGAACTTCTCGACTTGCGCCCTTTTACCAGGCTTAGATTTCGTGCAAGGGTCTCCGGATACCGTCACGCCTTCTTCCATCCAGGCTTCACTGTCGGCAGGAGCATCTACAACGAAGCAAGCACCTACAACAACGCCCCGCTTGATCGGCTCAACCCTGAGACCCAAAAGCCAGGTAAAGAGTGGCGAGAGATCGTCCTCCCACTGGACATCGACCAGAAGCTGAACCCGATCGATGACGCAAGACGCCAGGCATTCACCGAGTTCACGATTCACGCTCTAGTCAGGGGAGTACTTGAAGACATGCACGTAGCATACGTGGATGTCGACGACTTCCGTCTCGACAACGGCGACACCGGTCAGCTTGGGTGGGAGATTCCCGAGGATGAACTTCGCGTCCCTAGCGCGGGCTTCCGGACCCACCATGAAAAGATCGCAATCGGCCATAGGAATCTGGTCGACCACGAGTTCCAGGTCATTGACCTTGACCAACCCTCGAATCCGGTCGTATTCACCGACAAGTTCTTACCGGTGAGAAACCGAACCCACACTCCCCCTCCTGACGAGCCAGATCAGGCTTCTGTCGCCATGGCCGACTTCAGCAAGCTCATTAAGCCGGGACGCTATCAGGTCCGCAGCGGAAGCGCCGTGAGCCCCGAGTTCCATGTTGGCCCTCAAGCATACAAGGATGCCCTCGACGCAGTAGCCGAGTGGGTCGCTGACATGCGATGCGGTGTCGAGACCAGGCTGCACCCAGCCTGCCACGTCGACGATGGTCAGCTAGACGGGACCCACGAGAGCGTCCGCGGAGGCTGGCATGACGCAGGCGACCTGCGCACCTACTACTTCAACTCGTATCGACTTCCGTACCACCTGCTCCGGACACTGCAAACTGGGTGGGAGTGGCAGGCTGATCTCGACATTGATGGAGTGCCCGACGAACAGCACAGCGCCCTATCTCTGGTAGAGCACGGACTCAAGCACTCCCAGAAGACCCATGTCGGAGGCCAACTCCTCAACAAGATTGCAGACGTACCTCTCACGTCTAACAACTATTGGTCTGACGGAACCGAGGCCAACAGCGACGACAGGCTCATCTCGAACGAACCAGAAGTGTGGCTAGACCCAGTAGATCTTGCCGCCTCTGTCGGCGCATATGCCCATATCGTCTTCAGCCGGCCCCACGACTACAGCACCGAAACCGAGACCCTTGTCAGGGACGTCCTCGAGATCGCTCGCAACCGCTTCGACCACCGGTCATCATGCGCGTCCACATGCACCCCTGAGGTCACTCCGTGGAGTGATCACGAGTGCCGCACTGACTACCACGGCAACATCATCTCCCTCACCGGGAGAGCAGCCCTACAGCTCCACCTAGGCACTGCCGCCTTGGCTGAACTCGAAGAGGGCGAGGAAGCCACCGACCTAGCTACGGCCTCAGAGAACTATCTCCTTCACGCAACGGACCACGCGAACTGGGTCCTCTCCCGCCAAGACAAGTCGTTCGCGGAGGAAAACACATTGCCGTTCAAGGAAGAATGGGTTGGCGATATCGGATCCATCAACGCGTTCGGATTGGCCGAGAACCATCTTGACGTCGCAGAGGAGTTCCTCTCCGACATCTACATGACACTTCCCTTTCACGACTGTACGTCGACGGAGCAACCAGCCGAGCCCTGCGACGCCGCCCCCGCCGACCAGACATGCAGCCTTGACTGGCGCCATGCGCTACGACTCGGCGCCGACTACTGGATGAAGCCCGTGAGGGAATCCTGGGCACCCTACTCTCTCCCCAATGTGGTCATTGGCAGCGGCTCAGACCACCACGCCGACGTCGTCACTTCCGCCCCTTGGAAGGAAACGAATGACCAGCTCGTCGTCCCCTCCGCTGGGATTTACGAGCTTGCCGAGTCCGCCATCGCGCTACACAGCATGGCACGCGCACTCGAGGACATCGAGCTCGACCGACTCGCTCGTCGCCAGGTCCAGTGGGCATTGGGTCTCAACCCATCGGGAACGACCTACATCTGCGACCACATCCAGGACGCCTCCCCCACTCAGCTCTACTCTTTCTCACAGGGAGTCATGCCAGGCGCCATCGCTGGCTACGGCATCGGCAACGACGGCCTTCCCCGAGAGCGAATCGGAACGGAACCCAACGTCCGAGCCGGCACGCTACTCGTACGCGCGATGGCCGCAGTGAGCCAGCCCGCCCACTACAAGCTGACCATCAACGGCAGCGATGGACTCCCATACGCCAACCAGCCCTTTCGGCTCTGGCTAAAGCACGACAGCGGACAGAGCCTCGTTAGGACGCCCAGCTCGGACCCAGCCGGACTGCTCGACCTTCCTATCGACGGCGGCAACCAGTACGAACTCGAGGCGATCAATGACTGCGTGAGAGTCCCCCTCGTCGCCATCAGCGGAACGAGTCAAGAACGGACCATCAACCTGGGCAAGATCGTCAAGCTTCACGCGGTCGCTCCCGAGAGAGTGCGAGCCAACACATCCTTCAATGTCCAGTTGAACATCGAGCAGCTTGGCTTGGCCGCCATTGCCCCAGGCATGGAGATTCGCGCCAAGGCGCTCGGTGCATCACTCACCGGACCCGCATCCATTCCGATCGGAGCACTCGAGGGCCGCTCATCAGCTAGCCAGACTTGGGAGTTCTCTGCCGACCCCGATGGGGATGACAATGGCTTCGCGGACGATCACCCATTCGTCATCACATTCTGGATTGCAGGCGAAGCCGGCGAGCACCCTGAGGCCATCATTGACGTCACAGGAGTCGTGCAAGTTGCCGCACTGTCATCCGAGACCCTTTGCAATGATCGCATCGACAACGACATGGATGGATTCGTAGACTGCGACGACTCGGACTGCTCTGATCCCGACTCCAACCCCGAGACTCCACCGCCATGGTACTGCCCAGAAGTCGACTGCTCTGACGGAGTCGACAACGACGGCAACAACGGAGCAGACTGCCAAGATCCGGACTGCTGGAATGCGCCGGAGTGCATTGAATCTTGCTGCGTCGACGGCATCGACAACGACATGGACGGCTCAATCGACTGCGCTGATCCCGACTGCCAGTTCGCTTGCATCGAGATCGACTGCAGTGACGGACTCGATAGCGACGCAGACGGCCTCATCGACTGCCTCGATCCAGACTGCATCCTAGTCGACATTCGCTGCCATGAGCTGGGGAACTGCGACGACACCATCGACAACGACCTCGACGGTCTCACTGACTGCGCCGATGTCGATGACTGTTGCTTCGCCGAGAACTGCAGACGGTTGAGCGGCTGCGACGTGAACGGCCCTTGGGGAGACGTGGGAGACGGCGGCGGCTTCGGTGGATAGAAGCCCCCGACACTCCGCCACCACCTAACCACCACGACAAGGGCTATCCGCACACCCTCCCCCGCCCGGCACCGGGTGCTCACCGACTCCGTGAGCACCCGGTGTCGTCACGTTCGGCCCCCACCGTCTCTCGGGTACGCTACGGTCTCCACCCACTTCCCGGAGGCCACCTGACCACCACCGACCGGCTCGTCCTCTTCGAAGTCAACGAGTTCCCCTGGCGGGTGGTGGACGACCACTGCGCGCGACGGCCCGACTCCGCATTGGCCCGCCTCCTCCCCCGCTCACGCCAGCACGCCACAGTCACCTCGTCCCGCCTGTGTCTGAACCCACGCTTCATCGGGGCGTGAGCGAGGAGATCCATGGCCTCAAGCAGCTCGGCCACGACAACACTAGGGTCGAACCTCGTCACCCTCCGTGGCGACGAAGAAGCGGCAGCCGAACCCGGAAACTGGTCTAACGGCGAACGCGCGACCTCGGACCGCGGAAGCGGACTCGCGTCGCATCCCCCTCCGACATCCGCGCGTCCCGGCGTCGTCGCAGGGACTCACAGGCGAGGTCGGTCACGGCAAAGGAGCCCTGGCTCTCGATCTCGAGCCGCTTCACGCCGCAGCGCGCGATGTCGACCCGCTGCCAGCCGTTGTCCGGCTTGACCGGCACGTCGACCTCGAGCAGGAGCTCACCCGCCGCGTCGTAGGCCCGCACGACGGTACCTTCCTCGTCCACGTCGAGGAGCCCCACCCAGTGCACCTCCTGCGCAACGTCGTGCTCGAACGTCATGACGCCCCCGTCCCGGGCATCGTCGGGCACGCAGCTCGAACCGGGCTCCGAGAGGACGAGCACGTCGCCTCGGGGGACGTCGTTGCCCGAGGCCAGGCCGGGAGTCGCCAGGTCCTCGTCGTCGCAGCTCGGGTCGGAGGTGTCGAAGCTCATGACCGGCGTCGTCCCGAACACCGTGAGCCCAGGGAACTGCGTCCTCACCACGGTCCCGGCCTCCAGGCCATCGAAGTCATGGCTGCGGCAGTCCTCGCCGCAGGGCGCGGAGCAGGGGTGGGTGCTGGGCAGGACGTCGCCGGTGAGGGCGTCGACGGCTTCCTCCACGAGCGGACAGCAGGCGACGGGGCTCGCCGGGAGCGAAGGGCAAGCGGCGTCCCCTGGCAGCGACGGCAGGGCCGCTGCGAGCAGCGCGCGGAAGTCGCAGTCGTCGCAGCGGACGAGGGTGAGGTCGAGGCAGTCGGAGAGACCGTCGCCATCGAGATCCGCGTCGCTCACGCCGCAGCCGCAGGTGCCGGCTCGGGTCTTGGCGGCGTCATCCGGGCAGTCGTCGAGACAATCGACGATGGCGTCGCCATCGGAGTCGACGTCCTCCACGCCACAACCGCAGAGCCCCGCTTCCGTCTTGAGGGGATCGACCGGACAGCAGTCGCAGATGTCCCCGGCACCGTCTCCGTCCGCGTCGCCCTGGTCGGAGCTGGCACGCGTCGGACAGTTGTCACAAGCGTCACCCAACCCATCCTCGTCGGCATCGCCCTGGTCGGCGTTGGCGGTCATCGGACAGTTGTCGTTCTCGTCGGCGATGGCATCACCATCGAGGTCATCGACCAGACTCACCCACTGTCCTGGATCGGGTGGCGTGCAACCCGAGCACGAGGCAATGCCTCGGAGTCTCATGGTCCCGTCCGTCCTCGCGAAGTCGACGTCGTAGCCGGCCGGTACGGTGAATTGCCAGGTCACCCGACGAAAGGTGAACGAGTCCCCCGGCTGAAGTTGGTAGGCAAGGCTCACGGTCCAGACTGAGTTCGACGGAGTGGTCCCAGGGCCCGTCATGCTGACCAGGTTCTCGAACACGTCGGTCGGGACGAGGCCGTCCAGGTCGTGCAGGGTGGCCTCCGGCACCGGCGTGATCGATCCGGCACCGAAGAAGCCCCCACCGATGGAGAACCGAAGGGCCAAGACCGTGTTGTTCCAGCCAGCAGGCGTCTCGATCGAGAACAGTCGCTCTGGGGGAGCCTCGAGCGTGAGCGTGACCTCGGTGTCGCCCAGCAAGCTGAACGAGGCGTTCAGAGGATTGAAGACCGAGGGCCTGATGCGAGCGATGGACGTCGTGCTCCCCACGCTCGGGTCGGGATCGTAGAAGAAGTCCTCCGTGTCGGCGACGTTCGAGTAGTCGAAGACATCCTGCGCCAGCGCTGGGCTCGACGTCGCGAGGGTCAGCACGAGGGCGAAGCCCAGGATCGTGCTCTGGAGGGCCTGGCCGGGTCCTGAAGGGATCGAGTTCGTCATCTGCGTGCGTCCTGACACGACCTGCCGGTCGACATCGGTAGCGGCCTCGAGCACCGCGGGAGCTGCCCCGGATGAGCTCAGGCCCGTGAGGAGAGGGCTCTCCTACCTAGACGCAATCGGCCCGCGTGAGGGGTCACGGCCCCGGAGCACGGGCACTTCTCCGGGCCTCAGTCCGCGAGTGTCCGCTTTTGGCCGGTTCCGTCCGCCTCACGATCGGGGGCTTCCCTACCTTGGAGGTGGGCTCCCGTCCGAGCCCGAGCACGAGGCTCGACCGGACAACGACGGTCGGGGTCTCTGTTCGTGGGTGACGTCCGTCGTGCCTCGGCGTGACCGTCACTGCCGATCGCTCTCAGCTTCGATGCCTGCGTTCCCAGCGCACCTGACACCGAAGCGCTACGTGCTCAGGTGGACACCGGCCGTGATCGTGACAGCAGCGCGCGCTGCTGCTCGCCGATGGGACACGTGAGGAGCGCTAGAGCGCCCCCCATGAAGCCCAGACCAGCTCTTGTTCCTTCGGTCGTTCGTGCGGTTGGCAGACCGAGCGTCAGTCCTCTCTCGTGCCAGACCGCTCAGTGAGCCAGACCGTGAGCGTTCGATGTCCGCTTCTGGCCGATCCTGTCCGCTGCTCTCACATGAATCTCCTTACTTTGCGATCACACGGAGACCGCTCAGAGCATCCATGCCGTGTTCCAAACGACTAAATGGAGAGAGACCCATGTTTTCCCTAGCAAGAGCCCAACTAGCTCGAATCTCGACCGTGCTCGGCGCGGCCATGCTGGCAGTCGTGCCAGTGAGCGCGCAGTGCCCCGAGTCTGGAGATCTACCGACCCTGGAAGAGGAAGGGGGAGTTCTCCATCTTGACCCGTTCATCGAGCAACCCGATCTCTGGTGCAACACTCATCCAGAGGGCACCGTTGAGGTCTCACTCGGCGAAGGTTACGACCCAGAGCTGGACGATGGAGATCCCCCTCCTCAAGGACTGCAAGTCATCTTCCATTCTGACCTCGGAGCGGTCACCAACGGCCTACCCAGTAAGGTCGGAGCATTACTGGCCACCATCGAACTGCCTGAGACACTCGATCTAGGAGAGTACAAGCGGCTTCGATTCCGAGCACGGATCGCTGGCCAGCGCCACGGTTTCATTCATCCGGGCTGGAGCATCAACAGGAACATCTGGGCTGACGGCGCTGCATACGGCAGTGCTCCACTCGATGAGGGCGATGACTGGAGAGAGATCTCTGTATACCTAGACGTCGACAGGCTAGGCAATCCAATCGACGAAGATGGGCGTCGGGTGTTCACTGAGTTTGCCCTCGTTGCCACGCTCGTAGGCTACATGCCAGACGAGGATCCCTATCTCACCGTCTTTCTCGATGACTTCCGCCTCGACAACGGCGACGACCGGGGAATTGGTTGGGAGATACCACTGGATGCTCTCCGTGTACCCAGCTCAGGATTCCGCCCCTACCACGAGAAGATCGCCATCGGAAATCAGAACCTAGTCGGACAGACGTTTCACGTCTTCAGGCTGGACGTTCCATCAGCCATCCCTGTACTCAGCCGCGAGTTCGCGCTCGTGACCAATCGAATCGACACTACCGAAAACGGAGTCGCCTTGGCCGACTTCACGGACATCGTTACGCCCGGTCGCTACCAGATCCGGACAGGCAGCATCGTGAGCCCTGACTTCTCGATCGGAGAGAATGCCTATCGAGAAGCTCTCGAAGACGTCGCATCATGGGTCGCCGACATGCGCTGTGGGATCGAAACCCGGCTGCACTCTGCCTGTCACGTGGATGATGCCTGGATAGACCCCGACGGCCCTGAAGGCTCATCTCCCTGGGAGCGGCTCGAGAACGCGAGCGGTGGTTGGCACGATGCCGGCGACCTGCGCAACTACTACTTCAATTCCTATCAGATTCCTCATGAACTCCTCGAAGCGCATGAGACAGGCTGGGACTGGCTCCCTGGACTCGATGCAGATTTCCCTGAGGAACCAGGACTGCTCACTCTGGCTCGTTGGGGGCTCAAGCACGCACTGGCAACCCAGTACGACGGCAGACTACTCAACAAGATCGACGATGACGACGACTACAGATTGAACAACTACTGGTCGAACGGCGAGCCTGACTCAGACGGGGACGGGAGCCCGACTGGAGATGACCGCACGATCCAACACCTCACGGAGGATCGCCCGGAGAAATTCATGGATGTTGCATATCTCGCCACCTCGGCCAGCGTGTTCAGACGTCTCCTCGAAAGCGACCCAGAACTCCTCGACCTCTACCCCGCCGAGATCGACCCCATCGCTTTGGCCGACGCAACCCTCCAACTTGCGCAGGAGAGATTCAACGATCGCTGGACTTGCGAGCCCGATGAACTCGAGCCAGCCCAATGCCGCGAGTGTCGTGAATGCCAGGAATGCCGCCTGTTCAATCCATGTTCTGAATGCGAGGCATGTGAAACGATCGGAGCGTGCGATGTTTGCACGGACCTGATGCCGTGCAACTTGTGCGAGTTGATCCCAGAATGCGATCCATGCGACCACTGCAGCTGGTGCCCTGCTACCCGACTCTCTACCCCCTGGCCGAGAAGCAACTGCAACGACCCCTCGTATCCATTCTCCTGGCAGGATGGCAACGGCCGACTCATCTCCTACATCGGACGAGCAGCATTGCAACTCCACCTCGCCCTGGACAGCCTTGCCAATGAGGATGACGATGTTGGTATCCGCGAGGCCGCCAATGCATACCTTCGGCAAGCTGCCGACCATGCAAACCGAGTCACAGGCTGGCAAGAGAGATCATTCGTTCAGTCTGACAGGATCCCATTCACAGAAGAGTGGGTCGGTGATCTATCCCCCTCTCCACGTAAGATCGACGATACGCAGCTCTTCCAGGAAGTCCCCGAGGAGTTCCTCGCCGAGATGTACCTGAGCCTGCCCTACATGGACTGCACGTCGACGGCACAGCCCGAGAACCCATGCACAGACGCTCCGCGTCTCTGCAGCGCCGAATGGCGCCACACCTTGAGGCTGGGAGCCGAGTACTGGATGAAACCCGTCCGTGCTTCGTGGGCACCCTACGGGCTGTCGCAGATCATCGTCAACGATGCCGAGATCGCAGAGCGCGACATCGAAACGAGCGTCGTCTGGAAGGAACGAACGCCAAATGTCCTCATCGTGCCCGCTGCAGGCTACTTCCCGATCGCAGAGTCTGCGATCGCACTCAACAGCATGGCCCGAGCTCTCCGCGACCCCGAGCTTGATCGGCTTGCTCGCCGCCACGTCCAGTGGGCCCTGGGCCTCAATCCGTCTGGAACGACCTACATCTCCGACCATGTCGAGGGAGCCTCTCCCACGCAGCTGTATTCCTTCTCTCAAGGAGTCATGCCAGGAGCCATTGCTGGCTACGGTCTCGGCAACGACGGCGAACCTCTTGGTCAGATCGGAGCAGAGCCAAACGTGCGAGCTGGAGCGCTACTCGTACGCGCCATGGCGGCCGTGAGTGAACCCGCCCGCTTCGACCTTACGCTGCTGCATGACGATGCGCCTTTCAACGGAACACTCGCCCTGAATCTGCTGAGGAACAATGAGTTGGTGCTCATGGACCCCCCTCAGATCGACTCTTCCGGACTAGTGACACTCACTCTCGATGGAGGTTGGAGTTATGAGCTCATCGCATCACTCCTGAACCCAGATGATCCCGACGCAGACAGACTGAACCCCGACGACTACGTCCACGTCAGAGTCCCCTTGACAGCCATCAGCGGTACACACGAAGAGCGCACGATCCACCTTGAGTCAGTCTTCCAGCTCACAGCGAGAGCCCCCAAGCGAGTCCGGTCCGGAGAGCAGTTCAAGGTCGACCTGACCCTCGAAAACCGTGGACTGAAGACCCTCTTCCAGCCCGTGACGGTAGAGACGAGTGGCGCGACCACGGTCGGCCCCAGCCTAGTAGCAATGAACGTCGAGGCGGGTCAAGAAGAGACCGTCACCCTGACCTTCGTGGCCGAACCTGATAGCAATGACGACTATGAGTTCAAATGGAAGCACCCCTTCCTCATCGGCTTCTCACCCCACAACTCCACGAGGAACTTGAACGCACGAAAGGAGGGCGTGATCGACGTAACCGGAGTCATCTATCTTGAGGACTGTACGGACGGCACCGACAACGACCTTGATGGCCTCATCGACTACGCCGACCCAGAATGCACGGAATTCGACTGTGAAGATGACCTCGACAATGACCAGGACGACTTAGTCGACTGCGCCGATAGCGATTGCGGCTCCCACCCAACATGCATTGAGGTCGACTGCGAAGACCTCATCGATAACGACGGGGACGGGCGCATCGACTGCGCGGATCCCGACTGCGGCCTCATCCTCCCTGAGACGTGCCTCGAGCAAGGAAACTGCAACGACACCATCGACAACGACCTCGATGGCCTCATCGACTGTGACGACATTGAGAGTTGCTGCCTAGACCCCATCTGCGAGCCGTTCTCCGGTTGTCCTGGCAATGGACCCGGCCCCTGGACCGGAGGAGGAGGTGGCGGCTTCGGAGGCTAGAGCCACACCCTGCCCACCCACCTGACGACACGGCGAGAGCGTCCCCTCGCCCCTCCCGACACCGGGTGCTCACCGACTCCGTGAGCACCCGGTGTCGTCTCCCGTTCGGCCCCCACCGTCTCTCGGGTACGCTACGGCCTCCACCACGTCCCGGAGGCCCACCTGCCCACCACCGACCGGCTCGTCCTCTTCGAAGTCAACGAGCTCCCCTGGCGGGTGGTGGACGATCACTGCGCGCGGCGGCCGGACTCCGCGCTGGCTCGCCTCCTCCCCCGCTCACGGCAGCGCACCACCGTCACCTCGTCGCGCCTGCGCCTGAACCCGTGGCGGACCTGGCCCACGCTCCACCGGGGCGTGAGCGAGGAGACCCACGGCCTCGAGCAGCTCGGCCAAGACACCTCCGAGGCCGACGCCCGTCACCCTCCCGTCTGGCAGCTCACGCGCGCCGCCGGGCTCACCACCGGCGTCTGGGGCTCGTTGCACTCGTGGCCCCCACCCCCTTCCTCCGAGACGGTCCCCTTCCACGTGCCCGACGTGTTCGCGCCCAGCGCAGAGGCCGAGCCCAGCTCACTCGTCCCCTTCCAAGATCTCGTCCTCCGGATGGCCCGTCGCTCCGCGCGCAACGTCGATCGACGCGTCGCCGGTCGCGAGACCCTCCGCTTCCTCGCCAGCGCCCCCTTCCAGGGACTGAGGCTCGGCACGATGACGGGCTTGACCGGGCAGCTCCTCGCTGAGCGTCGGCAGTCCTGGAAGAGAACCCGACGTCGCTCGTGGCACCCGCGCCTCGGCTTCGACCTCTTCCACGAGCAGCTCCGGCGGCATCGTCCGCGCTTCGCCACCTTCCACACGAACCACGTGGCCGCCGCCATGCACCGCTACTGGGCCGCCGCCTTCCCCGACGACTTCGACCGCTGCGGCTACTCCGCCGAGTGGCAACGGCGCTACGCCGGTGAGATCACCGACGCCATGGACCACCTCGACGTCATGCTCGACCAGCTCTTCCGCTCGTCGGAGCGCGACGGGACGGTGGTCGTCATCACTGGAAGCATGGGACAGGCGGCTGCGAGCCCGGACCCCATCCGCACGCAGCTCTACCTGACCGACGTCGACCGCTTCGCTGCTCGACTCGGGCTGTCCTCGGACGACTGGTCTCTCCGACCGGCGATGGCCCCCAGGGTGAGCCTGAGCGTCGTCGGCCATCATGTGTCCGACCTGCTCGCGAGGCTGAACACCCTTCGCATCGCTGGCACGCCGGTCGAGGTCGAATCACCGGGCGAGAGCTTCGTGAACCTCTGCTTCGGCCAGCGCGACCTGGACCCTGCGACCGAGCAGGCCACTCTCGACGGCAAGCCAGTGCCCTTCGCCGAGCTCGGTCTCGAGAACGTGAAGGTCGAGGACGAGAGCGGTCAGAGCGGCGACCACGTCGCGGAGGGAATCTTCATCGTCGTCGACCCAGCGGCTGAGCCTTGCGCTGACCGTGACGAGCTGCAGCTCACCGAGATCGCCCCCTGGATCCTCGACCGACTCGGAGTCGAGCGCCCCGCTCACCTGCTCCGGGCGGTGGGAGCCCAGGCCGGGGGCTGAGCCCGAGCCTGCTCAGCCCCGCTGCTGCAGGCTGTAGCGCTGAGCGAACTCATCCGGGAACGCGAGACCGTTCGCGTAGAAGTAGCGGATGAGCTGACCGTGGTGCTGGACCTCGTGCTCGAGAAGGTCGAAGACAATGCCCAGCCGCTCGTCGGTCATGTCGTGCTCGGCGATGGTGTCGAGCGTCGCCGTCCTGGAGGCCACCAGAGCCTCTCGGATCGACGCGACCCGCTTCACGTCGTCTCCGCCCAGGCTGCACGAGAACCCCGACCACCGGGCCGCTGCGATCGCCTTGGCGTGACTCTCGCGGGCCCCGACGAGACACCAGAGCTGACCGGCGATGGGGTTCGACGGCGCCGAGCCGTTGCGCCTCGTCAGGTCGGCGTCGGTGAGGGCGTCGGCCAGGGACTCGGTGAGCCGGAGTGCGTTCTTCAGGCGCGTCGTCAAAATGAGACACCTCCACGTGCAGCAACGAGCCCTGCACGTGAGGCGTCACCCTATCAGGCCGAGACGCTCGCCCCGCGCTCAGTCGTCCTGCTTCTCGAGGACGAAGGAGGTGCTCAAGATCCGGCAGTCACCGTAGCGCCCAGGCTCCCGGCTCACGAGCTTGCCCTCGTACCGATTGCCGATCCGTTTAAAATGTCGTTGGCCGCCCACTTCCGCGCCCACGACGAGGCACGCCTGGAGCTGACGATGAGCCTGCTCGACGAACGCTCGCTCGAAGCTTCCGAAACGGTAGCCAACGCCGCCATGAACCGAGGGCGTGGGCTGAGCGGCATCAACAGCTACGACAGGGAGTTGGGGCTCGACCTGCACGCCTGGCTCCAAGCCCGACTGGACGAGCAGGGCAGCGTGGCCTGGCTCGACGTCTGTTGCGGTGAAGGCCGAGCGCTCCTCGAGGCGGCCGATCGGCTCCGCCCCGACCGGCTCGAAGCGATGCGCCTGCTCGGCCTCGACCTCGTGCAACCGGGACCGAGAAGCACTCCCTCCGTTGAGGAACTGCGGTTCGTCGAAGCCTCGGTTCACTCGTGGGAGCCGAGGCAGTCGTTCGACCTCATCACCTGCGTGCACGGGCTCCACTACGTCGGAGACAAGCTCGGATTGCTCGAGCGAGTCGTGGTCTGGCTCAGCGAGGGTGGCCTCTTCCTCGGCCACCTCGACTTGGACGACGTGCGAGACGAGAAGGGTGACCCGCTCATCGGCTTCCTTCGAGATCGTCTTCGGCGCTCGGGAGCCCGGCACGATCGAGAAACGAGAGTGCTCCAGTTGACCGGAGGCCAGTCGCTGTCGTTCGGTCTCCAGTTCGTGGGTGCTGACGACGACGTGGGTCCGAACTTCAGCGGGCAACCCTCGGTTCACTCACGGTACGGGTCACGAGGTTGACGACTGAGGGTCAGCCCTCTCCCTTTCCCCGACGATCCAAGCCAGCACTCGCTCGACCGTCTCATCGAGCTCCGTCCCTGCGTTGTCGATGACCTCGACGCGCCAGCGCGGATCCCCCGTCGGCCAGCTCGTCCAGCGCTCCCAGCACATCTCGGGCGCACCGACCTCCGTGATCACCTCCGGATGCCACTGCGGGTCACGAGCATGCCCCCGCATCCACTGCGCCCAGGCCGCCATCTCGGGGGTCGCCGAGCCCGTGCCACGTTCGCGGCCGCGGATCCGAGCGAAGCGCTCCTCGACGTCGGTGCAGTCGAGCAGGCAACTCGCGATGCCATCGAGCTGGTCAGCGGACGGGCACGCCAGCAGCTCGCCATGGGGAAGCTGACCCGTGAGCAAGACGTCACGCCCCTCCGATTGATGCTCGAGCACCACCTGGAGCCAGCGTTCGGCCGCGCGGTGCCGCCAGAGCTGGTCGGCCCCGGCCGGCACGCCGACCTCGTCGAAATCGTGAGCAACCAGGTCGGGCAGCCGCTCCTGGAGCGACCTCATCGCCGTCGTCTTGCCCGAGCCGCTGGCACCCCAGACGAAGAAAAGCACGGTCCCCCCGAACGAAGAAAGAGCCCGACGGAGGATACCCCACCCTCACGCCGGGCCCTGCTGGTGCAGCGGACGCGGACGACCACTCAGAAGGTGATCTGCCCACGCAGCTCACCGCTGCCCCAGTCCATCGTGTGGAGGTTGATGTACATCTCGCCGCGCAGCAGCGCCGCGGCCTGATCGGCGTCGAGCGTGCTCGTGGCGGACATGGATCCGGAGAGGCCACCCGGGTCCGTCGTGACGGTCAGGACGAAGACGACGCCACCGTTGTTCTGGTCGAACGGCGCCATGGCCGCTTGGTGGACGTGCGCCGAGCTCCCCGTGCCGGGGATGACCATGGGCGCGCTCGAGAGCCCCGTGAACGTGGCCGACACGGTGACGGTGTTGGTGTTCGTGTCCAGCGTGACGGTGGCCGAGCCGGAGCTGGTCGGCCCCACGACCGGCGGCACCTCGTTGGCCGGGCTGAGCATGAAGGTCGACGTCCTCAGGTTCGATGAGAGGACCGGGTTGTCGCTGTCACAACCGATCAGCACGAAGGCGGCGAGGGAGGAAAGGAGCACGAGGGACGTGGTCGAAAGGCGCATCGGGGATCCCCATTGAGAGAGTCGAGGTCTGAGACGGGAGCGGGTCGACGCCCGCTCGTTCTATCCGTCTGTTCCCCTGACGAGCGAAAAGGTTCGAAGCGGCCACGATTCAGTCGCGAGAAACGGCGCTCGTCTCCTCTTAGCAGGAGGACGACTCACTCGCCGGTGGTCACCGGCTCCGCGAAGCGCACCACGTCACTCGCCCGCAGCCCCGCGAGCACCCCGTCGCGGTCGCTCGCCGACTTCAGCGTGTAGGCGCCACGGATGGTCGGACCCGCGGCGATCTCGGCGTCGAGCTCGAGCAAGAGGTCGCGGATCGCACGCTCCGTGGCCGTCTCGGAGAAGACCACGCGGACCATCACCTCGTCCTTCGGCAGCCCGCCGCCTTCCGGTGCATCAGAGAGGGTCCGGAAGCTCGCCGGCGGGGCGTCGGTGGACGAGCCACCACCCTGCGACTGCATGAGCAAGACACCGAGGACGACGATCGCCGCGGCC
Source organism: Acidobacteriota bacterium (assembly GCA_039029535.1). GTDB lineage: Bacteria > Acidobacteriota > JBCCFW01 > JBCCFW01 > JBCCFW01 > JBCCFW01. The sequence goes on from JBCCFW010000062.1 coordinate 19,134, forward strand.
TGACCGGCCATCACGAGCAAGGGCCACCGTGCCCGACGACTCCGGGTCGGCTGGACGACACCGACGCTGGCCAGGAGGTCCTGAAACCCCTCCTCGGTCGCCGCCGGACCCGCCGGCGACTCGGCCACCACCGACTGCAGGGACACGAGCTCGTCGAGCTCGTCACGACACTCCTGACAACCCTCGAGGTGCTCTTCGACCTGCTGACGCTCGTCGTCCGCCAGGGACTCGTTGGCGTGCCAGGGCAGGAGCTCGCGCCAGTGCTGATGCGGAGTCGTGTCGTCGTCGTGATGCATGGAAGGTCTCGTTTCGTTCAGTCGCGGTCGGTGCTCTCGGCCATGAGATGGCGGAGACGACGTCGCGCGTGGAACATCCGGGTCTTGACCGTGTTCTCGGGGCAGCCGACCACCAAGGCGATCTCCTTGTAGCTGCAGTCCTCGAAGAACGTGAGCTCGACCACGGCGCGGTGCTCGGGCGAGAGCTGCTCGAGCGCCCGGCGGATGGCCTCGCGATCCTCGTGTCGGGCGAACGCGACGTCGGGCCCCTCGTCGTCGGGGTCCACGTGCTCGTCGCTCAGCTCGTCCTCCCACCACCGCGACAGGCGTCGGAGCTGCTTCATGGTCATCCGGTAGGCGATGCCCATGAGCCAGGTCGACACCCGCGAGCGCCCCTGGAAGTCCCCCGCCTTCTGCCAGGCGACGACCAGGGTGTCGTTGGCGACCTCCTCGGCCACGTCCGCCCGCTTGGTCAGGCTCCTGACGAAGCGGATCAGCCGCGGGTGGTGACGCTGGTACAGGCCCTCGAAGGCCTGGACGTCACCAGTGGCCACGCGCCGAATCAGCTCGGCATCGGTCTCCCTGGACGTGGTGGAGGTCGCCAATTTCAGCAAGAGAATCCCGGATGGCGGGAGCTGCGCTCCCCGTCCCGGCGCGCCCAGGAGGTGGTCCTCGACACGGCGAGACACCCGTGGGTACCGTATCGGAACCTCGAGGTTCACTCCTCGCTCGAATCAGGTCATGACGGCGGCTCGTCTCCTCCCCCTTCTCGCCCTGCTGGCGCTCGTTTCGACGTCCTCGTCGGTCTCGGCGGGGACCGTCACCGGCGAGCTGACGGCGGTGAGCGACGACATCGTCCGCGGCTACTCGCGCAGCGAGGGCGACCCGACCGCGCAGGCCGGCCTCCGCTTCCGCGACCCCTCGGGCTTCTTCGCCGGTCTCTGGGTCTCCCGGGTCAGCCACGCCTTCGACCGTCGCTTCGACGACGCCCGCGACCTGGAGCTGCTCGCTGAGGTCGGGCTGGTCCACGAGCTCGGCCAGGACTGGGCCGTCTCGGCGACCTTCAGCTATCACGAGTACCCGGGCACTTCGCACCCGACCGACGCGTCCTACGCCGAGATCGGAGTGGCCCTCCATCACCGCGACCTCGTCAGCCTCCGCGCCGCCTACTCCGACGACTACCTCAACACCGGTGGCGAGGCGCTCTTCCTCGAGGCGACCGGGGCCTACCCCCTGCCCGGCGGCGTCGACCTGTCGGTGGGCGTCGGGCGGGCCGTGACCGACCTCCCCAGCAGCGACTACACCTACGCCCACGCCGCGCTGAGTCGGCCGCTGGGGCCGCTCGACCTGGAGCTCGGTTACTACTGGGCCGATGCTGACCACTGGGGCCCCTGGGGTGAGGTCGTCCGCGGTCGGTGGGCGCTGGCGCTGACCTGGCGCTTCCCCTCAACCGTTCCTTGAACCTGCACCGCGCTCGGAGGCACTGACCCTCACGATGGCTCCTCCCTCCCTCGACGACTCGCCCTCACGCCCCGCCAGCTGGGGGCTCGCCCTGTTGCTCCTCGCCCTGAGCGTGGTCACCGGGGCCGATCGAGCGCGGTCCGAGGACGCCTCGGAGCCCGCGGCCGCCGCCCCTCGTGAGCGTCAGGTCATGGTGACCTTCCCGCTGACCCGAGCGACGGGGCGGCGGGCCGCCGGCAGCACGCGCGGAGGCTACGCAGGGCCCGACGGCTACACCGCCTCGACCCGCACCCGCCTGATGATGAAGCGCGTCGCCAAGCAGCACGGCCTGCGCCGGATCTCGGAGTGGCCCATGCCCGCTCTCAAGGTCCTCTGCGTCGTGTTCGAGGTGCCGAAGGGCCACGGGGTCGACGCCATGCTGAAGACCCTCCGTCGCGACGAGCGCGTCGAGTCGGCTCAGCGGGTCCACGACTTCCGCGTCCTCGAAGGAGACGTCGAGCCCTCCGACGAGGCCTACGCCGAGCTCCAACACGCCCTCACCAGCCTGCGTGTCTGGGAGACCCACCCCTGGAGCCAGGGCCGGGGCGTGACGGTGGCGGTGGTCGACACGGCGGTGGACCTCAGGCACTCCGACCTGTCGGACAGCGTGCGCATGGCTCGAAACTTCGTCGACGATGCCGCACCACGGAGCGTGCACGAACGTCACGGCACGGCCGTGTCCGGCATCGTCGCCTCGGCCGGCAACGGCGTGGGGACCGTGGGCGTGGCGCCCGCCACCCGCCTCCTCGCGCTGCGGGCCTGCTGGGAAGACGATGACGCCGGTCGCTGTGACAGCTTCTCGCTCGCCAAGGCGTTGTCCTTCGTCGTCGAGCACCGACCCGATGTCGTGAACCTCAGCCTGGTCGGTCCCCGCGACCCCTTGCTGGAGCGCCTGCTCGAGCGGGTGATCGAGGAGGGCTCGATCGTCGTCACGGCTCATGACGCCACCATCGGCAAGGACGGATTCCCCACCGCCGTTCCCGGCGTGCTGCCGGTGGCCAACGCCGCCGACCTCGGCGGCGGCCGACCGCACTCCTCGGTGCTGGTCGCGCCGGGTCAGGAGATCCTCGCCGCCGTCCCGGGTCAGAGCTTCGACTTCGTGTCCGGCAGCTCCTTCGCGGCCGCCCACGTCTCCGGGATCGCAGCGCTCCTCCTCGAGCACTCCCCCGACACGAGCGCCGACGAGCTGCATGACCTGCTCCGACGCACGTCGCGTGACGTCGACGGCTCACCGAGCGACGGGCTGCCGCTCATCGATGCGTGCGAGGCCCTCGCCAGCGTCGTCGAGGAGATGAGCTGTCCGAGCGGTGACCGCGTCCTGGCCTCGGCCGGGACCTCCTGATCGCGAGCGGAACAACGGCAAGACGGGGCGGCTCAGCGTCCCCGGAAGTAGGCCTTCGTGTTCTCGTGGACGTCGTCGCAGGCCAGCAGCTCCTCGGGCGACCACCATCTCCAGTCGCGGTGCTGGCTGGCCGGCAGGTCCTCGTCCTCGGAGAACTCGAGCTCGTAGGCGAGCACGACGTAGTGCGTGCTGAAGTCCGTGCCGCCGACGTTGTCCTCGTAGAAGTGCTCGTAGTGACCGAGGAAGGTGGCCGAGTCGATCGCGACCTCGCGACCCAGCTCGACCTCGGTGAGCCGCCGGAAGGCGTCCGCGAAGCTCTCGTCCTTGCGGATCCGACCGCCGGGCACGAACCAGGTGTCCCGGGCGGGTCGGTTCGAGCGCAGGCCGAGCAGGGTGTTCTCCCCCGATCGGATGACGAGGTCGATCGAGATCAGAGGAGTCAGCCGAACGATGTCGAGGAACTCGGACTGGCAGAGGGTCATCGGGGGCTCCTGATGAAGTGAGAGCGTGCCATGCGTGAGGTTCGGCAGGCAGGTGGTCAGACCTGAGGGCGCCCTCGCTCACGACAGGATCGCGCGGACCTCACCGGGAAGCAGCTCTCCCGTCGCCATCGGGCGTGGCCCGGGCACGTGGACACGCAGGCCCAAGCCGCGGTCTCGCATGGTCTCCAGAACCTCCCGACCAGCGAGGTCGGCGTAGATCCAACGCGGCATGCGCTCTCGCAGCCACGCGAGGTTGGCCTCCACCTGGGGCCAGTAGGGCCCGTCCCAGCTCCACCCCAGGGCCATCGCCTCCTCGACCGACGTGATGCGAGGGTTCTCGAGAGCGGACCGAGGGCCACCGGGCAGCGCCACGGCCACGCGGCCTCGAAGCAGTGCCTGGTGGAACACCTTCTCGTCTCGGTAAGTCGGTGCCTCCCCCAAGCGGCGGATGGACTTGGCCAGCTCGGTGTCCAGGAGGCCGGGCCGGGCCCAGGTCGTGGCCTGAACCGTGTCGATGAACACGTCCGGGGGGCGGTACCCGTGCGCGGCCACGTAGTGACCGACCAGCTTGGGCGCGACGAAGACGCAGCCGGGGCCGCGCAGGTGGATCTCTCCATTGCCACGGGCTGGAGGTCCCTCGCAGAACGGGCACTCGTGAGACCCGCGCGTCAGGCGGATCGGTTCCTCGCAGAGCCGGAGCAGCTTCTCGGGGAAACCTGCCGGCAGCTCTCCCGTGGGCAGCTCATGGCCGAGCCATCCGACGGCGAGCACGTCTTCGGCCAGTGGAGAAAGGTCGGGATGATGCACGCACGCTCCTCAGTCGACCATTTAGAGAAACAGCCCTCGCCGACTCCCACTCGTCGACTGATTGTCGAACTAAACAAAAATCCAATCTCGAGTGTCAGGACCAGGAGCCCCCCGGGTTGTTGCAGGCAGAGAGGGAATCAACCCAACAAGGAGTCCACGATGTCACGCTCAGTCCCCACCTCCGCCTCCATCCGCCTCGGTCACCTGGCCGGTCTCATGCTTCTCCTCGTCGGCACGGCCGCTCAGGCCTCGACCACCGGCAGCATGCTCGCGCTCGGCCGTGGCTGTCTCTCCGAGGCCGCCGAGCTCTTGCAAGCCGGCACCGGCGTCCGTGAGGAGATCCACAACGTCCAGACGTGGAGCAACGGCGAGATGATGGCCGTCATCGGTCAGATCGCCGACCAACCCCGCATGGCAGTGTTCCTCGGCGGTCTCCGCCGTGCCGACATCCCCGACGGCTTCTACATCCTCAACGGCGTCGACCCGACCGCGATCTTCTGCGGCGATCCGCCGGAGACCGGCGAGCTCGACGTCAGCGTGACGATGACGCCGATCGACCCCAGCGTCCGCCCCATCGAGCTTCCCGCCAAGATGGTCATGCCGATGTCGCCCAGCGAAGTCGGCATCAGCGGCAACGGCGACGCGCTCGTGATCGTCGCCAGCTGCGAGCACGTCCTCATCTCGGCCGACTTCTGATCTCGGGGCCCCGCCCATCCCGCAGGGCGAACCACCCCATGACCGTGAGGCGCCTCGTCGCACCTCACGGTCACTCTTCGTCAGGAACCGGCCTGCAAGCAGCAGCTGCTCTACGCCGACGTGGCTCGCATGAGCAGCTCCTCGGGTGGCGCGAGAAGGTCATCGCAACGGAGCACCGCCGGCTCGACATGCTCGGTCCGCACGAAGGTGAGCCGACACCACGAGGCGCCCTTCCTCTCTCCGATCTCGCAGGTCAGCGCGTGCGGTCCTGCCGGCAGCACCAGCTCGAACCCGTCCGCGATGCTCGCGACCTCCACGCGACCCTCCTCCGGCACGTCGAAGGGCACGACGATCGCTCGGACCGTCTCGGATGCGAGCGACGGCGGGTCGTCCTGCTCCCGCACGACGACCCGATGACCACCGTTCTCGAACGTCCGGAAGGAGACCGACCCCTCACGCCAGGCAAAGCCCTGCGCCACGTGGGTCGGCTCCCAATCGTTGAACGGCTCGTCCAGGTCCGCGCGAAAGACGCAGAGCTGCGTGTAGGAGACGTCGACTCGCTTCTCCAAGTGCTCCCTCCTACCCAGTCTTGGAGCCCGACCGACGCCTCAGCTCCGGAAGCGGACGACCAACACTCCCGCGAGGGCCAGCAGCGCGAGGAGCACGCCACGCGACCAGGGCGGCAACGGCACGATGTTCGCGCAGTCGACGTCCGCACAGGCCCGGCCGGTGGAGAACAGGCCGCCCATCGCCTCACAGTCGGACGCAAAGACGTCCATGCAGGAGCCATCGGGCAGGCAGCACGCTCCGGGCTGCGGACAAGCAGCTGAGGAGCAGTCGGTCGCCATGCCCTGGAAGGTCCCGCCCGCGTACATGCAGGCGAGCTCGATCAACTGCGAGCAGGAGCCGTCATCGAAGCAGCAGGCGCCCGCTTCGGGGCAGGACGCGGTCGCACAGTCGGTCCCGTCACCCTGGTAGACCCCACCGGCATCGGTGCACGCCGCCTCGAGCAGGTCCGTGCAGGAGCCGTCGGTCATGCAACATGCCGCAGGCTCCGGACACGTGACGGTGCCGCAGTCGCCGGCCATGGACGTGCCGCCCATGGCCGTGCAGTCGGCCATGGTCTCGTCCGAGCAGGAGCCGTCGCCGAGGCAGCAGGGCGGCTCGGGGTCGTTGAAGCCGACGAGGCCTTCGAGCTCATCCGCGCTGAGCGCGGTGTCGAAGATGAACACCTCGTCGATGCCGCCGTTCCAGTACGTGGGTCCAGCGTTTTGGCCACCGATGACGGTGATGGCCGCGTTGAAGACGCCCAGGCTACCGCCCGCCGGATAGCTGTCCTCGAGGTCGCCGTCCACGTAGAGCCGGACGTCGGCTCCATCCCAGGTCGCCGCGAAGTGGTGCCAATCATTCTCCGCCGGCAACGGAGCTCCGTCGGCCGCGCCGTCACCGAGGATGCTCGTCGTGTTGATGAGCATCTCGAGAGGTCGGCCACCGTCTCGCCTGTCGTGGCGGAACGCGAACTGGATCTCCAGTGGAGGATCCTCGTACTGGGCGACGATGCCGTCACAGCAGAAGAACGTCCCGGAGCCTTGTCGCTTGACCCAGGCCGCCACGGTGAGGCTCGTGAGTCCGTTCAGGTCGAGGGACGGCTGATTCGCCACCTGCACGGAGTCACCGTCGCCGTCGAAGAAGAGGGCGTGGGAGCCGAAGACCGAGTCGGTCGAGAACACGGTGTCCCCCTGGAGGTTGACCGTGTTCCCGTTGCCGCTGGAGTCCGCGACGGTCGCCCCGCTCCCCTCGTCGAAGGGCCAGTGGGCCAGGGTCGCGGCGGAAGCCGAGGTGGCGAGGCCCAGGAACAGGACGAGCCCGCCCAGGGCAGGGTTCACGCTGGGGAATGAAATCTTCGCCGGCATCGCACGCACTCCTCGATGAGTGACGCGAAGGAGCCCGCGCGTGGTGCCGAGCCCCCCCACGTCCGTCTCTCTTCCCCCGAGCGCGCATCCTACCGATTTTTCTAAGAACCACCAAAAGGGGCCCCGCTCACCCCTGAGTCGACGGTCGAGACGACGTGCTCGCCCGTGGCGTCACGGGCAGGCCGCCGCCGCCGGAGGGCGCTCGGCACCGTCGGAGCTCGTCCCGGCCGATCCGCCGCCGCTCCCTGCCAAGACGAAGTACGAGTCCCCGTCACTCGGAGCGAAAACGGTCTGGCCGTCTTCGAGCCTGCAGTGACCGAACTCGCGATGGTCGTACTCGCCCAGCGTCAGTCGGCTCAGGTCCCCTCGGAGCAGGTCCCGAGGGCCCGCCTCGGCGTCGGGCCAGCTCGCCAGGATCGAGCCGTCGTCGCGCTCGTCGAGCCGGAGCTCGAGGGGAGCCACGCGCAGCTCACAGGCGTCGCCCATGCCGTCTCCGTCCTCGTCCGCCTGATCGGGGTTGGGATCCACCGGACAGTTGTCGCAAGCATCGCCGTGACCGTCACCGTCGGAGTCGATGTCGTGGACTCCCTCGTCGGGGCAGTTGAAGCACTCCTCCAACGCGACCGGGATGACGGCCGTGAGCTCGAAGTCGGCCGGCTCGAACGTGGGCCCGACGCTCGCCGCCATGGTCCCGATGCCGATGGTGGCTGAACCGAAGCCGGCGGACTCAGGCGAGTCGAGATCGTTGAAGAACTCCTGGGGTGCACAGGCCGCCCCGGCCGCGCGTCCTTCGCCGTCGAGCAGCGTGACGGTGTCCCACTCCACGACGTAGAAGCCAGGACCGGGCGCATCGGCCGCGGCGCGGGCCATGGTGCCGACATCGAGGTACCAGAGATCGCGACCATCGGCAGCGATGCGACGTTGGTAGCCCATGTAGGGCCAGAGCGCGCCACCGTCGTCGAGGGGCACGAGAGCCCCAGCGAACTCGTGCGTGTGCCAGGCGCGCCAGCCTTGTGACCAGCTCCCGCCGGATCCGAAGTACGTCCTGCCGAACGGATAGGACCCGACACGGTCGGAGGTGAAGCCACTGACGCAGAGCCGGCCGTCCTCGGCGGCCTCCAGGCTCCCGATGCCGAAGGACCAACCTCCCGACACCACGCTCCCCACCCAGTCGGGCTCGCCGCTCGCGTCGAAGGTCACCAGCACGTCCCGGGTGATCCCGCTCCCGGTCTGACGCGCGGTGGCGGCCAGGCTGCCGTCGGCTCGCACGACCAGGTGCGTGAGCTCCGTGGCCCAGTAACGCTCGTCGTCGGCGGTGTAGGTGCGCTGCCAGAGCAGCTCTCCGTCGGCGTCGGTCGCGTACAGCCAACCCTCCGCCGGCTCGCCCCACCCGTCTCGATTGAACACCTTGCCGGCGAGGAGCACTCCACCGTCGGCGGTGAAGGCCGCCCCGCTCGCCGCGAAGTTCCGCCCGGGTGGCGACGTGATGGTCCGCGCCCAGACCAGCTCACCCTCCGCCGAGACCACGACGATCCGCTGCCAGCGCTGGAGGAGGATCCGACCGTCGTCGGCCACGTCGGCGATCGTGAAGTCGTCGACGACCTCGCGCGACCACAGGAGCTCACCGTCGGGCGCGAAGCGCGTGAGTGGGCGGTTGGTGATGACCCCGCCGTCGGGCGCCGAGCGCGCCTCGAACCAGGTCACGTCATGGAAGCGGCGCGACCAGGTTCCCTGAGCCTGGACGTCGAAAGCGGAGCCGAGCGAGAGCATGAGGCCGATGAGGGCCACGAGATGAGAACGGAGCGACTTGTCGAGCTGATGGATGAACATGAGGACTCCCCGGCACCAGGCCGATGGACGAAGAACGTCGTGCGAATCCCAGGACGAAGCTCCCGCTGCAATCTCAGTCCGATCGGTCACCGGCGCGTTCACGAAACCAGACCAGAGCCGAATTCCGGGCCGTTCATGACCAGATTCCAGGACCAACACCCGGACGACGGCCCTCCGGATTCCTAAGATCCCCTCATCACGCATCGCCGTCCGGAGGGAGAACCCGATGTCAGCCCGAGCTCGCTGGTCACGGCCCTGGTGCGCGCTTGCCCTGCTCCTCCTCGCGCTGCCCGCCTCGTCCCAGACTGGGTCGAGCGGCTATCTCGGCGCACCGGGCGAGGAGCTCCTGGCCTTTCACGGCGGGGAGAGCACGCACCGGATCTTCAGCGCCAACAACCAGGACCCGGACGCTCTCCTGGGTGCCCGCTACTTTCAGGTCCGAGAGCGCAGCTTCGGCTTGGAAGTCTTCGAAGACCACGCGTTCGGCGGCATCGACGGGCAGGTCACGGAGGCCCTCTACACCCGTGAAGGTGCCGTCGGCGGCGTGATGTACGCCATCGGCTCGGACCTCGACGCCCCCTTCCGACGAACCTGGATCACCAGCCTTCTACACGAGGGCTACCAATTCGACACCCGTCTCTTCGCACGAGCATGGAGCCACTACTCGCTGGAATCCCTGGCCGAGCCCACGTGGGAACTGGCACCCGTCATGGCGGGAGGCTGGTTGGCCGAGGACGACGACGCCCCCTCGCGGGGCTGGCTCCTGCTCCTCGACCGGCGCAGTGTCCCCCTCTTGCAGTGGGCCTTCGGCAGCTCCGGCGCGGAGCGGATCGATGCTCTGGGCGGGAGCGCCCATCACGCCGCGGTCGTCGCTGGCCAAACGACCGAGAGCGGCTCGGACCTCGCGGACGCCTGGGTCATGAAAGTCGCGCTCGACGGCACCATCCGCTGGCAGTGGGCGCTGGGCGGTGATGGTGTCGAAGAGGCCCATGACGTCTTCGAGTTGGCCGACGGTCGAGTGCTCGCCTGTGGCACGACCGAGTCCCTGACCACCTCAGGACGGGCCGGTTGGGTCGCCCTCTTCGAGCTCTGGGGAGGTCCGATCTGGACCGTCGTCGTCGGAGACGACGAGTGGTCCGAGCTCGTGTCGATGGAAGTGCTCGCGGACTCCGTGCTCCTCACCGGTTCCCTCCGGGAAGCCGACTCGGAGACCACGGACGCGTGGTTCCTCGAGCTGAGCCTCACGGATGGCGCGCCGCTGTGGCAAGCCGCCTTGCACTCGCTCGGCGACGATCGAGGCGTGGAGGCCAAGACGATCTACGAAGGCCTCCTCGTCGGCATGATGAGCGCGGTCGGCACGCCCGACGAACGAATGCAGGTCGTCGTGACCCGAGGCGAGCGCAGCTGCCCCTTGCGAGAGACGAACGTCGCGACCCGCACCGACGTCCTCCCCATGCGCCCGGCTTCGGCGGCGGTGGTACCGCTGCTCGAGCCCACGATCAGCACCATCGCGTTCGCGCCAGGCACCGACGAGATCCGGGCCGTGCCTCACTGTGAGTGCCCACCTCTCTCCTGCCTCGACATCACCGTCACCCCTCGAGCCAACGCCTGCCTGGGGGACGAGCAGACCCTCACCGTCGAGCTCGACCAAGACGGCTACGGAGAGCTCGACTTCGAGTGGCAATGGGACGTGGACCCCGAGCCCGAGGCCACGGGAGCCTCCACGTCAGTCACCTTCCCCGAGGGCACGCACCCGGTCGCGGTCCGTGTCCGGGACGCCTGTGATCAGGTGACGAACTGTGGGATCACCCTGACGGTGCAGTCGGATGCCCCTCCTGCGGAGGCCGCGCCACCGGGGTCTTCCGGGCTCCGGGTGCTGCCCGGTGGCACCGCGCTCCGGCTCCCTGCTCTCGGGGACGCGGCCTATCTCGTTCACAACGTCTACACGGACCGCATCGGCTACTGGCACTCACCGTCCGCCATCACCGGCACCGCCTGCCACCTCGAGGCGACGTCGACCTCACGCGTCCACCTCGACGTTGCGATCCCCGACGACTCCTGGGTCGTGGTGACGGCTGCCACGGCCTGCGCGGAGGGCCCGGCGGGCGTCGACTCGCTGGGACGGGAGCGAACGGTTCGCGACGACTGGGAGACCTGCGGACCGCCCACTCCTTAGCGAAGGGTCGAGCTCACTGCGCCCCATCACCGTGACCGCCATACTCGTCACGGACTGCGCTGGCGAGCCACTCGGAGAACGACGCGGCCACGACCTGAAAGTCACGCCGTCCCTGAAGGAAGTAGAGGACCTCGGGGTCCGCAGCCCCTGCCAGCTCGAAGAACAGGAACTGGTATCCCTGATGCCCGCAGAACACGAGAGCCTTCTTCGGCAGGCTCGGCGGCTCCTCCTCGTCAGCGAGAAGACGCTGAGCCTCGGACTGCAGCCCGGCGAGCTCGTGAAAGAGGAGGTCGCTCCCCATCAGGAATTCGCTCCGCTTGCCGGTGGCTCTCAGGAAGCGGCGATAGCTCGCCGGTAGCTGGAGCCCGTGACGTTGCTCGAAGTCCGCGAGCTCGACCTCGGAGCAGCCGAGCACGGGCGTCTCGGAGCCCGCACGGTTCCTCTCCAGCGCTTCGTCAACGCGGGCCCGCCATGAAGGGGCGCTCGCCCCGTCTTCGTGGGAATCGGTGCTCATCGGGACAGGCTACCGCCGTCCCTTCAACTTGCCAGGCAGCGTGACAAGCCACCCTCTCGGCACTACTCTCTCTTCATTGGGAGGAGCGAGCATGAGTGCTTCCGTGGAGTACCACTGCTCGGCGTGCAGCCGTCGGTACGCGACGCCGATCGACGAGCTGCTGCGCCGAATTCAGGCCGACCAGCGCTGGTGCCAGACCTGTGGCTGCGAGCTGGTCTTCCCCGACGAGGTCCGCCGGCACGTGGCCTCCGTCGACGCGCTGAACGAGGTCGTCACCTTCGCCTGCACGGGCACCTGCGGACGCAGCTTTCAGGCCCCCGTGCGCTCGTTGAGGAAGCGGATCGGTCGCGGCTGCCACGTCTGCGGCGGCGCGCTCTCCTTCCCCGAGCACGTGGTGACGCTGTTCCGCGACGAACAGTCCGCCGAACGCGCGAAGCCCTCGAGCGTGGCCTGCCCCGCCTGCGACCGCACCATCCCCTCCTCCCCCTGCACCTGGTGCGGGATGACCTTCGTCGTGCCGCCCGGGCCTCCCGTCGAGCCGGTCCTCGCCGACACCGCCGCACAGTCCCCGATGGCCAGCGCCGCGGACACGAAGCTGGCCATCGGTCACCTCCCCGCCGGCCACGAGCTCACGCCGTGGATCGCGCGGGTGCTCGCCGGCCGCACGCGCCGCGCCGAGCTGGGTCGGGCCGAGCTACGCGATCTCGTTCATGCCTGGCACGGCCTGGCGAGCTGGCGTCCCACCGCGCACGCCTCGCCCTTCCTCCCCCTACCGGTCGCGACCTGCATCCCAGTGCTCAGCCAATCGATCTTCGGCTGCGGCTCGAGCTTCGTCGACATCAACGCGAACGGTCGCACCGAGCTCGTCATGGTCTTGCGGCAGGAAGAAGAGAACTGGTTCGCGAAGCTCGACAAGGAGGCCGTCGCCGTGAGCGCGGTGAGCCTCGGCCTGCGCGCCTCCGGCCTGGACTTCGGCGAGCTCGCCGACGTCGCGGAGCTCCTCGACGTCGACGGTGGTGGCGAGATGACGGAGGACCGCACGCCCGACGAGCATCGGATCCGCGCACGGCTCGTGCCCGATCGCGGGGGGACTCGCTTCACGCTGCTCTCGCAGGTCAACGACGCTCCGCCCACTCCTTGGCCCGCCGAGCAGGTCCAGGCCTTCGTCGCCGTGCTCGCCCGGCTCGCCGACCGCATCGAGCGCACGGTCGCCGTCATGACCGTCCTCGGCCCGCGCTCCCACGGCAGCCCTGCGCTCGGCGCCACCGAGGGTGCGCTGGTCCGGCGACTCCGCCTGCTCGGCTGTCAGCCGGAGTCGCTCCTGGCGGACGCCGCCGCCCGCCTGGTCGTGCGTTCAGCCGAAACCCGATTCGACGCTGCCGCAAGCTAGCCTGGAGACAGCCTCAGGACGTACTCCGCGGTCATGACGTAGATCTCACCGCGTGCGTCTTCGCCAAAGGACACGGGCCCCCAGATCTCGGGGAAGTCCCACTCCCTGAGGTCGACCAGCTCGTCGCCGTCCAGTCGGAACGACCAGATGTCGCCCGCGCACCAATCGGCGTAGAAGTAGCGGCCGGTCATCTCGGGCATGCGACAGCCTCGGTAGACGTGACCACCGATGACCGAGCAGGTCCCGGGCACTTCCATCCGGCTGAAGTCGACGACCGGTCCGGTGAGCTCGGCACACTCGGTGACGGTCGGACACCCACCGCAGGTGGTGAGGCAGTCTTCGGCCGCGGCGCAGTAGATGCCCTCCATCATCGGCCAGCCGAAGTTCTCGCCTCCACCGGCGGTCGCGAGCCCGCGGCTCACCTCTTCGGAGCAACCGTCGCCCACGTCTCCCAGCCAGAGGTCGCCGGTCTCGCGGTCGAAGGTGAAGCGCCAGGGGTTGCGCAGGCCGTAGGACCAGATCTCGCCCAGCGCGCCGGGGACGTCGACGAAGGGGTTGTCCGGCGGGATGGCGTAGGGCTCACCCGAGTCGACGTCGAGGCGGAGGATCTTCCCGTGCTCGCTGTCGAGCAGCTGCGCAGCGTCGGGGATGTCGCCGTCTCCCAGGCTCACGTAGAGGTAGCCGTCGCGTGGTCCGAACGCGACCTGTCCGCCGACGTGAACGGGGGTCGGTCGGTCGCTCTCGTAGATGAGTCGCTCGCTCAGGGGATCGGCCGTGTCGGGATCGCTCGCGACGAACTCGGCGACCCGCGCGACGCCCTCGCCGAACGCACCGCCCGGCGCGTTGTAGTAGACGAAGAAGCGACCGTTGGTTTCGAACTCGGGATGAAACGCCAGGGAGAGCAGGCCCATCTCTCCACGCACTCGGACCTGCGCGCTGATGTCGAGGAAGACCTGGCTCGTGTCGTCTCGCAGGTCGAGCACCTCGATGACTCCCCCACGCTCGACCACGTAGGCCCGCATGCGATCGTGCCGAGGGGCGGTCAGGTGGACCGGCTCGCTGAAGTCACCGACCACCTCGGCGATGAGGTCGGGCGCCGGCTCGGGCAGGGTGCCACTGCAGGCGCAACGCTCGGACACGTCCAGCGTGCTTCCGTGCCGGTTCTCCTGCCAGCCATCGTCGGCATTGACGAGATACCACCAGGCCTCGCCGGGTGGCGGGAGCTCGGGATCACCTTCCCAGGACGAGGTCGACAGGTTGGAGGCGACGCAGCGAAAGCCCTCGTCACCGGGTCGGAGCCGGAGGACGTTGTAGAGAACGTCCGGGACGGTCGGGCTGAGGTCTTCCCAACTCCACTGCTGGGTGTCGAGGAGGAAGGGAGTCGCTCCGGGAGCGGAGACTTCGGTCGTTGCGAACTGGGCCTGGCACGCGCTCGCCACGAGGAGCACGGCCACCCATGACGGGCGGAGTTTCATGTCACGTTCCAGTGAAGTGAAAAACCGGGATGCCAGTCGCCGGACCGAGAATGTCGGCCGTCATCACCCGGAAGTACATGGCCCGACGAGAAAGTCGTCATGCCCACGAGGGAGCACGCTAGAGTCGACCTCCATGAGCCCCATCACGCACTTCCTGGTCGGCTGGGTCACCGCCAACAGCCAGCGACTGTCGCAGCGCGAGCGAGTCGTCGTCACGCTGGCCGGCGTGGCCTCCGACATCGACGGAGCGGGCATCGTCGCCGAGCTTGCGACCCGGAGCTGGGACCAGCCGCTGCTCTGGTACTCGAAGTACCACCACACCGTGGGTCACAACCTGAGCTTCGCCGTGCTCGCAGCGATCGTCGGCTTCGTCGTGGCCGAGCGACGCTGGCTCACCGCCGGGCTCGCCTTCCTGAGCGTCCACCTCCACCTGCTCGGCGACGTCGTCGGCTCGCGCGGCCCCGACGGCTTCCAGTGGCCGCTCTCCTACCTCTTCCCGTTCTCGGATCGGTGGAAGTGGACCTGGAACGGTCAGTGGGAGCTCAACGCCTGGCCGAACTTCGTGGTGACCTTCGTCGCCCTCGGCCTGACCTTCTTCCTCGCCTGGAAGCGAGGCGTCTCCCCCCTCGAGATGGTCTCGGCGAAGGCCAATCGGGCCTTCGTCGAGACCTTGCGTCGGAGATTCCCTAGAAACGCGTGAGCGTGTTCCCGCTGGTCGAGGCCACCCACATCTTGCGACCGTCGAAGGCGAGGCCACGGGCGTCAAGAGCCAGGGGATGCTCGGCGAGCTGGGCACCGTCGGTGGCGCGGAGTTGCGAGACACCGTCCTCGTGACTGACCCAGACGTTGCGCCCATCGAACACCACCTGCTGGGGTGAAGGTCCGACCGCGTAGGCACCCGCCGGGAGGCCGACGTCGGCGCGAAGACGCGTCACCGTGTCGCCACCCGTGTTGGTCACCCAGACGTGGGCACCGTCGTAGGCGATGCCGCTGGGATTCAGACCGACCGCCTGACCACCGAGGTGCACGCCATCGCTGATGCGAAGCCGAATGACGGAGTTGGCGGTCTCGCACGCGATCCAGACCTGGGTCCCGTCGCTGGCGATCGCGGTCGGTCCGGCCTCCACGAGGATGCGGTCGAGGCGCACCCCGTCACTCGCCCGGATCTTGTCGACCGAGTCGTCGGCGAAGTTGCAAACCCAGACGTGGGTCCCGTCGAAGGCTACGCCTCGCGGATCGGCCCCAGTGTCGAAGGTGCCACGGATCGACCCGTCCCGGACTCGGACCTTCCGGACGGTGTCGTTGCTCGACATGGTCACCCAGACGTGCTCACCGTCGAAGGCCAGGGAGTGCGGCCGAATCCCGATGCTGATCGACCGGGACAGCGTGCCCGCGTCGGTGTCGAACCACTGCATGGTGTTGGCCGTGCGTGTCACGGTGATGATGTCGGAGCCGGCGAAGACCACGTCGTGCGGCTGGCTGTTCGTGGCAATCGGCTCGAAGGACAGGCTCACGTCGTGCCAGAGGAGACTGGCGATCTGCTCGGGCGTCCGCCCGACCGCTCCGGTGGCCAGCACGAAGTCCTCGAGCTCGCGACCGTCGAAGAGATCGGCGTCGAGACCGGAGCCCTGACCGTCGGCCTCCAGGACGAAGGGGACGACCTCGTCGTCACGGGTCATGACGTCGTCGAGGTAGGGCTCCCCCACCCGCCCGCTGGTGATGTCCTCGCCGGAGTGCGCGTGGACCGCCGTGGCGAAGTCGGTGGCATCCATGCCATCGAGGCGATCGGTGTTGAGGGCGTAGCCCGTCGAGCGGAACTCGACGAGCGGGCTGAGCAGCTCTCCGCCGATCTCGAGCTCGACGTGCACGGTCCCGTGCTGCGCGAAGACCTCCGCCAGGGTCGTGGCCGCGCCCGGGGTCACCGTGCCCGTGCCGAGCTTGACGTTGAACAGGCCCCGACTCACGTCGACCAGGCCCTGATCATCGCTGAGCAGCAACGTGGTCTTGGCAGCGTCGTCCCAGAAGTGGAAGCGCATCGAGGTGGCCACCTCGATGGGTCGGTTCTCGGCGTCGCGGAGGACGCCTTGATAGCTGAGCGCATCCGGTGGCGAAGCCGCCCCGGCCGGCCAGGACAGCAACACCGAGGCGAGAAGGAGACCGGAGACGGCACAACGACGACGGGTGATGAGAGACATGAAGCCTGTCCTTTCCCTGGAGTGAGACTCAGCGAGAGACGCCGCGACTGTCGCGACCGAGCGGTCCTTCCTCGCCCAGGCGGCTCGTGGCCCCGATGAGGTAGAAGAAGCCGTCACCGGGCGGAGGCAGGGTGTCGTCGTCGGAGCGGCTGCCGACGATGTCCCAGGCCAGCGCGTCGCCGTAGCCGTCTGCCAGCTCGCTGAGCAGGCCGCGGCGAAGCGTGTAGGTGTCGCCGTAGGGCGCGAGGTCCCAGCGCAGGCCATCGAGGGTGCAACGGAGCTCGGACACCTCGGACGGCGGCACGGCGGCCCAAGTCAGGCCGTCACCGACGCGATGGCTCGGGCTGCTGAGGAGCTGGCCGCTCCGCCCCGTGCCGGCGACCTCGAGCGTGACCTGGAAGCTCGTCGAGCTCAGGGTGCTCGTGCCCGTGCTCGGCCCGCCGGAGCTCAAGTCCTGCTCGAGCTGCCGGTAACCGGAGCTGACTTGACCGTGAGCCACGTCGGCCACGGTGAGAGTCAACGACAGCAACACGACGACCCGAGCTCGAAGCATGGCGAGACCTCCCGAAGCGACGACGGAGAAGGACGTCGCCTGCGGATGGAGGCCCGACGCCGGACGTGTCGGGCTCCGGCAGGTCTATCGGGTCACGCCG
>JBCCFW010000063.1:0-36341 GCA_039029535.1 Acidobacteriota bacterium
GGCCAGAAATAGGTCGTCGAGGAAGAACGAGCCCGTGTCCGCCACCTCGATGAGCCCCGGCTTGGCCTTGGCCGCACCGGTGAACGCACCCGCCGCGTGGCCGAAGAGCTCCGACTCGAGCAGCTCACGCGACGGGTGCGTTCACCGGTGCGGCCAAGGCCAAGCCGGGGCTCATCGAGGTGGCGGACACGGGCTCGTTCTTCCTCGACGAGATCGGCGACATGGAGCTGGGTCTCCAGCCCAAGCTCCTCAAGGTCATCGAGGACCAGGAGATCCGCCGGGTCGGCTCGGTGCAAGGTCGCCAGGTCGACGTTCGAGTGCTGGCAGCTTCGCACTTCGATCTCGAAACACTCATTCGCGAAGGTCGCTTTCGTCAGGATCTCTACTACCGCCTGAACGTCCTGCACGTCGCGATGCCGGCCTTGCGCGAGCGACGAGAAGACATCGCCGATCTCGCGCGGGGCTTCCTCGCGCGATCGGGCCGAGGCGAGGTGCGGGGCTTCTCCGACGAAGCCCTGGCCTGGCTCGAGACCTACGAGTTTCCCGGCAACATTCGCGAGCTGCGCAATCTCGTCGAGCGGGCCACCGTTCATGCTCGCGGCGGCCTCATCCGACCCGAGCACTTCGGGGGGCGGTTGGGGGTCAAGACGTCTCCGCGTCCCGTGTCACCCGCTCTCGAGGCTGCACCGAACCCCGCGGCGCCGATGCCGGCTGCGACGTCCGAGCCGAGCGTACCGGTGGTCGAGCCGCCGGCTCCCGTCGATCGCAGCCTGGCCGAGATGGAGCGACGTCACGTGCTGGCCGTGCTCGAAGACGAGAACGGCAACAAGACACGAGCCGCCAAGGTTCTCGGCATCACTCGACAGACTCTCCTACGCAAGCTGCGCGGTTGGCAGGCGGACGAGGGAGAGGACGCCGACGTGGAGGTCGAGGAGAGCTGAGCTCCCCTCTCTCACTGCGGAGCCAGCTTCCGAGCCAGTGCGAGCAGGTCGTCCGAGCCATCGCTCGGCAAGCGTTCTCCGGCGACGCGTGAGAAGAGCCATCGTCGAACGCGCTCCGCGTCCACATCGAGGAGCTCGGCAACACGAGTGAGGGTGCCGAACGGGTCCGAGCACAGTCGTGCTTCGCAGTTGAGGAGATGTTGCGTCGCGTCGTAGGCGGGGTCGCCGAGGAAAGGCTTGGGATCGATGACGAGCCAGGGCTCTCTCTCGGCCCGCAGCACGTTGCCGGCGTGAAGGTCGGTCGCGAGGAGGACGTCGTCTTCGCTGCTCGAAGCGAGCTCGTCGAACAGCGCCCGTCCATCTCGAATGAGGGGGAGGTCGTGTCGATTCGGATCGAGTGAGGACAGCTCGACCCACTGCGATCGCAGCTCCGAGAGATGGCGGAACGGAACTCCTTCCTCGGGCTTCCGCCAGAGCCTGCGAAGGAGGCCGGCGAGCACGACGTCTTGCTCGCGCTCGGGCAACGCGCGAAGCGGCGTGCCGGGATGACAGCGCTCGAGCAGCAAGGCGTTGAGATCGTGATCGGCTTCGAGCAACCGGACCGTCGGCTCTCCGCTCCAGAACGAGAGGCCGGCGATCTCGTGCTCGGCCTCGAAGTGAGGGAGGCCGAGTTTCAAGACCGCATGGCTGCCGTCTGGTCGGCGTGCCGGCGCGACCCAGGCACAGCTCACCTCCTCGTGATCGAAGGGACGACCGAGCGAGAGGGACCAGCGGTCGGTCAGCTCATGGACTGCATCTGGCAGCCCGCGAAGCCAAGCTTCACCCTGCTCGTCTCCCTGCCAGCCACGGGCGAGTCGGTCGGGGATGACCACGGCCGTCACGGAGGCATGAGAGAGCGGCTCTCAGTAGAGCGTCATCGCGAGCTGCCGACGCAGCTCGTCGACGAGCTCGGGGTCCTTGGGCTCGGCGATGGCGAAGACCTCGACCATGGCCTTGCGACCAGCGTCGTCGCCGAAGCTGCGGTCCTTCTTGACGAGGGCGAGCAGGGTCTCGAGCGACTCCCGATACTCCCCTTCGGCAGCGGCGCGCAGCCCGAGAGCGTGGAGGGCCGCCGGGTCACCGCTCTCGGCGGCGGCGCGTGCTTCGTCGAGCGAGGGAGCTTCGGCGGCAGCGACTTGCAGGCGCAGCCTTGCTGCGTCCTCACCGTCTTGGCCGGCGAGCAAGCGGTTGGCTTCCTCCGTCTCACCCTGTTTCAACAGCACTTCGGCCAGGCCGACCTGAGCCTCGGCCAAGCCGGGTTTCGCTTCGAGCGCGTCCTCGAAGTGCTGGCGGGCGGCCGCGTCGTCACCGGCATCGGCCGCCTTCCGACCGAGCGCGAGGTGCTCGCTCTCCTCGCCGGCCACGAAGGTGCCGATCCACGACAGGAGCTGGTCGCGTGACATCGCGCCGACCATCTCCGAGTGCACCGTGCCGTCGACGAAGGCCTTCAGCGCGGGGATGCTCTGGATGCCGAACTGAGCGCCGAGCTGCTGCTCTTCCTGGACGTCGATCTTGACCAGCTCCCACTTGCCGTCAGCCGCGGCTGCCAGCTCCTCGAGCAGGGGCGCGAGCTGGAGGCAGGGCTGGCACCACGGCGCCCAGAAGTCGACGACGACCGGGTGCTTGCGTGAAGCCTGGAGGACGAGCTCATCGAAGGTGTCGAGCGTGGCGTCTCGTGGCACGGCTGACGTCTCCGGAACGGATCAGGCGAAGGTGTCGATCCAGTCCTTCAAGCTGTTGGCGCTCTGGTTGCCGACGATCTCGGACTTGATCTCTCCACCGACGAAGGCCTTGAGGCAGGGGATGCCCTGGATGCCGAACTTCGCGGCGAGCTGAGGCTCCTGCTGCACGTCCACCTTGACGAGCTGCCAGCGCTCACCTGCCTCGTCGGCAAGTGCCTCGAGGGTCGGGGCGAGCATCAAGCAGGGCTGGCACCAGGGTGCCCAGAAGTCGACGACGATGGGCTTGTCTGGGGAGGCGTTCAGCACGAGCTCGTCGAAGGTCTCGGTGGTGGCTTCGGTCGGCATGGGGAGGCTCCTGGTCTTGTTGAGCACGCTGCAACGGCGTGCAGCGGGAGGGGAGGGTAGCGGCCGAGACCGAGAAGCGCCAACTCGGTTGCCGGTGGTGAGCGGTCCGTGTTCGGAAGCGACTAGGCCGGAACGGCCACCCTCTTCGGACCACCGAAGCGCATGACGAGCATGGCGCCCGTGCCGAGCGCGAGCAGCCACAGCAGGCTGAGCTCACCGAGCAGCGGGATGAAGTGGAGGATGGCGAAGATCCCGAAGCCCACGAGGAACTGAAGCGAGGCGAAGCGACCTTGCGGACCCGTTCGACTCAGGACGACACCGCCGAGAGCGTGGAAGCAACACGCCATGCCCAGGGCTGCCACGCAGCACCACCCGACGATGAGCAGGAAGAGCAGCGGCAAGCCGACGAAGACCCGGACGAGCGCGATCGCCATGATCGTCGTGAGCATGAGGATGAGATAGCCGAGCAGGCCGATGCCGCCGATGCGCCACGGGTGACGCTGAAGATGAGCGGCACCCCGTCGCACGAGATGACGGCCGAGCCAGGCACCGATGGACGCGAGCACGCCCACGACGAGCAGGCCGAGCAGTCGCAGGGTGAGCACCGGCGCCGAGTAGGCGAAGCCGAAGTAGCCGAGCCCTTCGCCGACGGGGATCTCGCCGAGAGTTTCCGCACGACGACCGACCGCACCGCCCTCTTGCACGTCGAGACGACCGAGCACGGCCAGCGCGTTGCCCGAGACCTCCGCGCCAGGCTCGATCTTGACCTTGCCGAGCAGAGCGACGGCGTCGCCGCTGACGCGACCGCTCACGCGCACGTTGCCGGCCAGGGCGATGACGTCACCGTGATGGTCGTCGGCGACCACCGCTTCTTCGCCCAGGCTCAACAAGAGGCCGCTGGTCGAGCCCTGAGGCTCGGCCAGGACGACCGGGGCCGAAAACACGTGAGGCAGCGCTGCCAGGAGCAGCGCTGCCTTGAGGAGTCTTGGGATCACGTCCAGGTCAACATCGCGGGCTGCGAGCACTCGCGGTAGCGACGCAGTGCCGTCATGAGAGCGAGGTTCGCGCCGACGAAGAGCATGCCGAAGCCCGCCGCGTGCACCCAGCTCAGGGACGTGAGGAACGACGCCGCTCGATCGAGCGTCGCTGCCATGGCCACCGCCGCGTGAGCGAGGAGCAGCCCGCCGAGCTCGAAGGAGGCGCCCAGCGGACGCAAGGTGTCGCGAGCGACCTCGGCACCGCCGAGCTTCGGGAGCAGGGCGAGACCGACGACGAAGGCCGAGAACACCGCCGCGCACACGAGACCCCAGCGGAGCACGTGACCCGCACCTTCCTGGGCCGGAAGGCGTTCGGGAAGCTCGGCCATGACCCGAGCGGTGAACTCGTCCGGGACCTCCGGATCCTCGAGTCCTTCGAGGGTGGAGACCAGCGAGCCCAGCAGGGCCTGCTCGTGACGGCAGTCGTCACAGCGTTCGAGGTGGCGCTCCAGCGGCATCGCCTCATTCGGCAAGAGCAAGCGATCGACATGGTCGGACAGCAGCGCCCTGGCGTCGTCACAGTTCATGGCGTCCTCGTCGTTTCTTCCACCGGACTCGGGCCTCAGGTACCCGCTGGCAGCAAGTCACCGAGGTCGTCTCGGAGACGTTGCCGTGCGCGAAATATTCGGTTCTTCACCGTTCCCAGCGGGAGACCGGTGATGCTGGCGATCTCGTCGTACGAACGTCCTCCCGGATGACGAAGGAGGATGAGCTCGCGGTACTGATCGGGCAGGCGTTGGATGGCGGACTCCACCTCTGCCATCAGGTCCTCGGCGCCGACGATCTCGTCGGCGGTCCGTGCCGGTCCGACCGGCTCTCTCGCGATCTCGCCGTCGTCGGTCGAGATCGGTTGGTCGAGCGAGGTGGTCGGAACCTTCTTTCGGCGCAGCTTGTCGATCGCAGCATTGCTCGCGATCGAATAGATCCACGTCGAGAAGCGGTAGCTCGGATCGAATCGAGCCAGGTTTTGGTAGACCTTCAAGAAGACCTCCTGGGCAATGTCCAGGGCGTCATCACGCTTTCCGACGTAACGCATCAAGTGGCCCACGATCCGGCGGCGGTATCGGTCGACCAGGATCGCGTAGAGGTCTTCCCGGCCTCGCAGCACGAGGCGAACCACCTTTTCGTCAGGCAGCTCGGCTAGCGCTGGATCGGGCTTCACGCGTCCTGTCCTCCCGCCCCGCCGGGCGGTCGGCCGCCCCCGAGGGTTGTCGCCTCCCTCGAGGCTCTTGGCGCTACGGCACCCCTCCAGGCGGGTTTCACCGCTTTTCGTCCTTCGGTGCCACGGACTCCACCCGAGAGATGCGGTCGAAGCGCCGAATCCGGTCCACGAGGGGCAGAGAATCCTCAGAAATCGCCCCAAACACGGTGTAGCCACCGTTCAGGTGAGGTTGGGGCGAATGGCACCAAAAGAACTGGCTGCCGCCGGTGTCCTTGCCGGAGAGCGCCATGCCCATGGTGCCGCGGCGGTAGGGGAGGCGGTTGATCTCGCAGCGGAGGGTGGGACCGGGGCCGCCCCAGCCGTCTCCCCGGGGATCACCCCCCTGCACGACGAAGTCGGGGACGACTCGGTGGAAGCCCAGGCCGTCGAAGGTGCCGGCCGAGGCCAGCTCCTCGATGCGGAGCACCGTGAGGATGGCGTCCCCGAGGGCCAATTCGACGTCCACGGCGCCGTGGCGGGTGTGAAAACGAAGAATCCGGCTGGCACCTGACGCCTCGTCGACGGCGGCATCGCGGTAGAAGGCGATGTCACGACCGGTCCGGACCGGGGCGATTGGCCACTCCACCAGCTCGTCGAGCCCCTTTCGGCGGGCGACCTCGCGGGCTCGGAGCCGCAGGTTGTAGTCCTCGTGGGCGAGTCCGAGCTTGAGGACACCGACCAGGTCGTCTTCGTGGAGCTCGGTGAGGGCCTCGAAGGAGCCGACCCGCGCGTCGCCGAGCTCGTCCTTGGCGCTGGCGGTCAGGCAGCGGCGGAGAGCCGAGTCGGCGGCCGCCTTCTTGAGCTTCCCGGCGTCGACCAGCTCGGGGAGGCGGCTCGCGGCCACCGCGCGGGCCACGACGTCGGCGTGACCGAGGGCCGAGGTGAGGGCGAGAGGCGCGCCGGCGTGGGTCTTCGGGTCGAGCGCGGCCAGGGCTGGCGCGAGGACGCGGGGGTCGCTGTCGGCGAGGAGACGGTCCTGGACCGCCTGGATGCTGGCGTGCGTGGCCAGCTCGTCGACGCCGGTGGCGTTGGCCACGGCCGCGCGGAGTCGCCAGTCGGTGTCCGCCGCGGCCCGCTGGAGGTCCGGGCCGGCCTCGTCACCGAGGGTCGCGGCCAGGGCGGTGAGGGCGTCGGCTCGCAGGTCGAGTCGACCAGGCTGCCGGATGAGCTCGCGCAGCGTCGGAACGAGACCCTTCGTTTTCCAGGCCTGGGCCAGGGCGAGTGCCGCGCGCTGGACCTGATGGCTGGAGGCGGCGAGCTGCTCGGTGATGAGCGCGGTCGCGGCGGCGTCCTCGAGGGGCTCGACGCTGGCGAGGAAGCGCAGGGCACCCACGCGCACGACGATGCGGGGATCGAGCTCGCTGGCCGACAGCTCACGGCTCCAGCTCGGACCAGGCCGGTGGTCGCGCTCGCGTCGGAGCAGGCTGAGGGCGAGGTTGCGCCAGGCCGTCGGCGCCGGATTCTCGTCGGAGCGCGCTCGGGCGACCCGACTCAGCCCACGGAGGGCCTGACGAAGGATGCCGGGGCTGCGCGCCTGACCGATGGCGCTGACGAAGGTCGACGCCAGGTTGTCGTCGGCGAGCCGGAAAGCCGAGTGGAGGGCCGCTTCGGACACGGCAGCGCTCGGGTGCTCGGCGTGGCGGGCGAGGGCCTCGTTCAGGCCCGGGGTCTCGGCCCCGAAGCGGAAGACGATGCGGAGCGTCGGCACGAGCTGCTCGACGGGCGCGTCCGAGCCGAGGAGGCGGGCGACGACCTGGGCGCCAGCGTTGCGACGCTGAGTGTCGGAGAGCCGGAGCTTCGACAGCGCCTCGGCCGCCAGCGAGCGGAGCTCGGGATCCTTCGAGAGGAGCCCCTGGGTGAGCGAGGCCGCCGCGGCGGGTGACTCGATCTCGCCGAGGGCGAAGAGGGCCTCCGCCTGGACGTCACGCGAAGCGTCGACGAGCAGGGGAAGGAGGAGGGGGACCGAAGAGCCCTCGCCGATGCGACCATGGGCTCGAGCGGCGCGGGCCCGGAGCACCGGGTCGGCGTGCCGGAGGGCCGCGGCGAGGCCGGGCGCTGCGGCGTCTCGCTGGTCCTCGGCCCGAATGACGAGGGCGCGGAGACGCAGGGAGGGGTCGCGGTGGAGAGACGAGGCCGAGCCGCCGAAAGTCGGGGACGGAAGGCTCAAGAGCCCGACGAGGAGAAAGAGTCCCGGCCGGAGACGGTCTGACATCACGTTCGGTCCTCCCTGGGCGGGCAGATGATGGACGGGGCCGGCCAGGATAGCATCGGGGTCGGAGCGCTCATCGGCTCGATGACGCCGCACGTCGTGGCCCGCGCCCCACTCCTCTCACGACCAGCGAGGGACTGCGATGGACACGCGCGACATCCTCGAGCAGCTCTCGAAGCGTTGTACCGAGCGCTTCGAGTCCGAGAGCCTGGTGCTCTCCTTCCAGGAGTACCTCGCCGAGTTCCTGGAACGCCCCCGGCACCACGGCCGCATCGCCGCGCGCTACATCGCCGATTGCTTCGAGCACTTCGGCACCGAGGTCGTCGATGGCATCGGCGGTGAGGCGGTGCGCTTCAAGCTCTTCGATGCGCCCTTCGACGACGGTCGGGAACCCCTCATCGGGCAAGAGGAGATCCAGCGCGAGTTCTACCAGGCGCTGTGCAACTTCGCGCGCGATGGTCGAGCCGACCGACTCATCCTCCTCCATGGTCCCAACGGCTCGGCCAAGACGACCTTCTGCGAGCTCGTGTTCCGAGCGCTCGAGGCTTACTCGGAGACCACGGAGGGTTGTCTTCATCGCTTCTCGTGGATCTTCCCGAACCGGGAAGCCCAGGGTGGTCGGTTGGGTTTCTCCGACGAGCGTCGACCGCGTGGTCGCGACCAGACCTACGCCTTCCTCGGTCAAGACGAGATCGCTGCCAAGATCGCCTGCGAGCTCAAGGACCCGCCGATCTACCTGCTGCCCTCGGACCTGCGTCGCGAGCTCTTCGAGGACCTGTTCGAGGACGAGGCCGATCGTCGCCAGCACGCTCATCTCATCGAGGGTGAGCTGTCGGCCAAGAGCAAGCGCATCTTCGACGGCCTGTTCAGCCTGTACCGGGGCGACCTGCAGCAGGTCCTGAAGCACGTGCAGGTCGAGCGCTTCTACATCTCGCAGCGCTATCGCAGCTCGGCCGTGCGCATCGCGCCGCAGACCCACGTCGACGCGAGCGAAGTGCAGGTCGTGGCCGACCGCAGCGTGCATGCCTTGCCACCGGCCTTCCACGACGTGAACCTGTTCGTGCCGGTGGGCGATCTCGTCGACGGCAACCGGGGGATGATCGAGTTCTCCGACTTCCTCAAGCGTCCGATCGAGATGAACAAGTACCTCCTCACGACCTGTGAGAAGGGCATCGTCATGCTGCCGACGTCCATCGCGCAGCTCGACGCGATCCTCGTGGCGACCAGCAACGAGAGTCACCTCGACGAGCTCAAGACCACGCCGCTGTTCGCGTCCTTCAACGCGCGGATGGAGCTCGTCACCGTCCCGTACCTCTTGCAGATCAGCAAGGAGCGAGCGCTCCACGAGCGGCAGGTGCGCTCGGCAGACGTGAGCATCGATCCTCACGTGTTGGACCTCGCGGCGACCTGGGCCGTGTTGTGTCGGCTGCACCGGCCCGACCCGGAGAACCATCCTCCGGAGACGCGCGCGCTGGTCCGCGAGCTCGCTCCGATCGAGAAGGCGGTGCTCTACGACACCGGCGAAGCTCCCGAGCGCTTGGCTGCCGACGAGCGTCAGCTGCTCAAGGGCGCGGTGGGGATGCTGCGGGAGGAGTTCCGCGACCACATCCACTTCGAAGGTCGTTATGGGCCGTCGGCGCGGGAGATGCGGCAGGTCCTCATGGACTGCGTGCACGATGCAGACACTTGTCTCACGCCGTCGTTGCTCTTCGAGCGGCTGCGGCGGATGACGAAGGACAAGACCCTGCACGACTTCCTACGGGTCGAGGCCGATGGTGGCTACCACGATCCGGACGGAGCCATCGACACCGTCGAGCAGATCTATCGTGAGCGGGTTCACGCCGAGCTTCGGGACGCCATGCAGCTCGTCCACCCCGACGAGTACGTCCGGATCTTCGAGCGTTACGTGCAGGAGCTGTCGGCGCTGAAGAAGAACGAACGCATCCAGGATCCCGTCACCGGGAAGGCGCGCGAGCCCGACCAGGGCTTCCTCGAAGACGTGGAGGCGATCGTCTCCGGCTCCGACGAGTCCGAGCGCTTCCGGGAGGCGGTGCTCGGCACCATCGGCGCCTTCCGCGTCGAGCACGCGGATTCCGAAGTGGAGCTCGCCGCGCTGTTCCCGAATGCCCTGCGGGCTCTTCAGGACGACTACTTCGAGAAGAATCGTGCGGCCATGGAGGAGGTGCGCGACAACCTTCTCCTGCACGAGACCGACGATGCCGAGGACCTCGAGCCCGAGCTGCGCAAGCGGGTCGAGCGGACGATGGAGAACCTCAGGCAGGAACACGGCTACTGCCTGACCTGTGCCAAGGAAGCCGTGGCCTACCTCAGTCGCACCCAGCCCGGATGACCTTCACCTCCGAGGACCGCGCAGCGCTGACGGCGCTGCTGGAGGCGCATCACCCCGCGAGTGAGATCGAGGCCAGGCACCTCACGTCGATCCGGGAGTTCGTCGATCGCACGGACGACCCGTTCGATCGCGGCGTGGTGGAGGGGCATCTCACGGGCTCGGCTTTCGTGCTCGATTCCGACGAGCGGATGTTGCTCACGCATCATCGGAAGTTGGGGCTCTGGCTCAATCTCGGAGGTCACGCCGAGTCGGAGCGGCGGGCCGGCGCGGTGGCGATGAGAGAGGCGACGGAGGAGTCGAGATTGTCCGACCTCGTGTTCGACCCTCGGCTACTCGACGCGACCGGTGAGCCGCGTCTCCTCGACGTGGACGTCCACGCGATCCCCGAGCGCAAGGGCGAGCCGGAGCACTGGCACTTCGACCTGCGCTTCCTCATCCGAACGCTGAGCCCGGAGAGGGCCGTCGCCGACCCGAGTGAGAGCAAGGGGCTCGAGTGGCTCCCGCTCGACGCGGCGGTCGAGCGGGGTGACGGGAGCATGGGGCGGGGGATCGCTCGGATTCGTGCTCTGTAGCAAGACGCCAATGCGTCAGCTCAGTCGGATCCCATCCCCGCAGCGCGCTTCCAGGTTGGCGAGGCAGCGTTGACGCCAGTCGTCGTCAGTCGAGGAGCCCTGCTCCTCGTTGAGCCGGTTGGCCGTGGCGACCGCGGCCTCGAAGGCGGCAGCAGTGGCGGCGTCCGCGGGGATGGCGTTCATCCCCTCGCGGTCGATCTCCTCGAACTGCGCATCCCAGGGGCGGAAGATGAGGTTGTACTGCGGGTTGTCCGCGTCCTCATCCCAATCATCCATCTCTTCTTCGCTCGCATCGCGTCCGCCGAAGTGAGGGACGGGCGAACGCAGGGCAGTCCAGGCCATGTCGCCATCGGGTGAGAAGCGGATGACGACGAGCCCGGGGTCCCACTCGACGCACCAGTAGATCCGCTCTCCATCGAGCACGTAGCTCGACTTGGCGCCCGTCTGCAGGATCACCATCGGGCCGCTCGAGTAGTCCTCGTGGGGGAGCGGCTCGAGCAGTGGAGCGACGCGGTCCAGGTAGGCGGCGTCACTCTCGTCCACGGGCGCCTCGTGCAGGGTCGACGAGTCGTCGTCCCCGAACACGAAGAACAAGTACTTCATGTTGCTCCCTCCGAGATCGGCCAGCGGACTCAGTCCGCGACCATCTCCTTCAGCCACGCCCTCAGCGACTCGCCCAGCTCCGGATCCTGCAAGCCCATGGTCACGTTCGCCTGGACGAAGCCCATGGGCTGACCGACGTCGAGTCGGGCGCCTTCGATGAAGCGGCCGTGCACCGGACGTTGCTGCGCGAGCTGACGGAGTGCGTCGGTGATCTGGATCTCGCCACCGGAGCCCGGCTCAGTCGCCGCGATGAGGTCGAAGACCTCCGGGCTCAGCACGTAGGGGCCGGTGATGGCCAGGTTCGAGGGGGCCTCCTCGACGGGGGGCTTCTCGACCATGTCGGTGATGCGGCGAGTGGTCTCGCCGTGCTCCTCCGCCGCGACGATGCCGTAGCGGAAGACGTCTTCCTTCGGAACTTCGACGATGCCGATGACCGGTCCGTCGGTCGCCTCGGCGGCCTCGAGACACTGAGCCAGCGCCGGCTTCTCGCCGCAGACGAGCTCGTCCGGGAGGATGACGGCGAAGGGGGCGTCGCCCACGACCTGGCGTGCCTGCAGCACGGCGTGTCCGAGGCCGAGCGGCGCGTGTTGACGAACCGAGGCGACCTTGGCCAGGTTGCGAGTCTTGACCACCGCTTCGTGCAGGGCCGTCTTGCCCTTGCTCTCGAGGGTGCGCTCGAGCTCGGCGTTGCCATCGAAGTGATCCTCGATGGCCTGCTTGCCGGCCGAGTTCACGAAGATGATCTCCTCGATGCCGGACTCGACCGCCGACTCGACCACCCACTGCACCGCCGGCTTCGAGACCACCGGCACGAGCTCCTTGGGGATGGCCTTGGTGGCCGGCAACAGCCGGGTGCCGAGACCCGCCACGGGGATGACCGCCTTCTTGACCTTCATTGAACTGCCTCGTTGGTCTCGTGACCGGGAACGGGATGCGATCGCGTCAGGCCGCGGCCGCCGGTGGTGACTCGCCTTCGAGGCGGTCGATGATGACCGCTCCGATGCTGTCTCCCATGACGTTGGTGGACGTGCGGAACATGTCCAGGAAGGCGTCGATGGCGAAGATGAACGGCAGGAAGCGGACGTCGAGTCCGACCGCCGTCGCCACCAGCACCATCGTGACCAGGCCCGCGTCCGGCACCGCGGCCGCGCCCACCGAGGCGAGGACGGCGGTGATGAAGATGATCAGGATCGTGGTGAACCCCAGGGTCGCCGGGTCGAGACCCGCCGCTCCCTCCAGCCCACCGAAGAGCTGGATGAGGAAGAGCACCGCCACGCCCTCGTAGAGCGCGGTGCCGTCCATGTTGACCGTCGCGCCCAGCGGGAGCACGAAGTCGGAGGTCTTCTCGGACACGCCGAGCTTCTTCTTGAGGCAGTGCAGCGTGACCGGGAGAGTCGCAGCGCTCGAGCGCGTGGAGAAGGCGATGGCCCAGGCCTCGCGGATCCCGAGGAGGAACTCCATGGGCGATTTCTTGCCGACGAACTTCACCAGCGTGAGCAAGAAGACCACGTGCAGGAGGATGCCGAGGATGACCGTCAGGGCGTACCAGCCCAGGGTGAGGAAGACCTCGGGCCCGTTCTTGGCCACCATCGACGCGATGAGGCAGGCGATGAAGAGCGGGCTGATCGACATGATCCACGTCGTCAGCTTGAACATCGCCACGCTCAGGCTCTTGAAGAAGGCTGCTGCTGGTTGCCCGGCCTCGCCGCAGGCGGTGATGGCGATTCCCAGGAGGATCGAGAAGAAGATGATCCCGAGGCTCTTGCTGTGGGTGAGAGCGAAGAAGGGGTTGCTCAGGATGTCCTTGATCGTGTTGGCGAGGATCTCCTTGGGCTCGCGAGGAGCGTTGGAGATCTTGCCGACCTTCCCCTGGAACTCGTCGCCGGCCGCAGCGAGCTCGGCCTCCACGTTGCTGCGGAGCTCCTGACGCTTGCCCTTCATGCCGGGTTGAATGCTCAAGACGAGCACCAGGCCGATGGTCACCGCCACCGTCGTGGTGACGCCGTAATAGACCAACGCCTTGACGCCGATGCGGCCCAGCTCGCCTGGAGTGCCCAGGCTCACCACGGCCGCCACGATGCTCGTGAAGATCAGCGGGGCGACCAGCATCTTGAGCGCGCCGGTGAAGATCTTTGCGCCGAAGAGGTCGAGCCACCAGGTGATGGAGGCCAGACGTTCGGGCGAGAGCTCCATCACCCAGAGGAGCAGGCCGACCAGCAGGCCGCCTCCCATCCCGATGAAGATCCAGTGGTGCAGCTTGACCTTCACGCCGACCTCTCGTTCAGAGCGGGCGGCGGGGCGCAGGCTTGCTCACGCCACCCGGTCGGGCCTGGTCCCCGCGACCGGGCCGTTCGCGTCACTTCTTGGCGGTCTTCTTCGCCGCCTTCTTGGCGACCTTCTTCGCTGCCTTCTTGGCGACCTTCTTGGCAGCCTTCTTCGCCGTCTTGGCGGCGGCCTTCTTGGTCGCCTTCTTGGCGGCCTTCGCGTCGTCGTCAGCTTCGTCTTCGGCCGCAGCGGCCTTGGTGGCGGTCTTCTTGGCGGCCTTCTTCGGCTCCTCTTCCTCGTCGTCGCCACGCATCTTCTTGACGAGGGTCTCGAGAGCCTTGTCGACCTTCTCCTCGACCTTGTCCTCCTCGGAGTCGTCGGCGGCCGCCATCTCGGAGACCAGGAGGTAGCGGGCCCGCTCGAGCATCCGCTTTTCGCGGTCGGACAGGTCCTTCTGCTCGGAGAGGACCGTCAGGCTCTTGATGACGTCCGCCACGTCGCGGATGGAGCCCGTGCGCATCTTTTCGGCGTTCTCCTGGAAGCGCTCCTTCCAGTCGGTGCCGGTGGTGACGTCCGGGTCGCGGAGACGACGCATGAGGCGCTTGGCCTCCTTGTCGTCCATGACCTTGCGCATGCCGATCTCGTCGGCCTTGCCCAGGGGGATCATCACCTTGGTGTTGTTGGACGCGACGCGCAGGCAGTAGCACTCCTCCGTGTCCTCACCCACTGACACGGACTTGACTTCATAGATGAGGGCGACGCCGTGGTTGGGGTAGACGACCTTGTCTCCGACCTTGAAGCGTTCGGCCACGGTTGCCATCCTGGAGTGACTCGTGGAGACCGGCGCCCGATGGGGCCCGGACCCTGGGGATCCCGCCGACATTGAGGTTGGGCGGGGCGTGCGAGGAGGGGGCGGTCGCTTGACCGCAGGTGAGCCGGCATCATGCCATGTCCCATTCCGCCGCGCTAGGCGCCGAGAGCCCACGCAGAGGGCTCCGGGGACGGAATTTTCGGACTGGTTCCCTTCGCCCCGGTCGGTCTCACGAGGCCCTGTCTCTCGAGAGTCGCCCATCACCTGCGAGGTATGCTCCCGTCCGCGTCCTGTCCGTTTCCTTTTTCGAGGGAGGAACCCGTGCCCGACTTCGCCCGCCGTCTCGTTTCGCTCGCGCTCTTCACCGCTGCCGCCCTGCTCACCGGGCTGCCGGCCGAGGCCCAGAAGAAGCACGAGAAGGCCAGCCAGCTTCCCAGGGGCAAGGCCAAGGACTATCGCCTCCCTGCGGAGTACCTGCCCATCACCGAGGCCGAGCGCAAGCTGAGTTCGGTCCCCTTCGCGCCCGAGGCGTCGGCAGTGGTTCTCTTCGAGGGGAAGCAGGAAGTCTGGAACCCCAACTCGTTCAACCGTCACCTCTACCACCTCCGCACGAAGATCCTCACCGAGGCGGGTGTCGAGAAGTACGGCGACTTCGAGCGCGTCTTCTACGGTGACTGGGAGATGAAGAGCGTCCAGGCCAGGACCGTGCTCCCGGACGGCACCGTCATCCCGGCAGAGGCCATTCAGCAGGAGTCCGGCGAGAAGTCCTCCGACGAGGTCCGGCAGGTCAAGGTCGTCTTCCCACGAGTGCAGGTCGGCGCGATCCTCGACGTGGTCATGGAGTACGGCGAGCGAGGGGTCTACCCGGACCCCTTGGTCGTGCAGTGGAACATCCCGGTCATCGAGAGTCGTCTCGTGTTCCAGCCGCCGGGAATCGTCTCCTTCTTCTCCTTCCAGTACCCGTCCAACCTGCCCGACTTCGAGCAGGTCTGGTTCCCGGTCGGCAAGGAGCGGGGCTATGGCTACAAGTTCCGCAACGTGCCGGCCTTCCCCGATGAGGCCAACGCTCCACCGGATGGCGATCTCCGTCATCGGTTGATCTTCGTGTTGCGCTCGGTCGGCTCCATGAGCTTTGGCGAAGACTGGAAGAGCTACGTCACGCGCGAGCTGGCCGACTGGCGTGATTACTTCTCCAAGAGCAAGCGGGCGAAGCAGTTGGCCAAGCAACTCGCCGTGGGTGAAACGCCTCTCGCCAAGGCAGAAGCCATCCGTCAGGGCCTGCGTGAGCGCTTCGCGGTTCGTCGCACCTGGCACTGGGTGCATCGGAAGACGGCCGACGAGGCACTTCAGATCGGTCACGGGACCAGCGCCGATCTCGCCGGCCTGACGATCGCCATGCTTCGGGCGGTGGGAGTGCGTGCTCAACCGGTCTACGTGAGGTCTCGCGATCTCGGCGGCATGGTCGGCGACATTCCCGTGCCGGTGCTCTTCTCCGACACGATCGTCCGCCTGCCGGGCGCCGGGGCTGGCGGCTCCGACGTCTACTACAGCCCGGCCCATGATCTCCCGGCCGGTCGGACACCCCCACGCTACCGGGGCGTGGCAGCGTGCGTCGTGACGCCCGAGACGAAGGGGCTCACGTCCATTCCCGACGTGACCGCCGACGAGAATCGCACCGTCTCACGTGCGGACCTGAAGCTCGCTCCCGACGGTGCGATCAGCGGGACCTTCCGTCGCGAGCTGCACGGAGTCGTCGGAGACTACTACCGGATCTGGCTGGCCAACGCGGCCGAGCACGACCGCAAGGAGCTCATCGAGAAGCAACTGCGCACGCACCTGGAGTCTGCGACGGTCAGTGAGCTGGCCTGGAAGAACGTGAGCGACCACGCCAAGCCGCTCGTCTTGACCGGCAAGGTGTCGGCGCCGCGAGCGGCGACCCGGGCCGGCAAGCGTCTGCTCTTCAATCCGCGCATCTTCGATCGTGTCGACGCCAGCGAATGGGCGGCCGAGACGCGGGCCCTGCCGGTTCAATTCGACATGGCCTTCGAGGAGGACGAGACGGTCGTGGTCGAGTTCCCCGAGGGCACCTCGGACATCAAGCTTCCGAGCCGGGCCAAGCTCGATGCACCGGACGTCGGGCTGTACCACTGCACCGTCGCAGGGGCCGGCATGACGGTGACCTCCACCCGTCGCTTCCGGATGGATGCCTACGGGTTCGGCACCGATCAGTACCCGGGGCTCCGTGGCTGGTTCAACCAGATGGCCGAGATCGACTCGGAGTCCATCGTCGCCACGGTGAACTGAGGGGAGGCGTGATCATGAGGAGGGAAGGCACCATCGTCGGCTGCCTGCTGCTGTCGCTCGTCGTGAGCTCGGTGGCGGTGGCCCAGAAGCCGAAGATCCGGAAGAGGGCCCTGCCGAGTTGGGTCGAGGCCGAGGTCGGTGACCCGGCCGCCGTGCCGAAGGGTTCGGCCTGCGGTGGTGCGGAGTACCTCTTCCACGAGTTGGCCGTGCGGCCGCAGGGAGGCGGTCGGGTGGCCTTCCGCAGCCGGCGAGTCGTGCGCGTGCTCGACGATCGAGGGCTGAGCTTTGCCGTCAACCGTCTCGACATCGACGACTTCGACACCGTCGAGATCCAGGACTCCTGGCGAGTGCAGGCCGATGGCACGGTGACGGGTCCCGACGTGCGGAAGCGTCCGAGTGAGGTTCCCTACCTCCAGGACGACATGGTCACCGACACCCGCATCCGGACCGTCCAGCTTCCGGGAGTGCGCGTCGGTGACCTCGTCGTGCACGAGGCGGCCTGGGTGAGCAGCTTCGACCTCGGTGGCGTCGGCTTCACGTTCGGCAACGCGAAGGTCGAGGTGAAGAAGGCGCGGCTCGTCGTCGAGGCACCCGAGGGCTGGACGCTCGGAGCGCAGCATCGTCGGAAGAAGCAGCTCTCCATCATCGAGGGCGGGAGCCGCCTCGCCGTGGAGGCCGCCGACCTCGAGCCGCCGGTTCGCAGGGACTTCGACCCTCCGCTCCAGCGTCTCTTGCCGACGACCTGGGTTCACTGGGCCAGCCCGGACGGCAAGCAGGGCTTCTCCGACTGGAACGCCGTCGGTCGCTGGTACCACCAGCTCGCCTCCGGTCCGCGTCGCGACCGAGGGGCGGCCGTCGAGCTCGGTCGCCAGATGAAGCCGGCCGACGACGATGGCTTGCTCGAAGCGATCCGCCAGGTCTATCAGCACGCGGCGCGCGAGGTGCGCTATGCCGCCATCGAGCTCGGCATCGGAGGCTGGAAGCCGACCTCGCCTCGCCAGACTTGCGAACAGCGTCACGGTGACTGCAAGGCGAAGGCGGCGCTGGTCTGCGCCATGACCGAGGAGTGGCCGGACCTGAAGTCGTACATGGTCCTCGTGCGCACGTCGGGGATCGGTGACCTCCCGACGGAGACGCCGACCGCCGGCGCCTTCAACCACGCGATCGTGGCCCTGGCGTTGCCGGAGGGTATCGGGCCAGAGCTGTGGGCCACCGCCGAGGTCGAGGGCTTGGGACGTCTTCTCTTCCTCGATCCGACCGTGCGCTACGGCGACGCCTTCGATCTCCGCAGCGACGTCCAGGGCACGACGGCCCTCGTGACCCATGCGGGTGGTGGCGTGCTCGTCGACCTCCCCGTGCGTCCGGCTGCCGCTGCCACGGTGACGTCGGTGTTGCACGCCCGCGTCGACCAGCGGGCGCGGCTCGTGAACGGCACGCTCGAGGAGACCTGGTCGGGTGGTCGGGCGACCGTGCTGCGACGCCAGCTCAGCGGCCTCGACGACGCCCAGCGTCGTCAGCTCGTGGCGACCGATCTCGCCGACAACATCCCGCTCGCCCAGGTCAGCGACTATCAGGTCGTCGGGTTGAGTGACGCGACCCAGCCCGTCACCGAGATGGTGAGCTTCACCGGAGGCAAGCTCGGGCAGTCGGCGGGAGGGCTGCTCATCGTCGAGCTGGGAGGCTCGGTGCGCCCAGCGATCCGGGGGTCCTTCACGCGCGAGACCATCGACCACGAGCTCCGCTTGGGGCTGCCGTCGACCTACACCTGCTCGGTGGGCATCGAGGTTCCCGAGGGCTTCGTCCCCGAGGAGCTCCCCGAGCCTCTCGACATCGACGACCGCTACCTGCGGGTCCGTGCGCGCTGGAGCTTCAAGGACGGAAAGCTGCGCTACGCGCGCACCTGCAAGGTGCTCGAGAACCGCGTGGCGGCAGCGGATTACGCCGCGTTCAAGAAGAGCGTCGAGGCGGTCCAGCGTCTGGACCGCGGCTCGGTCGTGCTGCTGCCGGCTGGCTGAACGCTCAGTCGTCGCGTTTCTTCAGGCTCGGCAACGGTGGCGGCGCATCCGACAGCGCGATCGGACCCGACGGCCCCTCGTCGATCGCGGGTCCCACCAGCGGCACGTCGTCCTCGATCCGGCCGGGCCCGCCGTGCACGACCGGGGGCTCCGGAGGCTGGTAGTCCATGGGCCCGTGGTACGCCTCGGTCTCGGCGAGACGACGGAGCTCGCTCACGATGCGCAGGCGACCGTGCTCGTGCGACTCGCCGACGCTGGTCACGGCGTGGGCGACGCCCGACACCATGACCGTCCGGCCCGGATGCCACGGGGCCTCGTGCCAGGAGACGATGCGCAGGTCGGCGCTCTCGCCGTCCCGTGCGTAGTAGAGCTGGTCGTTGACCCGAGGACCCTTCGAGGCCTCGCGGCGTGACCAGGCCGCGCGTCGACCGAAACGCAGCAGGAGCGCGTCGATGCCGGCGAGGATGCCGTCGCCGAGATCCTCGCCGCTGCCGGCGTAGTGGAGGAAGCGCAGCGTCGAGCTGAAGATGCCGGCCGTCAGCAGGAAGCCGTGGAGCGTCGTCAGCGCGTAGATGAACGGGACGAGCGGGTTCATCCCGAGCATCGCGTTGCCGTAGATGTCGGAGCCCGCGAGGATGCCCTCGTACCAGCGAAGGAAGAAGAACAGGTCGACGAAGACGAAGCCGACCGTCCACAGGCAGCTCGAGAGGAGGATCACCGACGAGACCGGGATGCCGTGTTCGTCTTCCAGCGGACGGCGCCAGCGGGGCGGCAGGGGCCCGAGCACGAGCGCGAGCAGCCACCAGAGGATGCCGAGGCTCGTGTCACGGGCGTCCCGGCCGACGTCCGCGGCCGTGGTCTTCTCGCGCAGGTTCATGATCCCTCCCTCCGCCGCCCGGTGCGTGACCTCAGCCCATGATGAGCTGCCAGGCCATGACCGCGACGGCGATGTCGGCGCCGACGTGACTCACCCAGCCGGGCCAGAGGGAATCGTAGCGCTGATAGAGCCACGACCACAGCATCCCGCCCACGAAGACCCCGAGCGAGCCCAGCGCCGTCGCCACCCAGCCCATCTGCAGCGAGAGCGCCACGGTGTGATGGATCGTGAAGCAAAGCGCGGACAGCGGGGGAGCCCAGGCTCGTCCCACCAGGGTGAGCCATTGCTGACCGACGAAACCCCGCCAGACGATCTCCTCGATCAACGAGTTGACCAGGCAGATGTAGAGGAAGAAGCCGAGGAAGATCAGCGGCTCGTTCAACCGGTTCTCGCTCGCTTGCGCCTGCACCGTCGCGGGGTCGACCAGTTGACTGCCGAAGAGGGCGAAGCCGGCGAGCATGACGATGATGAGCAGCAGGCCCTGGGCGAGCCCCGCGAGCCAACCCGCGCGCGAGGGACGTCGGAACCCCAGGTGACTGCGCTCGACCTTGAGCAGCCAGAAGAGCGGGAAGGCCAAGAGCCAGATCTTGCTCGCCAAGTACAGCGCCTGACCCAGCGGACCGGGCCACCAGTGAAGACCCGCGAGCGTGCCGAAGGACGGCACGGGCACGAGGAAGAGCAGCGCCAGCCAGGCGCGACCGCGACTGCGCTCTTCTACTGGAGTCGCCTTCACGAAGCGTCGCCGTCGGAGCGATTCTCGAGAAAGCCCCAGGGGTGACCGTCGGGGTCGACGAGCTCGAACTGACGTGCGCCCCAGGGCATGGTCATGGGCTCGGTGAGCTCGACGCCCGGCTGCTGGTGCGAGCCGGGCTTCAAGCCGGCCTCACGACAGCGAGCAAGGAGCGCGTCGAGGTCGTTCACCCGGGCATGGAGCATGGGCGGCTGGCCCGACGGTCCCTGGTCGGCGGGGTGGAGCATGAGCTCGATCCCGCCGAGGCCGAGCCAGTGCATGCCCTCGTGACCGCGGAGGTAGGTGAAGCCGACCTGCTCGTACCAACGGCGAGCGGCTTCGGCGTCCTTGCAGAAGAGAACCACGTGATCGAGTGCAGAGATCATGGAGTGATCCTGGCACCGAACTCGTCGTTGCGGAAGAGAACAGGCGTGCTCAGTCGGTGCGAACGGCCGTGCGCACCTCGCCGACGAAACGCTCGGCGGCCTCCCGCACGAGCGCGGCCGGCTCACCGCCTTCTTCGGCACCGTAGAGGTGCGGGTACAGGACCGCT
The DNA here is from genome assembly GCA_039029535.1 of Acidobacteriota bacterium. Taxonomy (GTDB): domain Bacteria; phylum Acidobacteriota; class JBCCFW01; order JBCCFW01; family JBCCFW01; genus JBCCFW01. Next base: position 20,535 of record JBCCFW010000063.1, read on the forward strand.
CGTGAGCTGTTCACGATGGCTCCGCGACCCTCCTCGTCGAAGCAGGCGCGCACGCCCTCGGCGCTGCCGCCCTGGGCGCCGAAGCCGGGCACGAGGATGATCGCGTGCGGCAGGCGCTTCCGGAGCGAGCGTCCTTGCTCGGGCCAGGTGGCGCCGATGACGACACCCAGGCTCGAGTAGCCGTGTTCGCCCCGGCTCTTCTCCATCCAGGGCTGGAGCAGGTCGGCGACGGCCTCGTAGAGAACCCGCCCGTCGTCCAGCTTCTGGTCCTGGAGATCGCCGGCGCCCGGGTTGCTCGTCCGCACGAGAGTGAAGATGCCCGTGCCGTTGGCGAGCGCCGTCTCGAAGAACGGCGTCATCGCATCCTCGCCGAGGTAGGGCGCGACGGTCATCGCGTCGCTGGCGAGAGGGCTGGCGTCCGGATCGAGCAGGTAGGCGTGCGAGTACGCCGTGGACGTGCTGCCGATGTCACCGCGCTTGACGTCGAGGACGACCTGCAGGTCGAGCTCGCGTGCTCGCGCGATGGTGCGTTCGAGGGCGGCGACGCCGGCCGAGCCGAAACGCTCGAAGTAGGCCGACTGTGGCTTGACCGCGGGGACCAGGTCGTGGACCTGGTCGAGCACCAGGGCGCAGTAGTCGCCGACGACCTCCGCCGCTCGCGTGCAGGTCTCCCGCGTGAGCTCGCCCGACCACCCCTTCTCCTCCAGGAAGCCCGGCGGCATCTTGGAGAGGTCGGGGTCGAGGCCGACCATGCAGGGGCTGCCCTTCGCCGCAATGGCGGAGAGCAGCCGATCGGCGAAGCCGGGCGCGTCCTTGGGGTCCCCCATCGCGCTCAGCGCCGGGACTGCGGCTGACGGCGTTGCTGGTGCTGATGGTGGTGGTGGTGATGTTGCTCAGGCGGTGGACCGATCATCTGCTGGACTTGGTAGTTGCCGATCTGTTCGAGCAGGGACTGAGCGGTCGGCGACTGCGCCATGAGCCCGGCGAGTCCGGCCTGCTGCTGCTCCTGCGACTGCGCCCGCTTGCGAGGCGCAGGCAGGGTGCGAACGCGGGCCTTCGCGCGCTCGAACTCGGCCGTGCTGACGAGGTAGCGCGTCTTCTCGGGAAGGAAGGAGCGCGACCAGTGCAGGCCGTTGCTGATGCGCTGGTCATGGGTCGGGTGACTCGACATCCAGGCCGGGACGTTGTTGGGGTGCTTCTGCTCGAGCACGTGGAAGAACTGCGCGATGCCCTCGGGATCCCAGCCGGCGCGCCAGAGGTACTGCATGCCGAGGAGGTCGGACTCCGTCTCGGCACGACGTCCGTAGCGGAGACCGTTGAGACCAGCGGCGGTGAGGGCACCCTGAAGCGCCATCTGCTGCTGGTTGGCGTCGAGGTCGGCGAGCTGACCGAGGGCGAGCGCGCTGACCAGGGCCACGCCCTGCTGCTTGACGGCACGGGTCATCCCCTCGGTCACGTGACGCGAGAGGACGTGGGTGAGCTCGTGAGCGAGCACGCCGGCGAGCTGGGCCTCGTTCTCGGCCGCGGTGATGAGACCGGTGAACACGTACACGTGACCACCGGCCGTCGCGAAGGCGTTGATCTGGTCGGTGTTGATGAGGTGCAGGTTGATCTGCTGGTCCGGAGCGTCGGAGACCGCGACGAGGCGGTGCAGGATGTCCCTGAGGTACGGCTCGATGACCGGGTCGCTGATGACGTCGTACTGCTCACGGACCATCTTCTCGACGTCGAGCGCCATGGACTCTTCCTGGGAGCCCGAGAAGAAGTTCTTGTCCCCGGCGTTGAGATCGCGACGGCCGACGTTGTTCATGTCGGAGAAGAGCGCCGTCTTGCGGTCCTGTCCGTACTCGACGTTCTCACAGCCGAGCAGGGTGTCGGGGATGCGGAAGGTGTAGAGCAGGGGACCATCGCCGGCGCTGCCATTCACGCGGGCGAGGTTGCTCAGGTTGCCGCAGGAGCCCTGGTACTCGTTCTCGAATGAGTTCCAGTACTGGATGTCGTCGGGCAGCCAGCCGGAGTCGCCGGTGGGGTAGAGGATGGCGCGCACCCGACGCGAGCCCTCGCGCCAGTACATGCGGATCCAGACCTCGCGGATGTTGCTGGCGTTGAGCGGATCCATTCGCACGCGACCGTCGTTGCCGGTCACGGCCTCGGCCTGGGGTCCGCGACGCTCCTTGGAGTTGCGGATCATGACCTCGACCTTCACGCCGGGCTGCGGGCGACCGTCCTCGTCGAGCACGAGGACCTCCATGCCCGGGAAGTTGCCGCGGGTCTTCTTCCAGCGCATCCAGCGCTTGCGCTTCTTGCCGCCGAAGTCGGCGTCGACGGGGAAGACGAGCTGGGACGCACCCCGGTAGTTGGTGGTCTCGGGGTAGCGCCAGATCTCACCCGAGGCGAGGGCGAGCGGCGCGGCCAGCATGAGCGCGAGGGTGGTGAGGAGCAGTCGGGACAGCAGGGCTCGAAGCATCGCGGGGCCTTCCAATTTCGGTGCGACGGGACGCCGAATCATCGCCGAGACGACGGGTTCCCGTCACCTGCATTGCCGACCAGAGAGACGCTCGGCGGGCCCAGACGATTCATTCCATTGGGTTTGTGGCCCTGAGGCAGTGGTCTCGTCGGCCAGCTAGCGCCCCACGGTGCGCAGCGTGGCGATCTTGGCCTGGATCTTCCGGATGAGGTCGGAGCACTCGGTCAGGTAGATGAGGAAGGTCCGGTCGCCCCGGAGGTCGGAGTGGGTCAGCTCTTCGAGAGCGGTGAGCTTGAGCTCGGTGACTTCGTCGAGACGCTGCTCGAGGACCTCGACGTCGGTCTCGTCCATCTGCGCTCGCTCGAGCGCGACGACCTCGTCGAGGAGACGGTGCAGACGCTCCATCTGATGTGCCAGGAGCTGTTGCTGGCGTCGGCCCTGCACGCTCCGCCAGCGTGACCACAGCAGGTAGGCGCCGGCGATCAGGGCGACGATGAGCTCCTTGGTTGCGGCGAGCGACTCGGCGAGGTCACCGATGGTGCTCAGGCCACGGTAGGGGTCGAAGTAGGTCTTGGCCGAGTCGGCGAGGGGAGTGAGCTCCCAGCTCGCGGCTTCGGAGCGTGAGTAGAGACCAGGAAAGCGCTCGCGGAGTCGGTCCTCGAAGAGGGCCTGGAGCACGGGCTCGATGAGCTCGGTGGGCGCGTCCTTCTTGGTGACGAGCAGGGCGGTGGTCGCGATGGTGTCGAGGTCGTCCGGCGGTCGGGGCGGACGCTCGTGGTAGAGCCCACGCGGGAGCGTGGCCGGCTCGAAGAAGAGATGACGATGCGCGATGGCGTCGTCGTCTCGGATCGGGAGCAACTCGAAGCGACCGTCTGCGAAGACCTCGAGCAGGTCGGGGTTCTGCGTGCCGGTGACGACCACGGCGCCGTCGAGGGAGTCGTCTTCGAGGAGACGGGCGAAGTAGTCGTCGGTGATGTCGACCTCGGCGTCGGTCATCCGGTAGTGCTCGAGCAGGTCGAGGGCGGCGGCCCGCATGCCCGAGCCGACGGGGCCGATGGAGACCCGCCGACCGACGAAGTCGGCCGTGCCCTCGATGCCGCGTCCGTTGCGCACGACGACGTGGAGAACGTCTCGGTGCAGGGGCGTGAGCACGGCGAGGTCGTCGAGATCACCAGAGCCCGCCTGGATGATGGCGAGGTCGGCGCGGCCCTGACGGAGCAGCTCGAGGTTCTCCACCGAGCCCGCCGTGGCGAGGACGTCGACGGATCGCTTCGTTCGTCGCGTGATGCCGACGGCGAGCTTCTCGCCGAGCTCGTGGTACTGCCCACCGGGGAGCGCGGTGGCGAGCTTGATCTCGTCGGGGAGCCGACTCCGGCTCGCCAGCCAGGTGGCGATGGAGGCGACGAGCACGCCTGCCATGATCCAGGCGAGGACCTTGCGGGGCTTGAGTCCGGGGGCAGGGAGCATGGCTACGACCTGCCGCTCGTGGTGAACGAGACGGACTCAGCCGAACTCGGGGACGCTGAGACGACGAGACGACGCATGGGCTCCTCCAGGGAGCCCATCCTACCTCTCTGCTAGGCGGCCCTCTCCGGCAACACGATCGACACGACCAACCCACCTTCATTCCGCAGCTCGATGCTCGCGCCGTGCCAGTCGCAGATCGCCTTCACCAGCGTCAGCCCGAGGCCGCTGCCCTGAGCCGAGCGATCGCGGTCGGCGCGATGGAAGCGCTCGAAGACGCGACCGAGGTCGGCCTCGGGGATGCCCGGACCCGAGTCGCGAATGGTGAGCAGCCAGCCCTCACCCGGCACCGGCGAGCAACGCAGCGAGGCCCGTCCGCCCGCCGGCGTGTACTTGAGGGCGTTGTCCAGGAGGTTCGACAACGCCTGCATGAGCAGGTCGCCGTCGCCGGCGATCTCGATGGGATGCTCGAAGCGGGTGTACTGGAAGTCGAGGGACGCTTCCGCGAAGGCAGGCGCGTAGAGCTCGCCCACGTCGCCGATGATCCGCGCGAGGTCGAGCCGTTGCGCCGCCCCTGCTCGGGGACCGCTCTCGACTTGAGCGATGCGGACCAGGGCATTGAACGTCGCCAGCAGTTGGTCGACGCCCGACTGCACTGCCTCGACCGCGTCGGGCGTCGACGTCGTGCGGGCGAGCGTGTCGAGCTGACCCTGAAGCCGGGTGAGCGGCGTGCGGAGGTCGTGGGCTACGTGGTGCGTCACGTAGCGGAGGCTCTCCATCCGGCTGCGCGCCTGATCGAGCACGGCGTTCACCGAGGCACCGAGGCGGGCATCCCGACCGCTCAGCTCTTCCACCGGAACACGATGATGATCGTGACCCTGCAAGAACGCCCGAAGCGCTCCATCGAACCGACGCGCCGATCGGATCTCACTGGCTGCCCGTCGCCAGGACCAACCGAGGCTCATGAGCGCGCCGAGCAGGAAGATGAGGAGTTGGAAGCCCTGACTCTCCTCCACTTGGCGCAGCAGGCTCGCGTCCCGACCGAAGTGCAGCGTCGCGCCGTCGGCCAGCTCGTGCTCACGCGCCACGCAGAGACGATCTTCCTCGTCGTGGCTCACGAGCAGGGGGTGCAGGTCGAGGTGCCACTCGCTCATCTCGCCCTCGCGGTTGCTCGCGATGTGCTGGCCCCTCGCGTCGACGAGCCACCAGCAGTCCTGCGTGTCGTCGATCTCGGCGTGCTCGAAGAACACGCGCACGGCTTCGGTGTCGAGGGGATTGGCCTCGAGCTCATCGAGATCGACCACCGCCTCCATGGCCGACTCGAGCTGGTCGTGGAGGGGCTCGGGGGTCTCGTCGAGGAGCCAGTGCATGAGGGGCTGAATCGGTAGATCCTCCAGGGCCTCCTCGGGCTCCTCGCCGAGCAAGGCGAGGGCGCCGGTGATCACCTGGCGTTGTGGATCGTCCGGGTGACTGCGGGCGCGACGGGCGTTCAGCACCGTGACGAGGCGCTCGAGATGCTCGGCGAGAGAGTGGTCGTCTTCCTCGGCGAGGCCGCTCTCCAGTGGCTCGAGGTCCTCTTCGAAGTGCTGGCCGACCGCGTCGGCGAAGAGGTTCTCCGCCCGCTCGTCGAGCTGCACGATGGTGCGCTCGACCCACTTGTTGCGGAAGTGCGCGATGGTGATGCCCACCGCCAGGAAGGCGACGAGCACGGCCAGGGCACAGCGCAGCCCCGTCATCCAGAAGGTGCGACTCCGCAACACCTCGCCGAAGCGGACCGGTGTCATGTCGTGCTCACTCCGGCACCTTGAGCACGTAGCCCGAGCCGCGGACGGTGTGGATGAGCGGTGGGTCGAAGTCCTTGTCGATCTTCTGACGCAGCCGGCTCACGTGGACGTCGATGACGTTGGTCTGCGGGTCGAAGTTGTAGTCCCAGACCTTCTCGAGAAGCATGGTTCGGGTGACCACCTGACCCGCGTGACGCAGGAGCTGTTCGAGCAGTCGGAACTCTCGAGGCTGCAAGGTCAGCAATTGACCAGCGCGTCGCACCTCCTGGGTGAGCAGGTCCATCTCGAGGTCGGCCAGCTCGAGCCGCGTGAGCGGCGCCTCTTGCGAGAAGCGACGGTGCAGGGCCTCGACCCTCGCCAGCAGCTCCGAGAAGGCGAAGGGCTTGGGGAGGTAGTCGTCGCCACCCGCGGTGAGCCCCTCGACACGTTGGTCGACGTCGCCGAGAGCGCTCAGGAAGAGGATGGGCGTCTTGACCTCGGCCTCGCGAAGGCGTCGCACGAGCGACAGGCCGTCCAGGCCGGGGAGCATCCGGTCGACCACCAGGACGTCGTAGCCGTCGGTGCTCCCCCGGAGGAGGGCCTCGGATCCGTCGTCGACCGCATCGACGACGTGCCCCGACTCGGTCAGACCACGGCGAACGTGCTCCGCGACCTCCTCATCGTCTTCGACCAACAAGATACGCACGGCGAGCTCCTACGCCTCACTGACCACATCATTGGCACGGAACCAGCAGGCTTGTCCAGGAGATGAACGCGATTTCACGTGGCGTTCATCCTCCCGTCAGGTTCGACCGTCGATACTTCAGAACGCGAGATTCGAAGTCCCCGTCCGTCCCGCGAAGTCTCGCATTGCTCGGTTGGAGGCTCGATGCGACGTGACGCAACTGGCCTGATCGGCCCGATCGCCCTCGGGATGAGTCTCTGGGCCTCGCCCGTGGCCGCCCTCGTCGATCTCGACGGCGACGGCCTCAGCGATGTCTGGGAGATTCTCCACGACGGTGACTACGCCCCCGACGTGGATCTCGACGGCGACGGGCGAACGAACCTCGAAGAGGCACGGCAGGGGACCGATCCCCGTGACGGCGGTTCCTTCCTGCCCGAACACCCCCGAATCGTGGTCGACGGGCCCACCTCCAGGCTCGAGTGGCCCGGCGTTCCCGGCGTGCAGTACCAGGTCGAGACGTCGGCCGGCGTCTCCGTGGGCGGCCCCGTCGAGGCGGCCGGCATCGGCAACGCCTCCGAGCCCCTGAGCCTCGATGGGGGCGTGGTCGGTGCCTGCGGCCTGGACGACTACCGCCTGGTCGTCGCGGAGATCGATCGTGACCGCGACGGCCTGACCCGCTGGGAGGAGCTGGCCCTCGGCTTCGACGACGACGACTTCCACGGCAACGGCGGCGTGGCCGGTGGCGATCACCCCGCGGCGGTCGCGGCGCTCTGGGACGGCGGCACCGTCCTGCTCTTCGGAGAGAGTCACGCTGCGCGGCTTCCGGCCCCGGCGCAGGCGTCGCGCTTCCTGCACCAGGCCACCCTGGGGCCGACGTCGGAGCTCATCGACGAGGTGACGGCCCAGGGCTTCTCGTCCTGGCTCGAGGAGCAGCTCCTCGAAGAGGCTCACCCGACCGTGCCGCTGGTCGACGCGATCGTCGCGGCCGGCTTCGAAGAGGAGATCGACCTGCGCTGGGTGCGGCGGGCCGCCTGGTGGGAACGAGTCATGACCACGCCCGACCTCGTCCGGCAGCGGATGGCCCTGGCGCTCTCCGAGATCCTCGTCCTCTCCGATCGCACGGACGTGTTCTTCGACTTCCCCGAGGCCGTGGCGGTCTATCACGACCTGCTGCTCGACGAGGCCTTCGGTGACTACCACGACCTCCTCTTCGAGGTGTCGCGGAACCCGGCGATGGGCATCTACCTGAGCCACCTCGCCAACCGGAAGGCCGATCCCGCGAGCGGTCGCTTCCCCGACGAGAACTACGCGCGCGAGATCATGCAGCTCTTCAGCATCGGTCTCGTGGAGCTGAACGAGGACGGGTCGGTTCGGCTCGACGACGCGGGTCAGCCGATCCCCACCTACACCAACGACGACATCACCGAGCTGGCCAAGGTCTTCACCGGCTTCAGCTTCGGGCCCGAGGGCAACCCGGAGTTCTTCGACTTCGACGTGATCACCTTCCGCGTGCCGATGAAGATGTTCGGCGAGCATCACGAGACCAGCACGAAGCGACTCATCGGTGGCGTGGTCATCCCCGCCGATGGCGACGCGCTCGGTGACGTTCGCACGGCCACCGACCACCTCGTGGACCACCCCAACACGGGTCCGTTCCTGGCGCGTCGACTCATTCAGCGTCTGGTCACCTCGAACCCGAGCCCGAACTACCTCCGTCGCGTGGCCACCGTGTTCGCCGACAACGGGGCAGGACAGCGCGGCGACCTCGCTTCGGTGCTGCGCGCCATCCTTCTCGACCCGGAAGCCCGCAGTGACGCGGTGCTCGCCAACCCGCGGCACGGGATGATGCGGGAGCCCTTCCTGCGTCGGGTCACCCTGCTGCGGGCCTTCGGGGCGAGCAACGCCGCTGACACCTACCGATTCAGCGACACCTTCGCGGAGTTCGCCCTGCACCAGGTGCCGTGGAGCTCGCCGACGGTCTTCAACTTCTTCTCGCCCGACCACTCGCCGATCGGTCCGGTGGCCGATGCGGGCCTGGTCGCCCCGGAGTTCGAGCTCGCGACTGCGTTCACGCTGCTCATGGGCAACAACTACCTCCGGAACGTCGTCGAGGAGGAGGCCGGGCAGGTGTTCTCCGGTGAGCCGGTGCTCCTCGAGCTCGACGACGAGATCACGCTGGCGGCCAGCGCCAGCGCGCTGCTCGACCACCTCGACCTCCTCCTCGTCGGCGGCACGCTCAGCCCGGGAACGCGAGCCGCCGTGCTCGCGGCCATCGAGCCCGTGCCCGACCCGGAGACCCGTCTTCATCTCGCGGTGAGCCTCGTCGTGCTCTCGCCCGACTTCGTCATCTTCAAGTGAAGGGGGACGCCATGACCCGACCCGACTCCTCCCGACGACCGGACGAAGCCCCGGCCGACCCCTCGCGTCGACGTTTCCTCGGTCAGGCGAGCTGTGCCGCCCTCAGCGCGACGGCCCTCGCCAACACGGTGCTCAACCTCGAGCTCTTCGGCGGCGTGGCCGCTGCCGGCTCGGCGAGCGACTACAAGGCGCTCATCTGCCTCTTTCTCACCGGCGGCAACGACTCGTTCAACATGGTGGTTCCACGTGGATCGTTCGAGCACGCCGAGTACCTCGGCATCCGTCAGGACCTCGCCCTGCCGCGGGCCTCGCTCCTGCCCGTCACGCCGACGACGTCCGATGGGAAGGAGTACGGCCTGCACCCGGCCATGAGTGGGATGCAGTCGCTGTTCGCGCAAGGGCACCTGGCCTTCGTCAACAACGTCGGAACGCTGGTGGAGCCGACGACGCTCGCGCAGTGGAACGCCGAGACCGCGAACCTGCCGCTCGGCCTGTTCTCTCACGCCGACCAGATCCAGCAGTGGCAGACCTCGATCCCCGATGCTCGCAGCGGGCTCGGGTGGGGTGGTCGGATGGCCGACCTCATCCAGGAGCTCAACGCGAGCCAACGGATCTCGATGAACATTTCGCTCTCGGGCACGAACGTGTTCCAGTCCGGTGAGACCGTCGGCGATTACGCGGTGTTTCCCGGGGTGGGGAGCGCGGGGCTCTGGGGCTACGGCGAAACGCATCCCCTGGCACGGCTGCGCACGACCGCCATCGACACCCAGCTCGCGGCGACCTACACGAACATCCTGGAGCAGGGCTATCGCGAGAAGATGCGGTCGGCTCTCGACGCTCACGACGAGTTCAGCACGGCGCTGGCCGGCGTGCCGCCACGCACGTCGACCTTCACGACGAGCAACCCTGTCTCCGAGGCTTTCGAGACGGTGGTCGACGTCATCGCCGCTCGCGACACCCTGGAACAGTCGCGTCACACCTTCTTCGTCGAGTTTGGTGGCTGGGACCACCACGACGAGGTCCTCAACAACCAGCAGCGAATGCTCGGGGTGGTCGACCAGGCGGTGACCGAGCTCTGGGCGGCCCTCGGTGAGCTCGGCGTGCAAGACGACGTCGTCCTGTTCTCGTCTTCGGACTTCGGTCGCACCCTGACCTCGAACGGCGCCGGCTCGGACCACGGCTGGGGCGGCAACCAGTTCGTGCTCGGTGGTGCCGTGCGCGGTGGTGACTTCTACGGCACCTATCCCGACCTGCACGCCGGCAACGAGCTCGACACCGGTCGCGGTCGGCTCATCCCGACGCTCTCGGTCGACGAGTACTTCGCCGAGCTCGCCCGCTGGATGGGAGTGGACAGCGCCGACGTGGCCCGCGTGCTGCCCAACATCGGCCGCTTCTGGGACCCCCTGTCCGGCTCGCTCCCCATCGGATTCCTGTCATGAGGAGACCTTCCATGTCGCGCACGACCTTCGCCCGCCTGCTGTCCGCCGTCCTGCTCGGAGCGTGCTGCCTCCCGGGAGGAGCCGCCCTGGCCCAGAACGTGACCCTCGAGACCGAGGAGTCGCTGGTCATTTGGTCATCCGGTGACACCGAGCTCGTGCCGGTGGACCTGTCGGTCCCCGCCGGGACCACCGTCTCGGACCTGCGCGTTCAGCTCTTCTGGCACTCGAGCGTCGTGACCGTGCAGTCGGTCGACCGGGGCCTCGACCTCCCGCTGGGCGCGAGCGTCGCGTGGAACCCGGTCGACGGCGTGCTGGCGGTGGTCGCCGCTCCGGGCGGCACCTTGCCCTCGGGTCGAGTGGCGGAGATCGCCTTCGACGGCGTGGCGCCAGGGGTCAGCGGCGTGGTCTTCCGCTGTTCGGCGACCAGTCCGGGCGGTGGCGCTCTCGACGGCTGCTGTGCTCCCTGGACGCTGGAGGTCCACGGCGCGAGCCCCGGTGATCTCGATGGCGACGGCGTGCTCGACGTCGCCGACAACTGCCCTGGGCGCTACAACGACACCCAGGTGGACCTCGACCTCGATGGTCACGGTGACCCCTGTGACAACTGCCGACGCTTCGCCAACGCGGGGCAGGCCGATGCGGACGGGGACGGGCGCGGCGATCCGTGCGAGTTCCTGTGGGGCGACGTGGCGCCGGTGGGCGCCCTCGATGAGGTGGTCAACATCGCCGATGTCGTCAGGCTGCTGCGCCTGGCCGTCGGGCTCGACCTGGCCGATGCCGACACGCTCCGCAGCGGCAACATCGCGCCGACGATCCATGAGCTCGGGCTGATCGCCCCGGATCCGACCGCGCCGCCCGTCATCGACATCGCCGACGTCGTGGTCGCGCTGCAGGTCGCGGTCGGCTTGCAGGAGCTCGCCCTGCCGAGCTGATCGACGCACGCCCTTTCGAGGGAGAAAGGGCTCGGGGCCTCGTCATGGGTCCCGGGCCCTCGTCGTGCCAGGGCCGAGCGTGCCGACGATCAGCACGGCCGAGCCGAGCGTGAACGAAAGTTCACGTTGCCGTCACGTTCCCGACAGGTGCCATCGAGGATGCTGAGCGTGGGTCTCCCGCCCTTGCTCAGGAGAGTTCGATGCGAACAACAACGAGCGCCTTGCTCGGACCGATCGCAGCGTTCCTTGTCTTCCTTCCACCACCGGCCCAGGCCCTCATCGACCTCGACGGCGACGAGATGAGCGACGCCTGGGAGATCCTCCATGGAGGAGATCTCACCCCGGGCGCCGATCTCGACGGCGACGGCCGGTCCAACCTCGAGGAGTCTCGACACGGCACCGATCCCTACAGCGCCACGTCCTTCCTCCCCCAGGAACCTCGCGTGCTCGTGCGGGGCACCAACGTCTCGCTGGAGTGGCCCGGCGTCCCCGGCATCCGCTACCAGGTCGAGCGATCCGACGGCACCGTGGTCGGCAGCCCCGTGCAAGCCGTCGGTCTCGGCCGCGCTCCTGAGTCGCTGTCGGTCGACGGCGCCTCCGAGCTGGCCTGTGGCCTGGACGACTACCAGCTCGTCGTCGTTCAGGTCGATGCCGACCGCGACGGCCTGACGCTCTGGGAGGAGCTGGCCCTCGGCTTCGACGACAGTCGCCTGCACGGCAACGGTGGCCTGGGTGGTGGCGATCACCCTGCGGCCATCGCTGCCTTGTACAACGGCGACTCGGTGACGCTCTTCGACACCACGCGCAGCGCCTGGTTGCCGACTCGTGCAGAAGCCTCGCGCTTCCTGCACCAGGCGACGCTCGGTGCGCCCATCGAGCTCATCGATCAGGTGGCGAGTCTCGGCTTCGAAGCCTGGATGCGTCAGCAGCACCAACTGTCACCCGGCCTGATGATGCCGTTCCTGGAGCCGTTGCTGGCAGCCAACGTCGACCTGGACGAAGACGAGGCCCTCCCCGAGTGGCTCCCGCGGCGTGCGGCCTGGTGGCAGCAAGTGATGACCTCGCCCGACCTGCTCCGACAGAGGATGGCCCTCGCGTTCAGCGAGATTCTCGTGGTGTCGGATCGACTGGACGAGCTCGAGGACTCGGGCACGGCCATGGGGACCTACTACGACGTCTTGATCACGCACGGTCTCGGCAGCTACCACGACCTTCTCTACGAGATCTCGCGGAACCCGGCGATGGGGACCTACCTCAGTCACCTCGGCAACCGAAAGGCCGATCCGGTGACGGGGCGCTTCCCCGACGAGAACTATGCGCGCGAGGTCATGCAGCTCTTCTCCATCGGCCTGACCGAGCTCAACCCGGACGGGAGCGAGCGACTCGATGCGGAAGGCCGACCCATCCCGACCTACGACAACGGCGACATCACGGAGATGGCGAGGGTCTTCACCGGCTTCGACTGGCCGTTCAGCGAGGAGGAGATGGAGGCGGACGTGGACTTCGCCATGCCCATGTTCATGAACGAGACCGAGCACGACACCGGCTCGAAGCGCTTGGTCGGCGGGCGGATCCTGCCGGCCGGGAACACCGGTCTCGTGGACGTGCGCGCCGCGACGGATCACCTCGTCGACCACCACAATGCCGGTCCATTCATCGGACGACGGCTCATTCAGCGGCTGGTCACGTCCAACCCGAGCCCCGACTACATCCGGCGTGTCGCCGCCGTCTTCGCCGATAACGGTGCAGGCGTGCGTGGCGACCTGGCAGCGGTGACGCTCGCGATTCTCCTCGACCCGGAGGCGCGGGGGGCGGCCTCGCTGTCCGACCCGTACCACGGTCGCATCCGTGAGCCCTTCCTGCGACGCGTGACCCTGGCGCGAGCCTTCGACGCGTCCAGTGCTTCGGGCACCTACGACTTCACCGATGAGACGGCATGGGAGTCCTTCGCGCAGAGGCCGATGAGCTCGCCCTCGGTGTTCAACTTCTTCCAGCCGGATCACTCGCCCGCCGGACCCATCGCCGACGCCGGCCTGTTCGCTCCCGAGCTACAGATCACGACGGCGGTCACCGTGCTCACCGGTTCCAACTACCTGAGAGTGGTGGTCGAGGAGGAGGTGGGTGAGGTGTTCACCGACAACGTGGTCACCCTCAACTTGGAGGACGAGCTCGACCTGGCTTCCGATCCAGCGGCGCTGATCGATCGCCTCGACCTCATCCTCACCGCCGGCCTGCTCAGCCCGGGCACCCGCGCGACGATTCTCGACGCCATCACCCCCATCACCGACCCCTGGGACCGGACCACGACTGCGATGCATCTCCTCGTGATCTCTCCCGACTTCGTCGTCGCCAAGTAAGGAGGCCGACATGACTCGATCCGACGACAAGACCAACGGGACGAGCCCTCGCTCGTTCTCCCGACGACAGTTCCTCGGTCAGGCGAGCTGCGCCGCCATCGGTGACACCGCCCTGGCCAACTCGGTCCTCAACCTCGAGATGCTCGGTGGCGTGGCGTCCGCAGGCTCAGCCAGCGACTACAAGGGGCTCATCTGTCTCTTCCTGAGTGGAGGCAACGACTCCTTCAACATGCTCGTTCCACGTGGATCGTCCGAGTACTCCGAGTACGCGGGCATCCGTCGGGACCTGGCCCTGCCGCAGTCCTCGCTGTTGCCGATCACTCCCGCCACGAGTGACGGCAAGCAGTACGGCCTGCACCCGGCCATGACCGGCATGCAGTCGCTGTTCGCGGGCGGGCAGCTCGCCTTCGTCAGCAACGTCGGCACGCTCGTCGAGCCGACGACCATCCAACAGTGGAACGCCGAGACTGCCCGGCTGCCCCTGGGGCTCTTCTCCCACGCGGATCAGATCCAGCAGTGGCAGACCTCGGTTCCCGACGCCCGGAGCGGGCTGGGCTGGGGCGGTCGGATGGCCGACCTCATCAAGGACCTCAACGCCAGCCAGCGGATCTCGATGAACATCTCGCTCTCCGGTACCAACGTCTTCCAGGCAGGGGCGACGGTCAGCGACTACGCCGTGATCCCCGGAGAGGGAGCACCAGCGCTCGAGGGCTACGGCGAGGAGATGCTCCGCACTGCCGCCGTCGACAGCCAGCTCGGCGCGACGTACTCCAACGTGCTCGAAGACGTCTACCGCAGCCGCTTCCGTGGGGCGCTGGACGCCCAGGCCGAGTTCAGCGCGGCGCTGGGGAGCGTGGCTCCGCTGACGTCGACCTTCACCGAGGGCAACCCGATCTCGGCGGCCTTCAAGACCGTCGTGGACACCATCGCGGCGCGAGGAACCCTCGAGCAGTCTCGTCAGACGTTCTTCGTGAACTTCGGTGGCTGGGACCATCACGACGAGGTCATCAACAGCCAGCAGGCGATGCTTGGGCTCGTCGACCAGGCGGTGAGCGAGCTCTGGGCTGCCCTGAGCGAGATCGGCGTGCAGAACGAGGTGACCCTCTTCTCATCGTCCGATTTCGGCCGCACCCTGACGTCCAACGGAGCGGGGTCGGACCACGGCTGGGGTGGCAACCAGTTCGTCATGGGTGGTGCCGTTCGCGGCGGCGACATCTACGGGACCTACCCGGCCCTGGCTGCCGGCAACGATCTCGACACCGGGCGCGGGAGGCTCATCCCGACGCTGTCGGTCGACGAGTACTTCGCCGAGCTCGCCCGCTGGATGGGGGTCGGCAGCTCCGACGTGTCTCAAGTCCTGCCCAACATCGGTCGCTTCTGGGATCCGATGTCCAGCGCCTACCCGATCGGGTTCATGTCATGAGGAGGCCGGACATGACGCGACGGCCGCTTCTTCTTCTCGCTTCCCTGGCGTGCCTGCTCGGAGCCACCGTGCAGGCGCAACCCATCGTGCTCTCGACCGAGGCCTCGTCCGTGACTTGGCCGGCCGGGTCGAGCGTCACGCTGCCCGTGGACGTCACGGTGCCAGCGGGCGAGTCGATGTCGAGCCTGCGAGTCACGCTCGACACCGACCCCGCCATCGCCTCGTTCGCGAGCGTGAGCGCGGGACCCGACCTGCCACCGACGGCTGAGCTGCTCTGGGACGGCACGACGGGCTCACTCGAGCTGAGATCGGCCTCGGGGACTCTTCCCTCGGGACGCCTGGCCGAGGTGACCGTCAACGGAGTGGGCGGCGGCATGACGCTGGCCGCCCTCCGCTGCCGGGCGCAGTCTCCCGTCACCTCTCCAGCGACCTGTTGCGACCCTTGGACTCTCGAGGTTCAGGGTGAGCCCTCGGACGGTGGCGGTGATGACCCCGGCGATGGCAGTGGTGACGATCCCGGCGACGGAGGTGGTGACGACCCCGGCGATGGCGGCGGTGATGACCCCGGCGATGGCGGTGGTGACGATCCCGGCGACGGAGGTGGTGACGACCCCGGCGATGGCGGCGGTGATGACCCCGGCGATGGCGGTGGTGATGACCCCGGCGATGGTGGTGGTGATGACCCCGGCGACGGTGGTGGTGATGACCCCGGCGACGGTGACGACCCCTGTGACGGTGAAGACCCCTGCGACGGCGAAGAGCCTGGTGACGGCGAAGAGCCCGATGACGGCGAAGAGCCTGGTGACGGCGAAGAGCCCGATGACGGTGAAGAGCCTGGTGACGGTGAAGAGCCCGATGACGGTGAAGAGCCCGATGACGGTGAAGAGCCCGATGACGGTGAAGAGCCCGATGACGGTGA
>JBCCFW010000064.1:0-35982 GCA_039029535.1 Acidobacteriota bacterium
CGGCGTTCCTGGCGCGACGCGAATCGCGCGGATAGTGGGCCTATCCAAGTGATGAGCAACACTGCCAGGGGCGCCAAGGGCCGCCGAGAAATGTGACGAACTCACGTGACGCCCCACTAGCAGGCTAGGCGTCGCTCCTCTTTCCTAGCCCTGGACGAAAATCCCTCGCGAAGCTCAGGTTCGACTGCTGGCCAGCCTCGTCCTGGCGGACGAGGACCGCTGCCAATCTCGTCCTGCGGACGAGGGCCGCTGCCAACCTCGTCCTGCGGGACGAGGGCCGCTGCCAACCTCGTCCTGCGGACGAGGACCGCTGCCAGCCTCGTCCTGCGGACGAGGTCCGCTACACCGCGTCGAGCTCGGTCAGGGTCACGACGAGCCGCTCGTCATCCGAGCTCGCGTGCTCGAGTCTCACGCACGCTCGGAAGTGGCGGTCGTTCTCCCGCTCGAGCCCATGCTCGTCATCGGTCAGGGTCAGCTTGAAGGAGCCTTCGGGGGAGCCGCTCTTCACGCACATCTCGAAGAGTCGGTCTCGCAGACGCGAGTACGTGGTCGTCAGCTCGTCGCCGCCCTGGACCAGGGGGCCCGGAGACTCGCCGCAAGGGATCGCCAGTGAGTACCGGTCGTTTCGGATCGACTCGACCAGGAGCATCCCGCTGTAGCGGATCACGTCGCAGCGACGGTCGACCTCGGCCTTCACGAGCCGCCAATGTCGTCTCGGTAGCCGGATGCCGTGGTGCCAAGAGAAGACCGTGCCCAGCACGCCGATGAGGACGAGGCCGGGCCCTACCAGCAGGAGCCGGGAGCGGAGAACGGGCTCGGGCGGGGCATGGCCTGCCGCCCAGGCGATCAGGATGCCTCCTGCGCCGACCACGAGCAGGGAGAGCGGGATCAGGTCCGCGACCCAAGTCCTCCTCGGGGGAAGGTCCTCGTAGCAGTGGTCGCAGTGGATGGGCATCCCGAGCTCCTCTCAGGGTGAACCTGGGGCTCGGGGTGGGTTCTCGTCCAGGGAGAGAGGAACCGCGACTACGCGGAAGCGGTCGAAGGCAGGTGCCGCTCCACCATCATGAGGAAGGGGCGGACGAGCACGGGCTTGGTGAGGAAGTCGTCGCAGCCGGCGGCTCGGGCTGCGTCGCGGACTTCCTTGAAGGCGTGGGCGCTCACCACCACGATGGGGATGTGCTTGGTCGCGTCCTCGGCCTTGAGCGTCCGCGTCGCCTCGACGCCGTCGATCTGGCCGGGGAGCTGGAGGTCCATGATGATGAGGTCGGGCAGGTGCTCGCGGGCGGCCTCGATGCCGTCCTCCGCGGTGCCTGCCAGCACCACCGTGTAGCCCTTCTTCTCCAGCAACATGGAGAAGAGCCGCACGTTTGCCGGATTGTCCTCGACCAGGAGAACGTTGCCCGAAGGAGCGTCGCTCATGCCTGCACCTCCTTCGCTTCCTGATGACCGAGACCCAGGAGCGTTCGCACCAGGTCACCGCCCGAGAATCCACCCTTCTGCAGCACCCGACCCACGCTTCCCTCGAGACGTTCGAGCTCTTCGCGAGAGAGATCCTTCGCCGTGACGAGGAGCACCGGCAGGTCTCGCATGGTCCCCGCCGCCTCCAGCTCCTCGAGGACGTCGAAGCCACTGAAGCCCGGCATCATGAGGTCGAGCAACATGACGTCGGGGGTGACGTCCTTGAGCATCTCCAGCCCCTCGCGTCCGCCCGGGGCCGTCTTGACCATCCAACCCGCCGCGCCGAGCACGCGCTCGTACCAGCGGAGGATGGTCTCGTCGTCGTCGATGGCCAGCACCGTGCCGGGCTCGCCGAGGCTGACGACCGACTGCAGCGACGTGAAGAGCTGCTGGCGGTCGACCGGCTTGACCAGGTAGGCACGCGCGCCGAGCTGCAGGCCCTTCGCCTGCTCTTCCAGCCCGGACATGATGATGACCGGGAGGTGACGCGTGCTCTCGTCTTCCTGGAGCTCGCTGAGCACGCTCCAGCCGTCGCGATCGGGGAGGCCGATGTCGAGGGTGATGGCGTCCGGGTGCATGTCCCGCGCCTTGATGAGCGCCTCGCTACCCCCGCCGGCGATCTCCACTCGGTACCCGTGCTTGCGCAGGGTGAGACCGAGCAAGCTCGCCGAGGCTGGATCGTCCTCGACCACGAGGATGAGCGGGTTGCTCACGCCGCCATCGAGCGAGGGCATGTTCTCCTGGTCGGGAGCCTCGCAGTCCTGCCAGGGGATCGTGAAGGTGAACGTCGTGCCCTTGTCGACCTCGCTGGTGAAGTCGATCTCGCCCCCGTGGAGCTCCACCAGCTTCTTGCAGAGCGCGAGACCGAGACCCGTGCCCTCCTGCTCGCGGGAGTAGGGGTTGTCGACCCGGTCGAATTCCGAGAAGACCCGTCCGCGGTCGGCCTCGCTGATGCCGACGCCGGTGTCGGCGACGTCCACGATGAGACGCTCCAACGGCGTGGCCTCGAGCGCGTCCGGCTGCTCGGTGCTCCGCCTGATGCGCACGGTGACCTTGCCCTTCGGCGTGTACTTGATCCCGTTGCCGAGCAGGTTGGTGAAGACCTGACGGAGACGGCGACCGTCCGCCATGAGCTCTCCCTCGGCGCTCTCGTCGACGTCGAGCTCCAGCTCCAGGCCCTTGTCGTGAGCGATGGCCTTGACCGAGGTCAGGGCCTCGTCGGCGAGGAGATGGATGTTGAGCGGCTCGAGGTTGAGCTCGGCCTTGCCCGACTCGATCTTGGCGATGTCGAGGATGTCGTTGATGAGCGTGAGCAGGTGCTTGCCGCTGGACAGGATGTCCCCGACGCACTGCTGCTGCTCCTCGTTGAGATCGCCGGTCAGGCCTTCGCGCATGAGGTCGGAGAAGCCGATCATCGCGTTGAGCGGCGTGCGGAGCTCGTGGGACATGTCGGCCAGGAACGCCGACTTGCGTCGGCTGATCCGGAGCAGCTCGGCGTTGGTGCTCATGACCGTGTCGTTGGCCACGCGCAGCTCGTCCATCTGTTGCTGATAGGCCTCGGCCGTCCGTTTCTGTATGCCCACCTTCATGGTGGAGAAGGCACCGACCAGGTGGGCGACCTCGTCCGAGGCACCCTGCTCGTCGAACTCGGTCTCGTAGGCACCGGTGGCCATGCGCTCCGCCACCCGGGTCATCTCCTGGAGCGGCGCCACGATGCGGCTCATGTAGAACAAGGCGATGAGCGCCGAGATGACGACGATGGGGAGGATGGTCAGCACCGTCGCGCGGAGGGCGCGTCCCAGCGTGCCGTTGATGCGCGAGTGCGAGATCATCAGCTCGACCGTGCCGATGGGCTCGGGCTCGGCCTTCTTCTCGTCGGCCGTGCCCGCGTCGAAGCCGAAGTCGAAGGGACCGGGCTCTTCGAGATCCTCCTCGACGGCGAACTCGATGGGCACCTTCACGACGTGGAAGTCACCGTCGCCTTCGACCGTGCCGGGGACCGCGTCGGCTTTCCACTCGTTGCTGCGGGAGCGCAGGAGCTCCTCACCGTCGGTGTCGGTGATGAGCACCTCCAGGACGTCGGTCTCCTGGAGCGTGCCGGTCGCCATGTCCTCGAGAGTGGGGATGTCCTCGGTGAAGACGGCGTAGCTCGACGTGCGCGCCAGTGAGCGAGCGGTCGACTCACCCCAGCTCGCCAGCTCCTCGTGGAGGTGCCGGCGGAGCTGACCGTGCCCGAGCGCTCCCAGGAGCAGGCCCAGGCCCACGGTCAACACGACCGAGAACAAGATCGACTTTCCTCGAAGACCCATGGGATTCGTGTCTTCCGCTGGTGAGATGGTCTAGATGCACGTCGCTCTGGGAGAAGACACCCAGGCTAGCACGTGGATCGAGTGAATTTTCTGGATTACCGTTGGCCCGATCGGGGAGCGGGCTGACAATCGCTCGGACGACACCGAGCCCATCGGGTTCGACGAGCGACGTGAGGCGACGACTTGACGATCAAGGTGCTCTTGCTGGACGACGATCGGGCCTTCCTGACCCTGTCGCGCAAGCGGCTGGAGGCGGAGGGCATGACCGTGTTCACCGCCGAGTCCTGGCACGAGGTGACGCCCATCCTGCGAGAGGAGCCGGACATCGCGCTCCTCGACGTCCACGTGCCCGCTCTCGACGGCGACGCTCTCGCCGACATCGTCAAGGGAGCACATCCCGACATCGTCGTGTTGCTGATGAGCTCGGCCGACGAGGACGAGCTCGCCAGGCGCGTGAGCCGGTCCCGGGCCGATGGCTACATCAGCAAGTCGGCCAGCGGAGCAGAGCTCGTGGCCGCGGTGCGTCGTCACCTCCGCACCTCGTCCTGAGCGCGTCGACGGCTCATTCGATCACTCGGCGCGCTTCGGTGCGGATGGACTCGGGCACGTCGAACTTGAGGAGCTTGGCCGCCCGGAGGTTCACCGAAACACCGAGATTGGCCGGGCGCTCGGCCGGCTGGAAGCTCGGCGGCTGGCTGGAGTCGAGGACGCGCTCGAGCAGGTCGGCGGTCTGACGACCGACGTCGGCCCACTCGGGGTCGAGGGAGAAGAGAGCGCCGCGGCTCAGGAACTGCTCCGAGTCGCCCAGGACGGGGATGCGCTTCTTGGTCATCTCGACGATGACGTACTCGAGGGAGCGGGCGTTGAGCGCCTTGGGGATGGGAAGGAGCCAGAGCGCATCGACCTGCCCCATCTCGCGCAGGGCCTTCGGGACGTCCTTCGAGCTCAACGCTTCGACGGGGACGAGCTCCCAACCGAGGTCGTCGGCGACGTCTCGGGCGGCGTCGAGCTCGGCCTCGTGGATCCGCGGGTCGTGCAGCACGCCGATGCGCTGAACGTCCGGCATGGCCTGGTCGAGGAGCTCGAACTCACGACGAGGATCGCTGTCGAGGTTGACGCCGGTGATGTTGTCCTGGCCGGGCGGGTGATGACGCTCGGCCTTGCTCAGCATCGTGTAGACCACCGGCAGCTCGGTCTCCTCGGCGAGGAGGCGGAGGGCGAGGGTGCCGACGGCCACCAGGGCGTCGGGCGACTCTTGCCGGACCGAGAGGTAGGTGTCGCGCGCCTTGTCGACATCGCCTTCCATCGA
Source organism: Acidobacteriota bacterium (assembly GCA_039029535.1). Taxonomy (GTDB): domain Bacteria; phylum Acidobacteriota; class JBCCFW01; order JBCCFW01; family JBCCFW01; genus JBCCFW01. The sequence continues at coordinate 5,077 of JBCCFW010000064.1, forward strand.
GAGGACCTCGAACTCGGCGTCGGGCATGGCGTCGCGAATCGCCTCGATGGCCTGGTCGTAAGGGGCGCGCTCGTGACTCTTGAAGACGGCGATCTTCTGCGCTCGTGCCGGCTCGACCACGAGACCGACGAGGGCGCAGGCGACGAGCACCAGCCAGCTACTGCGCGTCATCATGAGCCACCTCCACCGCCGCTCGTGCGACGCAGGGTGACGTGGAAGGACGGGTCGCCGGCGCCGGGAGCATCGAGCTCGGGGCCGGATCCGAAGACGTCGCGCAAGGTGCCCGACAGGGTGAAGCCGCGCTTGAGGCGGACGCCAGCGGTCAGGTTGTAGCGCCCCAGCGAGTCTCGAAGCTCCAGGAAGGAGGCATCCCGCGCCGAGGTCACGCTGGCCCGGGCGCTCATGAAGACGCGCTCGGTGGGGCGGTAGCGGAGCTGCAGCGTCGCGCGGTGCTGGCGGAAGCTCTCGCTCGTGAGGACGGGAGCGAGCTCCGGGACGTCGTCGTCCTTGACCGGTCCGGGGAGCACCTCGCCGGTCCGGCGGTCGATGCGGTTGCCGGTGGCGATGAACTCCTCGCCGGTGGGGCGGTCGGTGTCGAGGAGGCCGATGCTGCTGCGGAGGCTGAGCTTCTCGTGGAGCTGGCCCCGGAAGGCGAGCTCGAAGCCGTGCCCCTCGGTACCGCGTCCGTTGATGAAGGTGGCTGCCACCGGCGTGCGGTTGAAGTCGGCCAGGGTGACCAGCACGGGCAGCGGCGGATGGCTGCCCAGCTCGTCCCACTGGGCGGCCAGGAAGATGTCGCGACGGTCGACGCGCAGGACGACCTCACCGTCGATGCGGTAGTCGTAGAGAGTGAGCGTCAGCCGAGACTTCTTGCTCAGCTCCAGGCCGGCCTCGAGCTCGATGGTCGCGATGTCCTCCTGCTCGAGATCGGGGTTGCCTCGGAGCGTGAGGAGCTGGCTGCGGGTCTCGGCGAAGAGCTCGACGAAGTTCGGCGAGCGGAAGGCCGTGCCGTAGGACGCCTTGAGCACGAGCCGGTCGTGGGGCTTGCCGATGAGGCTGAGTCGCGGGCTGAAGCTCGATCCGAAGCGACGATGCCGGTCGTAGCGGGCGCTGCCGCTGACGATGAAGCGGCTGTCGAAGAAGCGCCACTGGTCCTCGACGACGACCGCGGTGTTGGCGAAGAGATGACGCCCGACCTCCTCGTGGCTGACCCGCTCGAAGCGAGCCGAGGCACCCGCGAGGAAGGAGTGACGATCGGAGATGGTCCAGTCGAAGTGGTACTCGCCGAACAGGCTCCGCTCGCGGCTGTCGAGATCGCGGGTGTCCTGGTCGACGGTGCCCGCCTGCAGTGCTCGGTAGGCGTCGATGTCGAGGCGGAGGTCGCCGATGCCGGCGCGGGCGCGACCGTCGAGGAGCTGTCGGCTGGGGCTCTGCTGGATCTCGCCCTCTTCGTCGATGACGAAGGTGGTGTTCTGGAAGACCCAGCCCGGGGTCAAGACCTCGAGACCCAGGTCGGAGAAGCTCTCGCGGTAGACGTTCTCTTCGAAGACGCCGGTGACACGGAAGGCCTGACGCTTGTCGATGCCCCAGTTGCGCGCCCAGCGGACGTCGGCGTGCAGGCCTCGACGCTCGGTGCGGTTGGCCGGGGTGGGGACGTCGATGGTGCCGGGCTCGTCGAAGCTCTTGAGGTAGGCGCCGAAGTCGTAGGTCCAGTCGTTGCGCACCCAGCGACCCGACAGCTCGACGTTGCGCTGCTCGCGATCGTCGGGACCCAGCCCGTCGGGAGGGGCGGCCTCGCCGGCGCGACCGCGGAGGACCAGCTCACCACGGGTGGTCGAGCGCCCCCAGGTGCCCTCGAAGAGCCTCGTGTCGTCGACGCCCAGGCTCGCGCGGAGCTCGTGACCCTCGATCGCCTCGCCGGTCTCGGTGACCAGGTTGATGAAGCCGCCCAGCGCGTTGGCGCCATAGAGCGCCGAGCCGGGACCGCGCACGATCTCGACACGCTGGAGGTGATCGATCGGCTGCGTGAGGTCGTAGAGCGCCTCGCCGCGGAAGATCGAGTTCAGCCGTCGGCCGTCTTGCAGGAGCAGGACCTTGTTGCCGAAGGGCTGGCGGACGCCGCGGATCTCGAACCCAGGAGCCTGCGTCTGCGGGACGAGGTCGAGCGAGACCAGGGCGTGGAGGAGGTCGCCGAGAGTCAGGACGCCGAGGTCTTCGAGCTCGTCCGCCTGGAGGACGGTGATGGAGCCCGGCGCCTCGCTGAGCTTCTGAACTCGCCGGCTCGCTGCGGCGACGACTTCCTCTTCCTCGAAGAGGAGAAGCTCGTACTCGACGAAGTCGTCGTCCTCGAACGCGGCCTGAGCGAGCGGCGCGTGGGCGAGGACGGCGCAGAGCCAGGCGGTCCCGATGCGTTTGAGAACGCTCGGCGTCGTGCGATCGATCGTGTTCCGGGTCCGCATCTGCGTTCCTGGTCCTGGCTTCTCGTGTCCCGTTACATCAAGCGTGAGGCGATGCTAGCAGTAGTGCAAGTGGGTCCCGGTGTTTACGTCCCAATGTTCCCGGTTAGGGGACAGAGTCTGGTCCGTGAAGCGAGAGCCCCTGTCTTGGCTCCATTGCCTGCAATGCACCTTGCCGCGCATCTTGCAAGCCAGGGCCCCACTGCTCGTGACTCGTCAGGGACGAGCGCCGCCGGCTCCGGATTCAATACAAGACGTACCACCAGCCGCCGGACGGCTTCTGGTGGTAGGTGACGAGGCGACCATCGCTCTTGATGATGTCGTCGTCGTACGTGAGGAGCGGGCCCCGGTGCGGCCATGCCGCGGGACCTCCCGGCCGGCCGTCACGCCCTCGTGACCAGAGGCGGTAAGTCTGGCCGTCCGAGGAGTAATGCAGCGGGTGGCCCCAGCCATCGTGGGTGAGCTCGGCGCCTGGTCGCGATTCGAGCCAGCGCCCGAGCTCGGCCGCCGGGATCATCGGCGAGCCCGGGATGGGGTAGTGGCCGTGAGTGATGGCATGGGTCTCGACCAGGGTCGAGAGAGTGGCGAGCCGCCCCCGCGTTCGGTTCACGGCGGCCCGCTCGACGGCGTGGTGGGTCTCGGGAAGCCAGTCGCCGGCGACGACGAGCAAGCCGACCAGCGAGGCGGCATGCACGAGACGGCCCCAGCGCGGACTCGGCGCGGGTTCGAGCCGGCGTGCCGACGAGTTTCGCCAGCGGGCGGACAGGGCCCGCCATCCGATGCCGAGCGCGCACCAGGCGAGGACGTGCAGCACGATCTCTCCGGTCGCGAGCTCCTCCACGAGAAGACGGCGGCCCGTCGCGTTCCCACGACGACCGACCGACTCCACGTCGGAGAAGACGTGCCGGATCTCGAGGGAGACGAGGAGCACCGTCGTGATCAGGCCGAGCGAGCGGAGGCCGGTCGCGAGCCAGCGGGCACCCTGCCGTGACGAGGCATGGGCGAGCACGAGGAGCAGCCCGACGATCGGGCAGAGGACCCAGAGCACTCCGTTGAGCACGGGCGGACCGTGCACCACCACGTCCCGGCTCCAGAGGGGGTTGCCCAGGAGCAGTGGCCCCAGGATCAGCAAGCAGCCGCCCAGGACGGCCAGGGCTCGCCAACCCCAGAGCAGGGACGTGCGAGGCAGGCGTCGCGCTAGCCAGAGACAGGCCACGGCGAGACCGAGGCTGTAGAGCGGCTGGCAGCCCCAGGTCAGGAGGTTGGGCGCTCCCTGCCAGGACCATCGGGCGAGCCCGTTGGCCGCGAGCATGCCGCCGGCCGCGACGACGAGCACGGCCAGGCGCTCGAGCCAGTCGACGTGGCGGTCGTCTCGGCGGAGGGCGAGGAGTCGGGCAGCTGCGAGGAGCCCGGCGAGTGCCTGTGGGAAGAGCGCCGAAAGCCACCACTCGGGAGCGTCGCGCCCTGGGACCAGCTTCAGGGGCCACGAGGAATGGGAGTGAAACGGCGCGACCACGAACGGAGACGCGAGGTAGATCACTCCGAGCATTGCCATGATGACGATGAGGCGTCGCAAGGCAGGGCCGTCGTCCTCGCGCTCGGCCCAGGCCAGCAGCGGCAGGCAGAGGGGCCAGGACACCTTCAACCAGGCGAGTGGAACCCGTCCCGAAACGAAGAGCAGGCTGACGAGTCCGAAGACCGCGACGAGGGCGAGAGTCCGGGCTCGCTTCGGGCGAGGAGCTCCGCTTCGTGGGACGAGCGCGACGAGCCCGTGGAGCGTGAGCACCGTGAGCGCCGCCTCGGGCAGCACGCCGAGACGGCTCGTCTCGCTGACGATCTCGCTCAAGGGGAGGCTGGCCGCGAGCAGGAAGAGCAGGCTGGACACCAGTGAGAAGAGACGGGCGGCGACCGCGCGCGACGCGTGTCGTGCGACGAGCTCGCCGGTCATGGCGTGAAGCCCACCGAGGAGCAGGGCGAGGGGGATGGCGAAGGGGAGCTCGGTGCCGCGGGTGCTGCACAGCGCCGAGCCGGCGAAGCTGGTCACCACGACGCCCAACGAGGTCAGGGAGCCACGCGAGCGAGAGAGCCCGACCACGAGAGCAGCACCGCCCAAGGCCTGAAGGGCTGCGACGACCGGGCCGACCGCCGCCGCGTCCTCGGTCCAAGCAGGGAGAGGTGCTCGAGCCCAGGTGATGGTGGCGCTGGCAAGCAGGCTGAGCCACGCCAGGCCGTTCAGCGAGCGGTGTCGGGCGGCGAGCAGCAGGGCCATCACGCAGGTGGGCACGAGCAGGACGGCGGCCCGGTCCGTGACCGTCGAGGCGACCAGGAGACGGCCCACGTGAACGAAGGCGAGACCGAGCGTGAGCCAGGTCATCACGTGAGCCCAGCGATCGAGGTCGCGAGGGAAACGGTGGTGCACCGACCAGAGGGTCAGCGCGCTGATCGCGTTGAGGAACAGCACGTGGTGGCGCGCGGCCCAGCCGCCCCACCAGTCGTTGATGGGCACGGAGACTTGCCAAGTCAGCGCGTGGGCAGCGAGAAGCAGCGCGAGCGGTAGCCATCGGCTCGAGCGGTTCCGGTAGAGGAGCAGGGGAAGAGCGTGGGCCACGAGGGGGAGCGCGAAGCGTCCGTCGAAGGGCAGCAGCGGGAGATGTCGGGCGTGCCCGGCGAGCTGCGGGATGAGCGCGGTGGCCACGGCGACCAGCCCCAGTGCCACCAGCGCCAGCGTGCAGCCCGCACGACGAAGGAACGCTGCCGAGGTCTTCGGACTCGGAGCGCCAGCTCCTGAATTGCTCACGTCACCGACTCGCGTGTCACGGCGACGCGGAGAAGTCGCAGCGCCCGTGTTCACGATCGCCGCGCGAGGAGAGGGAGGCTGTCAGGAGTCGGTCAGGGATGGACCGGCCGTGGCTTCAGCCCAGCCCGTACTCGCTCCAGCGACGGTCGACGCGGTCGACGATCTCCTCGGGCATCACGAGCGGCTCGGGGTAGCCCTGCTTCCAGGTCGCGTCGATGGCCAGCGGTCCTTCGACGCGGGCGATCGGACCGTCGAGTCGGGCCGAAGCGACGATGAGATCGGAGGCGGGGTCGAAGCGCGTGAACCAACCCCAGAGCCACGACTCGCGGTCGTCCAGGTCGAGGTCGTCGGAGAGACCGACGATGAGGGGAACGTCACCGAGGTCGCGACGCTCCAGCAACTCGCGAAGCTGCGCTCGGGGCTCGACGTCGCCGGCGAGCCGCAGCAACAACACGGCGTCTTCCACCAGACGCTGCTCGAGCACTCCCTTCGTCTCCGTGGCGAGATCGGGCAGGCGGAGGGGAGGTCGCTCGGGTCGCTCGGGTCCCGTGAGGTCGAGGACCATCTTGCTGCCGCGATTGAGCTTCGGCCCGGTGAAGTCGAGCGTGTCGGCCGAAGTGCCGCCGAAGACGTGGAGGTCGCGTCGTGGATCGAAGCGCCGACCGAGGGCGCGGAACAGCGCGAAGGGATCCCGACAGTCCACGTCGTGAGGGGCCACCATCAGGATCTTCGTGAGGCTGACTTGACCCTCGCCGAGCAGCGAGAAGGCCGTCTTGAGTGACTCCTTCTCGTAGCGTGTCCGCATCGACACCGCGAAGAGGGCGTGGAAGCCGGCTTCGTAGAACGCCCAGGCGTCGCGGATTTCGGGGCGGGGCAGCTTGAGCAGCGGCAGGAACATCTCCTGCACGGCCTCGCCGAGGAAGCGGTCTTCCTGGGGCGGGCGACCGACGACGGCCGCCACGTAGATCGCGTCCTTGCGACGCCACACGCGATCGACGCGGAAGACGGGGAAGTCGGCCGCGTGGGAGTAGTGGCCGAAGTGATCGCCAAAGGGACCCTCGAGACGGCGCACCTTCCACGGCACCGAGCCCTCCAAGACGATCTCGGCGTCGGCGGGGACGGGCAGGCCGGCCTTGCTCCGCGTGATGCGCGTGCGACCGCCGCGGAGGAAGCCGGCGAAGGCCAGCTCGGAGATGCCCTCGGGCAGGGGCATCATGGCGGCGAACATCGTCAGCGGGTCGGCGCCGAGCGCCACGGCGCAGGGGAGGTCCTGACCCAGCCGCTCCGCGGCGTGGTGGTGGAAGCCACCGCCCTTGCCGATCTGCCAGTGCATCCCGGTCTCGCGATCGTTGAAGACCTGCATCCGATAGAGACCGAGGTTGTCGTCACCGTGCTCCGGGTGACGCGTGACGATGAGCGGCCAGGTGAGGAAGGGGCCGCCGTCGCCGGGCCAGAGGGTGAGGACCGGGAGCTGGCTCAGTCGGGGCTCCTCGACCACCTGCCGGCAGGCCGGGCTCCGCACGACCTTCGGCTTCATGTACAAGGCGCGCCGGAGGAGACGGCGGTGGGTCCAGGCCAGGCTCGGTCGGGGAGGGACGGCGTCTTCCAGGAAGTGATGAAGCTCCGACGCGACCGCTTCGGGCTGTCGGCCCAGCGCCAGGGCGAGCCGCTCTTCCGTGCCGAGCACGTTGAGAAGCACGGGCATGTCGGAGCCGCGTGGGCGGTGGAAGAGGACGGCGGGCCCACCGGTCTTCACGAGCCGGCAGGCGATCTCGGTCATCTCGTGCTTCGGGTCGACCTCGGCCTCGATGTCGACCAGGAGACGTCGCGACCGGAGCTCGTCGATGAAGCGGCGCAGCTCACTCATGCGGACAGGATGTCACGCGAGCCGCCGCCCCGGCGTGACCTGACACTCGAAGGCCCCGGCTCCCACGAAGGGACCGGGGCCTGGGTGGGTCACGAGCCGAGGCGAAAGACTCACGAGGCGATCTCGTTCAGGGCGCGAAGAGAGGAGCGACGTGGACGTCTTGGTCACGAGCGACGAACGACACTGCCCTGGACGAGAACGACCGTGAGTCAGCCGGCCTGTTCTTCGAGCCAGCGTTCCGCCTCGATGGCGGCGGCGCAGCCGGTGCCGGCCGCCGTGACCGCCTGACGGTAGTAGCTGTCGGCCGCGTCGCCGCAGGCGAAGACGCCCGGGATCTCGGTGGCGGTCCAGCCGGGCTTGGTGAGGAGGTAGCCGGCCTCGTCCTTGGCGAGCTGGTCGCCGAGGAAAGCGGTGTTGGGCACGTGACCGATGCCCATGAAGAGACCGCCGAACTCCTCCTCGCGCTCCTCGCCGGTTTTCAAGTTCTTGAGCCGGAGACCCGTGAGCTTTTCATCGCCGAGGGCCTCGGAGACGGTCGTGTCCCAGGCCATCGTGATCTTCTCGTTCTCGAGGGCACGCTTCGCCATGATCTTGCTGGCACGGAGCTCGTCGCGACGGTGGATGAGGACCACCTCGGTGGCGAAGCGGGTGAGGAAGGTCGCCTCCTCGACGGCGCTGTCACCACCGCCGACCACCGCCAGGCGCTGGTCGCGGAAGAAGAAGCCGTCGCAGGTGGCGCAGGCGGAGACGCCCTTGTTCTTGAGCCGATGCACAGAATCGAGGTCGAGGTACTTCGCGTCGGCGCCGGTGGCGATGATCAGCGTGTCGCAGGTGACGGTGGTGGTCTCGGCCTTCACGACGAAGGGCCGCACGGAGAGGTCGACGCTCTCGACGGTGTCGGCCAGGCAGGTCGTGCCGAAGCGCTCGGCCTGCTTGCGGAAGATGTCGACCATCTCGGGACCGGTGACGCCGTCGGCGAAGCCCGGGTAGTTCTCCACGTCGGTGGTGATGGTGAGCTGCCCACCCACGGTCGGGCCCAGGAAGAGGAGGGGCTCGAGGAGGGCACGGGAGGTGTAGAGACCGGCGGTGTAACCAGCCGGCCCCGAACCGATGATGACGACCTTGCGGTGCTCGGGAGTGTCGGACATCTGAGGCTCCAGCAGGCGCTCCCCGGACGGGAACGAAACGCGGATGATAGCAGCGTGATTCCGGCCCGGCCGTCCCTTCCTCGTCACGACCTGGACGGCCCGGAGGGCGGAGCAGGGGACCCGGTAGGGAGGCGAAGATTGCCCAGGATCCGTCCCCCGGCGTGATAGGCTTCATGCTTCTCCCGACCAGGGCGGCCCGCGGGTCCGGTGCTCACCGGCCTGGGGCCCCGATCCCTCCGGTGGAAGGCAGCCATGTGCGGGTTCGTCGGCATCGTCCAATCCGAGCAATGCGCCGCGGAGCTCCTCGACGGGCTGGTGGCCATCCAGCACCGGGGGCAGGACGCCGCCGGAGCTCTCACCCTCACGGACGACGGTGAGTTTCGGCTCCACAAGAACGAGGGGCTGGTTCGCGACGTCTTCGCCGCCCCCGACGACCTGTCGCGGCTCGAGGGGAAGACGGGCATCGGCCACGTCCGCTACCCGACCGTCGGCTCGGGTGGGGTGACCGACGCCCAGCCGTTCCAGACCCTCGCGCCCCTCCCGATCGCGATGGTGCACAACGGCAACGTCACCAACGTGCGAGAGCTGGCCGAGTGGCTCGAGACCGAGCACGGCCGCACCCTCGAGTCCCGCTGCGACGTCGAGGCGCTGATGCACGTGTATGCGGTCGAGCTGGAGACCCGTCTCGACGGAGGCGAGTTCGGTCTCGACGCGCATCACGACGCCGTCGCCGCCACGCTGGAGCGGGTCAAGGGCGCGTACTCGGTCGTGGGGCTCGTTGCCGGCCACGGCCTCTTCGCCTTCCGTGACTCCCACGGAATCAAGCCGATCGTCACGGCCTGGCGCGAGGTGAACGGCCAGCGTTCCTGGTGCGTGGCCTCCGAGTCGGTGGTCCCGGACCTCCTCGGCTTCCCCGAGAAGCAGGACGTCGTCCCGGGTGAGTCACTCTTCTACGGTCTCGACGGCTCGCGTGACTCGCGTCGGCTCACCGAGACGAACCACGCCCCCTGCGTGTTCGAGCACGTCTACTTCGCCCGGCCCGACTCCTTCCTCGACGAGGTTTCGGTCTACAAGACCCGCAAGCGGATGGGAGAGAGCCTCGCCCGCCAGGTCGAGCGCCTGGGCTGGGACGTCGACGTCGTCATCCCCGTGCCCGAGTCGTCCTGCACGGCGGCCCTGGCGCTCGCGCAGGCCCTCGACCGGCCGTATCGCGAGGGCCTGGTCAAGAACCGCTACATCGGCCGCACCTTCATCATGCCCGGCCAGGTGAAGCGCAAGCGCTCCGTGCGCCACAAGCTCAACGCCATCGATCTCGAGTTCGAGGCCAAGAACGTGCTCCTGGTCGACGACTCCATCGTCCGGGGCACGACCTCGGGTCAGATCGTGGCGATGGCGCGGGAGGCCGGAGCGGCCCGCGTCTACTTCGCCTCCTGCTCGCCGCCCCTGCGCCATCCCTGCGTGTACGGCATCGACATGTCGACGCGCAGCGAGCTGGTGGCGACCGACCGTGACACCCAGGGCGTCGCCGACGTCATCGGTGCGGACGGCCTGGTCTATCAGGGCCTCGACGACCTCGTGGACTCCGTGCGGGCCGGCAACCCCGAGCTGCAGGACACCTGTCACGCCTGCTTCTCCGGGTGCTACCCGACCGGCGACGTCGACGCCGCGATGCTCGGTGAGATCGCCGACGAGCGGCTCGCTCACCGTCAGGCCTGAGCCCTCCCATGGCCGATCCGCTGGATCTCGACGACCCCCTGGAGCTCGAGGACGCCCTCGACCTCGTCGTCGCCAAGGCACCGATCCTCGGCACCGAGTCGGTGCCGCTCAGCTCCAGTCTCGGGCGCGTGCTGGCCACCGACTGCCGCAGCGACGTCGACGCCCCGCCCTTCGACCGCTGCATGATGGACGGCTACGCCTTCCGCGCCGAGGACGTCGCCGACGCGCCCACGTCCTTGCGGCTGGTCGGCACCGTCTTCGCCGGTCACGAGCATCTCGAGGACGTGCCGCCCGGCAGCGCCGTCAAGGTCATGACCGGTGCTCCCTTGCCGCCGGGCTGCGACACCGTCCAGGCCCTCGAGCGCACCCGGGAAGACGGCACCCGCGTCGTCATTCACGACCGCGTGAAGACCGGGCTCCACGTCGCTCCGAAGGCCGAGGAGATCGCCATCGGCGAGGTCGCCCTCGCGCGCGGCAGCCTCATCGGGCCGGCCGAGGTCGGCGTGCTCGCCCTCTGCGGCTGCTCCGAGGTGGAGGTCCACGCACGTCCCCTGGCCGCGGTGATCTCGACCGGCGATGAGCTGGTGGAAGTGGGGGAGAAGCCCGGACCTGCGCAGCTGCGCAATTCCAACGGTCCCATGCTCGCCGTGCTCGCCCGGCAGCTCGGCTGCGACCCCGTTCAGCTCCTGCCGTCCGTGAGCGACGACCCCGACTCGCTGCGGGCCGCCCTCGAGCGCGGGCTGGAAGCCGATGTCCTGCTGGTGTCGGGTGGGGTGTCGAAGGGACAGGCCGACCTGGTCGGCGAGACCTTCACCGAGCTCGGCGTCGAGCCGGTCTTCCACGGCGTCAAGGTCCAGCCCGGCAAGCCACTGTGGTTCGGTCGAAGCGAGACCAGCCTGGTCTTCGGGCTGCCGGGCAACCCGGTCTCGGCCCTCACGACCGCGCGCATCTTCGCGGGGACTGCGATCCGCCGGATGCGGGGTCTCAACCAGCCGCGACCGCGCTGGATGGCCGCTACCCTCATCGACTCATTCCGGCGGAACCCGCGTCGACGCGGCCTGCTCCCGGCCGAGATCCGACGCCGCGGCGGTGGGCTCGACTGTCGTCCTCTCGGGCTCAAGGGCAGCGCGGATCTCATCCGCACGGCCGGCGCCAACGGCACCTGGGTCGCCCCGATCGGTCAGGACGAGTTCCGCCCTGGCGAGGAGGTCGACGTCCTTCTCCACGAGGACTTCGCGGATCGGTAGCGCTCGCGCCCGGCGACCGAGCGCGAGCGAGCCGAGCTCTACCAGTCGGGCTCGACCACGACGAAGAGCGTGTCCGGATCGCGCAGGACGAAGAACACCAGCTCGGAGACCTTGGCTTCCTCGGCGGCCTCGAGCAGCCCGCCGAGGGCCTCGACGCCCTCCACGCGTTGGTCGCCGATCGCGAGGATGAGGTCGCCGGGTCGGAGACCGCCGACTTCGGCGAAGCCACCGCTCTCGACCTCGATGACCAGCGCGCCGCGGGTCTGCCGGGGCCAGCCGCGCGCCTCGATGATGTCGACGGTCAGCTCCTGAGCGGCGAGACCGAAGGCCGACGAGCGGACCTCCTCGGCCTGGATCGCCGTGGTGGGCGCGACGCCGAGGGCGATGGTCAGCGTCAGGCGCTCGGCCGCGCGCTCACCCTGGCGGACGACCTCGACCGGGACCGCCTTGCCGATCTCGGAGCGCTGGACGCGGTCGATGAAGACACCGACCGCCGCCTCTTCGGTGCAGCTCACGGCGCGACCGTCGAAGCGGACGATGACGTCCTCGGGCTGGAAGCCCGCGCTCTCGGCGGGCGAGTCCTGCCAGACCGAGGTCAGCATCACGCCGCTGGGCTCACCCACGCCGAGGTGACGCGCCAGGGCCGGGGACACTTCCTGAAGCGTGACGCCCATCCACGCGCGCTGCCGCGGACGCTGCTCCGTCGGTTGGGGCGGGTTGCTGAGGAGAGGCAGCAGCGACGACGACGGCACGATGACCGGGTAGCCGGCGGCCTTGCCGCGGCCCGCCGAGCCGATGACCTTGAGGGGGAAGGCGAGCCGCCCGGTGTCGCCGTCCATCCTATCGATGCTGAGGATCCCGACCACGCGACCACGGCCGTCCACCACCGCCGAGCCGACGGCGCCGTCCTGGACGAAGGCGTCGACGTCGTAGAGACGACGCGGCTCGGTGATGACGCTGGAGATCCGCGCCGGGTCGAAGCGGGGAGCGTGTCCGAAGCGCCGGGGCAGCAGGCCGACCATCAGGACTTCGTCGCCGGGCGAGAGGTTGGCGTCGCCAGCGAACTGGACGCTGGGGAAGCGCTCGCCGGGAGCCGCCGCGAGCTGGAGGAAGGTCAGCGCTTGCTCGGCGTCACGACCGAGGAGCGTGGCTTCGCGCTCGCTGCCGTCGGAGAGCCGGACCTCGAAGGTCCCCGGTCGGGCGGGGATGCGGGACTCGTCCTCGTCCTCCGGGAAGATGTTGTCGCTCATGACGACCAGGCCGCCCGGAGTCGCGATGACACCCAGGGCAGCGAGCTCGGCCCGCTGGTCGACGGCATTGAAGCCACGGCCCTGCTTCTCCAGCACGTAGTCGACCCGAACGACGGAGCGGGCCACGGTCTCCGCGCTGCGCCAGGCGGAGCCGGGGACCTCGGCCCGGCCGGCGGGGACGGTGAGGGTCAGGAGACCCAGCAGGAGACAGGAGAACGGCAGGCTCGGTCGGCTCATCGTCACGGTGTCTTCTTCCGGCCGCGGCAGGCGGCGGGAGATGGTACTGCACGGGCCGGAGCCTGGCCGCTCGGCGTCTGTCAGCTCCGTCGTGCGGCGGTCTTCCGACGGGCCTTCTTCTTCGTCGTCTTGACCTTGCTCTTCTTGGCGGTCTTCCGGGGGCGTGACGCCTGGGTCTTCAGCTCGAGCGCCGCTGCCAGGTAGCGACCCGTGTCCGACTCGGGACAGGCCGCCACGTCCTCCGGGGTGCCGTGCGCCACGAGCAAGCCGCCCCGGTCGCCGCCGTCGGGGCCGAGGTCGAGGACCCAGTCCGCGCAGCGGATGACGTCGAGGTGGTGCTCGATGACCACCACGCTGTTGCCGGCCTCGACCAGACGGGCGAGCACGGCCAAGAGCTTGCGGACGTCCTCGAAGTGGAGACCGGTCGTGGGCTCGTCGAGGACGTAGAGGGTCTGACCGGTGTGTCGCTTGGCGAGCTCGCGGGCGAGCTTGATCCGCTGCGCCTCGCCGCCGGACAGGGTGGGCGAGGCCTGACCCAGGTGGAGGTAGTCGAGGCCGACGTCGGAGAGCAGCTCGAGCGGCGCCCGGATGGACGGATGTGCCGAGAACAGCTCCTTTGCCTCGGCGACGGTGAGCTCGAGGACGTCGGCGATGGAGTGACCCTTGTAGGCCACCCGGAGCGTGGCGTCATTGAAGCGTCGGCCGCGACACTCCTCGCAGCGGACGTACACGTCCGGCAGGAAGTGCATCTCGACCTGACGCACGCCGTCGCCCTGACAGGCCTCGCAGCGACCGCCCTTGACGTTGAAGGAGAAGCGGCCGGGCTGGTAGCCCTGCACCTTGGACAGGGGCAGCTTGGCGAAGAACTGCCGGATCTGATCCCAGACCTTGATGTAGGTCGCCGGGTTGCTCCGCGGAGTCCGACCGATGGGGCGCTGATCGACGCGGATGATCTTGTCCACCGCCGACATGCCGGTGATGCTGCGGTGCTTGCCCGGCTTCGCCGTCGAGCCGTGGAGCTTACGCGCCAGGGCAGGAGCGAGGATGCCGTTGATGAGCGTGGACTTGCCCGCGCCCGAGGCACCCGTCACCGCCACGAGCACCGACAGGGGTATCGCGACGTCGACGTTCTTGAGGTTGTTCTCCGACGCCTTGTTGATGGTGAGCCAGCCCGTGGCCTCCCGACGTTGCGTCGGCGTCTCGATCCGCTGGCGGCCGGACAGGTAGGCGCCGGTGAGCGATCGGCGGTTCTTGCGCAGCGCCGCGACCGTCCCCGAGTGGATCACCTCGCCACCGGAGACACCGGCTCCCGGGCCGAAGTCGATGACGTGGTCGGCTGCCTCGATGGTCTCCTCGTCGTGCTCGACCACCACCACGCTGTTGCCGATGTCGCGGAGGTGCTCGAGGCTGTCGAGGAGACGGCGATTGTCTCGCTGGTGCAGGCCGATCGACGGCTCGTCGAGGATGTAGATGACGCCGGTGAGCTCCGAGCCCACCTGCGACGCGAGCCGGATGCGCTGAGCCTCGCCGCCCGAGAGCGTCGGGCCGGTGCGGTCGAGCGAGAGATAGGAAAGACCGACCGACTCGAGGAAGCGGAGTCGGTTGCGGATCTCCTTGAGAGGCTCGACGGCGATCTCGCCCGCCGAGCCGCGGAGCTTCAGCTCGCCGAAGAACTCGCGCGCCTGCTCGATGGTGAGCTGCGAGAGATCGACGATCGTGCGGCGGCCGACGTTCACGGCGCGGCTCTCCGGACGGAGCCGCGTGCCCTCGCAGGTGCGGCAGGCGGTGTCGGCGAGCCACTGCGAGTACCAGCGCTTGGCGCGCTCCGACTGCGTGTCCTTGAAGCGACGCATCAGCCGGGGCAGGACCCCCTCGAAGCCCGTGCTGAAGCTGCCCTTGCTCGAGCGACCCTCCCACTTGACCTGGAACTTGCGGTCGCCGGCGCCGTGGAGGATGACCTCCCGGTGCTTCTTCGACAGCTTGCGCCAGGGCTTGTTCATGTCGATGCCCAGCTCCTTGCAGAGCTGACCGACGAAGGAGTGGGTCCAGCTGGTCTTGGTCGAGACGTTCTCACCCCAGGGCGCGACCGCGCCATCGTCGAGGGAGAGGCTGTCGTCGGGCACGACGAGGTCGGGGTCGATCTCGACCTTGGTGCCGAGCCCGTTGCAGTCGACGCACATGCCCTGTGGGCTGTTGAAGGAGAAGCTCTGGGGGGTCAGCTCGGGGAAGGAGAGACCACAGTCGGTGCAGGCGAGCTTCTCGGAGAAGATGCGATCGTCCATGCCGGGGCCAGCGGTCATGAGCTGCCCGTCGCCGACCTTCAGCGCCATCTCGACCGAGTCGGTCACGCGATCGGCGATCCCGTCCTTGATGACGAGCCGGTCGACGACGGCCTCGACGTGATGCTTCTTCCGCTTGTCGAGGGCGGTGATCTCCTCGGCGGCCACCACCTGACCGTCGACCCGCAGCCGGGTGAAGCCCGCACGTCGGGCCTCCTCGAGGAGCTCGCGGTGCTCGCCCTTGCGGTTGACGAGCAGCGGTGCGAGCAAGAGGAGCTTGGTCCCGCTGGGGAAGGCGAGGATCTCCTCCGCGACCTGCTGTGCCGTCTGACCCTGGACGGTCTTGCCACAGCGATGACAGTGCTGGACGCCGATGCGCGCGAACAGCACGCGCAAGTAATCGGAGATCTCGGTGATCGTGCCGACGGTGGAGCGAGGGTTGGTGGCGCCGGTCTTCTGCTCGATGGAGATGGTGGGGGCGAGGCCGCGGATGCTCTCGTACTTCGGCTTCTCGAGCTGACCGAGGAATTGACGGGCGTAGGCGGAGAGCGACTCGACGTAGCGACGCTGTCCCTCGGCGAACAGAGTGTCGAAGGCCAGCGAGGACTTGCCCGAGCCCGAGACACCGGTCAGGACGACGAGCTTCTTCTTCGGGATGTCGAGGTCGACGCCCTTGAGATTGTGCTCGCGAGCCCCGCGGATGGCGACGTGATCCAGCTCCATCCCGTCAGCTTACCGTCGCGTGTCCAGCCTGGGAGCGTGCCCGACGTGATGCCGGTTCGCCGACCGTGCTCGCGGTGGCACGGGAGGGCGGGAGGCAGGCTTCAGATCGACTTGAAGACGCTGAAGCGGGCCTCGGCGAGATCGGTGTAGCGGTCGAGGGTGGCGACCAGGCCGCGGAAGGCCTCGTCTTGCCGCTCGTCGAGGTTGTCGGCTGCCGTGAGGTCCGGGCAGGAGAAGACCTCGATGAACTGACCGGGGTGCTCGGAGTCCTGGTAGACCTGGTACTCGAGCTGGAGCTCGCGAACCGCGTGGTCCCGCATCTCGCGCAGGTGCGTGATGCAGGCCTCGCGCTTGGCGGGCTCGACCTCGTACTGAATGGTCACCAGGACCGGCGACACGCGACCTCCGGGGGATGTCAGTGCTTCGAGCAGGCGGGCTGCTTGCCGGTCGGACGATGACAGTGGCTCAACCGAGCTGTCAACGCTGCTGCTTGAGCTCCTTACGAAGCGCCTTGTCCTGACGAGCCCGGCCCTTGCGGGCGCGGCGGAAGGCGTCGCGGTGAAGCTCGGGATCGACCTCGACTCGGAAGGCGACCCGGGCGCGCTCCTCGTCCTCGTCGTCGCCGACGAGGACGAGGAGCTCCAGGCGCTGGTCGAGGCTCGTGACGTCGTCCGGGAGGACGAAGACGACCCAGGTCTCGAACCAGGTATTGGGGTGGAGAAAACCCTCGTCGACGGGGTTGAGCGCGTCGGGGGCCGCATGGAAGTAGACGCCGGCGCGGGTCCCGTCGCGGCCGTCGAAGGGATGAACGCCGTCGCGTCGGAGCAGGGGGGTGAGCTTGCGCAGCAAGTGGCGTCCGCCCGGCGTGCGGATGCGCTCCTGGTGCGTGAGAGAGACCAGCTCTCGGGGTTCGTCCTCGACCTCCGGCTCGCTCAGGCGGAGACGGAAGCGGTCGGGTCGGAGGGGGAGCTTGGGGCCCACGCCTCGGTGGGCCAGACCCACCCGGAGGCCCAGCGGCTGACCGGGCTGCCAGGTCGCGGCGGTGGCCGCGTCGACGAAGGCCGCGAGACGTCGTTCGTCCGGGTAGCGGTCCTCCACGAAGGCGCGGCGGGCGAGCTTCGGGCTGAGGTCGGTCAGCTCACCGCGGGCCCCTTGTCGACGACCGTAGGTGCCGGGCTTGGGAGGGTCCTCGGGGACGGCTCCGAGCAGGCTCCAGGCCAGCGCGATCAAGAGGCCGTGAGTGAGTGACAATCCCTTGGAAGTCAAGACGATCCGCCCTTCCCGAAGTCTTGTGCGTGACCTCGCGCGCGTGTAGAGTTCCGTCCGCAGAGTAGCTCCTGTAGAACGCCTGCAAGAAGGGTCTTCGCGCTCGCGTCGACCGCTTTCAAGCGATCGTCGCCGGCCCGCTCGGCCAGCGAGTCATCGGGCTGCTCGCCCCGCCGAGGCATGGACGATCGCGACAAGATTGCCTACCTGCTCGAGCTGGCAGGCAGTCACGCCAGCGAAGGAAATCTCTCAGCTGCCACTCATGCCTGGCAACAGGTCCTGGAGCTCGACCCGGGGAATGCGCAGGCGACCCAGGCTCTCGCCCAGGCTCAGGGTGGAGCGGGTGGTGCGGCGCCGGCAGCAGCCGCGGCGGGCGACGACGCGGACGCCACGCTCTTCTTCGAGGGGGGCGGTGATCCCGTCCCGCAGGCTGCGGCGAGTGGCTCCGGCGACGACGCCGACGCGACGATGATGTTCGGCGGCGAGCCGGCTCCCGCAGGTGGCGGCGGCGATGACGCCGACGCCACGATGATGTTCAGCCCCGACGCTGCGGGTGACCCTCTCGGCGGTGCGGCGTTGCCGAGCGCGGCACCGGCCGGTGGCGACGACGCCGACGCCACGATGATGTTCGACCCGGGTGGCGGTGGTCCGCCGATGCCCGCGCCGGCTCCCACCGGTGGTGAGGGCGACGCTGACGCCACGATGATGTTCAGCCCCGATGCGGGCGACCCGGGCCTCCCGTCGGCCGAGCCTCCCGCCCTGGACTTCGGCCTGCCATCGGCGACGGCCGAGCCGGCGGCTCCGGCTCCGCCCGCCCCGGCTCCACCTGCCGAGCCTGCCCCCGACGCGGGTGGTGGTTTCGACTTCGGCCTCCCGGCGGCCGACGCCGCTCCTCCCGCACCCCCTGCGCCCGAGCCTCCTGCGGTCGAGGGCGGTTCGCTGGGAGACCTGGACTTCGGCCTCGGCGCCGCGGCCCCGCCGCCACCTCCTCCAGCGGCACCGGCCGACGACCCGCCGCCGCCCCCACCGCCACCTGCCGCAGCGCCGCCTCCGCCGGCCGCGCCGGAACCTGGTGGATCCGACCTCGAAGACTTCGTGATGCCCGATGACGACCTGGGCTCGCCCGGGTCGGCCGCGGAGCTCACGGGTGGTGGTGGTGACAGCACCGGCACGGGCTTCAGCTTCGACCTGCCGCCGGCCCTGCCCCCGGCAGGTGAGCCCGAGGAAGACGACGCAGGCGGTGGTGGAGAGGGCTTCGACCTCCCGGCGCTGCCGTCCGTCGGCGCGAGCGGACCTGCGCCGCCGCCGCCTCCGCCCCCGTCGCTGGCTCCACCCCCGCCGCCTCCGCCACCACCGCCGGCGGCTTCCGAGCCGAGCAGCAGCGGCCAGTTCGGCGAGGTCGACCCGGGTGAGATCGAAGATCTCGAAGTCCCGGCGGTCGCCCCGGCTCAAGAGACCGGGGAAGAGGCCGAGCCTTCCAAGTCCGACGAGGAGCTCGCGGCCGAGTACCAGGAGATGTACGGCCAGGAGGGCGGTGGCGGTGGTGCCGCCGAGCCCTCCCCCATGTACGACGCGCCGCTCACCGGTCCGCCGAGCAAGCCCCTGCCGTGGGTGCTCATCGGCACTCTCTTCGCGATCATCGGCATCGTCGGTGCGGTGGTGTTCTTCATCATCAGCAAGGTCGCGGATCCTCCGATCGCCCCCGAGGACGACATCAAGAGGCCCGTGAAGACCGAGGTCGTCAAGTCGGCTTCGGAGTGGCTGCAAGACGGGCAGACAGCGATGGCAGCCGTGCAAGCTGCCATGCAAGAGAACAACCTCGAAGAGGCCGTGAAGCAGATGGCGATCGCTCGCGAGGCCTTCACCAAGGGCGAGGCCGAGGTCCCCTCGGAGCTCGTTCAGCTCGGCGACACCCTCGAGTTCGAGCAGGGCTGGAAGGCCCAGCTCGAGGCGGCGATTCTCGACTTCTGCCTCGAGGAGTACGGCAAGTCCAAGACCAGCTTCGACGAGCTCGCCTTGGCCAAGCCCGACGATCCGCGTCCCTCCGAGTACATCAGCCGGATGTACTTCAACTTGGCGCTCAAGCAGATGCAGGCGCTCAAGCCCTGGGA
Organism: Acidobacteriota bacterium; assembly: GCA_039029535.1. GTDB lineage: Bacteria > Acidobacteriota > JBCCFW01 > JBCCFW01 > JBCCFW01 > JBCCFW01. The sequence goes on from JBCCFW010000064.1 coordinate 24,174, forward strand.
AGCCATCTACTACTTCGAGGAGTTCCGCAAGATCGACCAGGCGGACGAGCTCGTCGAGGAGCTCTACGACTTCGCGCAGCAGTTCCAGCGTGGCCAGAAGCTCGGCTACGAGTACACCAAGGAAGTCGACAGCCTCGTCTACCGCAAGGCGGGCTGTAGCTGAGCCGCGTGAGAGGAGCCGGCGCCCTCGTCCTCACGACGGCGGCGCTGTTCCTGACCTCCTGCGAACGAGCCACCGGTCCTCCGCCTCCGGAGCGTGCGCGCCGGGTGGTTCCCGCCAGTGCCACGGCCTGTGACCTGGTCGGGGCGCTCCTGCCGGTCGAGAACGTGGTGGCCGTGCCGGCTCAGGCCGAGGAGCATTCGACCTGGGGTCGCCAGGTTGCCCTCGATGCCGAGCTCCCGCGCTTCCCGTCCTATCTCGCCGAGCCCATCCTCCGCGTGGCGCCCGACCTGGTGGTGGTCGACGCCTATCAGTCCGAGGACACCAGCCGGCGACTCGCCGAGGCGGGCATCAGCCTCCACCGCCTGCCGGTCATCGACGACCTCGACGGCGCCTGGCGTGCGCTCACCGAGCTCGGCGTGGCACTCGGACGCAGCGACGAGGCTGCGCGCCTGATCGAAGGCCAGCGCCAGCGACGGGAGGCCCTCGCCGCGGCGGCCGCGACCCGCAGGTCCTGGCGGGTCCTCGCCTACTCGAACTTCTCGGGGCAGGGCTGGACGGCCGGTGGCGGCACGACCCTCGACTCGATGCTGACCCTGGCCGGGCTGACCAATGCCGGAGCCGAGGGAGGAAAGACCGGTCATCGTCGGCTCACTCACGAGGAGCTGCTCGCGATCGATCCCGAGCTCCTGCTCATCGGGGCCGGGCCGGTCGAAGGGGCCGTGTCTCCGACGCTGACCCTGCTCCGGGACGTGGCACTGTTGGAGGAGCTCTCGGCTCTCCGGGACGAGCGGGTCGTCGTCTTGCCGTCTCACTACTTCTCGACGGCCTCTCACGAGATCTTGGGCGGCGCCGAGCTCCTCGCCGCGGAGGTCGCGGCCCGCGAGCCCTCGCTCCGATGAGCGGCCGCCGCGGCCTCGCCACCGGGGTCCTCCTCGTCGCGGTGCCGGTGCTGCTGGTGCTCATGACTTGTGGCGGCGGGATCGACTGGCTGACGCCGGGTCGCCTCCTCGCCGCGTTGCGGGGCGAGCTCACGGGCACCGAGCTGGCGCTGGTGCGGCTTCGCTGGTGGAAGGCGGCCACCACGGCGGTGGTGGGCGCCAGTCTTGCCCTGTCGGGGGCCTTGCTTCAGGGGCTCTTTCGCAATGGTCTCGCGTCGCCGTCGCTGGTGGGGATCAGCGGGGGAGCGAACCTGGCCAGCTCGGCGGCCCTGCTCGGGCTCACCCGCGTGACCGCCCTGGCGGGGGCGGCTCCCGTCCTCGTGCCCGTCGCCGGCTTCATCGGAGCGCTGGGAGACGGGAGCCTCGTGGCGACCCTGGCCCGGCGCAACGGTCGCCTGTCGATCCCGACCCTGCTCCTCACTGGCTTGGCGGTGAACGCCTTCCTGGCGGGGCTCCTCGCTGCGCTCCAGTCGCTGAGCCTCGCCCAGCCCGACATCCTCCGCGAGCTGCTCAGCCTGTCCTTCGGGAAGCTCGACGATCGCAACGGCGGTCATGCCCTGACCGGTCTCGTCGGCCTGGTTGTCGGTCTCCTCGTGTTGCCCTTCGTGGCCCGCAGCCTCGACCTCCTCCAGGCTGGTGAGGAAGATGCCGCGTCGCTCGGCGTCGACGTGCCTCGCGTCCAGGCGACCTGCCTCGCGGCGGCCTGCCTGGCAGCGTCCTGTGCCGTGGCCGTCGCGCATCAGGTTCCCTTTGTCGGGCTCATGGTGCCTCACCTCCTGCGACGGCTCGTCGGGCCGGGGCAGCACGTGCTCTGGCTGGCGGCCCCGGCGGGCGCCGTGTTTCTCCTCCTCACCGAGCTCGTGCAGGTGCGCGTGTTCGGCCTGGGTGTCCTGCAGCCGGGGGTGGTGCTCTCGCTGCTGGGCGGCCCGTTCTTCCTCTTGCTGCTCCGCGAGCAGGGACGCGAGCTCCGGTCGTGGTGAGCGAGGTGCTGAGAGCGGAGGGCGTCGGCGTGAGCGTCGACGGCCGGACCCTGCTCGCCGACGTCGAGCTGGCCGTCGCACCAGGACGGCTGCTCGCCCTCGTGGGTCCCACCGGTGCAGGCAAGACGACCCTCCTCCGCTGCCTGGCCGGTCTCTTGGCTCCTGGCTCGGGACGCGTGCTGGTGGGGGACCGCGACCTCGCGACGCTCGGTCCGAAGGAGCGAGCGAGGCAGGTCGGTTGGGTGCCGCAGCTCCTTCCCGAGCTCCCCGAGATCCGGGTGCGCGACTTGGTGGCGTCGGGTCGATTCAGCCACCAGGGGCTGCTCGGTCGCAGCACGCCGGACGATCGGGCAGCGGTGGATGCGGCGCTGGAGCAGATGGGGCTGGAGGCCCGTGCCGACGACCCGCTCGGTGAGCTCTCCGGAGGGCAGCTGCGTCTGGCGCTGGTGGCGCGGGCCCTCGCTCAGGATGCGCCGCTGCTGCTTCTCGACGAGCCCACGGCGGGGGTGGACAGCCCACGAGCGCTGCGCCTGATGGAGCGTCTCCTCGAGCTGCTGCCCGAGCGCTCGCTGGTCCTCGTGTCCCATGACCTGAACCTGGCGGCACAGCATGCCGACGACGTCCTTCTCCTCTCAGACGGCCGAATTCGGGCGCAGGGAGCACCGGCAGAAGTGCTCACCGAGGCCCGCCTGACCGAGGCATTCGGGCCCGGGCTCCACGTCGACACCTGGGGCGATGTAAGCCACCTCGCGGGTCGGCCGCGGGTTCTCCCTCGGCGAGCTGACCCGAAAGGGGACGGTAGGGGGTTGGCACCCTACCTGCATTCGTGACATGATGTGGACAGAGGATCACTTCAGGCAGCTCAACGGAGGGATGGCCGGCCGGTCGCGGTCCTCGGTGGGGAGTGCACGGTGAGCGCGCCGATGACCATGACTCGCGAATCGCTGAGTCAGATCATTCAGATGCAGCCGGGAACGGAGTCGGCAGCGAGAGCTCACTTCCACCTCGGGAGCCTGCAGCTCGCCGATGGGGAAGTCGAGACCGCTACGGATTCGTATCGTCGGGTGCCCTCGAGCTGGCCTCGGTGGCATGCCCGGGCTGGGTTCGCGATCGCCCGCATCTACGAGACCCACCTCGACGACCTGGACGCGGCCGCTCGTGAGTACCGCAAGGTCATCAGTCTCCACCCCGAGTCGATGTCGGCCGCCCAGTCCTACGAGCGCCTGGCCAGGCTCCACGAGAGGGTGGGCGACCCGCTGTCGGCGGAGAACATGCGCGAGTGCGCCATGCGCACCTTCGAGCGTCTCTCCGAGACCAGTCGCGACATCGAGGAGCAGGACGAGGCCCGCTACCACTTCGCGGTCGCCGCCCGGCAGCTCCAGCGCTGGGATGCCGCGACCGAAGCCCTCCTGCAGTGCCGCCGCAAGGCCGTCGACGACAAGGACACCTCTCGTCGGGTGACCCTCGACGTCGAGCTCGGCCTCGTGATGATGGAGCGCGACCAGTTCGAGTCGGCCGTCCAGCGTTTCAAGGACTGCCTCGACCACCTGCGCCGGCGCAACGACCTCGAGGGCCTGGTCAAGGTCAGCGCCCTTCTCGTCCGCTGCCAGGAGCTCCAGGAGGACGAGACCTCGGCCAAGCGCACCTTGCGCTCGCTGGTCGACTTCGTCCACAAGAGCAAGGACCGCCTACTCGAGGCTCAGAAGAACGCCGAAGTCGCCCCCGAGCTGGTGAAGGCCTACCTGGCCCTCGACCGTGAGGCCGACGCCCGTGCGGTCCGCACGCGTCTGCGGCGGCTCAAGGGCGACGAGCACGTCCAGACCCTCACCGAGGTCGAGGAGCTCCTCGACGCGGCTGAGGGCAGCACGCCGGCGCCCGCCGCCGGTCCCTGAGCCCGGGCGATGGCGCGCATCTACACCCGCGGCGGTGACGCGGGGAGCACGGGCCTCTACGACGGCTCCCGCGTTTCGAAGGACCACCCCCGAGTGGCGTTCACCGGCGAGCTGGACGAGCTCAACGCGCTCCTCGGTCTGGCTGGCGGCCTGCTTCCGGGCGACGTCGGCGACCTGCCCTCCGAGCTGATGGCGCTCCAGCGTGACCTCTTCGCCCTGGGTGCCCTGGTCGCCGATCCGCGCCGCGACGACGAGACCGACGAGTCGGCGGTGGACGAGCGGCTTCGGCTGGGGGCTACGCGGGTCGAGGAGCTCGAGCGGATCATCGATCGCTGGGAGGAGGAGCTGGCGCCCCTGACCGCGTTCATCCTGCCCGGTGGTCATCCGGCGGCCGGCACCCTCCACGCGGCCCGGGCCGTGGCCCGTCGCGCCGAGCGCAGCCTCGTGGCGCTCGAGCTCCCTCACTTGATCGAGCGGGCCGGCCCCTACCTCACCCGACTCTCGGACCTGCTCTTCGTCGCGGCCCGCGTGGCCAACGCCCGCGCGGGCCTCTCCGACGTCACCTGGTAGTCCGCGCGCAGCCATCCGAGGATGGGTGACGTGATCGGCTCTCCAGCTACGAAGCTGCGGGCAGCCGAGTGCGTCAGATCCGGGCATGAGACGGGCGAGCGAGCCGAGGTCGCGTCCGGTCGGGACCGGGGAATGAGCGACCCGAGGCTACACCGGTAGCTGAGGACGAGGGAGCGATGTCGAAGGCTCGGAGATGACGTGCTCCGCTGTCCGCAGCAGCTACTTGAAGAGGTCGTCGAAAGCCTGCCGTCCGCCCTTGCTGGTGCCGTCGCTGGCGGGCGTGCTTCCCAGGCCCGGGATGATGCGGGCCTCCTGCTTGTTCTCGTCCCGGGTCATCTCGGCGGTGACCTTGGGCTCGAACTCCTCGCAGTCGTTGCCGGCCGCCTTGGACCAGCTCTGCTTGACGACCTTGCGCCGACACTCGAAGGCGGCGTCGGGGTCGAAGTGGGTGCAGTTGCGACAACTGTGGACGGCCGCGTCACACTTCGAGCAGGTCTCGCTCGGTCGGATGGGGAGTGGATCGCCGCGCGAGTCGAGGGAGAGGGGCAGCAGCTCACCGCAGTGATGACAGCGGAGCTGACGGAGGACACGCTGCTTCTCCGAGAGACGGCCACCCGGGAGGTCCGGATCGCGATGCTCTCGGGGCGGGCGGTCGCGCTCACGACCTTTCTCGCCTCGATCGTCGTCGTCCTGATAGCCGCGATGGCGGTACTTCATCGAGAAGCTCTCGAGTGCCGGCGGTCGTCGATGACGGAGAAGACGACCGCGGCTCGGTGGTGGCGGGAGGTGATCTCCCGGACCGACCGATGGGGAAGGACTGAACAGATCATGGTTCAGGCGAGCCGGGGCTGACAAGGGCGGGGCGGTCCGCATTCCGGATGGATGTCCCGAATTCTCGTGTTTCGCGCAAGGGTCGGCGTCTCAGTCGCGCGGTGGCCAGGGCCCGCGAGCCAGCGGCAGGCGTCGGCCCGGACCGAAGGCGCGGGTGCTCACCCGGAGGACAGGAGGGGCCTGACGCCGCTTGTACTCGTTGCCGTCGAGACGCCGGCGCAGCGACACGGCGGTCTCGCGGGAGTGACCCGCCGCCGCGACGTCGTCGACCGTGCCGCGGCCCTCGATCAGCTTCGTCAGCACGGTGTCGACGAGGTCGTAGGGAGGGAGGCTGTCGGTGTCGACCTGGTCCGGCCGGAGCTCGGCCGACGGCGGCTTGTCGATGATGGAGCGGGGCATCTGTCCGCGCTCGTGGTAGAGCTCGGCGAGCTCGCGCACCCAGCCCTTGTAGCAGTCGCCCAGCACCGAGAGACCACCGTTCATGTCGCCGTAGAGCGTGCAGTAGCCCAGGGCCAGCTCGGACTTGTTGCCCGTCGACAGGACGAGCCAACCCCGCTGGTTGGACAAGGCCATGAGCAGGGTGCCGCGGATGCGCGCCTGCAGGTTCTCCTCGGTGATCGAGCGGACCTCCTCGGGGAGAACGGCGTCGAGCATCGAGAGGAGGCCCGAGTGGGCGGGCTCGATGGGGATCTTCAGGGTCTCGATGCCGAGCCGCTCGGCGAGGTCGACCGAGTGGTCCACGCTGCCATCCGATGAGTAGCGCGACGGCATCATGACCCCGGTGACCCGATCGGGTCCGAGGGCGTCGGCTGCCAGTGCCGCGACCACGGCCGAGTCGATCCCGCCGGACAGACCGAGCACGACATCGGAGAAGCCGCACTTGCGCAGGTAGTCGCTCAGCCCGAGGGTGAGCGCCGACCGCAGCTCCTTGATGTCGCCGCTAGGGAGCTCCGGGAGCGCAGGGGTGTCGTCGTCGGGTAGCTCGGCGAGGAGCAGGTCTTCCTCGAAGCCGGCGGCGCGGGCAACCACGCGACCCTGGGCGTCGAAGACGGCTGAGTGGCCGTCGAAGGTCAGCTCGTCCTGGCCGCCGACCTGGTTGACGAACAGGAGCGGGAGACCGTGACGCCGGGCGGCCGCGCCGAACATCGCCTCACGCTCTGCCGGCTTGCCACGGTGATGCGGTGAGGCCGACACGTTCACGAGCAACGAGGCTCCGGTCTCCGCCAGCGCGGCCACGGGGTCGTGCGAGTAGAGGGGCCGAGAGTGATACTCGACATCGTTCCAGGCGTCCTCGCACACGGTGAGACCGAGCCGGTGCCCGTCGTGCTCGACCGGCGTGTTGTCGGTGGCCCGGGCGAACCAGCGATCCTCGTCGAAGACGTCGTAGGAGGGGAGGAGCGTCTTCACCCGTCGCGCCAGCACGGCGCCGTCTCGCGCGAGCGCCACGGTGTTCTGAAGGGGCTTGGCTTCCGGGTTGGGGTTGAGCGTCAGGCTTCCGTAGATGACGGTGAGACCGGGGACGACCTTGCCCAGCTCCTCGACCCAGCGCTCCTCCTCGTCGATCGCGTGACGGACGAATCCGGGCTCGTCGAGAAGGTCCTGAGGCGGGTAGCCCACGAGGGCCAGCTCGGGGAAGACGGCGAGCCGCGCACCTCCCTCGGCTGCACGTCGAGCGAGGGCGGTGAGACGCTCCCGGTTGCCGGGTAGGTCGGCGACCGTCGGGTTGGCCTGAGCCAGCGCGATCCGCACGATGAGGGACCGGTCGTCAGGATGCCGTGTTCAGGCTACTTGCCGAAGAGGATCGCCACGCCCACGGTGCCCTCACCGGCGGCGAAGGTGTCACCCGGGTCGGTGAGCTGCTCGACCAGGCGGAGCCGCGCGTTGGCGCGGAAGTGGATCTGCTCGTTGACCATGAAGCGGAGACCCGCGCTGCCCCACCAGGTCAGGCCGTTGCCGGCGGTGGCCTCGAAGCAGGGATCGCCGGGGTTGCTGCACCGGCCGGTCACGCCCTCGGTCTCGTTGGCGATGATGTAGGTGCAGTTGAGATCTTCGGGGTCGCAGAAGGAGTTGATGAGCTCCTCGAAGGTGGCCGGGTCGTCGTCGAGCGAGGTCGACGCCCAGCCGATGCCGGCACCGACCTCGCCGACCCAGCGCTCGGAGATGTCGATGAAGCGGAGCACGCCGATGTCGAAGAAGGTGACGTCCATGTCGTAGGGGCCGGAGTGCGACTCGAGGCGGTTGAAGAGCGTCTCCTGCTGGCTCGTGTCGAGGAGCGAGTTGCCGAGGACTTCACGGACCCGGTCGGCATCGAAGGACTGCTTGTTGGCGAGCTCGCTGGCGGAGTTGGAGAGCGAGAACTCGACGGCCCACTTGTCGGCGAGCTGGTAGGCGTAGCGGAAGCCGTAGGTGGCGGCGGGCTCGACGTCGAGTCTGAGACGCAGCGGCGTGTTGTCGATGGGCTCGGCCGTGATGTCGGTGTCGACGGCGGTCTCACCGAAGTGCCAGCCTCCGAAGAGCGTGAAGTGATGCCGTCCCTTGCCGAGACCCGAGCTGAAGCTCGGCGTGTCGGACTTCGTCTCCTCCTCAGCCATCGCCGGGGTCACGGCGAGGAAGGAGAGGGCCACGAGGGTGGTCAGGATCGGCTTCAGACGCATGGGAACAAGCTCCTCGGCAGCCTCGCAGGGGCCGGCGGGCAATCATCTTCTGGCAAGCGTGCGGCATCATGCCACGGTCGGAGAGCCGCGCAATGGATACTCTCGCCCGGTCCGACCCGTCTGGCCAGCCGGCTTTCGGCGGCTCGTGAGGCCCTCGATGCTCCGTGTTTCGCTCGTCCTGCTTTCGTCCTTCCTGACCCTCTCCGCGGTCGGTGGCGGGACGGCCCTCGCCGACGAGCTCGAGGACCGTCTGGGCCGCTCCGAGGTGCGGGTCCTCTCGGCGCCGACGCCCGTCGTGCCCGGCCGCACGGTGGCCGGCCTGGCCCTCCCCGAGCGCCTGACGGCCCTGGGGATGACGCGGGTCCGCGGCCGACGCCCGGAGCGCCCCGGTGAGTTCTTCTGGGGCCACGAGCACTTCCGCATCTGGCTGCCGCCGCACCCCATCCAGGGCCGCGACCGCGACGAGCGCTGGGTCCTCCGGCTGCGAAAAGCCGACGGTCTCGTCCTCGCCGTGCTCGACGGCGACGAGCAGCCGACGACCCGGTCGCTGCTGCTGCCGCGCGAGGTCCTGGCGGAGTCCCTCGATGGGCGCCGGGCCCCCCGGCGTCCGCTGCCCTTCGAGGAGATGCCCGAGATCGCCTGGCGAGCCCTCCTCGCGGCAGAAGACGCGCGCTTCTTCGACCACCACGGGCTCGACGCCAAGGGCATCGCCCGGGCATTGCTGGCCAACGTGCGGGCGGGCAAGACCCGGCAGGGCGGCAGCACCCTGACCCAGCAGCTCGTGAAGATGCGGGACCTCACGCCGAAGCGAACGCTCGGTCGCAAGATGTCGGAGGCCGTTCGGTCCCTCGCGCTGGAGGCCGAGCACGACAAGGAGGAGATCCTCGCGTCGTACCTGAACCACGTGTACTACGGCCACGTCGACGGCGTGGCCATCCATGGTCTCGGTGCTGCCGCTCGCGCCTTCTTCTCGAAGGACGCCCGTGAGCTGCAGGTCCACGAGGCGGCGCTGCTGGCCGGGATCATCCAGGCGCCCAATCGCCTGGCGCCTCACCGTCATCCGAAGCGCGCGAAGAAGCGTCGCGACTGGGTGCTGTCCCGGCTCGACGAGCTGGGGTGGGTGCCCGTCCGGGAAATGGCCGCCGCGCGCAAGCGCGGGCTGGGCCTGAAGCTCTCGCCGCCCGATCCGCCGCCGGCTCGCGAGGTCCTGGGCTGGGCGCGTGAGCTGGCCCGGCAAGAGGCGTCCGAGCATCTCGACAAGGGGCGGGGCGTGATCGTGCGCACGACCATCGACCCGCAGCTCCAGCGCTGGGCCGAGGAGGCCGTGGCCGATCACCTGGCCCGGCTGCGTCGCGACTACCGAAGCCTGCGGAAGGCCCCGGTTCAGGCGGTGCTCACCTGCCTCGATGCTCGGACCGGGCAGGTGCTGGCTCACGTCGGTGGTGATCCCAGTCAGTCCGACGAGCTCGATCGGGCACGACGCGCGCAGCGACAGCCGGGCTCCACGGTCAAGCCGCTGGTCCTCCTCGAAGCACTGGAGCGCTGTGGAGCGAGGCCGCCCCTGCATCTCGCGAGACGCATCGCCGATGAGCCGCTCCGCGTCGACTTGCCGTCGGGTCCGTGGGAGCCGAGCAACTCCGACGATCTCTTCCGGGGTGAGGTCAGCGTGCGCGAGGCCCTCCGCGACTCGCTCAACGTGCCCTTCGTCCGCCTCTGCACGCACTGCGGTCTCGACCCGACCGCCGAGCGGCTGCGGTCACTGGGCCTCTCGCTGCCCCAGCCTCCGCCGCCGGCCTTCGTGCTGGGCGCCGTCGAGGCGACACCGCTCGAGATGGCTCAGGCCTACACCGTGCTCGAGAACGGCGGGGAGTGGCGCGCCGCCCATCTCGTCACGCGGCTGGAGCGCTCCGGCGGGCGACGCATCAGCAAGACGATCGGGGCGGGGTCGCGACGACCGGTCGACGCGAGCACGGCCTACCTCGTCCGCGACGTCCTCCGTCAGACCGTGCTCGAAGGCACGGCCTCGGTGGTCGCGCTGGAAGGCCATGACCTCGCGGCCAAGACGGGGACCTCGTCGGACCGCCGCGACGCCTGGCTGGTCGGCGGGGGAGACGGTCTCGTCACGGCCGTGTGGGTCGGGCGTGACGACGGCGGGCGGCTCGGCCTGACGGGCGCGTCGGGTGCGGGTCCGCTGTGGCGTGAGTTCATGAAGCGGGCGCTCCCGGCGAGGCCGCCGGCACCGGCGAGTCGGCCGGCCGGCATCGTCGTGCAGCGCATCGACCCGCGCACGGGCCTGGCGGTCAAGAGGACGAAGCGCGGGGGCGTCGACGAGATCTTCCGGTCGGACGCCCAGCCACCCCGCAAGCGCTTTTGGCGTCGCAACGACCCCGAGGCCGTGCTGCGCTGAGGGTCAGCAGCCGAGGTCGGAGAGCCGGCTCTCGATGGTCGCCTTCACCTCGGCGTGCTGCGGACCGGTGGCGACGAGCAGCCCGTCGGAGAGGGCGGAGCAGGCCTCGCTCTTGCGCCCGAGGGCCTGGAGCACCCGCGAGCGGGTCTCGTGGATGGCCGGCTCGAGGGCGACCTGACCGATGACCGAATGGATGAGGCCCAGGTTGCGCTCGTGGTCCTGGTCGGAGACGTTGCGCTCCAGGTCGACCAAGGCCAACGAGTTCACCGCGAGGACCGTCGCCGAAGTGCCGGGATGGAGCTGGGCCTGACGTCGGTAGGAGCCCGAAGCCTCGGGGAGGCGTCCGGCCCGCTGCTCGGCCATCCCGAGCAGGTACCAAATCTCGGGGTTCTTCGGCGCCAACACGACGGCCTTCTCCGCGTGGCGAAGACCGATGGCCGTGTGGTTGGGCTCGTCGACGATCAGCGAGTGGAAGGCCATGCCCGCCAGGGCGTTGCCGTCGTCCGGATCTGCCTCGACCATGGCGGTGAGCTCCAGCACGCGCTGGTCGATGAGAGCTCCCATGGCGTGGGGCTCGAGGATGGTGGCGAGCTTCTCGAGCGAGGTTCCCTCGCCCAGGCGAGGAGAGGCGCCCCGCATGTAGACCGACGCCAGGGGGATGAGCGCGGGGCCGCTGGGGTTGCGGGAGAGCGCCTTCCAGGCCCGGGTCTCGGCCGCACGGAGATCCCCTCGATAGGCGGCGAGCTCGGCGGCGCGTCCGTAGACGGAGGCGAGCAGCTCGACGTTGGGCGGCACGCGCTGCTCGTGGAGCTCGGCTGCCCGGAGGTAGGTCGCCTCGCACTCGTCGAGGGGGGCGCCGGGTCCCATCCGCGTGCCGTCGGGCGCGAACTCCAGCTGCCAGGCCTTGAGGTGGAGGAGGTCGGCGGCGGGGCAGCCGTTCTTCAGGCCGATTTCGATGAGGTCGCGGCCCTCGATGGGCAGCGTTGCCCGCAGGGCGCACTCGGCTGCCCAGAGGATCTGGTTGCAGCCGGCGCCCGGCGCCCGGGCGGCGGCAGCGAGCACGGGCCAGGCCTGCAGCGCGTTGAGACGGGCGATGTCGGGATCGCTGCTGCGGGCCGACTCGTGGAGGGTCTCCACCGCCAGGTCGATGTCGGCCTGGGTGGGGATCGGCTGGGCCACCGCGGAGCCGACGACGAGCGCGGACGTGAGGGCGAGCAGCGCGGTGGGGTGGGGCTTTCTCATGAGGAGGACCTCGGGTGCGAACGGGACGACCGAGGAAGAGACGGTCGCCGGGGCCGATTCATTCTCCGCCGGGTCGGCGGGCGGTTCAGCGGTGACGCCAGTCGGCGACGAAGACGTTGGTCTCACCACGTC
>JBCCFW010000065.1:0-35731 GCA_039029535.1 Acidobacteriota bacterium
CGCGCCGGTCTTGATCTGACCCGAGCCCGTCGCCACGCAGAGGTCGGAGATGGTGGTGTCCTCGGTCTCGCCCGAGCGATGGCTGATGACCGTCGTGTAGCGGTTGCGGTGGGCGAGCTCGACGGTGTCGAGGGTCTCGGTGAGGGTGCCGATCTGGTTGAGCTTGACCAACACGGAGTTGGCCACGCCCTTCTCGATGCCCTCGGCGAGGATGCTCTTGTTGGTGACGAAGAGGTCGTCGGCCACGAGCTGGCAGCGCTCGCCGAGCTGGGTGGTCAGCGCCGCCCAACCGTCCCAGTCGCCCTCGGCCAGACCGTCCTCGATGGAGACCAGCGGGTACTTCTCGCACCAGGTCGCGTAGGTCTGGGTGAGCTCGGCAGCGCCGACGTTCTTCTTGCCCATGCCCTCGAGGTCGTAGTGGTCGTCCGACCACCACTCCGAGGCCGCCGCATCGATGGCGAGCACGATGTCCTCGCCGGGCTTGCGACCGGCCGCCTCGATGGCCTGGAGGAGCAGCTCGAAGGCTTCCTCGTGAGAGCCGAGGTTGGGGGCGAAGCCACCCTCGTCACCGACCGCGGTCGAGAGCCCCTTGGAGTGGAGAATCTTCTTGAGGTGGTGGTAGGTCTCGACGCCCGCTCGGAGGGCCTCACCGAAGGTGTCGAAGGCCACCGGGCAGATCATGAATTCCTGGACGTCGAGGTTGTTGTCGGCGTGGGCCCCGCCGTTGATGACGTTGAGCAGGGGCACCGGCAGCACGCGGGAGGCCGGACCACCGAGGTAGCGCCAGGGGGCGATGCCGAGCTCGTCGGCTGCCGCGTGCGCCACGGCCAGGGAGACGCCGAGCATCGCGTTCGCGCCGAGCTCGGACTTGTTCTCGGTGCCGTCCTTGGTGAGCAGGGCCGTGTCGACGGTGAGCTGGTCGAGGGCGTCGAGACCGAGGACGGCCTCGCGCAGCGGCCCCTCGACGTTCTCGCAGGCCTTGCGCACGCCCTTGCCGTGGAAGCGCTCGTCGCCGTCGCGGAGCTCGAGGGCCTCACGCACGCCCGTGGACGCGCCCGAGGGCACCAACGCCCGTCCCACCGAGCCGGAGTCGAGGAGGCAGTCCACCTCGACGGTGGGGAAGCCGCGGGAGTCGAGAACTTCGCGAGCGGTGAGGTCGAGGATGCTGGACACGGTCGCCTCCGGCGCCACCGGGCATGATCGCCTCGCGTGGGACCCTCATCGTACTAGTAAGGCGGTCCGTCAGCCGAGAGGGAACCCACGCCCGGAGCCGTGATGAGCCCAGCCGACGAGCCCGTCCTGGTCGTGACCACCCACCCAGAGGAAGGCGCCGAAGCCTTCGCCCGCAGCCTGGTCGAGCGCCGGCTCGCCGCCTGCGTGCAGGTGCTCCCCGGCGTCCGCAGCTCGTATCGCTGGGAGGGGAGGGTCGAGACCGAGCCCGAGCTCCGGCTCGACATCAAAACCACCCGGGCGGCCGCGGCGCGGCTCCGAGACGCCCTGCCGGAGCTGCATCCCTACGACGTGCCGGAGCTCATTGTCTTGCCCATCGTCGACGGGCTCCCCGCGTACCTCGACTGGGTGCGCACCGAGACGACGCCCACGGACTGACGCCGTCGTCGGCCGCCGCCCAGACCGCTTCGTCCGAAGTCTCAGCCTCGACGCAGCACGAGCCATGCCGCTGCGGTGAGGGCCGCGAGAAGCCCCACCTGCCACGGACCCGGCAGAGCCGGGATCGGCACCGGATCGCAGGCGTCACCCGGGCCATCACCATCGGTGTCGACCTGATCCGGGTTGGGCGTGTCGGGGCAGTTGTCGACCGCGTCCGCGACCCCGTCGTCGTCGGCATCGTCGATGGGCGGCAGGCACGACACCCAACCGTAGTCGGTGCAGGGAGAGACCGACTGGATGAGGTTGTTGATCGCCGCGTTCCAACCACAGGTGGGGGAGAGGAACGGCAGGCTGTCGTTGACCCCCAGCACGGCGCCGCTCCCCGGCGAGAGCACGTCGACATCGATCCAGATCGGTGCCGGATGGCCCAGGCTGGTGCCGAGCTCGAGCGAAGGCCCGAGGTTCCCGAAGTCCCCGCCGACTCCCGTGGAGAGCTGGTTCGTGATGCGGCCGAAGGCACCGTCCGTGGCCACCGACAGGCTGGGGTCCGGCACGGTGATGGCGCCGCCGATCCCGTTGGGGCCGTTCGTGATGCCGAAGCCGTCCCAGTAGTTGATGTTGGGGATGCTCGGGTTCTCGCCCTGAAGGAAGGCCGTCCCGCCATTGGCCAGGAAGTCGAGGAGCGCGGCCTCCTCGGACGGTGACAGGGGGATGAAGCCCATGGGGCCGTGCGTCCAGCCGCCGATGAGCAGGACGTCCACCGTTGAGAGAAAGCCCGGCGTGAGGTCGGCAGTCTCGGCGAAGGTCGCACAGGGGTGCGCAGCGACGATGTCGTCGCGCACGCTCATGGGGATGGTGCTGCCCACGCCACCCCGAGCCATCGTCCAGCCTCCGATGACGAGGTCCTGGGCGCTGGCGACCGGAGCGAAAGTCAGCGCGAGAAGAAGGAAGAAGGAGACCGGCTGGAGTGACCCTTCGGTCCTGGTCGCGTTCATCGCAGGCATGGGGCGTCCCCCGAGACGAGGCGAAGTCGTGGAGTCGACTCGCTCGGGGACGGACTCTAGCACTCCGTGACCTCGGTCACGGCCTGCTCGACTCGAGGCCGAGAACGTCAGACCGCGGCCAGGCCCTGCTCGAGATCGTCGCGGAGGTCTTCAAGATCCTCGAGACCGACGGAGATCCGCACGAGACCGTCGGAGAGCCCGAGCTTGGCGCGATCCTCGGCGGGAACCGAGGCGTGGGTCATCGTGGCGGGGTGCGAGATGAGGGTCTCGACACCGCCCAGCGACTCGGCCAGCGCGCAGATCTTCAGGGCCTTGAGGAAGCGTCGTGCCGCCTGCAGGTCATCACCCTGGATGACGAAGCTGATCATCGCGCCGAAGCCGCTCATCTGAGTCTTGGCCAGCTCGTGCTGGGGGTGGCTCGGGAGACCCGGGTAGAGGACGGCGTCGACCTTGTCGTGCTCGTTGAGCCAGCCAGCCAGCTCACGACCGGCCGCGTCGTGGGCCCGCATCCGGACGACCAGGGTCTTGATGCCGCGGAGCACGAGGAAGCTGTCGAAGGGGGAGAGGATGGCCCCGGCCGACTTCTGAAGGAAGCCGAGACGCGCGTCGAGCTCGGCGTCCTTGACCGCCAGCGCACCACCGATGGAGTCACTGTGGCCGTTGATGAACTTCGTCGTCGAGTGCACGACGATGTCGGCCCCCAGCTCCAGCGGGCGCTGGAAGACCGGGCTCATGAAGGTGTTGTCGACGCAGAGCAACGCGCCGGCATCCTTGGCGATGGCCGCCACCGCCGGGATGTCGGTGAGCTGCATCATCGGGTTGGTCGGCGTCTCGACGTGGATGAGCTTGGTCTCGTCCCGCACCGCCGACTTCAGGGCCTCGGGGTCGCTGCTGTCGACGAAGCTGAACTCCAGCCCCTGCCGCGCGAGCACCTGAGAGAAGAGCCGGTAGGTGCCGCCGTAGACGTTGGCCCCACAGATGACGTGGTCACCCGCCGAGCAGAGCCGCGCGATGGCGTCGATGGCGGCCATGCCCGACGCGAAGGCCCGTCCGTGCGTGCCGGCCTCGAGTGCCGCGATGTTGGTCTCGAGGGCCGAACGCGTCGGGTTGATGGTCCGGGCGTAGTCGTAGGGGACCTCGCCGGGCTCACCCTCCTGCACCGTCTGCACGTAGGTGGAGGTGGCGTGGATGGGGGTCATGATCGCGCCGTGACCGGGAACGGGATCACAGCCTGCGTGGATGGCGTCGGTGGCGATGCCCATGGGAGCGTCCTGCTGGAAGCCCGGCCGTCGGCTCATCAAGAGCACGGGGTCGGGACGAGATGATCGAGGGGCTCAGCGGCCCCATTGGCCCGGACCACTCAGGGAGCGATCGGGCTCAAGTCGTCGAGCGACCCACGGCCTCGCGGAACCGCTCCTGCGAAAGATAACGCTCTCCGCGGTCGGCGATCAGGGTGACCACCGTCGAGCCGGGTCCGAGCTCGCGGGCGACCTCGAGCGCCGCGTGCACGGCCGCCCCTCCGGAGCCACCGGGAAGCAGCCCCTCGCGTCGCGCGAGAAGAGCACAGCAGGCGAGGGCGTCCTCGTCGTCGACCCGCACGATCGAGTCGATGAGCGTCTGGTCGAGGGTCTTCGGCCAGAAGCGACTGCCGATGCCCTCGAGCAGGCTGGGCGAAGGGGTCAGGCCCGAGAGCACGCTGGCCCGGTTCTCCACCGCGACCGTGCGCAGCTCGGGGTGCACCTTCCGCAGCGCCCGCACGACGCCGGTGAAGGTGCCGCCGGTACCGACCCCGAGGACGACCGCGTCGATGGGGCCGTCGACCTGCTCGAGGATCTCGGGACCGGTGGTCGTCTCGTGGATGCCCGGGTTCGCGGGGTTGTTGAACTGGTCGAGGACGAGCCCGTCGAGGAGCTCCGCGCGGCGGTAGGCCTCCTCGCGGCAGTGCTCCATGGTCACGTGATCACCCGGGAGGGTCACCACCTGGGCACCGAGCGCCGCACACAACTCGATCTTCTCGGCGCTGTAGCGCGCGGGCATGACGACGGTCAGCGGGTGACCGAGGGCCGAGGCGACCAGCGCCAGGCCGATGCCCGTGTTGCCCGCGGTGGGCTCGACGAGCGCCTGACCCGGCTCGAGCCGACCGTCTTCCCTGGCGGCCCGCACGAGACCCCAGGCGGTGCGGTCCTTGACCGAGCCTCCGGGGTTGTCGCACTCGAGCTTGGCGAGGACGCGGCCCCGTCGGTCCTCGTCGCCCAAGCGCGTGAGCGGCAGGAGGGGCGTGTGGCCAATCTCGTTCAGAACACCGGTACGGATCGACTCGAGGAGCGAGTCGGTCGCGAGTCGCAGGCGAGGCTGGGGGGAGGAGCTCAAGACGTGACCCTTCAGGGGCACGGGGAGGGGGAGACCAATCATCGCTGGCCCGGCCGACGACGGTCAAGAATTGGTGAACGGAAGTCTCATCCGGTGACCCACTCGCGGAAGTCGATCTCGACCTCGTCGAGTGACTCGTGGCCCAGCAACTCGCACAGCAGCGCCGCCACGTCGACATCGCGTTGCCGTCGGAAGCGCGCACAGGTGTCGGCCAACACTCCTCGCTCCTGGAGGAAGAAGACCAGGTAGCGCGCCAGGGCATCGTGCGCGCCCGACTCCAGCCGACCCGACACGAGCTCCTCCAGCAAGCCGGAGGCACGCTGCGTCAGCAGGCGGCTGAGCTGGAGCTGCCGCCAATTGCTGATGCCCCGCACGCGGCCCATGTCATCGAGGGTGGTCGCCTCGTGCAGCGCCGAGAGCCCTTCGTCGAACCAGGGCGGAGCGTGGGGGAGGTCGTCCTCGACCATGACGTGAACGAGCTCGTGGAGCAGCGTCCCACCCCCGGTGCTCCCGTTGACGACCACGCGACGATGCGTCGCCGACCAGTAACCGAAGGGCGTGCCGGGCGGACGCCCGAAGAGCTCGCGGTGTCTCCGCTCGTAGCTGTCGGCGCTGAACAGGTAGATGGCGACGGGCTCGGTGACCGGCTGCTCGAAGAGCCGCTGCTGTACCTCCGCGGCACGGACGCGGAGGGTTCGCTCCAACAGGACCTCGAGTGAATCCTCAGGGAGGTCCGAGGCCACGACCCACGGGCCACAGGTCGCGAAGCGCAGGCTCTCGTCGTCACCGAGACGGAAGCGCAACTCGAAGAGCAGGTCGTCGCGCGATTCCCGGTCGACCATGGGCCAGGCAGGCGAGGCGAGCTTCCGAAGAGGAGGAGACGAGGGAGCCGGAGGAGGTGCCTCGACGCAGGCCGACAGGACCAGGCCCACGACGACCGGCGACCAGGCGCGTCGTCTCAGCGCACCAGCCTGCGGCCCAGGGCCAGCACCCAAAGGACCGGCGTCGCAGCGGCCGCGACCAGCAGGAACACGGGCAGGCAGAGCGCCGGAAGGATGCGTGCGGACCACGCCCCACCTTCTTCCCAGGGCTCCAGGCGCTGCCGCTTGCCCCGGGCCGGCAGGGTCCGCGGCTCGGACGCGGGTGCCGCCTCGGTCACTGCCGCTCGCCGTCGCGCTTGAGCCGCGACAGGGCCCGCAGTCGTCGCACCGCCGGCGACTCCTTCTCGGCTCCGAAGCTCCACTGGCCGGTCGCCCGGATCGCTCCGGACTCCAGTGACTGCGGCATGACCGCGCGCGGCCGAAGCCCCCGTCCCTCGGCCGAGTCGGCCTGCAACGAGGCCTGCGCCGGCAGCGCCTGCTCCTTCTCCGGATCGACGGCCGGGAAGAGCGGCTGCTGGCTCGGACCCGCGTTCAGGCGATGCAAGCCGATGCCCAGGAGCCGAACGGGACGCGCGTTCCGCTCGCGGAGGCTCCGCAGCAGGAAGGTCGCCACGCCCTCGATCTCGCTGGCGCTGTCGGTGGGAGAGGAGAGGCTCTGGGTCTTCGTCCGCGTGCGGAAGTCGTCGGTGCGGAGCTTGAGGCTGATCGCTCCCGCCTTCACCCGTCGTGAGCGCGCTCGCGAGGCCAGGCTCTTCGACAGCACGCCGAGGACCTTCATCAGACGCTCGGGGTCGTTGACGTCCTGCGGGAACGTCCGCTCGTGAGCGAGGCTCTTGGGATCGCGGTCGAGATGGAGTCGATCACGACCCTCGCCCCGTGCGGTCGACGCGAGCTGACGGCCCGACATGCCGAAGCAGTCCTCGAGCAGCCGCGGCTCGACCCGAGCGACGTCACCGACCGTGTTGAGCCCGAACAACCGGAGCTGCTCGGCCATGACACCGCCGACACCCGGGAGCTCGTCGACTTCCAAGGGCGCGAGGAAAGCCTGCTCGTAACCGGGCCAGATCTCGAGAAGCCCCTCGGGCTTGGCCTGACCACAGGCGATCTTCGCGACCGTGACGTTGCTGCCGATCCCCACCGAGCAGGGGAGACCGAGCCGATCTTCGAGGTCGTCCTGGAGACGAGCGGCCAGGTCGATGGCGCTGCGTCCCTCGGCGACCTGGTCGGTCACGTCGAGGTAGGCCTCGTCGATGGAGGCCTTCTCCACCCAAGGCGCGTGCTCCAGCAAGATGCCGTGCACGGCCGAGGAGATGCGTCCGTAGATGCGCAGCCGACCCGGCAGGAACACCGCATCGGGGCACAGTCGCTGAGCCACCGCCGTCGGCATGCCGGCATGAATGCCGTGCTGACGGACCTCGTGGCTGGCGGAGGTGACCACGCCTCGGCGCTCGGGATCGCCACCGACGATGACCGGTCTCTGAGCGAGGCGTGGATCGAGAAGCCGCTCGACGGAGACGAAGAAGCAGTCGAGGTCGACGTGGAGGAAGCTCCGCTGCAGGCTGGTCGCCGCAGCAGGAGGAGCGGACGGAGCAAGCGCTGTCATCGCAGCGCCCTCAGCGTCGGTACTTGCGCATCAAGCCGATGACGACACCACGCAGCGAGAACTCGCCCCGCCGTACGATGATGGGCTCCATGGCCGCGTTGGCCGGCTCCAGCCGCACGCTGCCGTCGGACTCCGGGTAGTACTTCTTGAGCGTCGCCTCGCCATCGATCACCGCGACGACCTTCTCGCCGGGGTTCGCGACGGAGCGCTCCTCGACGACGACGTAGTCACCGTCGCGGATCTGCTCCTCGATCATCGAGTCGCCCCGGACCTCCAGGACGAAGCAACGCCCCGGGCCGACCAGCGGGCGCGGCACGGCCATCGACTCGTCGTCGAGCGCCTCGATGGGGAGGCCCGCCGCGACACGACCCTGGAGTCTCAGGGCGACCAGGTCGTCGGAGCCATCGTGCTCGTCGCTCTCGACGTGCTCCTGAAAGGCCTCGACCGCGCCGGGGAGCTCGACCACTCCTGGAAGGTCGACGGGCGCCTCGGCGCCGGCAGGGACCGCGACGCCGGGCACTCCATCCAGAGCCCCCATCGTCGCGCCCGCTGCACGGAGCGGCGCCAGGTCGATCGACCGCGAGCGGTTCCAGTCTCGACGGATGAACCCCTTCTCCTCGAGGTTCGACACGTGCTTGTGCACCGTCGCTACCGAGGAGAGCCCAAAGTGATCCTTGATCTCGTCGAGACTTGGCGAATAACGCCGGCTCTGGATGAAATCGGTGATGAAATCGAGGACTTCGCGCTGTCGCTTGGTGAGGGCCATCGGGGACCTCCGTCGTCTTGCCACCCAGACGAAGACTGCGCGAAGCGAAAGCGAAAGTCAAGCGCAATCGCGCCATTCTTTCGCTCCGAAGCGACACGGTCTTCGGAGGGCTGGTGACGCAGCTCGAGCGACTCACCCTTGCCAAGAACGGCCCTGACCCGGAAGCATTTGCAGATGCGTGCCCGTTCACTCGTTTCCGCCTGCCTGCTCGTCGTGTTCCTCGGCTCGGCCCCGGAGGCCTGGCCGCGCTCACTGGCGGAGGCCCGCCGTGCGCTCCTGGTCGGCGACCTGACGCGACACCAGCGAGCAGCGGATGCCTGGCTCCGCGCCGCGGGCAGCGAGGTTCACGCCGTGCCCATCGCACGGTTGGACGGGGGAGCTGATCTCGCAGGCACCCTCCGCTCACACCGCACGCTCGCGCCGCTCTGGCTCGCGGGCTCGGCGACGGACGGCTGGCTGCTCTGGGGCAACTTCGGATCCGAGAGCGAGGCGCGAGCCGCCGCTCAGGCCTGGGGCGGGACCCCCGCCGGACCGCCGTGGCGACTGTCGGGTCCGTTGGCGGGTCTCGAGCCTCCATCGGCCGAGCCGGCGACGCCGCCCGTCGTCGTCGCCAGGAACGAGCCCGAGCGCAGGCCCGAGCCGCCACCGGCCCGCAGGTCACCACCACCGCGAGTGATCGCCACGACCCCGCCGCCCACGCCGCCACCGGTCGTGGACGAGCCGGCCCCGGCGCCGCGTCGTGAAGAGCCGAGACCGATCGCGCCGTCTCCGCGTCGGCCGATCGATCCGATCGAGCTGCCACCGCCCCGATCGGCTCCCAGTGCTCCGGTCGAGCGCATCGAGCGGTCACCCATCGTCGAGGCCGAGCTGCGACCACCCGTGCCGTCACCCGACCCGGTCGTCTCCGAAGCGCCGCCGCCACGTCGCGCGGTCGCTCAGCGTCGTCCAGCGGTCACGGGACCGGTGGCCCCGGACGCGACCTCGGTGCGCCCGGCGCCGAGCCGTCCGTCACTCCCGCCGCCGCCCGATCCCATGCCGACCGCCGATCCAGCCGCCCTGGAGGCAGCGCGTGCCCGCGTGAAGACCGCCCTGCCCGCCGTCGACGACGCCGATCCGGTCGCTCGTGCCTCGCAGGCCTTCGAGGGAGGCAATGCCGCCTACACCCGTGGCGAGTTCCACGAGGCCGTCGCCTACTTCGAGGCCGCCCTCCAGCGCGACGCCGACAACCCGCGCAGCACGAACAACCTCGGGCTGAGCTGGCTCCAGCTCGGAGACGCCGCGCAGGCGGAGGCCGCCTTCCGTCGCGCCATCGAGCTCGAGCCCGACTACGCCCGCGCCCACTTGAACCTCAGCGGATCGCTCCACGTCCAGGGCCGCACCGACGAAGCCCTCGGTGCGCTCAACAAGGTGCTCGCGCTCGATCCCGAGAACCTCGACGCCCACTTCAACATCGCCGCGCTGCAAGGCGCCGCCGGTCGCTGGGACGACGCTCGCGTGGCCCTCGATCGAGGGCTCGCGATCAACCCGAACGACCCGCGTCTCATCGAGCTCGAGCAGCGCCTCGCGGCCGAGATCGCGCTGGCGGAGGAGGGGCTGGCCCAGCTCATCGACCTCTCCGAGTCTCCCTGCGCCATCGAGCTGGCCGCCGCGGATCGGCGGCAGCGCTTCAACCGACTGTTCCGTCGGGCAGACCAGGCGCGTCTCCGCGGCTCCTGGGAGGACGCCGAGCGGGGCTTCGCCGCGGCGCTGTCCTGCCAGCCGACCCACGCCGACGCGGCCAACCACCTCGGCGTCGTGCGACTCTCGCAGCGGCGGGCGCTGGAGGCCCACGACGCGTTCGACTGGGCGCTCCGATGGGCCCCCGAGCACCGGCAAGCCCGCGTGAACCGAGCCCTGGCCGCCTACGCGCTCGGGCACTGCGAGGCGGCCCTCACCGATCTCGACGCTCTCACCACGGCGGACGAGACCTGGCCAGACGGCTGGCGGGAGCTGGCCCTCATGCACTATCGCTGCGGTCGCCCTGGAGCGGCCGAGCAGGCGGCGACTCGGGGGTTGGAACTGGGCCCCGACGAGCGGCTCAGCAACCTCCTCGACCGCCTCCGCTCGCTGCGGGACCCCAGCCTGGCCGGCTGAGCGCCTGCGGAAAACCGCCTTGCGGCGGGGAACCGCTGGCGAGAGGGCCCCGTAGCTCATGGTGCGCCGCCCAGTTCCGGGCGGGGAGGAGGTTCCTCGCTGGAATCGGACGGTGCCCTGGCCGCACGTTGTCAAGGAGGCGACGAGGCTGCTTGGTCGACGCTCCTGCGTCGGCACGGCCGCCGCGTGTACCACCTTGCCCTGCGGTCGACGCGTCGGCCGGAAGAGGCCGAGGACCTGAGCCAGGAAATCTTCTTGAAGGTGTCGAGGATGCTCGAGCGCTACGACCAGTCGCAGCCGTTCCGACCGTGGCTGTTGCAGGTGGCCCGCAACCACCTCATCGACCACCACCGGAGTCGGCGTCGCGAGAAGGAGTCGACGCTGGAGCTCGACGCCATGCCGGTGGAGCCGGGTGGCCGACCGGCCTCGCAGGGAAAGCGCGTGCTCAATCGCGAGCGGCGAGAAGCCCTCCGCGAAGCCCTGGAGACGCTGCCCGACACCCTGCGCGAGGCGGTCATCCTGCGTGACCTGGAAGACCTGGACTACGAAGAGATCGCCCAGGTGCTCGACGTGCCCCTGGGGACGGTCAAGTCCCGCATCAACCGCGGACGCCTCCGCCTGGCGGAGCGTCTCCGCCACCGGCGGGAGGAGCTGACATGAACTGCAACGACTGCCGTGATCGTCTCTCGGCACGCATCGAGGGTCTCCTCTCGAGCGAGCTGGAGGCACGGGTCGGGGAGCACCTGCTCTCCTGCTTGGACTGTCGCGCGATCCACGATGAGCTGGTCCAGCTCCTCGACGATCTCCCGCTCCTGTCCGACGAGATCCCCACACCCGAGGGCCTCGAGGACCGCCTCCTCGAGGCCGCGCCCGCACCCCGATCGCCGGGTCGTCGTCGGATGCAGGCCCTCGCCTGGCAGCGGGCGGCCGCCTGGGCGGTCGTGTTCCTCGGCGCGTGGGTCCAGCTCATCGGTCCTCGCGTCGGTCACGCCGCCGACCGGCTCGCCCCGGTCGCTGAAGACCTCGTCGTCGCTTTCGAGCGCACCGCCCTGGAAGGGGCACCTCTCCTCGAGCCGGTCGACCGCGCCAGCGGTCACATCGTCGCGTGGAGCCAACAACTGAGCGGAGCCTTCCTCGCCCCCGCTTCTGCCCCAAGTTCCGATGACGCCTCGTCCGGCGAGGTCGTCCCTCTCCCGGAGGATTGAAGCCGGTGAACTGTCACTGCCAACCCGAAACCGAAGCCACTCGCTCCTGTCGTTCCTGTCTCGACCCGCTCTGCGCCGAGTGCAGTCAGGAAGTCCTCGGGGCCTTCTACTGCCATCGCTGTCTCGAGCTTCGGCTCGAGCCGGAAGCTCCGCGAGCACGGCAGCAGCCCCACCGACTGAAGTGGCCCTTCGTCGCCTCGTTGCTGTCGATGCCCCTGCCGGGCCTCGGTCAGGTCTACAACGGATTGGTCGCTCGCGGGCTGTCGCAGTTCGCGATGATGATCATCATCGTCACGATCACTGGGATGCTCGAACCCGACGGACCGATCGCAGCGCTCTTCGCCTTCTCGATCATGGGCGCCTGGGGCTGGCAGGTCGTGGACGCCTGGTTGTCGGCCCGCGACATCAACCGCTTCGGACGCATCCCCGACTCGGATGAGGCGGCCGCCATGGGGCGAGGGGCCATCATCGGGCTCGACACGAGCTCGAAGGCCCTGGGCGTCGGGCTCATGGTCGTGGGCGGCATCGTGCTCGCCAACAACCTCGGGCTGTCGCGGATGCTCGGTGACCTCATCGAGAGCGCCTGGCCCGTCGCGCTCATCCTCGGCGGCGCCTGGCTGCTGCGTCGGGGTCGTGACGAGCGCGTGGCCACGCGGCAGATGCCGCCCGTGCCGGACCTCTCCGACGAGGCCCTCGAGCGCGAGATCACCGGCAAGTCGAAGACCGGGGTGTCGGCTTGACTTCCATGAACTCCAAGCAGCGCGACCACTACCTGGGAGTCGCGCTCCTCATCATCGGGGGCCTGGCGCTGGGCCTGAAGCTCGTGCCGTGGTTGGTGAAGAGCCTCCTCGGCCTGTGGCCCCTGGTGCTCATCTACCTCGGCTGGCGGATGTTCCAGCGGGCGCAGTCGGACGGGGGCTCGTCCTCGGGCGAGAGCTCCGCTGCGCCTCCGCCTTGAGGAACCGTCCAACGAGACGTTGAAACCGTCCTTCGGAGCCGTGATGATCTCCCGGTGACGACATCGCACCGAGGACGGACTTGAAAGCAGGCGGACGCGAGTACTTCGAAGCCATCGAGGAGCACTTCATCCGCCGACGCGGCCAGGCGCTGATGCTCTCGCCGGCCGACGTCCATCGGGTGAGTGGCTGGCACGACGCCGGCATCGGTCTCGAAGCCGTGCTCGAGGCCATCGACATCCACTTCGAGCGGATGGCCCGCCGCGACCGACCGTCCCGCCGCGCGGTCACCCTCGCCTATCTCGAGGACGACGTGCTCGACGTGTGGGCCGGCGTGCGGCAGCGCCGGATGGGAGCGAGCTCGACGGGAACCGCCGGCGGCCCCGGGGAGTCCGAGCCGATCGCCGGACCCGCCACCCACCGCCGCTTCGTCGATCGCCTCCAAGACGACCAGCGTCGGCTGAGCGCGGGTGACGAGAGAGAAGTCGCCGCCGCCACGCTCGTCGCCAAGCTCGCCAAGCGACTCGAGGGTCACGCCGAGAAGTTCCGGCCCGACCTCCCCGATCACGACGAGCAAGCCGCCGAGGACTGCCTGCGCCGGATCGAGAAGAGCCTCCGGGACGGTCTCCGCAAGCTGACCTCCGACGACCGGCTCGAAGCGCTGGAGCAGGAGGGGCTGGCGACGCTGGGTGAGAAGGCGGACGCGATGAAGGAGTCGACCCGCCAGCGCCTGGTCAAGCAGCTCGTCGACAAGACGCTGCGCGAGGAGATGGGACTGCCGCGCTTGTCGCTGTTCTACGTCTAGGGCGACCTCCGTTGGCTCGGGCAACGCGGCCGTCCTCGGCGCCGAGGGCACCGCTGCCTCGTTCCCGCTGGGAGCGGCCACGCCCAGGGCGCATGACTGTCTCCGTGGAGGCCGGTTCGACGAGCGACTTCGTCACCGCAGCCCCACGGAGAACCTCGCCATGTCCCTTCATCGCTTCGCCAGCGTCCTCTTCGTGCTCCTCCTGACCGCCGGCGCCACGACCGCCCAGGCCCAGGAGGTCGAGGTGGACGAGGAGGGTCAGCCCACGCTCATCATCACCGTCGACGAGATCACCAACGCGCCCGCCGGTGCCTTCGACGAGTACCACGAGGTCACGGGCATCGTCGTGCTCGATGACATCGGTGAGGCTCCGATCATCCAGCTCGATGACGTCGAGATCACTGACGGCGCCGTGACCGGTGCCAGCGGGGAGGAAGGCGAGGAGCCGCCGGAGGAGGGCTGGGCCTCCTGCCTCGACCTGAGCTTCGCCTCGTTCCTGACCTGCCTTTGGGAACGCAGCTGAGCTCACGCGAGGGAGGGGACCGTCGCGGCCGGTGGGAGGCCGCGACGGTGTCCCTGCCGCTCGGCCACAGGACTCGCTCCAAGCACGGATCCACCACGAGCCCGCCCGCCTAGTCTCGTCACGGACCGTCGACACGCCGACTCTCCGGCGTTCCTTCGGTCCGATGGGGGTGAGGCATCGAGGCGCGACGGACCCGTCGGGGAGACAGGCTGCTCTTGCTCCTGGCGACGGGCTTCGTCGTCGGATGTCGGACAGCCGGCGCGGACTGGCCCAGCCTCCCGCCGGAGCACCTGGTCGCCTCCGCCCTGGTGCTGACGACGGCCTGCCTGCTCGCCCTACGGGTTCGGGCGCCGCTGGGCCTGCTCCTCGCGTTGTCAGGTTGGCTGGCGGGAGCCCTCCATGGTCGGCCGACCATGGAGCCCCTCGACATCGCGACGCTCGAGCGTCGTGGGGTGCTCGAAGCCCTGGCGCGCCACCCGGTGCACGTGCGCGGTGAGCTTCGAGGCGTCCTGGTCACGCGCGCAGGTCCCACGAGCCGGCACGTCGAGGCCGAGCTGCACGTCCACGAGCTCGACACCGGCCGCCTGCGGTTGCCCGTGCGCGGACGGCTCACGCTGCGAGTGCCCCGGGAGCGTCGGACGGCAGCCGAGGCTCACCGCACGGTGTCGGCATGGGTTCGGCTGCAGCCGACTCGGTCGCTGACGAACCCCGGCGTCGAGCACCGACGGCCGAGCACGCGTCCGCCGAGCGCGTTGGTCATCAGCCCGTTGCTGATGAAGCTCGACGGTCGTCCCCGACTCGTCGACCGCTGGCGACGCGGCATCGATCGCCACCTCCGCGAGAACGTCGACGACGACACCGCGACCGCTGCCGACTGGGTCCGCGCCCTGGTCCTCGGGACGCGCGCCGCGCTCGACCCGAGCGACCAGCGCAGCCTGAAGCGAGCCGGGCTCGCTCACGTCCTCGCGGTCTCGGGACTCCACGTGTCGCTGGCGGCGCTCGGCGTGGGCGGCACCGTCGCTTGGCTGTGCGGCGGTCGGCGTCGGCCCGGGCTCGTCGCCGGAGTGCTCGCTGCGTGGACCCTGGCCATGCTGGCCGGCAGCGGCGTGCCCGTGCTGCGCGCCGCGATGATCACGAGCCTGCTGGGCTGTGCGGTCCTGCTGAGGCGTCCGGGCTCCAGTCGTGCGGCTCTCGCCGTCGCCGCCCTGGCTTGCTCGTTGCTCGCCCCCGAGTCGACGCGCACGCTGGGCTTCGAGCTCAGCTTCGGAGCGACGCTCGGGCTCTGCGTGCTGTCGGGCCCGCTGCGTCGCCTCCTGCCCCGCGGTCGGCTCGTCGGCTGGGCCGGTCTTCGCAACGCCCTGTCCTGGAACCTCGCCGCGACGCTCGCCACCTGGCCGTGGCTGCTCGGGCTCGGCGGGATGAACGCGGCCGCTCCCGTCCTGAACCTCCTGGCACTGCCCCTGGTCGTGGGGCTCACGCTCCTGAGCCTGCTCCTCGCCGTGGCCGGTCCCGTCGTGCCGGGGCTCACGACGTTCGGGCTCGCGATCGTGGACGCACTGGCCACCGCCCTGGTCACCCTGGGCGAGGCGGGTGGGGGTGGCTTCCACGAGACGGCTGCGCCGGGCTCTCTGGTGTCGTGGCTCCACGGCACGGGCCTGCTCGTGCTCGCAGCCACCGCCGACATGCGGACACGACTGCTCGGCTGGCTGGCACTGCTGACGGCACCGATGATCCTCGTCGCCAGCGGCACCGCGACGCCGCGTTGGGACGCTCGGGTGGTCGTGCTCGACGTCGGTCAGGGCTCGTCGGCGCTCGTCGAGATCGCGCGTCCTTCAGGGAGACCGTGGAGCCTGCTCGTCGACGGTGGCGGGTGGCCGGGGAGCCGACTCGACGTGGGGGAGCGGGTCGTGATCCCGAGCCTGCGCGCCCTCGGCGTGTCCGAGCTCGACGTCGTCGTCCTCAGCCACGCCGACTTCGATCATCGTGGCGGCCTGCCCAGCGTGGTGAGGCGCTGTCGACCACGAGCGCTCTGGCTGGGTCCCGGTCCTGACGCGGACCGCAAGAGTCTCGAGCCGCTCGTCGCCAGCGCTCGCAGCGTGGGCACGAGGGTCGGGCTGCTCGCGGCGGGTGCTCGGCTCGGCCCGGCCAACCCCGGCACTCTCGGGCTCGAGGTCGCCTGGCCGTCTCGTCATCCGGCCGATCGCTGGGGCCTGAGCGAGAACGACGCGAGCGTCGTGCTACGGCTCGTCGATCACGAGGGCAGGGGACTGGCTCTTCTCCCGGGTGACATCGAGCGCGAGGCCGAGCTCCGGCTCGTGAATCGCGCTCGGCTGCGTTCACCACTGCTGGTGCTGCCCCATCACGGCAGCCGCACGAGCTCCTCGGCTGAGTTGTTGGCAGCCGTGCGCCCCCGGCTCGCCGTGGCGTCGGCGGGCCGCACGCGATTTGGTCATCCGCACGCCGAGGTCCTCGAGCGGCTGGCGCGAGGTAATCGTGCGACCTGGGTCACGGCCGAGCACGGCGCCATCGTCTTCGAGCTCACGCGCTCGGGGAG
Source organism: Acidobacteriota bacterium (assembly GCA_039029535.1). GTDB lineage: Bacteria > Acidobacteriota > JBCCFW01 > JBCCFW01 > JBCCFW01 > JBCCFW01. The sequence continues at coordinate 16,409 of JBCCFW010000065.1, forward strand.
GGGCTGGCTCGTCGACGCCCGGGCCCTGGCCGGTGAGCGTCGCTTGCTCGGGCTGCACGCGGACCTGAAACGCTGATTGGCTTGAAGGCGCGCCGGTCAGCGTTCCAGACGTCCGTGACATGCTCGAACGATGAGCATCGAGGAGGTCGAGCCCAACGAGACCGACGCGAGCCTGCCCTGCCACGGCACGGTCGCGATCGTCGGACGTCCCAACGTCGGGAAGTCGACCCTCTTCAACCGCCTCACGCGCACCCGCAAGGCCATCGTCGACTCGAAGCCGGGCATCACCCGCGACCGCATCGAGGGCCTGGCCGAGTGGCAGGGGAGGACGGTCCGGCTGGTCGACACCGGCGGCATCGAGCTCGACGAGCCCGACGCTCTCGAGCAGCAGGTCGTCGACCAGGCCAACCGCGCCCTGGCCGGCGCACAGCTCGCCTTGCTGGCCGTCGACGTTCGCGCCGGGCTCCAGCCGAGCGAGCACGAGCTCGCCGACCTCCTGCGTCGGACCGACCTGCCCGTGATCGTCGTGGTCAACAAGGTCGACCACGAGGGTCTCGAGGCCGAGCTCGCCGAGTTCCATGCTCTCGGCTTCGATCACGTGCTGCCCATCGCGGCGGAGTCCGGCTCGGGCGTGGCGGAGCTGCTCGACGAGATCTTCGAGCAGCTCCCCGAGGGCGAGAGCTCCGACGATGACGACGGCCTGCTCCGTGTCGCGATCATCGGTCGTCCCAACGTCGGCAAGTCCTCACTGGTGAACGTGCTGTCGGGGGAGGAACGGGTCGTCGTGTCTGCCGTGCCGGGGACCACCCGCGACGCCGTCGACGTGCGGCTGAAGGTGGGGGAGCGCGAGATGCTCCTGGTCGACACCGCCGGCCTGAGAAGGCGGGGCTCCGACAGCGAGCGGGTCGAGCACGTCGCCCGGGTCAAGGCCGAGCAGGCGGTGGGACGCTGCGACGTCGCGGTGCTGCTGCTCGACGCCCACGAGGGCCCCACGCACGGTGATGCCGTGATCGCGGGCCTGGCCGCCGACGCTGGCGCCGGACTCGTGATCGCGGCCAACAAGTGGGACCTGGTCGAGGAGAAAGAGGAGCGCTTCAAGACGCTCATGCTCGACATCCGTGACTCCTTGCGGGCCGCGAGCTGGGCGCCGGTCATCACCATCTCGGTCCACGAGCGAGAGCGCCTCCTGCGGCTCTTCGAGACGGTCGCCGAGGTGGCCGAGCGCCGTCATCGGCGGATCCCGACCTCCAGGCTCAACGAGATCGTCCAGGACGCCCTGCGTCGTCACGAGCCCCCGGCGACCAAGGGCCGACCCTTCCGGGTGAAATACCTGACCCAGGTCGCGACCGGGCCGCCGACCTTCGTCGCGTTCACCACGGGAGGCGCCCCTCACTTCTCATGGCAGAGGCATCTCGAGAACCGTCTCAGGGAGAGTCTCGACCTGGAAGGAACGCCCCTCGTCGTCCGCTATCGCAAGGGCTCCTCGACACGTCAACCTGCCTGAGAGAAGCCCTTTAGGATCAGTCACCTGGGTTGCTTGACCGTCCGACGGGGCGGCCCTACAATCGCCAGCCTTCTTCCTCTGGGGATGGTGCGCCGTGGTTCTGGTCAACTACACGACACGGGAGCTTTCCGCGAAGCTGGTCTATTACGGACCGGGTCTCTGCGGTAAGACGACGAACCTCCAGTACATCTACGACAGCCTGCTGCCGGGTGACAGCAAGGGGAAGATGGTCTCGCTCGACACCGAGACCGACCGCACGATCTTCTTCGACTTCCTGCCCCTCGAGCTGGGAACGATCCGCGGACTGAAGACGCGGCTCCAGCTCTACACCGTGCCGGGTCAGGTTCACTACAACGCCACGCGGAAGATCGTCTTGAAGGGGGCCGACGGCATCGTCTTCGTCGCCGACTCCCAGCGCTCGATGAAGCAGAGCAACATCGAGTCGTACAACAACATGAAGCAGAACCTGGCCGACCACGGGATGAAGCTCGAGGACGTGCCGCTGGTCCTGCAGTTCAACAAGCGCGATCTCCCCGACATCATGAGCATCGAGGAGATGGAGGACGACCTCAACGAGTTCAACGCCCCCTTCTGGGAGGCGGTGGCGCTCGAGGGCATCGGCGTCGAGGACACCCTCAAGTCGATGGCCCGCCTCGTCCTCAAGAGCCTCGCGCAGCGCTTCACGCCCGAGGCGGTCGAGGCCGGTGAAGAGGCGGCCGGCGCGGATGCCGCCGCTGCACCTCCCGCCGCCAGCACGACGGCGCCTCCCGCCGCGGCCCCCGTGGCGGCCGAGGTCGCCGCTGCCGGCGCCACTGCCATCCCCGCCGCAGCCAGCGCCGACCCCCTCGGTGGGGGCGTCCCGGCACCAGCGGACCCGCTCGGCGGCGCCACGGCGATCCCGGCTCCGGCTGCCGCCGACCCGCTCGGTGGCGCCACCGCGATCCCGGCCCCTGCCGATCCGCTCGGCGCTCCGGCGCCCGCAGCCGCGATGGCCTCCGATCCGCTCGGATCGGACGCTCCTGCGGCGGGCTCGGGCGATCCGTTCGGCTCGGATCCGCTCGGTGCTCCCGCAGCCCCGGCGGCCGAGACCCCGGGCTCGCCGATGCTCGCGCCGTCCGGCGAGCTGCTCTCCCTCGACCTGCCGGCCGGCCAGCCGGCCGCGCCGACTCCGCCGATGGGGGGCGACGACGAGATCCTCGACCTCGACGAGTCGGCCGTGATCCCGGAGGAGACGCCGGCCCTCGGCGCTGCTGCCGATCCGCTCGGTGCTCCGAGCTTCACGCCGCCGCCCTCCACGCCCGGCGCACCGCTCGACCCCCTCGGTGGGGGAGCCACGATGGAAGTCCCGAGCGCCGACTCCGGTCCGCTCGGCGGCGGCGAGCCGGCCATGCCTCCGCCGCCGCTGGCTCCGGCCCCGGCCGAGGCCGCCAACCCGCTCGACGCTCCGGCTCCGGCCTCCGGTCCCGGCTTCGAGATCATGTCGCCGCCCAGCCCGCTGGATGGGGGCGAGGAGCAGATCGGTGGCGACACGGTGGTCGCCACCGAAGGGCTCGAGGGTCTCGCGACGGAGGTCCCGCCCGAGCTGCTCGCCGGCAACAGCGCCGCACCGGCAGCTCCCGCGGGAGACGTCGCCGCCATCGACGTCCCGGTGACCCTCCAGCTCGGCACCGTGGGGGCTGAGGAGATCGCGCGGCAGCTCAACCTGCCCGTCGAGTTCTCCGACCCCACTGGCCAGAAGCACCAGCGAACCGTCCGCGTCGAGCTGCGCTTCAAGCTCGACTGAGACCGTCCTCGGCAGCAGTCTCGCGCCTCGACGGCAGTCTCGGTTGGTTCCGCGCCGACCGAGCTGCTACTCTCCCGCCTCCTCGGGGCCCGTGAGCCCCGTGACAACCGCCAGGAGCCGCCCGCGATGAATGGACACGACCCCGTCTTCGATGCCAAGGACGTGATCGGCAACCGCTTCATGCTCTCGGTGGTCACCTTCGAGCGCGCCAAGCAGCTCATCCGTGGCGCCCGTCCGCGCACCGATCACCGCTTCAACTCGCCGGTGATGACCGCCCTCGCCGAGATCGCCGAGGAGCGCGTGCTGCAGCCCCAGTCCGGCCGCGTCGAGGACGCTCCGCCGTCCGACCTGACCATTTGATCTCAGGAGTGGGAGCCGGCGCGCATCTTCGATGCGCTCCATGCCCCCACACCCCGTCGGTCCGGGGAAGTGAATCCCCCGAACCTCCTGAGCCGTGCCTCCCGGCACCGCCTTCGTGGCTGCGAGAGGCCGCCCCACACTCCCTCGCGTCCTGCGATTCAGCGACTGAAGCTGACTAGCGATTCCGCTCGTGCAAGAGCCGGAGGCCCAGCAGCGTGAGCTCGGGCATGACCTTGGCCACGTGATGGGAGGCCTCCGCCACTCGATGGGCCAGGCCGCCGGTGGCGATGACCCTGCAGCCCTCGGGCATCTCCTCGAGCACCTTGTCGAGGATGCCGTCGACCAGGCCGACGTAGCCGTGGAAGATGCCGGCCTGCATGGCTTGAATCGTCGTCTTGCCGATGACCCGCTCCGGACGCCGGATCTCCACGCGGGGGAGCCGTGACGCCGAGGAGAACAGGGCCTCCGCCGAGATCCCCAGGCCTGGGGCGATGACGCCGCCCAGGTAGTCGCCGTTGGCAGCCACGCAGTCGAAGGTCGTCGCCGTGCCGAAGTCGACCGCCACCACGGGCCCGTCGACCTCGGCGTGCGCCGCGATGGAATTGACGATGCGGTCCGCACCGATCTCCTCCGGGTGGTCGTAGAGCAAGCGCATGCCCGTCTTGATGCCCGGCGCCACGACCAGCGGCTCGAGCCCGAGCAAGCGACGCAGGCCGGTGCAAAGCACCTTGGTCACCGGCGGCACGACCGATGCCACGATGACCGCGGACAGGCCCTCGCGATCGATGCCGTCGAGCCGGAGCAGGCTGTCCACCCGCAGCCGCACCTCGTCGACCGTCTGGTTCCGCGGCGTGGGAAGACGCCACGACGCGATGAGCTCCTCACCGTCGTAGACACCGGCCACCAGGTGGCTGTTGCCGAGATCCACGACGAGCAGTCCGTCCTTCATGTCTCGCTCGCTTCCAGCTGGAGGTCCGGGACTCGAAACTCGGGGAGCTCCTCGGAGAGCTCTCGATGACGTCGCAGGACCGCCTCGGCACCATCGGCCGTGTCGAGCTCGGCCAGCCCGCGATCCAGCTCGACCAGGAAGGCGACCGCGAGGTCCTCTCGAGGGGGAGGGTCCACCCCGTGGCCGACCAGCGAGACCACGTGCTCGCGGATTCGCTCGGGGAAGTCGTCTTCGGTCTGACTGACGTTGAGGCCCAGGCTGAGCACGGCATGCCGCAGGAGATCGCCTTGAATCGCCGTCTCCACCAGCACGCCCGCCAACTTGCGCAGCCCGAACGGGCCCTGCACCAGGAGGTCGTTCGGCCGCTTGAGCCGACAGTCCACGTCGAAGGACTGGAGCGCAGCCACGGCGGCCAAGCCCGTCACCGCCGTGAGTGCCAAGGCCCGCGAGGGCTCCCAGCGCGGACGCACGAGCGCCGAGACGTAGAGGGCGAGCCCCGGCGGGGAGTGCCAGGCGCGTCCACGCTGCCCGCGTCCCTTGCGTTGAGCGTCGGCGATGACCACCAACGGCGGCTCGCTGCCCTCGGCGATGAGGGCGCGCACGCGGTCGATGGTCGAGTCGACCTCCGGGAAGACCCAGGCCCGATCGGCGAAGCGAGTGGACCCGAGACCGTCACGCAGCCGACCGAGGTCCAGCGTGGCGGGAGGGCTCATCCACCCAGCCCCGGGAGGTCCAGGCCGAGGTCGGCGGCCCGCACCGAGTGTGTCAACGCCCCGGAGGAGATCCCGTCGGGTCCCGCCTCGGCGTAAGACCGGATGGTCTCCTCGGTGATGCCACCGGAGACCTCGACGTACATCCGACCCGCGATGCGGTCGACCGCGGTGGCGACGTCCTTCGGCGTGAAGTTGTCGAGCAGCACGGCTGCCGGAAGACGCGGCAGCTCGAGGAGCTCGTCGAGCTGCTCGAGCGTGTCGACCTCGACCTCCACCGGGTGGGCGTGACCGGCCCGCCGCAGCGCGGCCTCCACCGTGGGCGCCAGGCCACCGCCAGCGACCAGGTGGTTGTCCTTGATCATGATGAGGTCGTCGAGGGCGTGCCGATGGTTGCCGCCGCCGCCGGCGCGCACCGCCGTCTTGTCGAGGAGGCGAAGACCCGGAGCGGTCTTGCGGGTGTCGAGGACGGTGACGCCCGTGCCGTCGAGCAGCGAGACGTAGCGAGCGGTGAGCGTCGCGATGCCGCTGGCTCGCTGGAGGAAGTTGAGAGCCGTGCGCTCGGCGGCCAGCAGCGAGCGGAGGGGGCCGCGGGCGGCCATGACCACCGTGCCCGGCTCGACCTCGGTGCCCTCGTCCGCGTCGACCTCGACGTCGAGCCGTGGATCGAGACGGCGGAAGGTCAGCTCGGCTGGCACCAGCCCCGACACGACGAGGTGCTCGCGGGCGACGATGAGCCCTCGGCCGAGGGCGTCAGCGGGGACGACGGTCTCGCTGGTGAGATCACCGTAGCGGAGGTCCTCGCGAAGGGCTGCTTCGACCATCGGCTCGTAGCCGAAGGCGGTGGCGCCGCTGCCGGACACGGGGCTCATGAGCGCCACCCCGGTGAGCGTCGTGCGACGCTGAGGTACCCTCGCGCTCCTCGTCGGCGGGGCGTCGTCGTCACCGCCGTCATGGGTCCGTCAGAGGGAGAAGAGTCGACCGTCATGAGCTTCACCGCACACTTCGAGCATGGGGACCGCGAGCCGGCCATTCGGCAGCGCTGGGAGGAGTCCGGCGCCTTCCAGGCCAAGGCTGAAGGCGAAAAACCAGCGTACACCATCTCCATGCCCCCCCCGAACGCGACGGGAACCCTCCACGTGGGCCACGTCGTCATGCTCGCGCTCGAGGACTTGATGATCCGCTGGCGGCGGATGAAGGGCGACGAGGTGCTCTGGGTGCCGGGCACCGATCACGCCGCCATCGCGACCGAATCGGTGGTCATCAAGCAGCTCAAGGAAGAGGGGATGGAGGACCCCCGCGGTGAGCTCGGACGCGACGAGCTCGTCCGCCGCATCGCTGAGTTCGTCGAGGGCTCACGCTCGACCATCCGCTCGCAGATCCAGGCGGTGGGCTCGTCCTGCGACTGGTCTCGCGAGCGCTACACGATGGACGCCGCGCTCAACCGCTGCGTGAACGAGGTCTTCGCCCGGATGTTCCGGGACGGCCTCATCTACCGTGGCAAGCGCATCGTGAACTGGGACCCCACGCTCCAGACCACCGTCTCCGACGACGAGGTCTATCACGAGGAGCGTCCGGCCAAGCTCTACACGATCCGCTACGGCCCCTTCCTCGTGGCGACCAGTCGGCCCGAGACCAAGATCGGCGACACGGCGGTGGCCGTGCACCCCGACGACGAACGCTGGGCCGAGCACGTGGGCAAGACCTACACGGTGCCCTGGCCCAAGGGGCCGACCATCGAGATCAAGGTGGTCGCCGATCGCAAGGTCGATCCCGAGACCGGCACCGGCGCGCTGGGCGTGACGCCGGCCCACAGCCACGTCGACTTCGAGATCGCCCAGAGCCACGACCTCCCCGTGCTGCAAGTCATCGGTGAGGACGGTCGGATGACCGAGGCCGCCGGTCCCTACGCGGGGATGACGGTCATGGAGTGCCGCAAGGCCTTCGTCGCCGACCTCGAAGAGGCCGGGCTGCTGGAGAGCGCCGACGACTACCAGCAGCAAACCAGCCTCTGCTACCGCTCGAAGAAGGCCATCGAGCCGCTGCCGAAGGAGCAGTGGTTCATCGACGTGAACAAGCCGGTCGTTCCCTGGAAGGGACGTCACCTCTCCATGCGTCAGGTGCTCCGCGAGGTGGTGGAGAGCGGCGACATCGAGATCTTCCCGGACTACTCGAAGAAGACCTACTTCCACTGGATCGACAACCTCCGCGACTGGTGTGTCTCACGGCAGATCTGGTGGGGTCACCGGGTGCCCGTGTTCTACCGCGGCAACCAGGAGATCTACGTCGGGCACCGTCAGCCGGAGGGGGAGGGCTGGACTCAGGACGACGACTCCCTCGACACCTGGTTCTCCTCGGCCCTCTGGACCTGGAGCACCCTCGTCGATGCAGACCTCGCGGCCGATCCGGACCTGAATCTCGAGGACCTTCTCGAGCGCAGCCCGGACTTCCAGCGCTTCCACCCGACCTCCGTCATGGAGACCGGCTACGACATCCTGTTCTTCTGGGTCGCCCGGATGATCCTCATGACGACCTACGTCACGGGGCAGGTGCCGTTCAAGAACGTCTACCTCCACGGGCTCATCCTCGATCGCGACGGCGACAAGATGAGCAAGTCGAAGCCGGAGACCCAGGTCGACCCGCAGGACGTCATCGGCGAGAAGGGAGCGGACACCCTGCGCCTGGCCCTCGTGCTCGGCGCGGCCGCCGGCCAAGATCTCCGCGTCAGCGACGACCGCCTCACGGCCTGTCAGCGACTGGTCAACAAGCTCTGGAACGCCAGCAAGCTCGTGGCCATGAGCCTCGGCGACGGACCGCCGCCGGCCGAGCCCGACTCCGTCACGCACCCGATCAACCGCTGGATGCTGGCGGAGCTGTCGTCCATCGTGGCCGACACCGATCGTCGCTTCGCCGAGTTCAACTTCGGCGACGGCTCGGAGAAGCTGCGGGCGTCGTTCTGGAACGAGTTCTGCGACCTCTACCTCGAGGCGATCAAGGTCGAGGACCTCAAGGAGCTCGACGAGACCCGTTTCGTGCTGTCCGAGGCGCTCTCGACCTACCTGCACCTGTTCCACCCGATGATGCCTTTCGTCACCGAGGAGATCTGGTCGCAGGTCGGCCGCGAGGGCCTGCTCGCGACCAGCGCCTGGCCCGAGCAGCGCGACACGAGCGCCTGGGCCAACGACGTCGCCGGCGTCCAGGCCGTGTCCCGGCTCATCAGCTCGATCCGACGGATCAAGGTGGAGCGCAAGCTCGCCACCAGCTCGAGCGTCGAGGCGGTGGTGGCCACCAAGGAGCACGCCCAGGTGCTGGCCGCCTGCCGACCGGTCGTCGAGCGTCTGGCGCGCACGGGGTCGCTGGAGCTCGTCGACGCCGAGGGCTGGACCGAGCCGGACGGGGCATCCACCGCGGTGGATGCCGCCTTCGTCGTCGCGGTGAGCGTCGGTGAAGCCGACCTCGAGAAGGAGAGGGAGCGACTGGAGAAACAGCTCGAACAGTCGAAGAAGAGACGGGAGGGTCTCGAGAAGCGCCTGGGCAACCCGGCCTTCGTCGAGAAGGCCAAGCCCGAGGTGGTCGAGGCCGCTCGGAGCGAGGCGGCGACCCTGGATGAGACCCTGGCCGAGCTCGAAGCCCGGCTGGCCAAGCTCGGTTCCTGAGGAGTCCCCTCGAACCGACGACAGTGAACGTGAAAGAGAGCGAGGAAGCGATGAGCGCGACGGCCTTTCGACAGTACGACGTTCGGGGAGTGGTGGGACGCGATCTCGACGAGGAGTTCTACCACCGGCTCGGCCTGGCCCTCGGCACGCGGATGGCCCGGGCGGGCTCACGCACCGTGGTCGTCGGTCGCGACGCTCGCGAGAGCTCACCGGCCTTCACCGAGTGCCTGCGCAAGGGCCTGCTCGAGACCGGTCGTCGGGTCATCGACCTCGGTCTCATCACCACGCCGATGACCATCTTCGGTCTCAACTTCCTCCAGGCCGAGGCCTCGGTGGCAGTGACCGCCTCCCACAATCCCGCCGAGTACAACGGCGCGAAGATCCGCCACGGCGGAAGCGACGGCGTCGCGCCCGTCTACGGCGAGCAGCTCCAGGATCTCCGCGCCCTCTTCGAGTCCGGTGACTTCGAGAAGGGGGAGGGGCGGCTCGACAAGATCTCCATCGACGACGCCTACCGCACGGCCATCGTCGGTCGGGTCACCCCCTCGCGAGCGATGAAAGTCGTGGTCGATGCGGGCAACGGCAGCGGCGGACTGGTCGCTCCCGACATCCTCGACCAGCTCGGCTTCGACGTCGTCCCGCTCTTCTGCGAGGTCGACGGGAGCTTCCCCAACCACCACCCCGACCCGACCAAGCTCAAGAACCTCCAGGACCTCGCGGAGAAGATCCGCGACGAGGGCGCCGACTGTGGCGTCGCGCTCGACGGTGACGCCGACCGCATGGTCCTCGTCGACGAGACCGGCGGCGTGCACTGGCCCGACCGCATCCTCATGGCCCTGACCAAGGCCGAGCTTCCGCGCCTGGGCGGTGGCCTGGTCGTCTGCGACGTGAAGTGCTCGCAGGGCGTGGCCGAGGTGGCGGAGTCGGTGGGCGGTCGAGCGGTCATGACGAAGACCGGCTACCCGTTCCTGCTCGAAGCCATGGCAGACCCCGACGCCGTGTTCGGGATCGAGCTGTCGGGTCATCAGTACTTCGGGCGCGACCGTCTCTTCGACTTCGACGACGGCGTCCACTCGGCGGCCCGCACCCTCGAGGTCTTCAGCCGTGACTCGCGTCCGGTGTCGGCCCAGATGGCGGACCTCCCGTCCTACGTGGCGACCCCCGAGATCCGGGCGACCTGTCCGGAGGAGCGCAAGTTCGCGGTCACCGACGAGCTGGTCGCCGCCTTCCGCGACGACTCCGAGCTGGTCTCCCTCCTCGACACCGATGGAGCACGAGCGACCTACCCCGAGGGTTGGGGCCTGGTCCGGGCGAGCAACACCGAGCCGTCGCTGGTCATGGTCTTCGAGTCCAAGACCGAGGACGGTCTCGCCAAGCTCAAGAGCCGCTTCGCCGAGAAGGTCTCCGCCTTCCCCGAGATCGAAGTCGACCTCAGCTAGCAGGCTCAGCTCGTGCCGACGGGACTCCCACTCAGGGCGGTCGCGCTCAAGGCGAGCGCGGCCGCGCAGGACGGCTTCCCGTTCACGCTCGACTTCATCGCCTCGCTGGGCGAGCTCCGCTTCGAGCAGCCGGTCACCTTCCTGGTGGGGGAGAACGGCACCGGCAAGTCGACCCTGCTCGAGGGCCTGGCCTGCGCCCTGGGCGCCGTCGCCATCGGCTCGCTGAGCCTTCAGGACGACCCGACGCTGGCGCCCGCTCGTCGGCTCGGCACCCAGCTCCGAATCACGCGCTCGGGTCGTCCGCCGCGCGGGTTCTTCCTCCGCGCCGAGGACGCCTTCGGCTTCACGCGCCGCCTGATCTCGAGCGAGCGGGAGATGGCCGAGCTCGAGGCCGAGTTCGGCGAGGAGCTCACCGGCTACGGCCGGCAGCTCGCCATGGGCGCGGTGCGCGGACAGCGTCGGGCCCAGGCCGAGCGCTACGGCGAGGACCCCAACGCCTACTCACACGGGGAGAGCCTCCTCTCGGTGCTCCAGTCACGCGTCGTGCCGGAGGGGCTGTACCTCCTCGACGAGCCCGAGACCCCGCTCTCGCCGCTGCGTCAGCTCGCCCTCATCGGGCTCATCGACGAGGCGGTCGACGCGGGAGCGCAGTTCGTCATCGCGACGCACTCGCCGATCCTCCTGGCCTGTCCACGCTCGACCATCTTCGAGCTCGTCGATCACCGTCTCGAACAGCGCGCCTGGAACGAGCTGGAGCACGTCCGCTTCACCCGCGACTTCCTCGCCGCCCCCGAGCGCTTCCTGCGTCACCTGCGACACGAGTGAGCCCGGGCGGGGACTGACCCGACCGGAATCCGGACCGCGACCCATGTCGCGTTGGCGTGACAAAGCCGGGAGGGGGGGATAAGTTCCCGTCTTCCGAGGACTTGCTCATGACCCGTCTCGCCCTGCGCACCATCATTTTCTGCACGTTCGTCGTCGCGAGCGCGACGTCGGCCCTGGCTGGCATCGTCGAGGTGTCGGCGCCGGGGGAGACGCCGTTCCGGCCGTACAAGCTCCAGGACTGGGTGTGGGAAGACCTCACCGCAGACCCGGCGCTGACGTACTCGCTGCACCGCTCGGTGACGCCGGTCACCGGCTACACGCGGATCCTCGAAGCGCACCCGACGGCGGCCTGGGCGGGTGATCCGACCGACCCGGCGACCGAGGGCACCAACCTCTTCTTCTACCTGGTGACCGCCCACGACGCCACGACCGACAGCTCGGCCGGCATGGGCACCGACGGAACGCCTCGTGAAGTCGAGAACCCGCCGCGTCAGGGCTCCTGCTGCGTCATGGATGCGTGCACGGTCGAGACCGCCGACGACTGCGCGATGATGGGCGGCAACTACGGGGGCGACGGCACCGACTGCATGGGCGACCCCTGCACGCCCATGGGCGCTTGCTGCCGGATGAACCTCTGCACGGTCGAGACCGAAGCGGGCTGCGTCGGCTTCGGCGGTGGCACCTACCTCGGCGACGGCACCGATTGCATGGGCGACCCCTGCACGCCGACGGGCGCCTGCTGCGTCATGGACGCCTGCACGGTCCAGACCGAGATGAACTGCCTCGGCATGGGCGGTGCCTACCAGGGCGACGGTACCGACTGCATGGGTGACCCCTGCGCTCCGATGGTCGGCTGTCTCTCCGGCGAGACGCCCGAGACCACGCCGACGAACCTGATGTGGGAAGACATCGGCGTGAGCTTCGGTGGCGACGATCCGATCGCGGCCGAGGCCCGTCCCGGCGACCTGCGCAGCCTGTACGTTCTCGAGCGTTCCGGTCAGCTCCGCATCGTCCGTGACGACGTGCTGATGCCCGGCAACGTCGTCGACCTGTCCGGCGTCATCGACGGGGGCTTCGAGCGCGGCGCGCTCGGCTTCGCCTTCCACCCCGACCACGAGACCAACGGCCTCTTCTACATCCACCACTCGGTGTTCTCGTTCCCGGGCTGCAACGGCGCCGACCACTGCGCCCGCATCTCCGAGTTCCAGCTCGACCCGGCCGACGCGACGACCATCGTGGCGGGCTCCGAGCGGGTGGTGATGGAGCTGGAGCAACCGGCAGGCAACCACAACGGCGGCTGGATCGGCTTCAGCCCCGTCGATGGCTTCCTCTACATCTCCTTCGGTGACGGCGGCGGTGGTGGTGACACCTTCAACGCCGGCCAGGACCTCACCACCTGGCTCGGCAAGATCCTCCGCATCGACGTCGACGGTCGTGGCGCAGGCGAGTACAGCGTGCCTGCCGACAACCCCTATGTCGGGATGATCGGCGTGCTGCCGGAGATCTACTCCTACGGTCTCCGCAACGCCTGGCGCTGCAGCTTCGACCGCACCAACGGCGACTTCTACAGCGCCGACGTCGGCCAGGGCGCCTGGGAAGAGGTCAACCACGTGACGGCGGCGTCCGGCGGGGGCTCCGGCATCAACTACGGCTGGAGCTGTCGCGAAGGCGCACACCCGTTCGGTGGTGGCTTCTGTCCCGATCCGATGGCGAGCTTCACCGAGCCGGTCCACGAGTACCCGCGGAGCCTCGTGTCGGCCTCGGGCTGCGCTTCCATCACGGGCGGCTACGCCTACCGCGGCTGCCGGATGGAGTGGCTGACCGACATGGGTCTCTACTTCTTCGGCGACTACTGCTCGGGTGACGTCTGGTCGATCCAGTCCGACGGGATGACGATGGTCATGCGTGACGACTGGGGCAACTCGCTGGACGTGCCGGGCTTCTCGCTCATCAGCTTCGCCGAGGACGGTGACGGCGAGCTGCTCGCGCTGCTCGACAACGGGACGATCCGGAGGCTCGTGCCGGCGCCCTAGGCGTCGGATGGGCGAGCCGCCCGAGAGAGACAAGAGGGAGGGAGCATGCTCGGTCACTCGAGGTGGGGCTCGTGGCTCCTCGTCCTGTCACTGACGTCCGCGTCGGTGACGGCCAGGACCTGGCACGAGATCATTCAGGACGGTGTTGCCGAGCCGCTGCCGGCCGAGCGCTTCTTGGGGCTCGAGCAGGACGCCTTCGCTCGGCCGGCCGACCCGGCGGTCCACCCACCGCTGGTCGAGGCCTACGCTCCGACGACCGAGAAGGTCTGGGCCGTCATTCATGCGGAGGTGGGCGCCAGCCTCACCGGCGACGACGGTGAGCGCGCCCGGCTCGGCGCGCAGGCCTTCCGGCTCCTCGCCGACTCGGTGGCGATGCAGCCTGGTGAGGACGGCAAGACCGCGGCCGAGATCAGCCTGACGACGATCATCGAAGCCGACGTCCTGCACGTCACGATGGGCAAGAACTACGAGATCTCGTTCATGCTCGGGCTGCTCACGCAGCGTGAGAGCGAGGGTGCTCTCGCGCCCGGCGAGCTCACGCTCCGCGACGCGCACCTGGCCCGCCTCGGCCAGCTCCACGTGCTCACGGAGCGTGGCTTTCCCAGCACCGAGCTGACCCGTCGTCAGCGCGAGGTCCAGGACGCCGGTCACGCCGAGGCTCGCGACTACTGGCTCTTCGGCGCAGCCCGTCCCGCCGAGCGCGACGCGTGGCTGGCCGCGAATGCCGACGCCCAGGCAGCCTGGCTGGCCTGGCGTGAGGCGCATCCGTTCGAGCCGACGACTCCCGACTATCAGCGACGGTTCCGGTTCCCGATCGAACCCGACGAGGGCACCGTGCAGAGCGAGCCGAGGCGGGTCGCATCACGCCTGCTCGACGCCGGCTACGGACCCTGGAAGCTGGGCATGAGCCGCGAGCAAGTCGAGGCCGTCACGGCCCATGCTCCCTACGCGCCCGTGCAGTTGACGGGTGGGCTCGAGACGAGCTCGGGTCGCTTCCGAGACGAGCAGGCGAAGGTGTCCTTCGTCTTCGACGAGAACGACTGCGTCGCGCTCATCCAGGTCTGGGTCCACGTGGGCGACCTGCTCGAACCGGCCCTCGACGCGGCCTGGCGAGCGGCCTCACACCTCCGCTCGGAGCACGGGCACCTGGTGTCGCCCGACACCACCCAGCTCGCGACTCAACGTCGTGCCTTCACGAAGCAGGGTCGTCAGGCCATGAAGTCGTGGAAGCCGGGCTCGACCGTGGTCTTCCGCTGGTCACCGCTCACGGCTCCGAGCGACCACGTCGTCCATGGCGGTCTCTTCCACGCTGCGGATGGCACCTTCTTCGTCCTGCTCTTTCATGAGACACCCGGCTACGGAGCCGAGAGGCAACGCCGTGCCCGACTCATGCAGCAGTCCTCGGGAGGCGGTTGAGCCTCGAGTCCTGCTCCGACCTCGAGCGACCGCTCCGTGGCGCAGCGTGGCCGAGTGGAGTACCTGACGAGTGCTCAGGTGGAGTGCCTACACGACGCCAGCCGGGTAAGTCCTCGGAGACCGACGACACCTCTCATCGGGCCATCAGACTGGCTCACGGGCCGTCGCAACGACCGACGCGCAGAACACGCACCACGCCGACTTGACGTTGCTCACTTCGCGGACCACTCTCTTCTCGAGGGATGTCGTTCTTCGACATCACCGCCATCGATTCGAGGGACAACGTGAGGGAGACCCGCTCCGGCGATGCACGGGCCGTCGTGCGCCCGCTTCCGCCGAGACACCAAGCCGCGACTTGTTGCTCAGCTGCGCAAGTCGCCGGCCCACGTCGCCGGCCCACGTCGCCGGCCCACGTCGCCGAGCCCGGCGTCCGACCTCCCAAGGCTGCCTTCCTCGACTCCACGACGACACCGGTCGATGGGCGCGTCGTCCCTCCCTCCGCGCGACCGTCCGTCCCGAGCCTGAGCCCGGTCCGGTCCACTCCAGCGTGGGCCGGGCCGGGCTCCTTTCAGGGAACCAGACCAGTCCACGAGCCATGACTCAGGACGCTTGACACGGAACTCTCAGCGCCTAAGTTTCCATCAGGAGGGAGGCACCGGACCAAAAGCGTCCGCGCGTGTTTCTTGCGAGGGATGAGGGGAGAACGCTCGGTTCGCATGAGCCGGCTCGATCGACTGATCGGCCGTCAGGGCATGCGACGTCGGCATGACGAGCGTACCGAATCGGCCTCCATGCTGACCAACGGCTGGAGGCCCGGCACCGCCTCTACCTCACCATCGCGAAGAGCCACCTCGCTCCGAACCGTCGAGACCGCTCACCATCGAGCACGTCTCACCATTCCGTTAGTTTCGGAGGGCACTTCATGCGTACCGTCGCGCTCTTGTTCTTGTCTTGTCTCCTTGCCAGCAACGCTCTAGCAGCTCCCGTGTTCAGCTGTCCAACGACTGGAACGTGGGTCAATGGCTGCCCATCGAAGGGTCGCATCGAGGTCGCCGACTACGATCTCGCCGGGGATGGCGTGATCGACTCGACCGACTTGCAGTGCGCCATCGACTGCCTCGACGGCGACATCGCCCCCGAGTGGATCCTGACGGCGGCCGATGGTCCCTACGTGAACTCGGAGCGATCGGAGCGCGGGGGGGAGCTCATCTTCGATCCGTCTCTCTCATACGTCATCGATGGCACGGTCAATCTCCCGACGCTCATCTTTCAGGCCCCCCTGGTCATCAGGGGCAACGGAGCAAAGCTGGTCGCCGACTCAGGCCTGTCAGGAGTGATGTTCCGCCGCGTGGTTCCCATTGGCGGAAACAACTGTGACGCTGCCTGGATGGGCAACAACGGCACTGGATGGCGAATCCAAGATCTCAGCTTCGTCGGTCACGGCGGAGCGAACCTGCCGTCCGGGATGATCCTCGATGGCCTCAACAACGCGGTGATCGATAACTGCCGCTTCATCGGACTCAGCCGAGGCCTCGTCCTGCGCTACGTCCTGACGAGCCAGGTCTCCCAGTGCGACTTCGTGAACTGCTTGAAGACTGGGCTCCTGGTGGGAAACCGAACCTCGGCAACCGAGCTCTGGCCTGGCTTCGACCGATGCGAGACGGGGTTCGCGCCGGTGTTCGGCATTCCCACTGGCCAGAACGTCGTCACCCTCGGTGGCTGCAACGGCACGATGTTGCTGCACAATCACTACTTCGGCCACCCTGACGGAAGCGAAGCACTGGTCTACATCCACGACGCATACAACGCATTCATCCAGGGCAGCATCTATGAAGGAGTGCTGCCGAAGCATGCGATCTACGCCGAGAGTGCTGCCGGCATCTCCTTCGGCTTTCAGATTCGCAATGTCTCATTCGAGCTCGGTCAAGCACCCGGCAGCTACGATCCCACGAGCGACGTTTCGCTCATTCGCCTGAACACCTGGGGCTCCGCGCTGAGCATCGACGGACTCCACGTCGAGGGCGGTCATCACACGGTCCTCGACATGAGAGGAGCCTCCTCGGGGGCGGCCTCGCATGTTTCCATGAAGAACGTGCACTGGTTCCCATCGAGCTTGAAGATCCGATTCGGCAACGCCTCGGATCAATTCACGTTCGAGAACTTCCGGCACATCGTCGACGTCCCGGGTCGCTGGATCGACGCGGCCGGAAGCCTGAGCGCCTCACCGACGTTCGTCACCGAGCACCGGCCTGCAGACACGCGCTTCTACTCGGCTGCTGCATTCAAGCTCGAGGGCGATCGCATGGAGGCCGTCGAGCTCCTCACGCTCCCGGACTCCGGCTTCACGGTCGCTCCGCCGAACCGCACGATCTGGATCGACCCCGTCTCGAATGAGCTCCGCTATCGCTCGAGCGGCACCACCTACCGCGTGGTCGGCGTGCCGTAGCGCTTCCACCGGTCGGAACCGGCGCCCGTCCCGGGACCCCGCCTGGGGAGCCCGGGTTCGGGCGCCCTCACGAAATGGGGGGAGCTCAAAGACCCGTTTGGGGGCGGACCTGCACCCCGGCCAGCGACATCTCGGCCCCTTCTCCAGAAAATCCACGCCCTGGCGTGTCCTCAGCCTTGACGCTGCCTCCGCGTCGGATTACGGTTCTAGTGGCGAAACGACCCGTGCCAGGAACCCACGCCACCGCGGCAGCGGACCAGCCCACGCGCCCCGAGTCGGGGCCGAACCGGCGGATCTACCTCGACCACGCCGCGACCTCGCCTCTCCGCCCGGAAGCCCGGCAGATCTTCGTCGAGACCCTCGAGCACTGCGGCGCCAACCCGGCGAGCGTTCACCTTCCCGGGCAAGCCGCCCGACGCGTCATCGAGGACGCCCGCGACCGCGTCGCTGCCGCCCTGCGGGTCGAGGCCGACGAGATCCTCTTCACCGGCTCCGGCACCGAGTCCGACAACCTCGCCGTCCGTGGGCTCGCCTGGGCCGCCGATCGCGAGACGGCGCCACGTCTGGTGACCTCCGCCATCGAGCACTCCGCCGTGCGGCGCTCCGTGGCCTGGCTGGCCGACCGTGGTGACGTCGAGGCGGTGGAGGTGCCCGCGCTCCCCGACGGCACCGTCGACCCGCAGGTCTTCCTCGACGCCGCCAACGACAACACCTGCGTCGCCTCGCTCATGGCCGCCAACAACGAGACCGGCGTCGTCCAGCCGATAGGGGAAGTGGGACGTGCCCTCGCCGAGCGGGGCGTGCCCTTCCACGTCGACGCCGTCACCGCCCTCGGCAAGCGTCCGGTGTTCCCCGGGGACCTGCCCTGCGACCTGCTCACGCTTTCCGCTCACAAGGCCGGCGGCCCCCCGGGCCTCGGCGTGCTGCACGTGCGGCGCGGTCTCAAGCTCCAACCGCTCTACAACGGCGGCTCCCAGGAGCACGGCCTGCGCCCCGGCACGCCGTTCCCCGCGCTCGTCGCCGCCGGAGCCTGGGCCATCGCCGATGCGATCGAGCATCAGGCCGCGCACGCGGCCCGTCTCTCCGAGCTCACTGCTCGACTCGAAGATGGACTGCTGGCCCTCGATGGGGTCGGCATCCATGGCCGGGAGGCCGATCGGCTCCCCGGCATGACCTGTGCCTGGTTCGAAGGCGTCGTGGGCAGCCAGCTGCTCCGCGCGCTCGACGTCCAGGGCTTCGCCGTCTCGGCGGGTTCTGCCTGTACCTCGGGCTCGAGCCTGCCGAGTCACGTCCTGACGGTGATGGGCGTCGACACCGCCCGCGCGAGCGGATCGCTGCGGTTGTCGCTGTCTGCATCGCAGGACCTCGATGACATCGAGGCCTTCCTCGAAGCGCTGCCCCCGGTCCTGCAGAGGCTCCGGAGCGCGAGCTCGGTCGAGCACGCGAGCGCTGGCAAGGGAGGCCCCGACTGACCCACCCACGAGGACATTGAATGAACCTGGAGATCACCGTCCGCCACGGCTCTGCCGACGACCTGGTCAAGCAGCACGCGACGAAGAAGCTCGACCGAGTGCTCAACAAGTACTCGAAGGGCCTCATCTCGGTGCACCTCATCCTCGATGAGGAGAAGCAACGACACTCAGCGGAGATCCTCGCTCATGGCCGTCACTTGACGGCGACGGTTCACGCCGAGTGCGACGACGCCCGCGCCGCCATCGACCGGGCGGCGGACAAGCTCCGACATCAACTCGAGCGTCACCACGATCGCCGGGTCGCTCGCAAGAAGCGCGGCGCCCGCCGCGGCGACCGAATGCTCGCCGAGGCCGAGGTCGCCCTCGCCGTCCCCGTGGAAGAGCCCGAGCCCGCCGTGGCCCGACGGGCGGTCGCCGCCGCGACGCTGTCCCTGCCCAGCGCGATCACTGCCCTGGAAGAGGACAGCGCCCCGTTCCTGCTCTTCCGCGAGGAGACCGGCGGTCCGCTGCGCCTGCTCCAGGTCCTCGCCGACGGCGAGCTCGAGCTGCTCGAGGTCGAGTAGCTCACGGCGCTGCCAGCTCAGGGTCGTTCAGGTCCGGGCGTCGCGACGTCCGGACCGGCTGCCCCGAAAGCTCGTCCCGCCCGGTCGGGGGCGGATACTCTCTGTCCATGAACCGCCGAGGCCGCAGGCCGTGATCCCCGAGCTGGCCCACCGTCACGTCGTCCACC
>JBCCFW010000066.1:0-35565 GCA_039029535.1 Acidobacteriota bacterium
CACCCGCCTTCATGCCAAAATCACCATACGGACGTATACTATACAACTCTTCGCGCCTTGGCAAGCCCGTCCTGCCCGGAACTCGATCGGGCCCACCAAGACCGGTCCAGCACCAGACGCCAGCTCCATCGGGGCGTGCAGCCCGGCCACGGGCGCACGAAGAGCCCGAGCCTTCTCCCTCTGCTCGACTGGACACGCTTCAGCCTCAGGCAGCTTCGCGGTGGTAGTGACGGAGCAGTCCGCCGAGTCGCTCGGAGCACGCCACCACGCCGCTGGCCGGGCCGGAAGCCGTCGGCAAGACCAACTCCCCTCCCAGGCCCTGGTGCGGTCGCTCCCCGTGATAGTGGCGCATGTACTCGTGGACCGCATTGCGGAGATGCTCTTCGCCCATAAGCACGAGATGGTCCAGACACTCCGACTTGATCGAGAGAACGATCATCTCGGTCACGAGCTCGAAGATCGCAGTCTCAGCTAGGCACGGCCCCTGAGCATTCACGGGCATCCCAGCAACTGCTCGAACCTGCAGGGCGAGCCCGAGCGTGGTCGCTCCGTTCCCGCCGAGTCGAGACCGTAGCTGCCTTCCTGGAGCCTGCTCAGGGCCGCCACGAGGTAGTAGCGGCTGTTCCACCGGGGCGTGATCGTGAGCGAGGTCGTGCCGGCGTCGACGTCGCACTCGATGGGATCATGGCTGTACCAATCACCGAGGTCGCCAGCATGGATCGAGAACTCGTCGACATCGGTGCTGCAGCTCGGGCCCCAGGTGAGCAGGACGTCGCCCGACATGCCCATCTCGAAGAGCCGCAGGGGCTCGCCGGTGCGAGAGGCGCCGGTGGGCACGTGACCCGGGACGATGGGACAGCGGTCATCGCTGCAGGCCGTCCCCGCTCCCCAGGGAGTGCCCCCCGTGCCCGCACAGGCGGCCGGGATCACGTCGGTGCAGCTGAGATCGTCGAAGCAGCAGGCCTCGGTCTCCGGACAGGAGGTGGTCCCGCAGACGGAGCCGGGACCCTGCGGCAGGCTGCCGGCGGATAGGCAGAGCGCGGGCAGCAGGTCGAGGCAGGAGCCATCCTGCTGACAGCAGGCCTCGGTCTCCGGACAGGTGGCCGTCGCACAGTTGGTTCCGGGACCCTGGGTGATGCCGAGGATCGCCAGGCAGGTCGCCGGCTCGGTGTCGATGCAGGACCCGTCGAGCTCGCAGCAGGCCTCAAAGAGCGTGCAGTCGCTGGTCGCGCAGGCCGTGCCGGGGCCCTCC
This sequence comes from Acidobacteriota bacterium, assembly GCA_039029535.1. Classification (GTDB taxonomy): domain Bacteria; phylum Acidobacteriota; class JBCCFW01; order JBCCFW01; family JBCCFW01; genus JBCCFW01. Next base: position 1,253 of record JBCCFW010000066.1, read on the forward strand.
GGCAAGCCGTCGTCGGCGAGGCAGTCGGCTGGGTCGAGGTCGGCGCAGAAACCGCCGATGCGACAGCAGGCCTCGGTGACGGTGGGACAGGGCGCCGTCGCACAGCGGCTGCCCCGAGCGCCGGGACCACCCGAAGCGGCCACGCACTCCCGTGGCGTGAGGTCGGTGCAGGCTCCATCGGCCAGGCAGCAGGCCCGGACGACGAAGCAGTCCGCCGTCAGGCAGGTCTCTCCGGGCGCAACCGCCGCCCCACCGCTGAAGACGCAGTTGAAGGGATTCACCGTGGCGCAGCCACCGGGCAGGCAGCAGGGGTCGCAGGGGAAGGTGTCGCAGGAGGTACCGGGGCTGCCCGGCACGCCGAAGCGACGGAGACACTCGACCTCGAGCACGTCGATGCAGGAGTCGGGGATGCAGCAGGCGCCCGGTTGAGGGCAGAAGCCCGGGGTGCAGGAGCTCCCCTCGCCACCGGGCTGTCCGCCGATGCCGCGACAGTCGTCCTCGAAGAGCACCTGGCACGAACCGTTGTCGAGACAGCAGGCCTCCGGCGCGGGACAGGGGCTGGTGGCGCAGTCGGTCCCCTCTCCCTGCGACGTGCCACCGCCGAGCTGACAGGTCGTGGGCTCGACGTCGAAGCAGGTTCCGTCGGGGAGACAGCAGGCCTCGGTCGCGTTGCAGTCCAGGTCCGCACAGTCGAGCCCGGCACCCCCGAACGTGCCGGTGCGATCGATGCAGGTGACTGGCTCGAGGTCGAGGCAGGTGCCACCGGAGAGGCAGCAGGCGATGGTGATCGACGCGCAAGTCTCGGTCGCACAGGTCGTCCCCGCCCCCTTGGGATCACCGGCGGCGGCCAGACAGCTCGCCGGAACGAGATCGCTGCACGCCCCGTCGGCCAGGCAACAGGCCTGGGGGAGGGAGCAATCGCTGCCAGCGCAGTCGCTGCCCGGACCCTGGCTCACTCCCGAGAGCAGGATGCAGCTGACGGGTTCGATGTCCTGACAGTCCCCACCGGGGAGACAGCAGGCCTCCGTCTCGGCACAGGAGCTCGTCGCACAGTCGGTGCCGGAGCCCGAGGAGATGCCGTCCAGGAGACTGCAGGTCGACACCTCGATGTCGAGGCAGGCCCCGCCGGCAAGACAGCAGGCCGAGGTGGCGACCGGACAGGTCTCGACCGCGCAGGTCGTACCGCTCCCCCGGGCGTGTCCCGACTGGGCGAGACAGTCGTTCGGTGAGAGCTGGCGACAGGTGCCGCCGCCGAGGCAGCAGGCCTGGACGGCCGTGCAGTCGAAGTCGGCACAGCTCGTGGCGAGACCCTGGGGAGCACCACCGGCCAGACGACAGGAGGCGGCGGGGAGATCGAGACAGTCGGCGGGCAGGCAGCAGGCCTCGCAGGGTGCCTCGGCACACGTGGTGCCGGTGCCGGCGGGCGTGCCACCAGCGGTCGTGCAGGCGTCGGGCTCCAGGTCGAAGCAGCCGGTCGGCAGACAACAAGACTCGGTCGGCGCGCCCGCTCGAGCGGGCATCGCGACGAGTGAGAGGAGCAACGTGGTGGTGAGTAGACGCACCGAGAGTGTCAACGAGCGCATGTCGGGACCCCATGACTCGCCACCGTCGTCTCAGGTCAGGCTCCTGAGAACGAGGTTGCAAGGCAAGTTAGGTACGGGGGTAGGGCGAGACAAGGGCGCGCGAGCTCACGCTGGATCGTCCTCCGATCACCAGGTGAGTCCTGCCGGCTGTCCCTCCTGTCCCTAGTCATCATTGAGATCCGCCCCGATTCGATCCGGCAAGAAGCTGTCGTAGAGCAATTCCGCATGGGCCAGCCCGTTCTCTCGGCTCGCAACCCATCGTCGTAACCGATCCCACGTGGGCACGACGCCGACAGCCGACATCGGGCGCACCTTCGCCGTCAGTCATCCATCGACCTCGACCAAGACGGAAGCGCTCAGGCCACCATGCGCTCGTACCGGTGCAGACCGCCGACCACCGGAAAGGCCACGACCTCTCCCCTCGCAGGCCCCTGCTCCTCTCGGCCGTGCGGCGAGTCTTTATCGAGGCTGAGATAACAGCGGGCCTCGTGGTAGTAGCTCACCTACTCACCAAGCAACCAACGCAGGTGACGCGCACTCAGCACGACGACGTGGTCGAGCAGCTCTCGACGGAGCGTGCCGATGAAGCGCTCCACGTACGGGTTCTGCCATGGGGACCGCGGGGCCGTCTTGATCTCTTCGATACCGAGCGCCCGAACTCGATCACTGAAGGCTCGACCGTGGACACCGTCGCGGTCCCTCAGATCGGGGTAGGGGCAGGCAGTCTCAGCGCAAGCGCAACACCTGACCGGTGACCAATCTCGCCTCGTCCGACACGAGCCAGGCGATGACCCGAGCCACCTCCTCCGGCTCCGCGACGTGGAGAAGATCCGCTTGCTCCTCGACGAGACGCCGGACCTCATCGGTCACCCAGCCGGTATCGGTGACGGGCGGGTGCACGAGATTGGCAGTGATGCCCAGCGGAGCGAGCTCGATCGCCGCCGACTTGGTGTAGCTCTCGAGAGCGGCCTTCGCAGCACCGTACGACACCTCCCCGGGAAAGCCATCGGAACCACCCGAAGTCAGCCCGACAATGCGACCCCAGCCGGCCCCCCGCTCGGCGTGACGGCGAGCGAACTCTGCGATCAAGGTCGCAGAGGAACGAGCGTCAACCGCGAACGCGCGCTCGAAGCTCTCCGGTGAGTAGCGAACCAGCGAACGACCGACCCCGTCTCGCGCCCCGACACCGAAGCTGTCAGCCAGCCAACCAGAAGCGTTGTTGATCAAGATGTCGACAGGACCCAGCTCAGCCTCGGCCTTCTCGAAGAGACGTACCGGTGTCTCCGGCTCGAGAAGGTCCGCCTCCATCTCGATCGCAATGCCACCGGCAGCGCGAATCGCGTTGAGGACCTCGTCGGCGTCGGCCGCCCGGGCGGCGCGGTAGCGTTCGGACACCTCCGGGTCGGACACCTCCAACCTCAGGTAGGTGACCAGCACTCGGGCGCCGCGGGCGGCGAGCAGGTGAGCGGTGGCAGCCCCGATGCCGTGATTTCCCCCGGTGACCAGGGCCACGTGACCCTCGAGCCGGGGAGAAGGGTCGCTCATGCTGGGACCGACGCGCTTTCCTCGCCGACGAGAACCTTCCAGGGCCCAGCGTTGATGTTCAACGACTTCGTCATTCGACATCACCGTACCTCGGGCGAGCCCCGAGGTGTTCCAGAAGTGGCGTTCCAGAACTTGGCCGAGAGTCCGGTGATGCCCGCGAGACGGCCATTATCGGGACATGGTCCGCCCCGAGACCTCCGGGGACCCCATTGTTGAGAGGATGGGTCCAGCGAGACGAGGCCAGCGCCCTCTGGACGACCTGAGCTCCAGTTCGCCCAGCCGTCCGCACGGGGAGCCAGACGACAGCACGACCAACTCGGGGAGGAGTTGGGTCAACACGGAGCCCCGATCGCTGAGGTCGGGGCTTTCGTGCGTTCAGGGGGCGGTTTCGTCACGCCGCTGACTCTCGATCCGTTCTTCAAGCCGCGCGTGGACATCCCGCACCAGCTCCCCGTCCGCAGTCACCTCGCGGATGCGCTCGACGACGAACCGCAGCAGACATGCGGGTTCCTCGTGGCGGGCTCCCGAACACCAGTCGCTTCGTGGAGCTTCGCCTGGACATGCCTGACGAGAACGCAAGAAGGAGAACGTCAGGCGCGATCGAGCAGGAGCACGGAGCAGGGCGGCTCGAGTAGCAAGGAGGCCCGTCTCATCGAGATGCCTGTCGTTCGCGAAACTCCTCAACGAGTTGGATCGTGGCTTGCCACTGTTCGGCAAGGAACGCACGCAAGGCCTCGCGCTCCGCGCCGACCCGCACCAGCTCTTCGCCGGGTTGCACTCGACCACGGCTCAGTGAGTAGTCGCCCATGAGGGCGAGGTAGTCCCGCCTGTACGCAGCGCTCACCAGCAACGGGGGAAACCCCGCGCGCAAGACGGGAATGTTCGCGAGCAGACGGGCCAGGCGTCCATTGCCATCGGCGTAGGGGTGGATGCCAGCGAAACCCAGATGGGCATCCATGTAGGCATCGAGAGCAGCATCGTGCGCCTTCGGATCGGCGGTGGGCCCACGCCGGTTCAGCAGTGGGCTGCGGCAGGATCGAGCCAAGGACTTGAGCCATTGATCGACGAGTGCGGGCACGTGCTCGGGCTTGGTGTACTCGTGCCACCGGGTCGCGCCGTGCGTGGTGATCGCAGTGGTGCCATTGGGCTCGACCTTCCAGCGTCCAACCGGCGCCAACGTGTCGATGACCACGCCGGTTTGGACCGCCGAGTGGAGCTGATGGAGATGCTCGATACGGACGGGTTGCCGTGCGCGTGTCCAGGCCGCCATGAGGCCGAGGGCCTGGGCGTGGCCGTGGAGCTCCTGGTGCTCACGCAGGCTCTTGCCGCTGATGGTCAGGCCCTCGGTCAAGACGAACAGCGTGTCGCCGGCGGTGATGGTGTTGCCCTCGAGCGCCGTGGAGGAGTGCGTCCATTCGGCAACCAGGGACTGCGCCAGGCCGGCCCGCAAGTCGGGATCGAGCCCGTCAAGGAAGGGCCAGTCCTCACCCATTTGCGCGATGGCGCCAGAGTGGACCAGCGGGCCGCTCGGCGTTCGTGACTGCGTGAGCGCGGCTCGGATGTCGGAGGGGTCGGCGTCCAGGGCCACGGCGAGGGCCAGCACGGTGCCCGCTTGCGCCGTGCTGCGCCCGTTCTCGAGGGCGCTGATCGTGGCCTGGCGAAGCCCAGACTTCGCGGCCAGAGCGGCTTGAGTGAGGCTGGCCTGCTTGCGCAAGTCCCGGAGAGTAGGCACGACAAGAGCATGTCTATACGGTTTCGCTACCGCAACAGTCTCAGGATAGCGACGCTTGGGCCATGCGCTTGCGCTCGTCGGTGGTGCCCCACCTTGGGCCTCGCTCAGACCCTCACCACAAGATATTGATTCCAATGACCTTGCGGCCCGAAATCGAGAGTTGAGCCACTCCCCCGCGGCCTGAGAACAACCAATTCGCCCAGCCGTCCGACCGACGAGCCAGACCGGCCGCGATCTCGCGTGGCCCGGCAAGCGCGCCCGGCAGCGCCTCCTGAGAGCACCGTTGCCTAGCGGAAGGCCCAGAGCCTCGGCGCAGTGCGGTCTCCCCCGAGCAACCCACGGTCGTCCTCGTCGACGAACGGCCGGGGCGAGCAGGTCCCCATCGCATCGGCTTGCCGCTACCTCCCAGTGGGGCAGAAGGTAACAGCAGCCCTCATTGATCTTTCGGATGCCGACCCCATGAGCGCGCCAACGCACCTGGCAGGCAGGTTGCTTCTTCTCTTCTAATCCATTTCGATTGCAGATCTCGGATGCCGATCTGCGCGAAGACCACGCGGAGGCTCACTTGCAGGGACGCGCTCACCGTCGTCGAGGGCCGCTCAACGTCGTCCACGTCTGCATCCTGGCTGCGTGGCTGCCCTTGCCGTCTGCCGCTGCGCCCTGGGAGTCCGAGACCGTCCACGCGAACGACTGGGGCACGCATCCACCGTCGATGACCCTGGACGAGCTCGATCGCCCCATCCTCGCCGTCGGCGAGGGGCGCCTCCAAGTTGCGCGGCACGATGGCTCGGCTTGGAGCCTCGAGACCGTGATCGACGAGTGCGGCTACCCGACCAGCATCGACTGGCATCCGAGCGGCGGCTTGGTCGCGAGCTACGAGAACCGGCTCCGCGACATGCTCCAGATTGCGTGGTTGCGCGATGGCGCTTGGGAGATCCTCGACATCGTGCCGGGGCGTTGGGACATCCGTGACGACGACCGGCTGTCCAGCGTGCTCTTCGACGCGACGGGAGCCCCCTTCCTCGTGGCCCGAACAGGCCGAGACCATACGGTGACCGTTCGGTGGACGGGTTCGGGCTGGACCGGCACCCACTTCGACCATCGGGCGCCCGCCTTTGCCGTGGCCAAGACACCGGACGGCGATCCCGCCTTCGTGCTGGGAGGGCGCGAGGGAACTGGCTGGCACCACCCCCGCATCGTCACCTTCCATGGCGACGATGAGTGGACGGAGCTGACGATCGACCTGGGCGCTGAGGTTCATCTCGGCGGACAGCAGTCCCTCGCCTTCGACTCAACGGGACGTCCCCATCTCGCCGTGAATGGCGGAGGCGTGCGATGGACGCGCGAAGTCGCCGGCACGTGGACAACTGAAGACGTCGGGGTCAGTGGACTGGCGCATCTCATGATCGGCGCGGACGACCAGCCGGTGATCATCGCCCCGGGCAACTTTGGCAGCGCCATGACGATCCACCGTCCCGTGGATGGAACCTGGACCCAGGACGTCCTGACAGGTCGTGCACTCATGAGCTCGCGGGCGCTCGCTCGCAACTCGGTCGGCGAGCTCCTCATCGCCCACGTCTCCCACGACGGAGAGGGCTGGCCCGGTCACGAGGGTCCCCCCACGCTCGGCTACTGGACGCCCAGCTCATGGAGGTCCGACGTCGTCGGCAGCTCCTGGGCCGCCGGTGACGGCCTGCAGCTCGTGATCGACCGAGACGGCCGCGAGTGGGTGGCCTACCTCGATGACGAGCACGAGCGCCTCACGCTGGCGCACCGCGAGGGTGAAACCTGGGTGAAGGCAGAGCTCAGGCCCGACGCCGCCGGCTTTGCCCTGGGCCTCGACGGCGATGGAGAAACGCTGCTCGCCCTCTCCCTGGACGGCGATGTCACGCTCGTGTCGCCGACCGGCACGCAAGAGCTGGGCCTGCCCGGTGCCATCCCCCATGACCTGGCAGTGTCTTCTCTCGGACGCCTGGCGATCGCGATGACCAGGGAGGACCAGCTCCTGGTCGGCCTCGAAACCGAGGAGGGTGAGTGGTCGTTCGACTCCTTCCCGAACCCCTCCCAAGTCCTTCCGCGGATCGCGTTCGATGCCACCGACCGCGCGGTCCTCACGACGGACCGCCTGGCCATGCGCCAGGACGGTGGAGCTTGGCTCGCGGAGGAGCTCGGCGGCTGGACCTCCAGCGACGTCAACCTCGGGCGATCGCCGGACGGCAATCTCCACGTCGTCGACTTCTGGACCAGCTCCCTGGGCCGCCTCCGCACCGAGACAGGAACGGGCTGGGAGCATGAGCGCATTCCATGGATGCGCTCGCTCAGCTCGGGACTGGCCCGAACATCACGGATCGGCCTGGCGTTCAGCCCGAGCGGTGCCCCGCTCGTGCTAGCCCAGACGGATCAGAATCAGCTACGGGGTCCCGTCTTCGGCCAGCGCCTCACCAGCGGGCCCGAGTGGCCGGGGGGGAGCTGGTGGCTCGAGACGGTCGGAGACTGCATCGGTGGCTCCCGTCACGTCGCCCTCGCCCTCGATCCAGGCGGCAGCCCGGTCGTCGCCTATCAGAACGAGTGCCATGGCGAGGTCCTGATCGCACGGCAGCCGCCCGTCATGCTCCTCCGCACCGTCGCCACCGACGTCGACACGGGATGGACCGAGGGCCTGCTACCGCTGGACTCGAGCAACGACCTCGAGACGTCGCCCTTCCCGGCCCAGATCCGCGCCCCCGGCGAGGTCACCGATCCACTGGCCGGGGGCGTGCTCAGCCTCTACCTCGCGGTCGGAGACGACGACCGCGAGGTCGCCCCACTGCTGCGGGTCAGCAAGAGCGAAGGACGGGCGGTGATCCGCTACGAGTAGCTTCGCGTGGCGGCATCGGCCAGGGTCCCGCCCAGCGACCGTGATCCCGCGGCGCTCAGCAGCGCGCGAGCCCGAACGGCTGCCGTCGCACGCTCCTCCCCGTCCTCTCCCGAGAACACCGGGAGCAACGACGCGAGCTCGTTCCGCAGCGCGTCGTCGGCATGGACGAGGTGCGCGATCTCGGAGCCGCAGACCTCCAGGGCCAGGGTGAGGGCCTCGCTCGCCACCGGCCCCGAGCTACCGAGCAGGACTTCGCCGAGCAGGGCACCGACCTCATCCAGGCTCTCGGCCTCGAGCGCCGTGGCGAGCGAACGAACGAGGTCGTCGTCCCGTCCCCCTGCAACCGGCGTCTCCGACTCGGTCGGAGGAGGCGTCTTGATCAGCTGCTCCAGGTCGACGATCCCCGGACCGTACTCCGGCTTCCATCCGGTGCCCGGCCGTCGCGCGGTCCGTCGCAAGTGCTCGCGGAAGACGTACTGGAGCGACACCTCACCGTCGTACCCGTCGGCGAAGTGCTCCGAGCGCCAGGCGGCGGCGACACCGGCCAGGTGGGCGGTGGCGAAGGAGGTCCCCTTGCTCACCCGGTAGAGGTCCCGCGGCTCGTCGTGCTGGCTGCGGGTCGCGAGAGCGATGCCGACGCCGGGAGTGGCGATGTCGAGCCTCTCGGGACGGTTCGGGAGCTCTCGGGAACAGTCCTCCCAGAAGACCCCGTCGCGCTCGACGGCCGCCACTGCCAGGCACTCCGGGTAACCCGCGGGGTCGACGATGAACTTGCCCGGGACGGTGTGACCGGCCGCCGCCATGACCAGGCAGTGATTCTCGACCGCCCACTTCACCGCCGAGTGGAACCAGGGATGGAAGAAGTACTTCAGCCCCCCGAGACTCAGGGAGATGACGTGGCAGCGCAGCTCGGTCGCGTACAGGATCGCGGTCAGCACCTCCGTGCCCCTGACGACGAACACCGAGTTGATGCAGCGGAGAGGAATGTTGACCGCGTGAGGAGCCACCCCCGTGACCCGGCCGGGTGGCGTGGTGCCGCTGCCGTCCTCCTTCAAGCCCCCCCTGCAGACCATCAGGCAGGCAGTGACCATCCCGTGACCTGGGCGGGCGAAGTGGCCGCGCCGGATGAAGCGGTCTCGTGAGTCCTTCTCGTTCTCGAGGAAGTTGTACCCGCGGTCCGGGTCGAGGCCGCGGCGCTGGTCGGGCCCCCACTCGACGTGCTCGGCCCAGCCGGTGTCAGGGTGACCGATGAGCATGCCCTCGCCGGGGCGACGTGTCATGGCTCGCCAGGCCTGCCCCACCCTCATCTCGTTGAGCGCCCATGCGAAGTCGATCTCCCCTGGCTCCATGACCTCCCCCTCGAGCTCGGGATCCTCCGCGTCCGCCGGCAAGACGATGGGGATGTCCGGATCGACGCTCACGAAGCCCTCGGCCTCGCGGAGCTCGGCAGCGAGGTCGAAGGGGCTCTGCGACCAGTCGTCAATGGCCAGGCCGGTCAGCGTCGCGACGTGGTGACGACCGACCAGCGGACAAGGCGTGCAGCCGCCGTCGGGCAGGCCCAGGGCCTTCGGGTCGAAGAGAGGACGGACCTCGAAACGAACGCTCACGCGCCGGAAGGCAGCACGAACATCGTCGAGGCCCTGGTCTTCCCTCGTCTCGACGAGGAAGTGGAGCCCGAGCTCCCGAAGCTCCGTGGTGAGATCGTCGGCCGAATCGGCGGCTGATGACAGACGTTCCAGGTCTCCTTGCAAGCGGTCTCGGTCGAACATGTCGCCTCCTGTTTGGGACTTGGCGGTCGAGCTCGCGCCCGGCCTCGTGAGGCAACGATGGCGTCCGGTCCTCCATCACTCCACGACAGCGGCTTACAGTGCCTTACACCGATGATGACTCGGCGGCACCGGCCCACGGCGACTGCCGCGGGCCGGTGAGCCGACACCGTCGGCTCAGGGTCGCCGGCGGTCGTGATCGCGCAGGTGGCTTCGAGATCGTGAGCCGGACTCATCCGCGCGGCCGGTCACTCGCCTCCGACGATCACCGTCACGACAGGCAAGGTGAGTCACCGCCGCCGAGCCGGTCAGCTCCACCTCGATCACCCGGACACCGCATCGCTCGATGAGCACCTCCTGCCAGCCGTTGTCGACGGCCTGCGGTAGCACCGTGATCTCCTTGATGAGCTCACCCGCAGCGTCGAAGGTGCGAATCACTGCCTCCTCGTCATGGTCGAGGTCGAGGAGGCCGATCGAATGGAGCTCGCTGGACTCGTCGAGCTCGAAGACCATCACCCCGCCGTCGCGGGCGTCGTCGGGCGCACAGCTCGATCCCAGCTCCGACAAGATCAACACGCCTCCCAGCGGCACGACGTTGCCCGGGCCGCTCCCCGGCGTGGCCAGGTCGTCGTCGCCACAGGTCGGCTCCGAAGTGTCGAAGACCATGACCGGCGAGCTTCCGCTGATGGTGAGCCCGGGGACCTCCGTGGTGATCACGGTCCCAGCCTCGAAGCCGTCGAAGTCATGGCTCTCACACGGCTCGTCGCAGGGAGCCGCACACGCGTGGGTGCTCGGAAGGACGTCACCGGTCAGAGCGTCGACCACCTGAGCGACCAGGGCACAGCAAGGCAGCGGTTCGGCAGGCAAGCCCTCACCACAAGACGCGTCGTGCGGGAGCGATGGCAGGGCCGCCTCGATCAGCAATCGGAGCTCACAGTCGCCGCAAACAAGGGGTTCCAGGCAGTCGGGCAAGCCGTCGCCGTCGGAGTCGTCGTCGGTGATGCCACAGCCGCAGGTCCCCGCCTCGGTCTTGGCGTCGTCGAACGGACAACCGTCGTCGCAGTCGAGGACGCCATCACCGTCGGAGTCGACGTCGGGCACGCCGCAGCCGCAGCCGCCGGGATCGGTCTTGGTCGGATCCCCTGCGCAAGCGTCGTCGCAGTCGAGGACACCATCACCGTCGGAGTCGACGTCGGACCTGCCGCAGCCACAGTCACCAGGCTCGGTCTTGACAGGATCCTCCGGACAACAGTCGAGGCAGTCGGAGACGAGGTCGCCGTCGGAGTCATCGTCGGGGACGCCACAGCCACAGTCGCCCGGGTCGGTCTTGACCGGATCCTCCGGGCACTGGTCGATGCAGTCGGGTACACCGTCGTCGTCGGAGTCCTCGGAGCGACAGTCACAGGCAGCACGGACGCGGATCTCCGCGCTGTAGAGAGCCCCTGACACGCCGCGGCTCCGATCGCGCTGGTAGAACTGGAACGTGTTCACTCCGCTCTGAAGCAGCCCGGAAATGTCGCAGTCGATGAGACGGGTCTCCTCGCGGAAGCCGCCGTCATCCCATCCGCCGAAGACGTCCAGCGGCTCGCCGTTGAGGAAGGCGCCGATGGGATTCGGACCGCCAGGATCCCCGGAGATGTCGTCGACGGCGAAGGTGAGATCCAGGCTGGCACAGCATGCGCTGAGGTCGTCGGGGATGACGAACTGCTGACAGTAGAGCGCGGAAGCGTCGTCTCGAGAAGCGTCCACCGCGATCCACTGGGCCTCCGGGTCCACGGATAGGCCTGGAATCCACGCGGGGTGCGGGTTGACGATGGTCGCCATCGGACCGGCGCAGGCGTCAGCGAAGTCGTCAGGCGTGAACGGATCGGACCGCAAGGGCGAGGCCGCTCGACCCTCGAGCATGCTGATCTGGGCATCGGGATCGCCGACGCTGCCGTTGCCCGACCGCAAGATGATGCTGAAACAGTCGTCGACGGCCCCGGCCTTCGTCGAGAGGAGCAAGACGAGCAGGGCGACCGCACCGGTCCGTCCCCACTTGGCGGCCGGACTCTCGGTCGGATGAGCCCCGTCCGTCGGATGAGAGCGGGTCGTGACAGACCTGAGCATGGGTCGAGTGGTCGAGGGGCTCGATGTCTGAGCGTGCATGGAGGTCTCCATTCAGGATTGCGATGCACTGGTCTCGTGAGAGACGGGGCCTGACCCAGGAGTCACTCGTCGCTCCTCCGTCATGCCGAGCCCCAGTCCTCTCATCGGTGCTCTCGCGGCTCCTCCAAGAGTGGGTCGCCAACTCCTTTCGCGGGTTTTCTCCGTCTTTCACGCGCTTTCAGGTCGAGACATCGCAGGACGCCTGCATTGACGGCGACCGCTGCGAGATCGGCAGCTCCCAACACCCGTGTCGAAGAGAACGCTGCCCACGCCGACCCTTGGCGATGACGGTTGCAGCAGTCTCGCCGATGACGACGGTGACGAGTCACTCGACCGTGAGAAGGCCGACTGACGGAGTCCTGCGACCTGCGCCGAAATCGCTCCGAGCCTCGGTCCGGATGGTCGGCTGACGCTGGTGCCAGCAGTCGCCGAAGCCGCCGTTCTGACTCGCCGTCAACGGAGGGACGCGCTGGGTGCCAAGCCGGGGGATGAAGCAGCTTCTTCAAGCAGCGATGCAGTCGCCCTCACCCCTCCCGCAGAGCGCGCTCCAGGAGCACGTCCTGAAGGTCACGTCGACCATCGAACACCCCGAGCACACGGACCGAGTCACCCGAGATCTCGTACATGAGCCTGTAGGGCCGCATCACGAGCTCACGCCAGGCCTGCACGGCGAAGAACTCGAGCTCCGGGATGCGCCGACCTCGCTGCGGCGACGTCTTCAGTGACGCTGCACGCTTCTCCAGCTTGGTCAGGACATCGAAGGCAGCGGCTGGCGAGTCCAGTGCGATCGAGACACCGATCGCTTCGAGGTCGGCCGCAGCAGCATCGCTCCAAACGACCTGGTATCGCTCAGCCATCCTCGGCGACGCGCTCGACGGCCTCGCGGGCCCGCTGGAAAGCCTCCGCCTGCGAAACTGTCCGGTCTCGCTTGATGTCGGCCTGCCCCTGCGCTCCCAGCTTGAGCAACGCCAGGGCGTCGCGCCAGCGGTCGAAGACCTCGACGTCCATCAGGACCGCCCTGGCCTCTCCATTCTGAGTGATGACCATGGGCCGACCGGTCTCTCCCACCTCCCGCACCAGCTCCGCCGTGTGGTTCTTGAGCTGCGTGATCGGTCGGATGTCGTCCTTCAAGCCCATGATGCCTCCTCAGGCGAGACAGGTCAGAATATAGACCCGAATGACGGCCCATTCAAGCGCGGCTCTCGCAGCAACAGCTGAGCCTACGGAACGCCTTGGCCAGGAGCACGACCCGAACCCAGATTCACCGCCTGAGCAAGACAACGGCGCTCGCAGCGACGAGCGCGGCCAGGAGGGCCAGGGCCGACGGCGGGAGGGGCACCGGCAGCTCCCCCACCTCGTCGGCCGTCAGGAAGTCGACGGCGTGCAGGCCCACCGACACCGGACTCGTCTGAAGCGTCCAGGTCGCTCCGCCATCCGAGGTGACCTGGATCAGGCCCCCACCACTGTCAACGGACCAGCCGGTCGACGCATCCACGAACGCCCCGTCCACCCAGAGCCTCCCGGGCGTCGCCGGGTTCTGGGGAGACCAGGTCACGCCGCCGTCAGTCGTCTTCAGGACCACCAGCTCCCCGAAGACCCAACCCGTGACGGCGTCGACGAGGCGCACCGCCTCCAGTTGACTCGTCACGCCACTGGCGCGAGCCGTCCAGCTCGAGCCGCCATCATTGGTGCTCAAGAGGGTGCCCTCGTGTCCGCAAGCCAGACCACGAGCATGGTCGAAGAAGTGAACATCCCTGAGGGTGGTGAGCACGCCGCTCGCCTGCGGCGACCAGGTCGCTCCGCCGTCGGTCGTGTGGATGATCGCGCCATCCCGTCCAACCGCCCAGCCGGTGGACGCATCCACGAAGCTCACTCCCCGAAGGGTCTGCGTGCCGCTGACTTGAGCTGACCAGGTCACCCCACCATCACTCGTGTGAAGGAGGGTGCCATTGTTTCCGACGGCCCAGCCGTTCGCGGCATCCGCGAAGTGCGTGGCACGGAGGCCGCGCGTCGTGCCACTGACCTGCGACGACCAGGTCACCCCGCCATCACTCGTGTGAAGGAGGGTCCCGCTCTGGCCGACAGCCCAACCGAGCTCGGGACTGATGAAGTCGACGTCGAACAAGACGGTGGACACCCCACTGACTTGCGACGACCAGGTCGTCCCACCGTCGTTCGTGTGGATGATCGCGCCATCGTGCCCGACGCTCCAGCCGTATTGGGCAACCGCGGGAAGTGGCCAGCAAGGCGCCAGGAGAATCGTGAGGACGAGGGCGCGGCTGAGGGTGGTCGGCACGTCGAAGACTGGCATTGACATCCGAGTCGCTTTCATTGAGTTGGTTCACTGCGGAGTCGCACACGGCTCGCTCGGCACTCGAGGGCGACTCGGAGCGGAGACGCCGCCGAGCAAGGCCCGACGCGAGAAGCCCTGTCGACAAGGCAGGACGGAAACGGGGAACGAAACGGACAATCGGCTCGGCTGACCTGCCGTCCGTTCGTGGGCTCGGCTTCGCTCGGGCACCGGGCGATATCCTTGGACGTGCGGCGGCCGACGCTGGTGAAGCGGTCGAGGCCAGCCGCGAGGAGGGTGAGGATGAGTGAGCGAGTTCACCGAGCCTGGCGCTGGATCGCTGCCGGCGCTCTGACGCTGCTGCTCGTGTCCAACCTGTGTTGGGCCTACGTGACCATCGACCAGGCGGTCACCATCGGGTACATGACGCGGGGACACGAAGACAGCGAACACGCGCTGAAGGCCAGCTGTCGCCTCGTCATCGAGCTGATGGAGGGACGGACCCGCCGCGACCTCGTCGTGCTGGCCCGCCGTGTCGCTCCCGAGGACCTCGTGGTCGACGACGAGGAGGGCGTGAGCGTGGCGGGCCTGACCTTCGAGCTCGCTGACGACCGGATCATCGGGGTGCGGAAGTGGGGCGGTCCTTTCCTCTCCCGGACCGATCTCGCTGGGACACCGGCCGAGCCGAGTGACAATGGTGGGACAAGACCGTGAGTGTCCGCTGGGATCCGGTGAGGTCGAGTCCGGTGATGTCGTGATGCGGTGGAAACGAAGAGAATGAGCCGGAGCATCCACCAGACCCTGAAGAGCGTCTTCGAGGGCAAGAGCCAGCGCGAGATCGACGAGATGTTCGAGCACGGGGCCCCGGAGCTCCTGGCCTGGCTCGAGAAGCACGCGATCAAGCAGGCGGTTCGCGATCGTCGTCAGCTCGAGCGGCTCGCACGTGAGCTGGGCGAGCCGCTGCCCGCACAGCTCGACTCGTCAGGCTCCTGATCAGTCCGGCTCGACTCGTCGCAGGTCACGTGCTCCCTCAGCAGTCAGATGTCGAGTGACGTTCACGTGAACGACGCTCCGTCGATCGTGTCGTGGGAGCTCGAGGACGGCAGCAGCCGGACGGTCACCGTCGGCGCGACCAGGAAGCCCGGTCCGCAGGTGCCTCTCCGGCTGGCCTCCGTGTCTTGAAGAGAACGGCCTCGTCGCGGGCCCGCTATGTTTGTGGCTCGACGGCCTTGCACTCGTGGAAGAGCCGTTGACGGCAACTCACGACTCGTCGACCACGTGGCCAGGACTTCGCTCCCATCACGAAGAGAGCGCTGACTCGGAGCGTCCCCTCCAGCCGCCGGCTCCGACACCCGGACACCGGTGAGCCCCAGGACCGACCGGCCGCGACCAGCACGCCCTCCCGCCGAATCTCCACGTCGTTCCAGCCCAGACCGGAGCCCCCGATGGACCTCGTCATCTCGCAGCTCTCGAAGACCTACCCCAATGGCGTCCGCGCTCTCGACGACGTCTCGCTGACCATCCCACCCGGGCTCTATGGACTGCTGGGCCCCAACGGCGCGGGCAAGTCGAGCCTCATGCGCACCATCGCGACGCTCCAGGAGCCCGACGTCGGTTCCATCCGGTTCGGCGAGCTCGATGCCCTCACCCAGAAAGAGGAGCTCCGTCAGACGCTCGGCTACCTCCCGCAGGAGTTCGGCCTCTACCCGAAGGTCCCCGCTGAGGACCTCCTCGACCACTTCGCCGTCCTCAAGGGCGTCATCCATCGCAAGGAGCGCAAGGCGCTGGTGCAGGCGTTGCTTCAGCAGACCAATCTCTGGCAAGTGCGCAGGAAGAAGGTGGGCGGCTACTCCGGCGGAATGCGTCAGCGCTTCGGGATCGCCGTTGCGCTGCTCGGTGACCCGCGGCTGCTCATCGTCGACGAGCCCACCGCCGGGCTCGACCCGGAGGAGCGCGTCCGCTTCCTCAATCTCCTGGCCGAGTTGGGCGAGAACGCGGTGGTCATCCTCTCCACGCACATCGTCGAGGACGTCTCGGAGCTCTGCTCCCGGATGGCCATCATCAACCAGGGACGGATCCTGCTCGAGACCGAGCCAGCGACCGCGGTCGAGGAGCTCTCGGGCCGTGTCTTCGAAAAGGCCATCCAGAAGGAGGACATCCCCGAGCACCAGGAGCGGACCGACTTCCTGAGCCAGAAGCGGATCCTGGGCAGGACGGTCGTCCGGGTCTGCAGCAGCGAGCAGCCGCAGGGCTTCTCGGAGTCGGCCAGCAGCCTGGAAGACGTCTACTTCGCGACGCTGCGCGGTCACCTCGGACGCAGCGCTCCCGCTGCCGCCAGCATCGCGGAGGCGTCGTGAGCCTCCTCCCCATCGTCGGCTTCGAGCTGGCCCATCACCTCCGTCGCATCTCCACGTGGGTGTACTTCGCCCTCCTGAGCTCCTTCTCCTTCCTCTTCGCGTGCGCGCTCGGTGGCGCCTTCCCCGGATCGCAGGCGGGGGTCGCGGGGACGGACGGTCACGTCTTCGTCAACTCGCCCTACGTCATCGCGTCGCTCGTGACCCAGTTCAGCGTCTTCGGGATGCTCATCACCGTGGCCATCTGCGGGCACGCCGGCTATCGGGACTTCGGCGACCGGATGCATCCGCTGGTGTTCACCACGCCTGCATCCAAGTGGTCCCTGCTGATCGGACGCTTCGCCGCCACCCTGTTCGTGAACCTGTTCGTCTTCTCGGGCCTCGCCATCGGCTGGTACCTCGGGAGCTTCTGGCCCGGTCTGGAGGCGGACCAGTTCCAGCCGCATCGACTCCAGTACTACGTTTCCCCGTACCTGCTCTTCGTCTTCCCCAACCTGCTCTTCGCCGGCGCGATCTTCTTCGGGCTGGCTGCCCTCACCCGCCAGCGCCTCCCCCACTTCCTGGGAGGCGTCATCCTGTTGGCGGGGTACCTCATTGCGAACACCCTGGCCGGCGACGTCGAGAACACCACCCTCGCCGCCCTGCTCGACCCCTTCGGCCTCCAGGCGTTCTTCGCCCAAACGCAGTACTGGACCACGGTGGAAAAGAACGGGTCGACCCTCTCCCTGTCCGGCCTGCTCCTCATCAATCGCCTCATCTGGTGCCCGATCGGCTTGTTCATCCTGGGCGTGACGGGCTGGTTCTTCCAGTTCCGACAGGAGGCATTCCCCGGTCGCTGCCGCAAGGAACCCACGACCAGCGCCACTCTCGACGACCACGTGACGGCGTCGCCGCGACGGTCCGGCATCGACCTGCCGAAGGTGCGCCGAGAGTTCGGTCGAGCGACCTGGTGGGCCCAGTTCCTCGTGACGCTGCGTCGCTCGTTCCTCGACATCATCGCCAACGTCTACTTCGTGGTGATCATGACCGTCGGCGTCCTCTTCCTTCTCGCCGCCGCAACCCAGGTGGGAACGCTCTACGGCACGACCACCTACCCCGTGACCTACCAGGTGCTCGAGGCCCTCAGCGCCGCGTTCGCGCTGTTCCTGCTGATCACCATCACCTTCTACGCCGGGGAGCTGGTCTGGCACGAGC
Organism: Acidobacteriota bacterium; assembly: GCA_039029535.1. GTDB lineage: Bacteria > Acidobacteriota > JBCCFW01 > JBCCFW01 > JBCCFW01 > JBCCFW01. The sequence goes on from JBCCFW010000066.1 coordinate 18,722, forward strand.
GCGACGTCGAGATCGACCAGGTGATCGACACGACCCCCTCCTCGAACGCGATCCCGTACCTGGCCAAGCTGACCGCCCTGCTCAGCATCCTCGCCGGTCTCCTCGGGGTGGTCCTCGTCGCCGGCGTCCTCACCCAGCTCGTCAAGGGCTACACCAACTTGGAGCTCAGCCTCTACCTGCGTGAGCTGTACGGCGTGCAGTTGCCGCACTACGTCTTGCTCGTGGTGCTCGCGCTGGCCATCCAGGCGCTGGTCAATCACAAGTACGTGGGCCACTTCCTGATGGTCGCCTACTTCTTCTCCGGCGACCTCACCGTGCTCCTCGGCTTCGAGCACCACCTCTGGACGTACAACAGCACGCCGGGAACCAGCTACTCCGACATGGCCGACTACGGCTGGTCCCTCGGCACTTACTGGTGGTTCAAGCTGCCGTGGATCGCCGTGGCCTTGCTCCTGGCCATCCTCTCGAACCTGTTCTGGGTGCGCGGCCGGGACACCAACGCCGGCTGGCGGCTGGCACTGGCACGATTGCGCTTCCGCGCACCCGTCGCGGTCGCCTCGGGACTGACCTTGCTCGCGGCTCTCGGCCTCGGCGGCTTCGTCTTCTACAACACCAACGTTCTCAACACGTACCGCAACAGCGATGATGTTCGCCAGCTTCGGGTGCGCTACGAGAAGGATTACCGCCAGTATCTCGGAATGCCGCAACCGCGCTTCACCGCCATGTCGGTGGAGGTCGATCTCTACCCGGAGACCGGCGATCTCGCCACGCGCGGACAGACCACCCTGAAGAACAAGACGGCGGCCCCGATCCCGGAGATCCATCTCCAGCTCAGCACGGACGCGGAGGTCGGCTCAATCGAGTGGAACCGCGAGACCCGCCTCACGACGAACGACGAGGAGCTCGGCTACCGGGTCTATCGGCTTGCGACCCCGCTCGACCCCGGCGAGGAGATCGAGCTGGCCTTCGACCTCACCTACGAACAGCGCGGCTTCCCCAATGGTGGCCTCAACACTCGGGTGGTGGGCAACGGCAGCTTCGTTCACTCACCCGACATCTTCCCCAGCATCGGTTACGACGAGCGCGGGGAGCTCGGCAACGACCGACAGCGCAGTCGCAGCGGGCTCCCAGTGAGGGAGCGAATGCGCGACCTCGACGATCCGGAGGGTCGCAAGAACAACTACGTCTCGATCGACTCCGACTGGGTCGACTTCGAGGCGGTCGTCTCCACCGTCCCGGACCAGATCGCCATCGCCCCAGGCTACCTGCAGAAGGAGTGGACCGAGAACGGCCGGCGCTACTTCCACTACGCGATGGACTCGCCCATCATCAACTTCACGTCGTTCCTCTCGGCCCGCTACGAGGTCGCCCGCGACAACTGGAACGACGTCGCCATCGAGGTCTACCACCACCCGGCACACCACTACAACGTCGACCGAATGATCGAGGCGGTGAAGAAGTCACTCGACTATTACACGGTGGCTTTCTCCCCCTACCAGCACCGCCAGGTCCGGATCATCGAGTTCCCGCGCTGGGCTGCCTTCGCCCAGGCCTTCCCCAACACCATCCCCTACTCGGAAGCCATCGGCTTCATCACCCGGGTCGACGAGGGCGACATCGACTACCCGTTCTACGTGACCGCCCACGAGATCGCTCATCAATGGTGGGCGCACCAGGTCATCGGCGCCAACGTCCAGGGCTCGACGATGATGTCGGAGACCTTCTCCCAGTACTCGGCACTCATGGTCATGGAGAAGGAGTACGGCGAGGACGCGATCGGGCGCTTCCTCAGGTACGAGCTCGACATGTATCTCCACGGACGGTCGCTGGAGGCCAAGAAGGAGGTTCCGCTCCTGCGGGTGGAGAACCAGCACTACATTCACTACCAGAAGGGCTCGCTGGTCATGTACCGACTGCGACAGCTCTTGGGAGAGGACGTGGTCAACGAGGCCCTGAAGAGCTACATCGAGGAGGTCGGCTTCCAGGAACCGCCCTACACCACCGCCCGTGACTTCCTCGCCCAGCTCCGGGCGGTCACGCCGCCGAAGTATCAGGAGACGGTCACCGACCTCTTCGAGAGGGTGGTCCTCTACGAAAACGCGGTCGAGGAGGCGACCTGGGTCGAGAACGTGGACGGCGGCTACGAGGTCGAGCTCACCTTCACCGCCAAGAAGCTCCACGCCGACGAGCTCGGCGAGCAGACCGAGGTCGAGCTCGGCGACTGGATCGAGATCGGCGTGCGCGACTCTCTGTACCGACTCCTCTACCGGGAGCTCCATCACGTCAGCGAAGCCGAGACCAGGCTCACTCTCACCGTCCCCAAGAGGCCCTGGACCGTCTCGGTCGACCCGCTCTGCCTGCTCGTCGACCGCGATCCGAACGACAACGAGATCAGGGTGAGGGAGAAGAAAGAAGGGTCGGGAGGCGGAACGGGCTGAGGGCAGCGGGAGGCGCCGCGCGGCGCTCCATGCGGCACTCGAAGCTCCCCACCCTCGAGCACGCCGTGCGGGCCGCACCCGGACAAGGGCTGGCAGCGAGTCGACATCGGTCGCTGCGGCGCGATGATCGTCGAGGTCGGTTGCCGTTGACCCCCAAGCGACACACTCGGCCGTCAATCAGCAGGAGGCGACACTCCCGGAGTGGCCGTCTCGACGCTCGCACGGAGCACTCGTCGGCAGCGGCACCACACGTCGACGCCACCGATCGACCCACCTTGCAACTCCCAATTGACCCAGTCTCCATAGTCTCGAGAGTTGGAGGGAAGCACCCTGGGCAGGGTGGCCGCACGGCACTTGCGCCTGGCCTCGTCGAGCTGCTCGCCCGAGAAGTCTCTCTCCGTCGTCCGCGTCGGCACGGCCTCCGACTCACACTCATGGCAGGTCGTGAAGAGCCGCAGCTCGACATCGCCGGATGCGAGCCGACCAGCCGGCTCCTTCACTACTGGGACTTCTTCAATGCCGCACCCGGCCAACTCGAAGAACTCCTGAGCTGCCGTCCCCACCCGGGCCGCAATCTGGCGGTCCTCGGCGGACACGTAGGCCACGAGAGACTTCTCGACATTCCCGTCCCGATGGGCTCGTGGGACATTGAAGTCCTCTCTGAGGATCACCTCGAGCTGCTCAATCAGCTCGCGCTTGAGACTGCCGCGGAACCGCAACGTGATCTTGCGCTTTCCCTCAACGCTAGCAGCATCGGACACGATCCCAAGAGACACGGCCAGGTCGAGATCACGGTCTGCGACCTGGTCGACCAACTGGTCATACTCCTCCTCGAGCTGATTCCGCTCCTCCGTGACTACATCCGCCTCCTCCTTGCGATCATCCGCCTCGGCTGAACGGAGCTTCCCCTCCTCGATGGCCTCGTTCAGGGCGAGGGCGAAGGCGAGCACCGTGAGCAAGATCGGGATGACGACTCCGAGCCTCAGCAGAGGTGGGGTGCGGAGCACGCCGAGCTCGAGCTTCAGCTTCTCGAGCTCGAGTGCAGCCTTCTCGTCTCCGGTGTCATCGGGATCGACTCCGAGCTTCGGCTTCCACGCGGCACGGACGACAGCCCAGGCGAACCATATTGCCGCGGCCATCACGATGACGATGGGCAGCCACTCCACGAGCGCTTCTCCTGTCACTCACCCCTGGCTGGGGACAGCCCGGTCTCGATGTCAGCGCAAGCATGCCCCGCGCCACAGCGGAGCCACAACCACCCTTGCGTCCGCCGTGATCGCTCCGCCCACAGCCTGTCCTGAGGACAGCGATGGCGGCCTCGACTGAGCAGCGCCAGAGCGTCTCGTCAGCGTTGGCGCTTCTCGTCCCGCTCGGCCTGGTCGGAGTGACCGGCGTGATGCGCCTGCGCTGAGCGCCCATCGCCCCCGTCAGCCTGCTGAGGGGCCCGCACAGCTCTTCGCCGCCAGATCCGCTACCTTCATGAGATCGGCGCGGCTGGCCCCATCACAGGCGAGCTGTGAGATCCCACAGAGCGTCCCGATGAGGAACACCGCGAGCGTGCGTGGCGGAGCCGCCAGCACCTCTCCTCTTCGGGCGAGCTCCCTGAAACGCCGAGCGAGGGAGTCCTGCAAGCGCTGCTTCAGCTCCAGGGTGACCGCCTGAGCGCTGGTCTCGTCCGACCCGCCCGCCCCGGCGCCCTGGAAGATGGCGCACCCGAGCGGTTGGCCCTCGGTCGTGTAGAGGCTCGCCAGGCCGCGCAGGAGCTTGCGGACGAACTCCACCACTCCCAGGTCGCTCTCTTCCGAGACGAGCTCCATGGTCGGGGCAGCGTGAGTCTCGACGTAGCGAGCGATGGCGCGGCGGAAGAGCTCTTCCTTGCTCCCGAACGCGTTGTAGATGCTCGACGGCCCCACCCCGATCGCGGCGCTGAGGTCGGAGATCGAGGTGCGGTCGAAGCCCTGCTCCCAAAACAGGACGAGGGCGCGCTCGACGGCCTCATCCTCGGGCACGCTGCGGGGCCTAGCCATTGCTCGAGTCCACTGATCGCCCTCGGGTCCCACCGGGCCTGCGCTCGTCCCACGCCGGCTCCGTCGGGACGAACCGTTCTGGTCACATTACTTCAAAACCGCCTTGACATCCAAGCTCGCGACACCCATTCTGAAACGGTCACTTCAAAACGGCATGACCTGACAGCGACGACCCCTCGACCCCGGGAGACGACCCATGAAGCACGAGACCTCCCCCTTCGCAGCGACGCTCACCACGACCCTCCTCCTGGCCGTCTGCCAAGGCCCCGGAAAGGCCGTCGCCACCGAGAACGCCCATCCCTCCTCCATGCCGAAGTCCCCCACGACCGAGGTCGCATTCCCGGAGGGCTATCGCGACACCTTCACGAACTACCTCAGCCTCGACCGGGTCCAGAACCCCGATCAGGTCATTCGTCTCTTCGCCAACGACACGGCCCTGCGGGGGCCCGACGAGAACGACGAGCTCCCCTTCGGCTCGGTGATCGTCGGAGAGGTCTACAAGGCTAAGCTCGATGCCGACGGCGAGGTCATGGTCTCCGGGCTCGGTCGACGCATCCGGGACGAGCTCGTCCTCATCGCGGTCATGGAGCGCGGCGAGGGGCTGGGCCAGGGGCACGCCGCGGAGCTCCGGAACGGGCACTGGGAGTTCGCCGCCTACAAGCCCGATGGCTCCGTCGCGAACAAGAACCTCGACACCTGCCGCTCCTGTCACGCCCCTCTCGTCGAGAGCGACCACTTGTTCTCACTGGATCACCTGAGGAAGGAGTGGGCCACGCAGGACTCGAAGAGTCAGCCCATCGCCAGCACGGCAGCGGCCCGTGGCAAGCAAGCCTTCCAGGGCACCTGCACGGCCTGTCACCAGGTCGGCCCCTCCGCCATCAACCGCACGGGCCCCGTCTTGAATGGCGTCGTCGGTCGACGGGCGGGCACCTTCGCCGGGTTCGATTACAGCGAGGATCTCACCTCGGCCGGCGAGAGCGGCCTGACCTGGGACGAGACCACGCTCTTCGAGTGGCTCGCCGGACCGTCCGAGCTCTTGAAATCTCACCTGGGTGACCCGAAGGCACGCAGCAAGATGCCGGTGAGCATCGAGGACCCCAGCACGCGCCGGGACCTGATCGCCTATCTCTCCACGCTGAGCAAGGATTCGAGGGATCGGTAGCTCAGCTCTGACGACGCTCGCTCAATCGCCGGCTTCACGAGCAGCTCCCACCGTCAGTCGTCCTCGCGAGAGCCTTCGGCCTTCCCCGCGAGGACACGCTTCGCCATGTCCTCTAGCTCGTCGGGCCACCTGGTGCTCTCGTTCCAGCGACAGGTGTGGAGCGCGTCCTCCTTCAGGCCCACGACACGGCTGAGGTCACTCCCCCTCAGCCAGACCGACCTGAAGTTGGCGTCCGTGAGATCGACCTTCCCCAGCTCGCAGTCATCAATGAACGCCTCCTGCAAGTCGGCCCGGACCAAGCAAGCACCATCGAGCTGGGCATGACCGAAGTGGACCAGGGTGAGGTCAGCCTCAGCCAAGTCGGCCTCGCGGAGGTCCGCTCCTCGCCAGTCCGTGTCGCATGCCTGGATCCCGCTGAGCTGGGCACGCCGAAGACGAGCCCCGAGGAGCAACGAGTCGTCTAGTCTCGCTCGCTCGAGGTGAGCGCCCTCCAGTCGTGCAGCACGCAAGTCACAGCCCGTCAGGTCGAGAACCTGTTCGTCACTCTCGCTCACTCGCTGTGCCTCCGTCCGGCGCCCGACGACGGTCAGGGCCGCTCCGACGTCCAAGGGCGGAGGCTCGAGGTCCTCGTGGAAACCCTCCTGCCCCGCCTCGAAAGTGACCGGAACACGCTCACGGATGAAGGCTGTCAGGACCTCCATGACGGTCCAGTGATCCTCGAGCGAGTCTCGGGCCACGCGCTCGAGCGCGTAGATCCCACCGAGTCGGACCTGCACGTGCTCGTCCGCGAGGTGAGCCACCGCACGGGAGAACCTCTCCGTGACCTGACCTTGCTCGGTGAGCCGAGTTGCCTCGACCGCCGCCGAAGCCTGTCGCTCGGTCGCCGAGATGCGACGCCACGTCAGGTAGACGAGCACGATCCCACCAAGACCGAACAAGCACTTCGCCAGCGTGTCCCTGTGCTTGTTGGTCAGCTCGAGACGCTCCTTGTCCGACAACGCCGCATCTCGGACTTGTAGCTCAGGCACCTTCCCAAGCAAGAGCACCGCCAGGCCGCCTCCGAGAATCCCCATCGACACCCTGCCCAGCACCTTGATCACCGAACCACCTCTTCCAACCGGCTGTTCCCGTCCGCGCTCCTCGCCACGCCGCTGTCCGAGCCACGGTATCGAACCCGGCGTCCCCCACCGGCAAGGCCGTCAGCGCCGATGGATGCGCACGCGCCCCTCCGACTTGGACAGCAAGATGACGTCGTCCGCGCGCTGACTCTCGTAGAACACGAGCGGACGAGTGGCATCGCTGAGCACGCTCGCATCCGGATCCAACTGGCCGTCGGCCCAGCCCTCGATGAGTGCGTCGTCGTCGTCGTCCGTCCCGGGTGTCGGGACGCCGTCCGGTCCGATGAGCTCCAGACGGGTCGCCCTGCCGGCGGCGAGGATCGTGGCCAGGGGCGGATCCAGCGGCGAGAGGCTCCGGACCGAGTCGTTGCGCAGGAGCCAGGGCGGTCGCGTCACGCACTCGAAGTGAACGCCGACGTGCTCCCACCCGGTGGACACGAGCTCGACGCTGCCGTCATCGTCGAAGTCCCCCACCGCAATGTCACGCGTGTCGCGCTCCGAAGGGATGTCAGCCGCCGGGAACAGCTCGCCGGCTCCGGCCGCCAGGAGGTAGCCGATGCCAGTCAGAGCGACCGAGTCCTGGTAGGTGTAGAGCACGTCCTCCAGGCCATCGCCGTCGAGGTCGTGCATCACGAGCTCGGCTGGGCGAGTCGTGATCGGCTGGAGCGTGGTCCCGACCTCGAAACCCCCGTCACCATCGTTGAGGAGAGTCCCGACGAAGACCCCGTCCTCCCAGGTCGAGTAGACGAGGTCGAGGTCGTCGTCCGAGTCGAGGTCGCCGGCCCCGACCATCTCCAGGTTGAAAGCCAGGATGTCCTCGCGGTCACCGAACACGCCGCCACCCTGGTTGCGGATGAGGTAGATGCGGCTGAAGGTGTTGCGCACGAGCACGTCCGGACCGTCTCGGCCGTCGAAGTCACCGACCACCACCTGTCCGGGACGAATGGGAGAATCGAGCAACACCTCGGGGAGGAAGGTGCCGTCACCGGCGTTGAACATCACGTTCACCTCCTCGAGCTCGCGGTGGATGATGACGAGGTCGGGGCCCGCCACGCCGTCGAGGTCCGCGCTGGCGAGCTCCCGGGGGCGGTAGGCCGTCGCGTGCCGAGTGCCGGTCCGGAAGGTGCCGTCGCCGTTGCCGAGCCAGGTGACGATCTCGTCGTCGGAGAAGGCGGTCATGACGAGGTCGAGCTCCCCGTCACCGTCCACGTCGACGAGAACGGCATGCTCCGGCCGCTCATCCAGCTCGGTCCGGACCACGGGCGCGAAGCCGCCGGCCCCGTCGCCGAAGTGCACGTCGAGGGTCCAGTCCCCCAGGCTGGCTGCGACCACGTCGAGCCGATCATCGCGGTCGAGGTCGACGACCCAGACCTCTTCCATCATCCCGTTCGAATACATGCGCTGATCGGAAGACAAGCGGCCGCCGCCGGCGTTCAGGTAGGCCCGCAGCTCTCGGTGGTCGTAGTCGTTGCGGACGAGATCGAGATCTCCGTCGTCGTCGAGGTCGGCGAAGGCCAGCCCCTTCCCGGCCGAGCCCATCCCCTGAACCCAGGGCGGTCGGAAGGTGCCGTTGGCCCGACCGGGCCAGGTGATGAGATTGGACCCCTCCGCGAGCACGAGGTCGACGGCACCATCGTCGGTCAGGTCGAAGGCACGCACCTCACCGTCGAAACCGACGGCCTGCGGGAGCTCGAGAGTCACCCCCTCGACGAGCGTCCCGTCACCCTCGTTGAGGTAGATCCGCACGTCGTGCTCCGCCCGTGAGACCACCGCGAGATCGGGGCCGTTGCGACGGTCGAAGTCGCCGGCAGCGACCCCCACCGCCTGGCGGCTCGACGGGTACCAGACGCTGTCGAGGAGCTGGCCGTTGCCGTCGTTGAGCATGACGCACGCGGACTGGAAGTCGCGGGAGACGAGGACATCGAGACCGTCTGCGCGATCAGAGTCGGCGAGGTCGATGGAGAACACGGCGCCACCTCCACCGCCCACCGTCTGACGAAACGGATCGGCGAAGGCGCGGTCGCCGAGGTTCGGGTACACGTGGACCCAACCACGGCCCACGGTCACGACCAGGTCGTCGAGCTCGTCGCCGGTCATCTCGGCGATGCGAAGCAAGGAGGCGCCGTCGACGGGGATGAGCTCCTGCGCCTCTGGCACGCCGTCGCGCCAGCTCCACCAGATCGTCAGGCCATCCTGGTGCGAGACGACGAGGTCCGGCGCACCGTCCCCATCGAGGTCGGACGAGCCGACGCCCTCCGGCCCCGACAAGTCCTCGGCCACGCGAACGGGAAGCTCGTGACCATGGAGGCCGCCGGGGCCAGGCCCGAGACCGTCGTTGGGCCCTCGGCTGAAGGCGATCTCGACGTGACCGCGATCCCCCGCGGCGACGATGTCGAGCCCGCCGTCCCCGTCGAGGTCGACCAAGTGCAAGCGGCTGGGCTGGCGGATGAGCTCCAGGTGATGCACGGGCCAGGCCGGAGCCGGACAAGGTGGTTGGGCGGCCAGGCCAGAGACCAACAAGACGCCGAACACCAGGACGGCTCCGGCTACTTCACGTCGTGCACGAATCGACATTCGCTCCTCCCACTTGCATCGTAGCACGTCGCCTCTGACGCACCGGAAGCCAAGACCCTGGTCGTGTTCAAGTAACTTGATCACTTCCCACCCGGCTCACCAGGACGGTCCGCTCCTGGACCAGTCCCGCGCTACACTGCTCCCGAGGTCCCGGATGTCGAGCGGCATCCGGGGTACGGCGTGCCGTTCCTGTCACGGCCGCCATGGAGGGAGACATGCGACGAGTCACGGCCCTGTTGTTGGCCGCCTGTAGCCTTGCGGCGCCGCTGGCCGCGCAAACCTGGGTGCGCACCTACGGACGGGAGGTGCGGTCCGCCGTCGGTTCCGTCGTGCTTCCCACCTCGGACGGCGGCTATCTCGTCAGCGGCCTCGTCTGGGATGGTTCCTTTCCGACGATCTGGCTCCTCAAGCTCGACGAGGTCGGCGACGTCGAGTGGGAGCAGGTTCGCGACACCCTGCGCTCGAACTCTGCCGTGGCGCTCTTCGAGACTCCGCGCGGCTACCTGATCGCAGGCAACGCCGAGGGTAGCTCGCCCGAGCCGGAGGCCATCCGCGTCGACTTCTTCGTCATGGAGATCGACCATGACGGCGTGCCTCTCTGGCAGCGGGCCTACTCCGGCGCCAGCTACGACCGATGCCGCACGGCGATCGCGACGTCCGACGGCGGCTACCTCCTCGCCGGCTACACCGAGTCCTTCGGTGCCGGAGAGGAAGACGCCTGGCTGGTCAAGATTGACGAGACTGGCGAGCTGGAGTGGCAAGCGAGCTACGGCGGCCCGGACTCCGACGAAGCCGAGGGCTTGCTGGAGCTGCCGGGAGGCGGCTACCTCGTCACGGGCCACACGCGGTCCTGGGGCGAGGGTGCCGATGACGCCTGGCTCCTCGAGATCGATCCGCTCGGCGCGATCCGCTCCCAGCGCACCTTCGGGAGCGCCGACGCCAGCCAGCATGGCGTCCATCTCGCCCGGGCCGCTGACGGCGACATCCTCCTGTTCGGCCGCAACAACCTCTTCGCCCCCGACAACTGGGAGCTCTGGATGGTGCGACTGGACCCCACCGGCGACACGATCCGCTGGCAGAAGTCCTGGCAGGCCCACCGGCATCTCGACGTCCCGAGCCTGCTCCCAACTGGCGGCGACTTCGTGCTCGCCGGCTACGAGACACCCTCCACTCCGGGCTCGCGCTGGGGTTACACCATGAAGCTCACCGAAGACGGCGAGCAGCTCTGGTTGCGACGCCACTCGGTCGATGCCGACGGCTCACGGACCCAGGAGCTCGCCCACATCGCGGCCAGCCACGACGGAGGGCTGATCGCCGTCGGAGAGTCGCGCCGAGTGAGCGGGAACGAGCTGTTCTTGCTGTCGCTGGCCGCCGACGGGACGCTCGAGGCGGGTTGCGTCCAGTCAGAGGACGAGACCTTCGTCGAGATGCCGACGACCTCGGTTCGCAATGATTCGACGGCGGTGGCGTTCACGACCGACGCCGTCGTGCGCGAGCCCGACGTCCCCTTCTACTGCAACATCGCCCTCATTGAACAACACTGCGGCGCCGGTGTTCCCGGACCTCCACCCGAGCGCTCCCTCGTTCCCGAGATCGAGGACTTGCGAGTTGCGGTCTCGGGGCCGGACGAGACCCATCTCACCTGGGAGAGCGGCCGGACCCACTTCTCGGACGTGACCTACATCGTGGCGACTGGTGCCCTCGAAGAGCTCCACCGCGTGAGTGGCTTCCGAGATGCCTGCCTGGAAGATGCCGGGAGGACACCGAGCCTCTACCACGTCGTGCTGGGCGGAGACGATCCGAGCCGCTGGTACCTGGTCCTCGGCGAGAACGGCTGCGGCACGGGTCGGTCCGGCAGCTCGGTGGGAGCACCCGATGCCCGGGCGACCGTGGACTGGGGAGGCCTCCCCTTCTGCTTCTGACCACCCTGCTCGGACGTCAACGCGGGCTCAGCCCGCGGCGCGCCCATTCCAGGCCAGCACCAGCACGCCGCCGACCATCAACGCCATCGCGAGGAGGCCCTTCGCCCAGGGCGGCAGGGGGATCGGTCGGGCGCCGGAGCAGGCTTCGCAGTCCGCACCCTCGAGCCAGACGCCGTCGTCTTCGAACGAGCACTCGAGCTCGGTGACTTCCTCGGAGCAATCGTCCTCGGGGAGACAGCAGGCCCCCAGGACCTGGGGGCACTCGTCGTCGCAGAAGGTGCCGTCACCCCGGTACTCCACGACAGGGCCCGTGATGCAACCGAAGGGTTGGATCTCGAAGCAGAAGGAGCCGTCCACGGCACAGCAAGCTCCCTGGATGGTGCAATCGATCGTCTCGCAGGTCGTGTCGGGACCGGCCCAGACCCCACCGAATCCCCTGTCGACACAGGCCGACACGGTCATGACACCGAGGCAGCGGTCGCCAGCGCAGCAAGCCCCCGTCGGCAAGCAGGGGTTGAACCCACAGTCCGCGCCGGACGTGAACAGCTCGTCGGCACCGTCGCAGACGAATCCGGGCCTGATGTCGCACTCGTAGGGTGGCTCCATCTGGCAGCAAGCCCCCAGCTCACAGTTGCCGGGCTCACCGAAGATCCCGTCGCAGTCCTCCTCCGGGACGCCCTCCTCACACTCGCCCGTGTTCGGGTCGTAGCAGGCGGTATCGAAACCGGCCCGAGAAAGTGAAGGCACGAGGCCGAGGAGAAGGAAGAAGACAAGGAAGACAGCGGGCCTGGTGGTCATGGGTCGATTCCGGCAAGAACGAGGTGACACGGGAGAGCTCGGCTTGGACGGCCCCGTCGCCCCTCCCGCAACGACTGCGGTGGGACGCACGAGGTCCGAGACTCGGGCGTTCATGAGCCCAGGACGGAATCGCGTCGAAGAACGGACAACGCTCGCTGACGGTGCGTCCCGAAATGACACCACCCCCTGACCAGGACCGTGATCTCACCGGACTCAGGCACCCCTGAGCCGTCCCTCAGGGAACGATCGTGACATCCGCGATCTCGAGCTTCCCGTAGCCAGGCCACGAGATCACGGTGAACTGGATCGATGGAGTGGTCGCCCTCGACTGACAGCGCACCGCACCAGAAGACCGCAGTTCCTGATGGAGCCTGTAGTGGGACCCGCTTCGGTACGGCATGTAGTCGTAGACGCCCTCAGCCACCGGCATCGACTCACCGAGAAAGTACCCCGCAGGTCCTCCCTCGAAGCAGAAGTCGAATGCGTGCGCCATCGAACAGACCTCACCTGGTGGGGCTCCCGGCGCCTGCGACCTGGGAGGCTCCGAACACGAGAGTCAAGGAGTCGAGCCAGCGGGCAACAAGCAGGCACAGACGTAGAGGAGCAGCCCACTCGCAGAGGCCAAGTAACCCGACGCAAGGGCCTCTCCTTCATCGAAGAGCTCACCTCCAACGAACAAGAAGAACGCTCCCAGGGCGATGGCCACGACGGCGAGCAGCTTCAGCAGCGTTCGGCACGACTCCGGCAAGACGACCCGTGGCATCGCTCCCTCCCTGTCCCCCCAAGCGATAGCAAGTGTATTGGGTACGCTGCCGGTGGGACCACGCCCTGAATCGGGCGCGGCACTCGTCACGACCAGGCCTGGCTCAGCATCGTTCGTTCATGGCCGCCCACGCCGCCTCCCTCAATCCCTGCCACGACTTGCCGCACTCTCGGCCGAGCTTGGTGCGGCAGGGATCCGGACTCGCATCACGACACTAGATCGCGACCCACTCCGTCGCGGCGTTCAGCCCGCTCGTCACCGCCTCGACGATCCTGTCTCCAGCTCGTCTCGCACCAGCGATGTTCCGCGACACCGGACCCAGCTCGAGCTCGGCAAGAGGGCCGGACACGTGAATGCGCGGATGCCAGCGAAGGGCCGAGTCCACGATGGGGTAGCCGCAACGGGCGCACGGCAAGGAGGCCGAAGAGATCAAGGCGTCGATCATGGCCCCACCAGGCCGATGCGAAGCGAACCCGGTCGCCAAGAGCACGCGATCGGCCTCCACCACGACGTCATCACCGAGCCGGAGCTCGAGGCCATCGCTCCCCAGGTCGAGCCCCTCCACCCCGCTCTCGTGCCATTGGAGGCGTTCACGCGAGATGGCCCCGTGCAGCGCACGCCACATGTCGGGAGGCACCGAACCCACGTGGCGCGCCGACGTGATCAGGGCTCGCCGATGGTCGACGTTCCTCACGCGGCTGAAGCTCGACATGCGCTTCGGACCGAGCCAGCCTGGCTCGCTGTCGAATTGATGCTGACGCAGCGCGCGGCGCGAGATCAGGTGGACCTCGTGACCTTCCTCCAGGAGGCGAAGCGCGACGTGACCAGCCGAGATGCCCCCACCGACCACGGCGACGGTCTCGTCAGACGACGGCCAACCGTCGAAGCCTGGCTCGAAGACGTGTCGCACGCGAGGCTCGTCCCGTGGCGCCCACTCGGGCCACTTGGGCTGCTCGCCCGATCCCATGGCCAGCAGCAAGTTCTCGGCAACGAGCTCGCGCCCGCTCGACAGCTCGACCGCAACACCACGATCGCCGACCGAGCAGGTCACGGCGCGATCCTGGACGTGGAGGGCGCCGAGCTCGTAGGTCTCCACCACGTGGTCGCAGTGAGCGTTGAAGAGAGCGAGTGAAGGCCGATCGTAGGGAGGAGCGAAGAGCCCGGACTTGCGTCGACTCCGCCGGCCCGCAAAGCGGTCGAGAGCTCCCGACTCCAGGTCGAGATGGTGGACGGCGGGCGAGCGCAGGTGACTCATCCCCGTGGTCGCCGTGCGGGCCCGCCACTGCGCCAACAGCTCCGGCGCCGGATCGATGATGCGAAGAGCGTCGGCCGCGACCCCGGCTTGCCCGATGAGGCGCGTTGCCACGTGCACTCCGTGGATGCCGCCGCCGATGATCAGCCAATCCAGGCTCATGCGTGCTGGACTCGTCGGGAGCCGACGCGAGCAACATCCCGTGTCACCACGAGCATCTCAGTCGGACTCCGCAGTCACGAGCGAAGCGATGTTCGCCATCAGCCAGGAGGACGCAGCAGACAGCTGCAGCCAGTCCCCACCGGAAGTGATCCCGTACGTGAACACGCTCGCGATCCAGAGCAGGCTTGCAGCCGTCTGCCCGAGCCACTCGACTCTCAGCGCACGGGCCCACCGGCTCGTTCCCACTTCCGCCTCGATTCCGACATCCCGCGTCAGCACACGCACTCCTCTCCGCAGAGGGACAAGTCGTCCAGGAACATGCCCCACTCGCGGTACTGCTCCAGTCCCTTGGCTCGGAGCCCCAACGAGCTCGCAATCGTCTTGGCGACGACGGCGAATCGCTGTCGATACTTGTAGATGAAGCAGAAGACGTGACCACCGTGACGAACGGCAGGACCGCAGAGGAAGAGGCCCGGCGCGATGGTCGACTCGTCCTGCTCGTTCAACAACGGAAGACCGTCGTCGCGTTGCTCGAACAAGTTCGCCACCAGCTCGTGACCTCCCTTGAAGCCCCACGCCAACAGCGGAGGAGCCGACGTCTCGAACCGGCTTCCCTCCTCGGTCGTGACGACATGGACGTCGCCCTCACGAGAGATGGAAGCGATCGACGTGTTCGGATGCAGCTCGACGGACTCGGCGAAGGGCCACTCGTACATCCGCTCGAGTGAGTACGGAGAGAGCGCGATGCTGGGATCGGAGGTCTTCGGCTTCCAGGGACAGCCGCTGTCGAACAAGCGCACTCGCTTCTCGCGATACGCCAGGTGGTAAGCCGCGTCGATGCCGCTTTCGTAGCCGCCGATGACGACGAAGTCGTCTCCCTCGAGATCGTCGTAGGTGGGGATCGTGGCCGTGTGCCGGCAGTGCTCGGCGCCATCGAGACCATCCAGGCGCGGGTACTGAAACTCTCCAGCGGCCCAGATGACGTGCCTCGCTCGAATCGTGCCGTCGGCAGTCTCGAGGTGGAACTCGTCGTCTTCCTTCGTCGCCCCCAGCACGTCGACTTTCTCACGAATCGGCAGCTTGAAGTGCTTCACGATGGCACGCAGGTAGGCCGCATAGGCCTTGCCCGATGGGTGCTCGGCCTTGAGCGTGTAGGCCGGAGACGTCCCGATGACGATCGAGTTCAGGTCGAGCATGCCGATCGAGTTGGTCGGGAACGAGGGCGTGATGAAGCGAGTCTCGGACGGCCAGGAGGCGAACGAGGCGCCGACCACGTCACGCTCCAGCAAGAGGAAGTCCTTGATGCCAGCGTCCCGCAGGGCGACGGCAACGCCCACGCCTGCCGCACCGCCACCGACGATCACGACGTCGTGCACGGACTTCTTCCCCTTCTTCTTTTTCTTCTTGTTTCCGCCGATCACGCGTCCTCCTCGACGAGCTGGAGCTCGGGGAAGGGGTTCGGGAACTCCGACCAGGCCTCGCTGTCGGCGGCCGCGAGGGACTCGTCGAGCAAGGAGGCATCGAGACGAGCGCGCAGCGCTGCCTCGTCCATCTCCTGGCCGATGAAGACCAGCCGTTGCGCTCGATCGCCGAAGCGTGGATCCCACTCGTCCTGCTGGTCGGGTCGCTCGCCGTCGGGGTGCTCCCACTCCTCCCGGGGCACGGCCGCCCACCACTTCCCGGTGGGATTGATCTCACTGACCCCACCCGCTTGAGCCCACTCGTAAGCGATGCGGTGGTCAGCGGCGACCCAGAAGAAACCCTTCGAGCGCAGGATGCCGCTCCAATTCCGGTCATCGTGCAGGAACGCCCAGAGCTTCTCGGCGTCGAAGGGCCGTGACGTCCGATAGGTGAAGCTCGAGATCCCGTACTCCTCGGTCTCCGGCACGTGCTCACCTTGAAGCTCGCGGATCCACCCGGCAGAGCTCTCCGCCTCGTCGTAGTCGAACAGGCTCGTCTCGAGCACGCTCTCGAGAGGGACCTGCCCACGCGTCGCCAGGAGAATCTTCGCGCCAGGATTCAGCGCCTCGAGGATCGCCCGGACCTCGAGAGCTTGCTGCTCGCTCACGAGGTCGACCTTGTTCAGCACGATGACGTTGGCGAACTCGACCTGGTCGATGAGCAGGTCGGTCACCGTCCGCTCGTCATCTTCACCGAGTGACTCACCCCGCTCCTGGAGCGCGTCGGCCTCGCGGTAGTCCCGCAGGAAGCTCGCAGCGTCCACGACCGTGACCATCGTGTCGAGGCGCGAGAGCTGGCTGAGGCTCACTCCACTCTCGTCCTCGAAGGTGAAGGTCTGCGCCACCGGGATCGGTTCCGAGATGCCGGTGGACTCGATCAGCAGGTAGTCGAAGCGGCCTTCCTGAGCGAGCCGCGAGACCTCGGCGAGCAGGTCGTCTCGCAGCGTGCAACAGATGCAGCCGTTCGACATCTCGACGAGCTTCTCCTCGGTTCGCGAGAGCTCGGCCCCACCGTGCTCGACGAGGTCCACGTCGATGTTGACCTCGCTCATGTCGTTGACGATCACCGCAACACGCCGCCCGTCCCGGTTGTTGAGCACCTGATTGAGGAGGGTGGTCTTGCCGGCTCCGAGAAAGCCGGAGAGGACGGTGACGGGCAAGCGGTCTG
>JBCCFW010000067.1:0-35411 GCA_039029535.1 Acidobacteriota bacterium
TGCAGCTCGGCGACGTCGGCGCCCTCGTAGCGGGGTCCCACGACGCCTTCGACGCGATCCTCCTCGACGTGGACAACGGCCCCGATGCCTTCACGCACCCGGACAACGCGCGCCTCTACTCAGCGGCTGGGCTCGCCGAGATTCGCAGGGCGCTACGCCGCGGCGGGCGCCTGGCCCTGTGGTCCTCGGGTCCCGATGCGGCCTTCACGCGTCGGCTGAAGGACGCGGGCTATCGCGTGGAGGAGAAGAAGGTGCGCGCTCGCCGAAACAAGGGGGCACGCCGCGTGATCTGGCTGGCGGATCGCTGAGCGGAAGGAGGGGACGGCCCGCCGACTCTGACACGCCATGCCGTCGCCAGCCGACACGTTGCTCGATCACTTCGACCGTCTTGCCGGAGCGGAAGCGAGCAATCCAGCCGCCTCGCGGTGAAGGAGGTCAGGGACAGCCGGGACGACGGGCTCCCAGCGAGTCCTCTCCCCATCCCGCCGGGCTCTGACCACAGTCGTTGGTGGCGGTGACCAGGTAGTAGCGATCTTCACCAGGAGCATCGTCGACCCAGACGTTGCCGGTGAGGCCGGTCAGGCAGGCGGCCTCGATCACGCGGCTTTCCAGGAGCTGGGCGAGCGATCCCGCCCGCAGCTCGAAGCGGACCTCGGGACCCGCCTGGTCGACGAGCGAGGCCCAGCCCACGGCGGGGCTTCCATCGAGCTTGCCGACGAACAGCGGCGTGGGATCGCCCGGGGATGCCCAAGTGCCGGGGAGAGCCGGCGCGCAGTCCTCGTGATCGGGTCGGAGATCGCCGTCGAGATCGCAGTTCACCGTTGAACGACAGTCCGGGTCCAGGCAGTCGGCAGTGCCGTCCCCCTCGTTGTCGACGCCGTCGCTGCAATCGCTCTCGGGACACTCGGGATGGTCGGTGCACTCGGTGTCCCAGCAATCCCGGAAGAGGTCGCCGTCGTCGTCCTCCTCGTTGGTGCAATCTTCGCCACAGCCCGGTTCGTCCACGCAGTCGGGGTCGAGGCAATCGCGCAGGCCGTCGCGGTCGTCGTCGAAGCCGTTGGTGCAATGGAGCTCGCTGAGACAACCGGGGAAGGCGTCACAGTCAGCGTCCTGGCAGTCGGTGAGGCCGTTGCCGTCGTCGTCGAGACCGTCATCGCAGCGGCTCTCGACGCAGGCCGCATCACAGGACGCCTCCGGGCAGCAGTCCGGGTCGTCACAGTCGGTGAGGCCGTCGCTGTCGTCGTCGAGACCGTCGTCGCAGTCGAGCTCCGGATCCGGTCCGAGGTCGAAGACCCAGGCGGCTCCCGAATTCAAGCCGCCCCGATCGTCGTCACCGGTTCCGACGATGAGACGTCCGCCCGGGGCGAGCACCGCCGACGTGCGGTAGCCCAGGTCGAAGTCGGGTCGCTCATCGTGGGCCCAGCAGTGGATGCGCCAGCCGGCGGCGGCCTCCGCGAAGAGCCAGGCACGTTCGGGGAGGGTCGAGGCGACGACCGACAGCCCGCGATCGGG
This sequence comes from Acidobacteriota bacterium, assembly GCA_039029535.1. Classification (GTDB taxonomy): domain Bacteria; phylum Acidobacteriota; class JBCCFW01; order JBCCFW01; family JBCCFW01; genus JBCCFW01. The sequence goes on from JBCCFW010000067.1 coordinate 1,513, forward strand.
GGCCAGGTCGACCCGCATCCACTCCTCCAGCACCGGATGGCCTTCCCGCTCGCCGGTGTCGAACGTCCCCTGGAGGGCCCAGGTGCCGCCCACCAGGCGGAAGAACTGGGCCGTGCCTTCGTTGGAGCCGATGAGCGCGCGGTCGCCCCGGATCGCCAGACCGGCACCGAAGCCTTCGCCCGGTCCGGTGAGAGTCTCCTGATGCGTCCAGCTACCGGCGACTCGCCGGTACGACCGCACCGTGCCAACGGGGAGGCTCGGCACGCCGACGAGGAGCTCATCGCCGGAGACGGCAGCGGTCTCGCCCGTGCCACGGTCGACGCCGCCGAGGGTCGCCACCTGACCCCACCTGTCACCATCGTGCTCGAACACCAGGGCGGCTCCGAAGGTCCCCCGTCCGGGTGCGCCGAGGGCGATGACGTCGCCGTCGATCGCCACCGCATGGCCGAGCTCCTCGTCGTCGATGGGAGCGTCGGCCTCGAGGAGCTGCTCGACCTCCCAAGTGACACCCACCCGGCGGTAGACCGTCGCGCCGCCCGACCACGGCTTGGGCAGGCTGCGGTTCGGGGGGAAGGGATGTCCGATCACGAGTCGGTCATCGGACAGGTCCAGGTACTCGCCGAAGCGATTCCGGAGCTCGGGAGAGCTGGGCTGGATCTTCTGTTCCAGCTCGTAGCCGGCACCGCGGTCGACGTAGATCCAGACGGCCAGGCTCCCGGGTGCCGCGATCGCCACGGTCGCTCCATCGGCGGCGACGACGGTGCCGAAGCCGGAGAGGCGACCGGGCTCGGGGTTGGGCACGAGCTGAGGGGTGACGCTGCAGTCGGCGGCCAAGGCAGACGGAGCGAACGACCCGAGCCAGCCGGCGAGCACGAGCGTCGCGAGAGCCGATGGCGAGAGCATTGGGATGCTCATGGGCAGGGGCTCTCGTGAGGACGGGGAGTGGCACGACTGTCGACTCCCAGGCCCGACTCGCCGCCGCCGTCGACCGAGGTGACCAGGTAGAAGGCGGCGTCACCCGGCGTGAGCGTGTCGCCGTCGCTCGCCGATGGCCGGTCGAGCCCACACCAGGCGCGGGCGAGCGGGTTGCTGCCCGGCTCCTGGGTGTAACGACCGTCGGAGCGGAGCTCGGCCAGGTCGCCGCGGTAGAGGTTGAAGCGGCTCGCTTCCGGGGTCGAGGTCCACTCGATCGTGTCCTGGCCGCGCAGGTGCAGCAGGAGCTCGGGCTCGACCACGGTCGCACCGACCAGCTCGGCCATCGCGCCGACCAGGGTCCGCACGAAGTCGAAGCCGAAGATCCAGTCCTCGTCGACGTAGGACTCGGGAGCGTCGGTCGGTCCGTGGACGTGCGGGTTGTTCCCCACGGCCCGGGGTTGCTCCCGCAGGCTCACGGCAGCGCAGTGATCCTGGAAGGCGACGCTGTCGGTGTTCGACATCCGATAGCCGACGGTCCCGGGGTGGGCGTCGGCGTGCTGCTGGCTGGCGCGGAAGAGCGCCGTGGCGAGATCGTAGGAGGCACCGATCTCCTCCGCGTTCAATCGGTACTCGATGTCGAGGTCGGCGTCCGGCCACGGCTCGGGACGGGCCACGGGTCCGTGGTCGTAGAGGATCATGTCCGCCTGCACCATGCCCAGCCAGCGTGGCTCCGGGTACCTTCCGGAGAAGGGTGGATCCTCCACGCCCTGCCGGTCCGCGCGGTCGCTCACGTAGGCGAAGGAGCCACGCTGCGGATGCTCCTCGGCGTTCCAGAAGACGAAGCGCAGGGAGCGCTCGGTGATCACCGAGTCAGGAGCGAACACGCGCGCAGCCTCCAGGACCAGGGAGCAGCCGGAGGCATCGTCGTCGGCGCCCACCGTCCCCTCCACCGTGTCCAGGTGCGCCGAGACGAGATAGGCCTCGTCCGGTCGGCTCCGGCCGACCTTCGTCGCGATCACGTTGTCGAGCAGGTGACCACTGCTCTCGAAGCGATGCAGCTCGACCTCGTAACCCCAGGACTGGAGCTGGCCGATCAGCCAGTCGACTGCCAGTGCGTTGCCAGGATCGGCTCGGTCGCGACAGCCGAGGGCGGTCAGGCCCTCGACGTTGCCGCGAAAGCGGCCGAGGTCGAGACGACTCACGAGCAGGCTCGCAGACGGGCTGACCGTGGGCGAGGCGGCGTGACGCAGGACCAGGTCGTCGAGACGGCAGGTGGCGATCGAGCTCCGGTCCGGGTCGTGCGGTGAGAGATGAGCACCGACTCGCAGGCGGTGAGCGCCGGGAGCCAGCTCCCCGAGGTCCAGCAGCAGCCGGCGCCAGCCCGTGCCCGTGGGGAAGTGGCTGCTCATCGTGAGGACGCGGTCGATGCCACCGTGTCCGAGAAGCTCGTCATCGAGGTCGACGAGGAGCTGCGCCTGGTCCGCGGCCATCGTCTGGAGCTCGAACCAGAGCTCGAGCTCCAGGGCGGCGGCTTCGGCCAGGGTGAAGTCGAGCTGCCAGCCGCCCGAGACGGCCCAGGCCTCCCCGGAGCCGACGTCACCGCCGACGGTCACCTGGAGGCCGCCACCGCTCCGTCCACCGTCCGGCAGGTGGACGCCATCGGCGCGGTCGGGTGCCGAGGTGCCTCGGAACGCGTCGTCGACGTAGAGCAGGGAGCCCGCTCCGGCATCGAAGGACTCCTCGTGGATCACCTGAGCAGGGACGGTGAGAGGGGTCAGCACGAGGCTCAGCCCCAGGAGAGCGGCAGCTCTCGGCTGGCGTTCGCGGGAGGCTCTCATCGTTGGCTCCGCCCCGGGATTGGTGGCCCGGGTCGAGGTCCCTCGATCCCGACAACGCATCACGACGCGGCTTGCGCAAGCCAGCACTCAGGCTCCGACCGGTCCGAGCCGCCGATCGTGACGGGATTGCAGTCCGAAGGCGGTCCGGATGGCCGTCGAGCTCGATGGGAGACCCGACGCTCATGACCGAGGACGACATCGCGAAGCTGGAGCAGCGTCGAGGCGGTCTCGCCGTCGGTGCGTCCGGCGAGCACGCGGACCCGCCCCGGAGTCAGCTGGAACGGCCCAGAACGACACTGCGACCCACGCCAGGTGGTGTCCGGCGCGTGGGGCCCGGGACCGTCTCCGGCCCCCACGGAAAAATCCCGATCAGGGACAGCCCAGTCGTCGCCGCTCGACGCAGGTCGAGCCGGTCGAGCCCCGCTCCTCACCATCAGAGGTGAGACCAGCGCTTCCCTCGTCGTCGACCGAGACCGGAACGACGAGGTAGTAGCGATCACCAGGGGCTGGCGCGAACGTCGCTTCGAAGAGTCCGCCGGTGGTGCAGAGCACGGCCTCGTGGCTGTACCAGTCGCCGAGCACGCCCTCGTGCACCGCGTAGTCGACCGCGCTGGCACTGCAGCTCGCCGACCAGCCGAGGGCCAGCTCACCACCATCGACCAGCAGCAGCGTCAGGGCCGCACCCGGGCGCGCTGCCGTCCCGCTTGGCACGGCTCCCGGCTGAGCCGAGTCACAGCTCGTCCCCGCACAGGCGCTCCCCAGACCCTGCGACATTCCGCCGGCCGCTGCGCAGTCTTCGGGGAGGAGCTCGACGCACGAGTCGTCCGCCAGGCAGCAGGCCTGGGATTGCCCACAGCTCACGCTCCCGCAACCCACGAACGGACCGTGCCAGGTCCCCCCGCTGTCGAGACACTCTCTCTCGTACCGGGTCACGCAGGCTCCCGAGACGAGACAACACGCACCCAGCTCGACGACTGGGCAGGGCTCCACGCCGCAGTGTTCGGCCTCCAGCAGCACGCCGCCCAGAGCACTGCACAGGTCCGGAAGAAACACGAGGCAGTCATGACCCGGCACGCAGCACGGCATGGGACAGGCGTCGGTGGCACAGGAGCTCCCCTCCCCGAGCGCCAGGCCCCCTACCGGGACCCAGCAGAACTCGGCGGTGACCTCCAGGCACCCGCGGTCGGAGCCATGGCTGTAGCAGCAGGCAACCGCGGGAGGGCAAGAGGTGGTGGCACAGCGGGAGCCGAAGCCCTGGGGATGTCCCTGGTGACCGTGCACGCACGTGTGGGAATTCACGTCCACGCAGCCCGAGCCATCATGGAAGCAGCAGGCCTGGGGATCGGCGTCGACCCCTCGATGGTCGGCGGGGCCATCGACTACGACACGCTCGCTCGGGCTCCCGCCCCGGGCACCCGCCGGCATCGGCGCGAGGGCGGCCAGGAGGCACGCCAGGCCCCAAGCCACCCGCTTCGACAGCACCATCACGTCCCTCCAAGTCATCGGACAGTCCCTGAGGGTTGTCCGAACACCATCATGGACCAGGCAAGTGGGGCCAGCGTTCACGCGACCGAGCGCCCTGGCTCATCGACCGGCGGCCAGGTACGGAGGCTGACACCCAAGCCACTCCTCATGGCCTGGAACCAGGAGCATCAGTTCGTGGAGTGCCTTCAACTCGTCACCGATCCACCCAAGCGGACACTCCCCGACCCGCGTGCTTGGCGCCACGGTGTTCGCGGGCTCGAACACGGCCTGGAGCCTTGAAGCACTCGTGGGTGGATCTGCGTGGTCATGGACGGCAAGGGTTGCCCCGACTGACTCATCACCTTCGGATCGGGGGCTCCATCACCCTTGCTCACGGGATTGCTCATGCTGACCACGGCTATCATGTGCCGTGCCACTCGACGGGACGTCAGGTCGCCAGCCAGGTCTCCGGCTGAGCTGGCAGCATCGAATCGAGGACAGGGTCCAAGGACATGAGCTCGCCATGACGATCAAGACCGCAACCTTCGAAACGGACAGGCTTCGGTTCCGACCGTACTCACGGCCTGATCAAGATGCGTTCGTTCAGCTCATGGGCGATCCCGACGTGATGGAGCACGTCGCAGGAGGACGACTCGAGTCGGCCGAGGCAATCGAGCTGTTCGGGAAGGCGCTCCAGGCATGCGAAGAAGAGCGGATGGCCGTCTGGGCCGTCGAGTGCCTGGAGTCAGGTGACTTCCTGGGTCACGCAGAGCTGAAACCCAGTCAGCAAGACGACGGTCTCGAGATCGTCTACTTGCTCGCCAAGACGGCCTGGGGACGCGGACTCGGGACCGAGGTGGCGCGTGCAGTCCAGGAGCACGCTCATCAGACGCTCGACTGCGATCGCGTGGTGGCCACGACCGCCCCGGACAACCGAGCCTCCGAACGCATCCTGGAGAGACTCGGCTTCGAATTCGTCCGGGAGTGGATGGAGCCGGACGACGACGTGATGACACGTCTCTGGGTGTCAGGATCGAGACGGAAGACCGCTACTCCTTCCGACTGAGCTCACGAGTTCGTCCCACGCAGGCGCCCAGTCGGTGGCCCGTTCGCTCATCGGTCAGCTCATGCCAAGTCGCAAGCGCAAGCACGAGAACGATCTCTTCGGCGTCATCGACCCGGCCCAGGACACCCACCTGGAGATCTGGGCCCAGCACGGCGAGCTCGAGTTCACGGTCTCGCTGGAGCTCGACGCCAAGACCTTCCACCCGGACGCCCTCGAGCAGATGACGACGCTCCTCGATGAGCTGCCGGCACTCGAAGCGGCGGCTCGCGAGGCACTCCTCACCAAGAAGACGCGCTCGGCGTCAGCGCTCACGCGTTACTGGCGGACCTGCGCCGAGAGCGAGGACGTCGATGCCGACGAGGACGAGTTCGCCGGCGACCCTCCCGAGAACCTGGGCCCGTTCCTCGAGACCTGCGCTTTCGAGCACGTCGGCTTCTGGCTGAAGGCGGGCGAGTGCCGGCTCTCACTCGAGCTCACGCGCGATCCCCTCAGCGAACGGCTGGTGGCGGACCTGGATCTGGACGGCAAGGTCACCGGTTTGCGAGTGGAGACCGAGGCCCGGGCCCACCCGGTCGGTCCGGACACGGGCGAGCCTCCCCTGCCCCGACTTCCCTTCGAGCACGAAGGCTACGTCCATCCGATCTTCGGTGAGCTCGACCTCCGCACGGAGGACAGTTGGCAGGAGACGATCGAGACCGAGGACCACTTGCTGAAGGTGAGCCTGCACGCCGACGAGGACACCTTCGACCCGGAGCTCCTCGAACGGATGACCTCCGTGCTGGACGACCTGTACGAGCTGGAAGACGTCGCTCAACGTGCGCTCCTCCGTGACCACCGCGAGACGCCGGAGGATGCGCCGTGGTCACTGTTGAAAGCGCACTGGCACGGCCACCGCGACGCGCGCGACCTCGAGACCGACGAGCTCATCTACGACGAGGACGAGCGCACGAAGATCGAGCGTTTCGTCGTGCGCTGCTTCATCCATCACGTCTGGTTCAAGATGCGCAATGGAGCGCCCTCCTACGCTCTCGAGCTCATGGATGCCTCGATCAGCGACGACCGCATGCTCGTCGGCTTCGACCCCGACGGAACCTGCAACGGCTTCTGGCGCGAGAGCTGAACGAGACGTGAGCATCCGGACCGCCCGCTCGGCCTGCACCTTCAGCGGGTACCCGACTGGCCGTATCGACGCTCGTACTCGTCGCCCAGGAACTCCGAAAGCTCGTCCACGAGCGCTCGCGCCCGCTGCTCCTCGTCACTCGATTGCGGCTCCGCGAGGCAGAACTGGAGCGCCTGACGAGCAGGCTCGCGCCACTCCGGGTGGAGCCGTGAGAACGAGTCGTAGCAGGGGTAGAGGTCCCGACCGAACGTCCCCTCGGCCTCCACCGCAAGGAGCCCAGCACAGCGTCCTCTTCGCTGCAGAACGTCACCGTCGCGGGGCTGCTACTCCTACGGCTGCATCGAAGCCCATCCGTGGGGTTGCCGCGTGTTCAGTGGCGTGTCCGGAGCTCCTGGCACCCTCTGCGAAACGGCTTCCTGCACGGAGCGCGAAGGGGCTTGCTGCGCATCGGACGGAGCGGGCGGCTTCACCTGCAGCACGCGCAACGCCGCGACCTGCGCCATCCTCGGGGGCAGCTTCCTCGGCGCAGGCACGAGCTGTGACGACAGCGACTGCTCGGCCGTGCAGGCCTGCTGCCTCACCGACGGAAGCTGCATCGACGAGATCGCCGGTGACTGCGGGCCCGCCGATGGCCTTCCCGGTGAAGCCGGGAGTGACTGCGCGAGCGCGACCTGTCCCGACACCGAGGCTTGCTGCATCCATCTCCAGGGTTGCTTCGATCTCTTGCCGGCCGACTGTGAGGCCGCCCAAGGACACCGCTGGGGCGAAGGCAGCGCCTGCGCAACGACGGATTGCACCGTCGTTGCCTGTTGCCTGCCTGACGAGAGCTGCATCAGCCTCCCGAGCTGGTCGGCCTGTCGGGATGCTGGTGGCACCTCGGCCGGTAGAGGTTCGTCATGCGCGATGGTCGACTGCACGGCGCTGCTGTCAGGGTCCTGTTGTTTCCCGGATGCCTCCTGCCTCGACCTACCCCCTCTCGAATGCCGCCGCCAAGGTGGCTTGCCGAGCCCCCGCGATTGTGCGAGCTGGACCTGCCTGGCTCGTGAGGCGTGTTGCCATCCGTGGCTTCCTTGCGGCTGGATCACCCCGGAAGACTGCCTCCTTCAAGACGGCCAACCCATGGGGCCGGGCTCGCGTTGCTCGGACGGCGACTGCACGGCCTCTTTCGAACAAGCGTGCTGCCTGACCGGAGAGACCTGCCTCGACCTCGTGCCGGAAGACTGCGCCTCGATGGGTGGCACGCTTCAGGGGCAGGAGAGCGAGTGCGCCCGCAGTGGCTGTGACACGGACCGACCGGGTGCCGTGCCGAACGGAACCGCTGCTCGGCCCGGGCTGCCGCTGACGATCCGACGGGGAACGGGAGACGAGCTCGTCATGACCTGGTCGTCGAGCTGCAGCTCCGAGGCTCTCGCGCACGCTATTCACGAGGGCACGCTCGGCCACTGGTACAGCCACCACTCCACGTGTGCCGACATCACGACGGAGTTGACGACGACGCACTCACCCGAGACCGGCGACCGCTACTTCCTCGTCGTTCCGATCACGGGTTGGGACGAGGGCAGCGGGGGGCTTCACTCCAGCGGTGAGGAGCGTCCGCCCGCCGCGACGACCTGCATCCTGAGACGACGTCTCGGCTGCCCGTGAGGGCAGGGCACCGAGACCTCACTCGCCATTCTCCTCACGCAGTCGGGTGATCGCCTGGCCGATGCGCGACTCGGGACCGACCCCGAGCTGCTCGGCCAGCGACTCGGCCTCGGCCAGGTCGGCTCGGAAGCCCGCCTGATCACCGATCCGCTGGCGATGCTCGGCTCGCGAGATCAGCAACATGGCAAGACGGGGCGCGCCTCGGGCCTCACGCATGATCGACTCGGCCGCCGCGAAGGCCGCGTCCGCCTCCTCGAGCTGACCCAACTTGGAAGCGATCACGCCGATGTTGACCTGCACCAGCGCTTCACTCGGTCGATTGCCCACCTCTCGATGGGTTGCGAGCACGTCCTGGAAGCAAGTGAGCGCCTCGACGTGGTCCCCACGGTCGTGATGAAGGGTGGCGAGGTTGTCGATCACCATCCCTTCGCCAGCTCGATCCCCAAGCTCGCGACGAATGTCGAGGGACTCTTGAAGACACTCCCGTGCCTCGTCGAGACGGCCGGCAAAGCGATGGAGGATCCCGATGCCGACCAGGCCCATCGCCTCCTGCCGGCGATCACCCACTTCACGAATGATCGACAGGGACTTCGTCGAGCGGGCGAGAGCGTCGTCGAAGCGCCCCTGATCGGCATCCATGGTCGCCAGGGCGCCGAGGGCGAGGCCTTCACCGCGTGGGTCGCCCAGCTCCCGAGCCTGCCCCAGTACTTCCTCGAAGCACGCACGCGCCTCCGACGCCTGGGCTCGTAGCCAGAGCAGCTTGCCCTTCACCCGGCGCGCGGTCATCTCGTGATGACGAGAGCCCGCCCGGACGGCGAGCGCCAAGGCCTCCTCGCAGAGCGACCAGGCCCCCTCCACGTCCCCGGCGTGTCGTGACACTTCCACCTGCACCAGCAGCACGCGAAGTCGCTCGCTGGCATCGAGGGACTCGCACGCCAGGACGCTCTCGCCCAGCTCACGCGCCGTGACCAAGGGGCCGGTGAGCTCCATGACGGCCCAGGCAGCGACGAAGGCACCAGCACTCGTCTTCGCGTCACCACGCTCGAGGGCGCGCCGGCAGGCCACCACGAGATTGTCGCGCCGAGGCGACAAGGCCTGTCGCGCCGTCCATCCTCCGTGTCGGTCCAGTGCCGCGATCCGCCGCTCACTCCCGAGACTCGCGAAGTGCTCGCCGTGACGCTGGATCGCGGCCTGCTCGGCTTCGGGACCGCTGGCACCCGACGCGATCGCCTCCGGCGCGCACAGCTTCTCGACGGCGAACTCACGGACGCTCGCGTCAGTGCCGAACCAGCGCTCCCCACTCCCTGCTCGACCGGGCAGTGACTCCCAGGTGCGTAGCAAGCTCTTGTCGACGAGCACCTGCACGGCGTCGAGGGGCCAGGGTGCGTCGTCCCAAGCCGAGAGATCGAGCACGGCCTCGGCGTCGGCCAGGGTGAAGCCACCGACGAACACCGAGGTCTGGGCGAGCGCCGCCTTCTCCCAGGACGCGAGCAAGCTCCAAGACCATTCGATGGTCGCGCGCAGGGTGGCCTGACGCCCAGCCGCCCCGGGAGCCGTCGTCAACAAGGCGAAGCGATCCGACATGCGCTCCACGAGAGCCTGCGGAGACAGGATCCGGATGCGCGCCGCGGCGAGCTCGATGGCCAGCGGCAGCCCGTCCACGAGCCGCACGAGCTCCTGCACGTCCGCTCGGTTCTCGTCGTCGACGACGAACTGCGGGTTCCTGGACCGGGCGCGCAGCTCGAAGAGCTCGACCGCCGACTCGTGCCCGAGGGGCTCGACGGTGAGGACCTGTTCTCCGGAGAGGTTGAGGACGACGCGGCTCGTCACGACGAAGCGCGCCTCCGGAGCGAGCTCCAGCCAGGGGCCGAGAACGTCCGCGGCATGGACAGCCACCTGCTCGAAGTTGTCCAGCACGACGAGGCAGCGGCCGCGAGCGCGCAGTGCGTGACCCAGCTTCTCCACCGACGCCGCGTCTTGGAGTGGAACCTCCAGCGTCGCCGCCACGGCGGTCACCACCTCTTCGAGGCTGGTCGTCTCCGACAAGTCGCAGAACCAGGTGCCGCCCGGATGGTCCTCGACGGTCGCCCAGGCGTGATGAACGACCAGCCGGGTCTTGCCGCTGCCGCCCGGTCCGAGCACGGTGAGCAACCGGCTCGTCCCGACGAGCCACTCGCTCAACGCAGCGAGCTCACTCGCTCGGCCGACGAACGCGTCTCGCTCGGTTGGTAGCACGACGGCCCGTTCGGTCACGACGGAGCCGCTCTCGCAGGCACGGAGCTCGCGCTTCAAGACCTCGCGCACTTCCAGCACGTTGCTGGGCCGGTCGTCGCGGTTCTCTTCGAGGCACGCACGCAACAGCTCTCGGAACCCGGTCGTGAGCCCCACGGGCAACCCGGACCAATCGACCAGACGGCGCTCACCCATCGGATTCCGCAGCTAGGTCTGTCCCTCGACCAGGGCGCGGTGCGCGGTCAGGCATTCGATCAGGAGCAGGCCGAAGGAGTAGAGGTCGCTTCGTCCGTCCAGCGACTTGCCGCTGAGCTGCTCGGGGCTCATGTAGGCGGGCGTGCCGGCCAGCTCACCGTCGAGCTCCACGACGTCACCGGGGATCCACTCCCGGGCGAGACCGAAATCCAAGATCTTCGCGTCCCCGGAGGACATGAGCTGAACGTTGGCCGGCTTCAGGTCGCGGTGGATGATGCCGCGCTGATGAGCAGCGGCCAGCCCCATGGCCACCTGCACGCCGACGCGGAGAGTCTCCTCCACGCCGAGCGGGCCCCGCTCGAGCCGACTCGCCAGGTCTTCCCCGTCGAGCAGCTCCATGACCAGCACGGGGTCGCCGCGATGAACGATCAGGTCATGGACCGTGGCGATGTTCGGGTGGTTGAGACACGCGAGCATCCGCGCCTCGTTCTCGAAGGCTCGAAAGCTGGCACCGTCGGCCGCGATGGAGCCTCGGATCGTCTTGAGGGCCACCTGCCGTCCGAGCAGCTCGTCCTGAGCGAGCCAGACGATGCCCATGCCACCGCGGCCGAGCTCACCCTGAACGACGTGGCGGTCCAGACGCGTGCCCGGCGCCAGCAAGGCCGGCGGCGCGCCACGCTGGCCACGGATCAGCGTCGGCTGCTCACCGAAGCCTCCGGCGCCGGGAGGACCGGTGTCGGTCTCGTCCCACCCTGTCTCATCTCCTGCTGACACTGAGTCGCGCTCCTCCGACCAGTGTAATGGGACCGGGTCCCGGGCCGGGTGGTGGCGAGCGTCGTCCACGACCGGGTGTCAGGCCTCTTCCTCGTGGCAGACCACCTCGATGTTGTGTCCGTCAGGGTCGAGAACGAAGGCCGCGTAGTACCGACCGCTGTACTGAGAGCGCAGCCCGGGAGGCCCATTGTCCTTCCCGCCTGCCGCCAAGGCGGCGGCATGGAAGGCATCGACCTGGTGTCGGTTCTCGGCGACGAACGCGACGTGGAGATGCGCAGGCGTCTCATCCGTTTGGTAGAGACACAGGGAGCTCTCGCCCTCTGGCTGACTCAGCTCGGCACCGTCTGGCGGCCAGTCGGTGATGTCGGTGACTCCGATCGGCTCGAGCGCCTTCACGTAGAAGCTCTTGCTCGCCGCAAAGTCGCGAACGCCGAACTTGACATGGTCGAACATGAGCGTCCCCGTCCCTCTTCACCGGAAGAGAGAGCGAGCCTACCAAGCTTGGCCCACGAGAGAGCGTCCGCCGCGAGCGGTCAGGCCCGCGGCATGCGCAGGGAGCTCGGCTCTCTGCCTACGGGCAGTCCCCCGGACCGCGCCGCGCCCGCAGGGCACCCTCGGAGTCAGTACCGAGGCCGGACTCGCGGTTGCAGGCGTCCGTCGCACCCACGAGGTAGTAGTAGCTCTCCGACGTCGCGAGATCGTCGAGGTCGACGTGTGCGGCGGCGCCGCCCGTGTCGCAGGCTCCGTGACCGCGGCCGTCGTCGGCCTCGTGCTCACGGAAGAGACCACTTCCGTCCTCGGGGAGATCTCCGCGGACGACGACGAAGCTCAGGCCCGGCTGAGGATCCCAGACGAGCTGAAGCAGGTCGGCGCTTCGACTGAGACGCAGCCCCGTCACGGCGATTGGAGCCGCCACGGCCGTCACGTCGACCTCGAGACTCGCCGAAGCCACGCAGCCGGCGACTCCTTCCATGGACCAGACGACGACCGTGCGCAGCCCACCCGGGAGGGACACCGTGGTCTCGCAACCGGCCTCGTCGGCGTCGTTGGCAGGGTCACCGTCTCCATCGGCGTCGACGTCGGGATCGAGATCCCACCAGTAGGTCGTGCCGGGGTCGTCCACGCCGCAGCGCAGGTCGACGAAGGTCTCACCGCAACCCGCCACCGTGTAGACCGGCTCGGGCAGCACCGGAGCTCCCACCTCCACCAGCGCTCGATCCATCGCCGTGCACTCGGGCGCCTCCGCGCAGCGGACCTCGAGCTGGTACTCGCCGGCGTCCGCCGGGGTCAGCCCCACCAGCGCGAGCCCGGAGTCGGTGCTCCAGTCCGCGGCCACGGCTCCGGACGGATCGAGCCAGCGGTACTCGGCGACGGCGCAGTTGGTCACGACGGTGCCCGAGCCGTCGAGGGCCAAGTCGTCGCAGGTGACCCGAGCCCCACCAGCGTTGGGGGTGAGAGTGATGCAGTCGAGCGAGACGCGATCGGTCGCCAGGCACGAGCTGCCTTCGCAGGCGATCTCCAGCTCGAAGAAGCCATCGGCACAATCGGCCAGGACGACCTCGAAGGTGGGCTCGGCATCGAACTCACGCAGCTCGCTGCCGTCGGATCCGAGCCAGCGGTAGGTCGGGTTCGTGCAGCCGGCAACGTCCGAGAGGGAGGCATCGAGCAGGAGCGAGCTTCCCACGCAGGCGACGACCGAGGCACCAGCATCGGCGGTAGCCAGCGCCTCACAACCGGGCGCCGGGATGTCGACGACGATCTCGCCTTCCGCCGACGGCCGGAAGAGACCCATGACGCCGACCTCGTCGTTCGGAGCCCGCTCGGCTTCGAAGCGGAAGTTGTAGACCGTGCCCCAGCGCAGGGCGTTGGCGTTCGGGTCCTCGGCATTCGACGCCGTGCTCCAGGTGATCGCTCCCGCGTCGCGGCTGTCGGCCCAGTCGGTGCCGTCATGAGGCTCGCCGCTGTGGTAGGGCACGTCGTGGAAGCCGACATTGCGCACGGCGATGCCGTCCTCCACGGGCACGCTGAACTGCCACATGGAAAGGTGCGAGTTGAGGTTGTGGATGGCGTACTCGTACGACCAGAAGCCACCACCCACGTCGGCGACCCTGCTCGCCACGTGGAAGCGGCCACCGTCCGGGTCGTCGACAGTCTCGAGCGTGACCGTGGGGTCTACGGTCGCCCAGGCGAAGATCGCCGGCTCCGTGCGCACGGTCTCACCGTCCCAGACCAGGTCGAACTCGCCCGGAGCGAACTCGTCGACGACCAGCTTGCGGTAGCTGGCGTTGTTGTAGCCGTTGCCGGCCTGGGCGTCGTCCAGGGAGACGTACTGCCCCTCGGCGTAGTACTCGGCGCCGACGTTCAGCGCGGGATCGAGATCCTCGTTCTCGACTTGCAAGCGCTTGTAGATCTCGTCACCCGTCATGCCGCTGGCGAAGAACGGGTAGAGGTACTCGCCGGTCGTCGCGTTGACCTCGAACTTGGGGCCGAGTCGTCCCTGGTTCCCGTTGAGCCCCGCGCCGTAGGGGTCGGAGCAGTTCACGCCCAGGGCACCGGTGAAGTCGGGCTCGCAGTCGGCGCAGAGGCCGAGCTGCAAGGCGATCGAGGCGTGCTTGAGCCAGCTCTGCCCGATCATCTCGAAGCGACCGTTCTTCAAGCGGTAGAGGCTCTGCCCGATGACGGGATGCTCGGGCGTGCTGCTGACCCAGGAGAGCGGACAGTCGCCGATGTTGCAGGCGTCCGTCCCGACCGCGAAGGCGGTGATGGTGCCGACCACGCCGTAGCGTCGCGTGTCGATGAGGTCGCCGACGATGACGTCGGGCCCGATGACGCCATCGGGGCAGGGCTGGGCCTGCGCCGATGGGACAGCCAGCGAGGAGAGAAGGCTGCAGGCCAGAAGGAGAGACAGGGCGAGGTAGCGAGACATGAAGCGACCCCCTGACGTCGAGTGGGGCGAGCGATGCCCTGCCCCCATCGAGTTTCGATCCTTGCGATGCAGCTAGAGCATGACACGGCGGAGGCCGAAGGGCACGCCGCGCGGATCTCGCCCCGCTGGACGCCGATCACGCCGTTCTGGAGCCGGTGAGGCCGATCGAGCCCCGGGCGTCACTTTCCCCTCCCCCTTTCCCTCCCGATCCCGCACCTGAGATCGAGCCCCCCACCAACGAGGCCCTCGCGGTCTCGAGTCGGGGCTCCCATGACGCTCGGACCGACCCCGAGGTCACCTCTCTCAGCCCGTGAACAAGGGATCCGACCCACATGACCCCCGTCCGTCATCACCTCCTGCTCGCAGCGCTCCTCGTTCTCGTCGTCCCGTCGCGCCAGGCCGCCTCACAGGAGCTGGTCAGCGACATCCTTCCCGGCAGCAGTGGCTCGCAGCCCAGGGAGCTCACGCCCGCCGGCGACCTGCTGCTCTTCATTGCGAACGACGCCACCCACGGCTCGGAGCTCTGGAGAAGCGACGGCACCACTGAAGGCACGGTTCTCGTCGTGGACATCCGACCAGGCAGCCTCGGTTCGAACCTCACGGAGCTGACCGACGTCGGCGGCACCGGATTCTTCCGAGCAAGGGATGGAACACACGGCTCCGAGCTCTGGAAGAGCGACGGCACGGCCGCGGGCACCGTCATGGTCAAGGACATCCGGCCCGGCGCCATCGACTCGACCCCACGCCAGCTCACGGGCGTGGGAGACACGCTGTTCTTCAGCGTCAGTGAAGGCGTGCACGGACTGGAGCTCTGGAAGAGCGACGGCACGACCGAGGGCACGGTCCTCGTCAAGGACATCCGGTCTGGCGATGCAAGCTCTCAGCCCTCTCAGCTCACGAACATCGGTGGGGTCCTCTTCTTCACTGCCATCGACGGCACGCACGGACGCGAGCTCTGGACGAGTGACGGCACGACCGAAGGCACCGTCCTCGTCAAGGACATCAACCCCGGGGACAGCTCATCGAACCCGAGCGTTCCAGTCGCCATCGGCAACACGCTCTTCTTCACCGCCGACGACGGCACGCACGGGACAGAGCTCTGGAAGAGCGATGGCACGTCGGAGGGAACCACCCTCGTCGTGGACCTTCGACCGGGAGGCGACAGCCCCTCCCTCTTCGGGCTCACCGCGAGTGGCGGCGCGCTGTTCTTCAGGGCGGTCGACGCATCGGGCGATCGGGAGCCGTGGACGAGCGACGGCACGGCCGAGGGCACCGTGCTCCTCGAGGACGTCAATCCGGAGGGCGACTCGGGCGCGACGAGCTTCTCCGACATCGACGGCACCTTGTTCTTCGTCGCCAACGATGGCGTGCACGGGCGCGAGGCCTGGAAGAGTGACGGCACGACCGAGGGCACCAGTCTCGTCAAGGACATCAGCCCGCCGAGCGACCCCTTCGGCCCCTCCTTCGCCACGAGCGTGAATGGCACGGCCTACTTCAGAGCGAACGACGGCACCCATGGCGGCGAGCTCTGGCGCAGCGATGGAACGGCAGAGGGCACGGCGCTCGTGGGAGACCTCAACCCCGGCAGCTCGGGCTCCTCTCCCGGTGAGCTGACGAGCCTCGGCGACGCGCTGTTCTTCGTCGCCAACGACGGCACGCACGGGCCGGAGCTCTGGACGATCGCAACAGGCCCCACTCCCATCCCGACGATGAGCGAATGGGCCCTGACCTTCCTGAGCCTGACGCTCGCCCTGCTCGGCTACCGCTGTCTCGCTCGGACCTGAGCGAGCGCCCGCTCGCCGACGGCCTCTCTCTCCTTCTCCGAACCTCCCGAACCCGCAAGGGCAATCCTGATGCAACGCTCACGCGCTCTCTTTCTCCTCGCTGGCCTCACCTGGCTCACGACCGTTTCCTTCGAAGCAACGGCGCAGGAGCTCGTCCAGGACATCGACCCGGGCCTCCCCGATTCATCGCCCGGTGCCTTCGTGGACGTCGGCAGCACGCTCGTCTTCACTGCCAGCACGGGCACGCACGGGCGAGAGCTCTGGAGGAGCGACGGCACCGGCACCCTCCTCATCAAGGACATCAACCCCGGTGACTCGAGCTCGTTCCCCTTCAGGCCCACCAGGGTCGGCGACGCCGTCTTCTTTGGTGCGAGCACCGACACTCACGGCACCGAGCTCTGGAAGAGCGACGGCACGACCGAGGGCACCGTCCTCGTCAGGGACATCAGCCCCGGTTCCGACAGCTCGCTCTCCACCGCCTTCCCCCCCTTCACCGGAATCGGCGACGTGCTCTTCTTCAGCGCAAGCGATGGCACGAACGGACGCGAGCTCTGGAGGAGCGACGGCACCTTGGAAGGCACCGTCCTCATCAAGGACATCAACCCCGGCTCCAACCACGGGCTCCCCAGTGGCGCTCTCGTGGACGTCGGCGGCACGCTCTTCTTCAGTGCAGACGACGGCACGAACGGACGCGAGCTCTGGAAGAGCGACGGCACCGCGGAAGGCACCGTCCTCGTCAAGAACATCAACGCCGGTGGCGCCCACTCGGACCCCCGAGGGTTCGTGAACGTCGACGGCACGCTGTTCTTCAGTGCCACCAACGGCACGAGCGTGGACGACCTCTTCATGAGCGACGGCCGAAGTGGGATCGAGCTCTGGAAGAGCGACGGCACCGAAGAAGGCACCGTTCTCGTCAAGGACATCAACCCCGGCAGTGCCGACTCGCTCCCCAGCGAGCTCGTGAACTTCGGCGGCACGCTCTTCTTCAATGCCGAGAGCGCAACGAACGGGCGAGAGCTCTGGAGGAGTGACGGCACCGCGGAAGGCACCGTCCTCGTCGAGGACATCAACCCCGGCTTCAGCAGCTCGTTCGCCAGCGGTCTCGTGGCCTTCGGCGGCGACCTCTTCTTCACCGCCAATGACGGCACGCATGGGTTCGAGCTCTGGAGGAGTGACGGCACCGAAGAGGGCACCGTCCTCGTCGAGGACATCAGCTCCGGACCCTCCAGCTCGGCCCCCACCCTTCTCACGCCATTGGGTGACGAGCTCTTCTTCACCGCGGGCGAGGCCGCGACCGGATTCGAGCTCTGGAGGAGCGATGGCACGGCCGAGGGAACCGTCCTCGCCGGAGACATCCGCCCCGGCGAAAGCGGTTCTTCAATCCTCGAGATCGCGGTTGCCGGCGACACGCTCTTCTTCAGCGCGAACGACGGCGTGAGCGGGACCGAGCTCTGGGCACTCACGCCCATCACCACCATCCCGGCGATGAGCGAGTGGGCCTTGATCCTCCTGAGCCTGACGCTCGGCCTGCTCGGGTATCGCTTTCTCGTGAGGACCTGAAGCAGGCCGTCAGCTCGCTCGCGTCAGCTCGCGCTCCAGCCAGCCACGACCGACGACCCAGTCCTGCTTGACCGTCCAGTCGCTGACCCCGAGCTCCTCGGCGACCTCGTCCAGGGTCAGCCCTCCGAACCAGCGCAGCTCGACCACGCGGGCTTGACGCTCGTGGCGAGCCTGCAAGCGCTCGAGGGCCTGGTGCAGGGCGAGGACGTCGACGTCCCAAGCCTGCTCGACCAAGTCGTCGCCCGAGGTCTCCAGGCTCACGCGCTGCCAGGCGGCGCCCCGCTTCTCGGTCGCCCGCTGGCGCGCGTGGTCGACCAGCACGCGACGCATGGTGGTCGCGACGATGGCGAGGAAGTGCCGGCGGTTCTCCCAGTGCGGCGTGCGATCGTTGGCGAGACGCAGCCAGGCCTCGTTGAGGAGCGCGGTCGGCTGCAGGCTGTGATCGCGTCGCTCGGACTTCATGAGCGCACCGGCAATCCGACGCAGCTCGGCCTGCACCAGCCGGATCAGCTCCTCTTGAGCCTCGGCCCGTCCCCCGCGCAGCTCGTGCAGGAGTCGCGTGACCTCACCGACGTCGTCCTCGCTCGCCATCGCTCTCCCGGTGCACCGAGCCCCTGGAGGTGGCTCGCAGGGGTGAGATTCAGAGGCTAGCACGAGCAACACGAGCGCCGTGGCAGGATGGGGGGATGGGAAGCGTCGACGGCCCGGAGGGACACGCCCGGCTCAGCGAGCTGGTCGCGCGAGCCCTGGAGATGGCCGCGACCGAGCGCGATGCCTACCTGACCGAGGCCTGCGCCGACGACCTGGAGCTCCGACGAGAGGTCGACTCGTTGCTCGCGACGATCGAGGCGCCCGTCGGTCCCCTGCGAGGCCCCACGCCCGGAGACGCCCTGCGTCACGCCAGCGACGAGGCGGACCCCGTCGGCGAGGAGGACACCTCTCGTCAGGAGGCCGACCTGCTCCAGGCCAAGGCCGGAGACCGGATCGGACCCTACCGACTCGAGGAGCCTCTCGGACGCGGTGGCATGGGCGTGGTCTGGCGTGGTTGGGACGAACGTCTCGACCGACCGGTCGCCCTCAAGACGATCGCCGCCGCGCTGCACTCAGGCGAGCAAGCCAGCGAGGCTTTCGTGCGGGAAGCCAGGCTCCTCGCGCGCCTGCAGCACCCCCACGTCGCCACCGTCTTCGACCTGCCCGAGGTCGACGGCATCCCCGTGCTGGTCATGGAGCTGCTCGACGGAGAGGACCTCTCCACCCGGCTCTCGAGAGGCCCCCTCGACATCGACGCGACCCTGCAGCTCGGTCGGCAGGTCGCCTCGGCGCTGGACCTCGCACATTGTCACGACATCGTCCATCGCGATCTCAAGCCGGCGAACGTGCGCCTGCTCGGAAATGGTGACGCCAAGGTGCTCGACTTCGGGCTCGCTCGACGGCTCGATCCGACCGCCACCGGCGAGCTCACCGATCGAACGGTCGTCGGCACTCCCGGCTACATGAGCCCCGAGCAGGTGCGGGGCGAAGCCGTCGACGAACGTGGCGACCTGTTCGCCCTGGGCGCCGTGCTCTACGAGTGCCTGACGGGTCAGCGCTGCTTCCCGGGTCGCCTGACCGAGTCCCTGAGTCGAACGCTGCACGAGCCACCCGATTGGTCGGCCTTGCCGGACGATCTTCCGGACGTCCTGCACCAGCTCTTGAGGCGCAGCCTGGAGAAGTCAGCGACGGCTCGCTTGGCCAGCGCCCGTGAGGCCGGTGAGCTTCTCGGTGCTCTCGCGAAGCGTCGTGACGACGATGGGTCACTCCCCTCCGCCCCCGGTGCGTCTCAGCCGGAGGCGCCCCCCTGCGTGCTGCCCGCCGAGCCCGACGAGTTCGTCGGACGCGAGCAAGAGCTCGCCGAGCTGACTCGACGCTTCGACTCCGGAGCTCGGCTGCTCTCGATCTTGGGCCCCGGGGGCATGGGCAAGACCCGTCTCGCGCTCCGTCACGCCTGGCGGAGCTTCGACCAACATCCGGAAGGAACCTGGTTCTGCGACCTCTCGGAAACGACGACTCGCGAGGAAGTGCTGCACGTCGTCGCGAACGTGCTGAGCGTCCCGCCCGGAAACGGTGACCCCGTCGAGCAGGTCGGTCACGCCATCGCCGGTCGTGGGCGTTGCTTGCTCGTCCTCGACAACCTCGAGCAAGTCGTCGCGCAGGCCGCACCCACGATCGAGCGCTGGCTGGCACGGGCTCCGGAGGCGCGCTTCCTCGTCACGAGTCGTGAGCGACTGCACGTCGCCGGTGAGGAGGTGATGGTTCTCGAGCCGCTCGCGAGCCGGACCGAGGGAGCCGAGCTCTTCCTCCTCCGCGCGCGCGCCCAGGGACGCGAGATCGATCCGCAGGGAGAGCAGCGCGAGGACGTCGAGGAGATCGCGCAGGTGCTCGATGGCCTGCCCCTCGCCATCGAGCTGGCGGCGGCACGCTCGCGTCTCCTGACCCCGGCGGAGTTGCGCTCGCGACTCTCGGATCGCTTGTCGCTGCTATCGGGTCCGCAACGCGTCGAGGGACGACGCGCCACGCTGCGCGCCACCATCGACTGGTCGTGGAAGCTGCTCGAGCCCTGGGAGCGAGCGGCCATCGCTCAATGCTCGGTCTTCGAAGGTCCCTTCACTCTAGCGGCAGCGGAGGACGTGCTCGACCTCTCCTCGTTCCCGGACGCTCCCTGGCCGATGGACGTCGTGCAACTGTTGGTCGACAAGAGCCTCTTGCGAAGCTGGGTGCCCGACACGAGGAACGAAGGACGCCTGGGTCGGGTGACTTGCTTCGGCACCTACGCGAGCATCCGCGCGCACGCGGCTGAGAGGCTGACGACCCCTGGCAGCCTGGAGGAAGGAGCCTCGGGCTCCGAGGCGGAGCGAGCGGCGCAGGAACGGCACGGACGTCACCTTGCGAGCTTCGGCACCGACGAGACACTCGCACTCTTGGACACCCGCGCAGGTGAGGCTCGCAACCGGAACCTCGAGCTTCAGCTCACCGACCTGATCGTCGCCTGCAGGAGGGCGGTGGAGCGCGACGACGCCGGGGTCGCGGTTCCCACCCTGGCCGCTGCGGGTCACTTGCTCGGACGGAGCGGGCCGGTGACCGCGGTCGTGGACCTCGGCCGGCGAGTGCTGCGCTCGGTGACGACCACTCCGCCGGAGCGTGGCCGAGCTCATCTTGCCCTGGGCACGGCGCTCGATGCCCTCGGAGAGAAGGACGAGGCCCGAGAGCACCACGAGTCCGCCTTGACCATCGCCCGCGACTCTTCCGACCAGAGGCTCGAGCTGCACGCCCTCGCCCAGTTGGGCAACCTCTACCGTCGTCAGGGTCGCTCGGAGGAAGCTGGCCATCACTACGACGCCGCGTTGCGGTTGGCGGACGAGCTCGGTGATCGGGGGCTGGCGTCACGAGTGCAGCTCAGCCGCGGAACCCTCCTGGCTGATCAAGGTGAGCTCTCGGCTGCCCGGGAGGAGTACACCGCGGCGGTCGAGGGAGCACGCGAAGTCGAGAATCGTCGTCAGGAGGGCCTGGCCCTCGGCAACCTCGCCACCCTGAGCTTGGAGCTCGGCCGCCTGGAGGAGGCCCGCGAGGAGTGCGAGGCAGCACTGGAGATCCATCGCGAGGTCGGCGAGCGACGAGCCGAGGGCTCCACCCGAGGCAATCTCGGGATCGTGCTCGCCGAGCAAGGTCGCCTGGATCAGGCTCGGGCACAGCTCCGAGCGGCGCTTCGACTGCATCGCGAGCTGGGCAACCGACGCTCGGAAGGTCTCATGCTCGCCGAGCTGGCCGCGCTCGATGCGAGGGAGGGGCACTGGGAGGAGGCGCGGTCTCGTCACGAGGAGGCCTTGCTCCTGCATCGAGAGACGGGCAACAGGCGAGCGGAGGCCATCGCTCTCGGCCACCTGGGCAACCTCTGTCACGAACAGGGTCGCTTCGACGAAGCGGAAGAGCGTTACGGGTCGGCGCTCACCATCACCCGGGAGGTCGGTGACAGTCGGCACGAGGGCATCGCCCTCGGACAGCTCGGCATGCTGCTCACCGCACGGGGTCGAGCGGACGGTCCAGCGATCCTCGCCGAGGGGGAAGCCCTTCTCCGCCGTCTCGGCAACGAGCTCGAGCTGACGAGACTGCTGGTCTTCCGCGGAAGTCAGGCGATGGCAGCCGGTGATCGTCGGGTCGCCAGGGAGAGTCTCCTCGAGGCGAAAGCGATCGCCGAGAAGGTGGAAGTGAGCGTCGACTCGCGTCTTGGCCGTGAGCTGACTGCGCTCGCCGCCGAGCTGGGTGGCGAGACGCGCTCGGAAGAGTGAGCTGCTTCGGGCGACGGCGGATCGGCTGCCCTTGACGGCTGCGGACCGCCAATCCTCATGCAGGCCCCATGCGCTCGACCGAATGGCAAGCACCGTCACTCGTCAGGTGCATCCATCCTCCAGGACCAACGGCGTGCGAGCCAGGGCCAGCACGTCTTCTCGCGAGGAGGCCACCCCTCGTTCTCGCAGGTTCTCGTACTCCTGCTCTCCCAGACGCTTCTGAGCCAGGCCGCGGTATCGGTTCTCGAACTCCTCGTCGGCAAGCTCGACCTGAATGTCGAGTCGCTGGCGGAAGGCATCCAGGGCTCCGAAGAGCTGGGCAGCCCGCGTCGGATCCCGTTCGGCCAGCGTCCGGGCCAGGTAGCCGATGGTCTCCATCACTCCGATCTCCTGCTCGAGCTCGACCATCTCGTCCAGGGACTCACGCAGGAGCTCATTCGCGAGTCCTGGTGCCCCCCTTTCGAGCTCCACGGCCCCCAGGCATCCCGTCATGTTAGCCGCATGAAGTCGGCTCTCTTCCTTCAAGCGAATCGTGCGGCTGCTGCGGTAGTGAGCGGCAGCGGCCTCGAAGTCTTCGAGGGTCTGGTAGGCCAGCCCCAGGTTGGCATGGGCCGTTGCTTCTTCGCTCTCGTTGCCGATCTTCCGAGCGAGCGAGAGATGCCCGAGATGAAGCTGGATCGCCCGGTCGTAGTCACCACCCGCCATCGTGACGTTCGCAAGCGCATTGCCAGCAGCGAGGCGCATCCAGGAATCGGCAGAGTCGTGGGCGAGCTCCCAGGTGTCCTCGGCAAGCTCCTGCGCCTTGTCGAGCCGTCCGATCCGGATGTTGATGACCATCGCCATCCGCCGCACCTCGACACTGGCTCGCCACAGTCCCGACTCCTCGCTCAGCTCCCGGCTGCGCTCCACGAGAGAGAGAACCTCTTGGGGCTTCGCCTCTGCGACCGCCACCTCGGCAAGCCGGAAGAGTGCATCGGCCTGTCCTCGCACGTCTCCGTTTCGCTCGCGGAGCAAGAGCGCTCGTTCGAGACAGCTCCGGGCCTCGGCAAGCTGCCCACGCTGCAAGTGCAGGAGACCCATCTCGTGCTGGGCCCTCGCCTCCCATGCTGTCGGCCCCTTCTCCTCGAAGTAGGCCAATGTCTCCTCGAGACGCACGGCTGACTCGTCCTCTCTCCTCTCGAGGCGATCCACGACGGACAAGTACCAGTTGCTCTCGGACCGAAGCCTCTGGTCCTTGCTCCGGGCAGCCATCTCGAGTGCCCGCTCATGGTTTCTCCTCGCCGCAGGAAAGTCCCCGTAGACCCGGTCGAGAGCTCCCATCGCGTCGTGGGCCCGACCCAGGAGCCGAGCCTCCACGCCGATCTGTCCGGCCGCCTCGAGGAACACGCCGAGTCGTCGACGCCCGTCATCGAGATGACCCGTCAGCCACCAGTGCTCATGCAATGCGATCGCCAGCCTCAACCCGACTTCTGTCATGGACGAGTCGGAAAGACAGGCGTCCAGAGCCACCTCGAAGTTCTCTCGCTCTTGCTGGAGGCGATAGATCGCGACGACCTGCTCGTCGGTCTCGAGCTGCTCGCTCCCGTGCTCCGCCTGAAGGAGAAGCGCACGGACGTAGCGCTGCAACACCTCACTCTTCTTGCCCGAGCGCTCCAGGAGATCGGCCGCATGTTGCCTGACCGGCTCGAGATAGCGGAACCGGGCGACCAAGACTTGCCTCTCGTCGCGTTCGACGAGCGACTTCATCAGCAGTCCGTCCAAGGCTCTCTCGAGAGCAGCTCCATCTCGGCCGTCATCGACGAGAGCCTCCTTGGCCAGCGCCAGGGTCCAACCACCCGAGAAACACGAGAGCTCGCGGTAGAGCCGTTGTTCGTCCGGCTCGAGAAGCCCGAAGCTCCAGTCCAAGCAGGCACTCAACGAAGCATGCCGATCGTCAGTTCCCTGAGCCGCATCGAGATCGGCCAAGCTCTCCTCGAGGCGCTGAGAGAGCTCCCGCATCGAGAAGAGCCGCGAGCGCGCTGCCGCGAGCTGGAGCGCCAGCGGCACGCCCTCGAGCTTCCTACAGATCGACGCCACGTCGGTCGCTTCGGAATGCTCGACTTCCAGCTCACCGCCCCCGGACCTCTCGGCAAAGCCAAGGAAGAGGCGCACCGACTCGTTGCGTCTGAAATCAAAGGTCGCCGAGTCCACCTCCTGGGGAACGTTCAAGGGAGGGACACGAACCAAGAGTTCCTGAGGCGAGCTGAGCGCAGCACGTGAGGTGCACAAGACTGACAACTTCTCGTTCGCCTCGAGCAACTCCTCGACGATCTCACCGCCGGCCGAGAGCACGTGCTCGCAATTGTCGAGGACCAGGAGCATCGACTTGTCGAGCAAGTAGTCCCGCAAGAACTCACGGGCTGAAGACCCTCGAATGAGCTTGAAGATCTGTCCGGCGATGCTCTCGGCGATTCCCGCGGCACGAATGGACGGAGAGCAGTGCGTGAGGTCGACGAACAAGACCCCCTCATCGAGCCGTCCGGCGACACCCTCAGCGCGCACCCGACAACCGATCTCCTGGGCGACTCGCGTCTTTCCGATCCCCGCCGCCCCCACCAGCGTCACCTGCCGATGGCCCTGCGTGAAGGCCTGCAGCGTGGCTTCGACTTCTTCATCTCGGCCGACCAGGTCATGCCCGCTCCGGGGTAGCTGATCCACGCCGCTGATGCCCAGCGCCTGAGCAAGTAGCTCGAGCGTTTCAGGCTTGCATCGCTTCTGACTGCCCGCCTCGATCTCGACGATGCGATTCCGGCTGACTCCAGACCGCTCCGCCAGGGCCGTTTGGCTGAGCCCCAGGAGCTTCCGGAATCTCACTAGCTGTTTCGGATTCGGTTTCCACATCGCCTCCTCCTTAGAGCCAGGGCTCTTGAATTCCAGCGTGCACTCGGTGTGCAGCGAGCGCAAGTCCGACCGGTCATCGTCTTGTCCAAGCGAGACGCCGCTGCGGCGAAATCGCTACTAAATGGCCCTAGAGGCCCGTTTCTACGGTCGAGGCCTGCGGGGCCACGACCGCGAAAGTGAGACACGACAATGACACGACGACTGAGAATCCGAACTCCCAAGATGGCTTGGCTAGCCCTAGGACTTCTTCTTTGTGGTCCGTTTCGACCCGCTCTGGCCGAAGTCGACGACACGAGCCTCGTGCCCAGCGTCACCCTGTCGCCAGCCCAGCTGACGGCAGAGCGGCAGGCCCTCGTGCTCTTGCAGGTCGAACAGGTCAACGAAGACCATGCGGTCGACGTGCCCTTCTCCAGGCTCGAGCCGCTCCTGCCTGGTGACGGCATCACGATCGACCTCGGGGCCGACTGCGTCGCCGAAGTGCTCGCCGTTCCGGAAGTCACGACGAGCCTCGTCGGTGACTGGTCGATTCGGTCGATCGCGGGCAGCCTGGTCGAGCTCATCTACGACGGTCCTCCGGACGTCATGGAGCTCGGCGACATCCTGCGGGTGCAGTTGCTCATCAAGACGCACTCCATGCCGACCGGAGACTGCTCGACGGAACCCGACGATGCGAGCTTTCCTCTCGCCATCGACTGCGACCCTCTCCTCGCCTTCAGCAGCGCGTCCCGGATCTTCCGACCCGAGAGCGTCACCCCCGTGCTCGCCATGGGCTGTGCCGAGCGGGGCGTGAGGGGGCCGCAGGGCGAGATGGGCCCTCAGGGCGAGATGGGAGTGCCCGGCCCTCCGGGCCCTCCCGGCGAGCCCGGCACGTCACCTGAGCTTCGCTACGCCCTGGTCACGTTGTCAGGACCTCAGGAAGTGCGTCCCTATCCCGACCACCTCGACGTGCCGTTTGGCATCGTCGACTTCGACAACGCCGACATCGTCGACGAGTCTGATCGAGCGCGCCTGAGGGTTCCCGACGATGCCAGCGTCGTTCAAGTCTGCGCTGGAGTGTTCTGGAACGCCGGGCCAGCGTCCTGGCGGATGATGAACATCCGGCTCAATCCGGACGACGATGGCTCCGGCGCGTTCCCGGGCCAACCGCGGATCGATGAGTTCTGGGACGAGAACTACTCGGGTGGGCAGGCCTCCTGCACGCCTCCGATTCGAGTCAGCGAAGGCGACTACTTTCGACTGCGGGTCCGGCAGGACAGTGATCAGTCCATCCACTTGATCTCAACGGATCACCACACGTACTTCTCGCTGCGCGTGCTCGAGTGAGCATTGCAGGCAGGAATGACTCTCGGTAGTCACGCCTGCTGAGCCGCCCGCCGGAGCTCATGCCGGCGGGCGGCTTGCTTCGACAGGGCGAACGAACCGAGCTCGGGCATCAGAGCCCCCTCTCGCCCCGGATCCGCAGCGAGACCGGCTCGGGTACGATCGATGCCGCCGACGGTGCATGTTCGACCCGCCCACCACCACTCGGCAGCATCGAGGTCACATGGCCCTGACGTGCTCCCTGCCCGGCAAGACAGCCCTCCTGGCGATGTTCGTTCTTGCCTCGACGATCCTGCAGCCGGCGGTCCTCCGCGCCGACGAGCCGGGCGCCACGGCGAGTCTCTCCGTTGGAGCACCGACTTCCCATCCGCCGGGTCCGCATGGCCTGGCAGCCATCCGATCCGCGCTGGCAACGACAGGACTCCATCGCGGCGCTCGCACGCTGCGACTGGCCCTGCCTGACGGATCGAGCGTCGAGCTCGAGCGCACGCAGTTGGAGCGACGCGGACCGGACTCGATCACCTGGCGAGGTCGCGTGATCGGTCAGGAAGAGGGAGACACGACCCTCACGCTCGTCGACGGCCTCGTCTTCGGCCGACTGCAGGTCGGCGCTCGCACCTACGAGCTGCGTTCGCGACGAGGGCTCGGGCTCGTGATCGAAGAGCTCGCCATGGGCAGCTTCCCTCCTTGTGACGGAGGTCGACGGGTGCCGAAGCAAGGTCTTCGTCAAGACTCAGCCGAGCGTCCGGAGGCCGTCATCGGAGGCGGGATCGATCTCGACTCCTTCGGCGAGACCGGGACGCCCCGCACCGAGGGCTGTGACGACGCGGACTCGAAGGTCGTGATCGACCTGCTCGTCGTGTACTCGACGGAGGCGCTGGCCTGGGCGGGTGGCGTCGCCGAGATCGAAGCCCTGGCGCAGGCCTCGGTCGACAACTCCAACTCGGCCTTCATCAACAGCGACATGTCCCTGCGCTATCGCCTCGTCCACGTGGCCCCGGTCGCCTACTCGACCGGAGGAGACACCAGCACCGACCTGGACTTCGTCGAGGCCGATCCGACCGTCGCCATGCTCCGCGACGCGTACGGCGCCGACATGGTGTCGATCCTCGTCGACACGCCCGACTCCTGCGGCAACGGCAACGTGCAGCGCAGCCCTGGCCTGGGCTTCGAAGACGACGCCTTTCAGGCCACCGACGTGGACTGCGCGGTGGGCAACATGACCTTCGCCCACGAGCACGGACACAACCTCGGCATGGAGCACAATCCCGAGGACACGGACACCACCACGACGGAAGCATCCCTGCCCTGGTCGTTCGGCCACTACGAAAATGGCGTCTTCCGCACGGTGATGTCGTACTCGGCCCAGTGCACCATCCGCTGCCCGCGCACCGCCCACTACTCGAGCCCCGCTCACTTCCAGGACGGGCTGCCCGTCGGCCTGGACGGCGCCCGACACAACGCCTTGACCGGTGAGCTGACGGGACCGGCCGTCGCCTTGTTCCGGCCCACTGTCGTTCCGCACGTGCGCACGCCCGGAGTCGTCGAGGCCCGCATCGCCTTCGACCGCGACGACGTCGAGGAAGCCCTGGCCAGCGGCGTCATCGATCCCGAGAGCTCCGACATGGAGCTGGGCGAGGACGGCGAAGCCCAAGCGGTCGGCCTCCGCTTCGTCGGCCTCTACATCCCGCAGGGCGCCACCGTCACCTCCGCCTACCTGGAGTTCGTGGTGGACGAGGCCGATACCGCCCCGACCGACGTCGTCATCCGGGCCCAGGCTGCCGACGATGCTCCGGTCTTCAACACCCTTCCCGGCGACCTGACCAGCCGATCGCTGACTTCGGCCATGAGCCCGTGGAGCATCCCGCCCTGGGAGACCATCGGCTCCGTCGAGCGGTCTCCCGACGTCTCCAGCGTCGTCCAGGAGGTCGTCGACCGTGACGGCTGGGCGTCCGGCAACAGCCTGGCCTTCGTGATCACGGGGACCGGCTCGCGGACGGCCGAGGCCTACGACGACGCACCGACCCTCGCGCCGTTCCTTCACGTCGAGTTCACCACGCCCCCGACGGCCGACTTCAGCCACGTCGTCGAAGCGCTCCGGGTCGTCTTCTCCGACGCCTCCACGGACTGTGACGGCGACATCGTCTCCTGGGAGTGGGACTTCGGCGACGGCAACGACTCGACCGATCCCAATCCGAGCCACGACTACGAGGAAGCCCGCACCTACACGGTGACCCTCACGGTCACCGACGACGACGGAGCCACCGACACGGTCACGTTCGAGGTGACCCCCGGAACCGGCGTCATCGACCGACGCATCGCAGTCGGTAGCGATGACGTCGAGGAGAACCTGACGAGCGGCAACGTCGACTTCGACAGCACCGACATCGAGCTCGTCGAGGACACCGGGCGCGGTCGCTCGCAGGTCATCGGCCTCCGCTTCGTGGACCTGCCGCTCCCCCGCGATGCCGTCATCGACGCGGCCCACCTGGTCTTCACGGTCGATGAGCCGACCAGCGGCGCCACCGACCTGGAGATCCGCGCCGAGGCCACTGACGACGCCCGCCCCTTCGAGGACGTCGCCGATGACGTCAGCACTCGCCCTCTGGGCTCCGACTCGGTCTCATGGAGCGTTCCCGCCTGGGACACGGCGCTCATCGAACACCAGTCGCCCGAGCTGGTGACGCTGATCGAGGAGGTCCTCGCGCGCCCGGGCTGGACCCCTGGCAACGACATGGTGTTCGTCATCAGCGGCACGGGAGAGCGGATCGCC
This sequence comes from Acidobacteriota bacterium, assembly GCA_039029535.1. Classification (GTDB taxonomy): domain Bacteria; phylum Acidobacteriota; class JBCCFW01; order JBCCFW01; family JBCCFW01; genus JBCCFW01. The sequence goes on from JBCCFW010000067.1 coordinate 30,326, forward strand.
GAGGCTTACGAAGGCAATCCCCTCGCGGCGGCACGCCTCCACATCGAGTACTCGACGCCCTCGCCTCTCGATCCGCCCGACGAGGTCTCCCCTCCCGCCTCGGTCATGCCTCTCGTCTTCACGAGCAAGACCTCGCTGGCCTGGGAAGACGCGGCGCGGAGCAACGCGAGCACCTTCAACGTCTACCGCGGCCTGCTCGACGACCTGATGGGCGGCGTCGGTGATTGCTGGCAAGAGGGACTCGTGGGCTCGATCGCGATGGAACCAGACCTGCCCCCGTCTGGAGCGGCCTACTTCTACCTCGTGTCGGGGGAGAACGCGGCCGGCGAGGGCCCGCTCGGCAGCGACTCGTCGGGGGCGAGCCGACTGCCTCGCTCGAGCTGTCCGTGACCCTCGCTGCCCGCGGCTCGGCTCAGTCCACGTGCAACACGGCCGGCAGCTCGGCCGTCGCGAACGGCCCAAAGAGCTGCTGACGTCCGCTGCGCCAGCTCCGTCCACGCCCTGGCCCGTCTGGCCGCTCGACCAAGAAGTACAAGGAGCGCGCCTCGGGTGACACGAGCCATTCACGCTCGTCGCCGAGAGTGAGGGGAGGAAACTGCCGGGAGCCGAGCGAGACACTCTCGCCTTGCGGACCCGTCGGAGGCGGACCAGACCACAGCGCGACACGAACGACGCCCTGCCGTGCTCCCTCGGCCGCCCGAACCCTGACGCGGTGCGTCGCGAGTCGATCCCGCAGGTCGATCAGGCCCAGGTCGATGCGACCCGCCGTATCGGTCGCGGGCAGGCTCTCGGCATCGAGTCGATGGACCCCGGCTCCGAGGGCGGCCGTCACCTCCAGCTCGGTTACCTCACCACGGAACGAGTGAGAGAAACGACCCAAGTCGTCGAGCAGCAGCCACGTCTTCCGAGACTCATCTTCGGCAGACGCGACCGTCACGATGACCTCGACTCCCCGGCTGCCCGAGCCGCTCGGAAGCAGCAACTGGCCGACGAGCGTCCGCTCGGATGACACCACGCCTCGGTCCGCCACCGCTCTCTCACAGCCAACGCTGACGGTGACGAGGAGGACGAGCGAGATCGATCTCACGAGACGACTGGAACAGGGGCTCATCGAAGTTCCTGGTTCTTGTTCCTGCGCCGAGACGCATCCACCGAGAGAGTAGGACCTCACTCAGCTCGGCAGGGTCACGACTGCGTCACGAGCTCAACGCTTCTCCAGGATGCGAATGGAGAAAACGTTGCTGTCGAAGTCGCTCAGCTCGCTCAGGCCGACGCTTCGGGTGAGGGGATCCTTGATGAGGTACTCCGTGCCGTCGCGACCCACGATGAGCACCCAGTGCTGCACTCCCGACCACAGCCGGATCTTGGTGATCACGGGATTGCCCTCCTCGAGGGCTCGTTCGATGCGCTCGTGGCTCGGCTCGGACGGGATCACCACGCGCACGGCCCGCTCGGTGAAGAGCTCCACCGAGTCCCACTTGACCCAGCCTCGCTCGGTGTAGCCCTCGTTCGCCACCAGCCAGCGGTTGAGCGCACCCGGATCGGTCTCGATGCCGTGCACGGCCAGTCCCATGCTCACGCAGGAGATCGTGCAGCCGACACCTCGCAGGGTCTCGTTGCTCCCGCCGATGCGATCCGATCCCCAGCGCTCGTCGCCTTGACGATGAAACGGCTCCTTGCCGAGATCGAAGGCCGCGACGGAGCGAGGGCTGACCGGCGCGATGCCCTCGGACGGCTGCTCGGGACCACCGCACGAGATGGTCGACAAGAAGAAGAGCGAGGCGATCACTCGCCCACAGTCCCGACGGTGGCTCGAACTGGCCATGCTTCTCTCCCTCCGTCTCTTGGATGAGCCAGCCAGGCTCACGCTCGGGTGCAAGGTAGCACTCGAGACCGTGCACGACGAGCGGGAACACACGATTCCCCTGCCGCGTTGGGCTCGGGTCGTTCCCCGACGGTCAGTCGCTGCCGAGCTCCTCGTCGAGAAGAGAAAACACGAGCAGGTCCCAGTAACGCCCTCGCCAGAACCCCACCTGCCGCAGTCGGCCTTCCTCCGTGAAGCCGAGACTGCTCAGCAAGCCGGCGGACCGCTCGTTGCCCGGCGTCACCCGAGCCTCGATGCGTCTCATGCCAAGGTCATGGAAGCCGACCTCCAGGACCCGGCGCAAGACCTCTTTCATGACACCTTGTCCCCAGTGGCTCGGAAGCAAGTCGTAGGCGACCTCGGCGCGGGCTCCGCGCTTCCATTGGACCGTGTTGAACCCACAAGTGCCGAGAAACTCACCGGTGTCGCGTTGTCGGATCGACCAACGCACGCCGCGCCCTCCCTCATGAAGCCGGTCGGCCCACCCGACGATCTCGCCCGCCTCCTCGAGAGACGCGAGGTCGTCAAAGTCCAGGAACTCCATGACACGAGGGTCGGAGAAGAGCCCGAGAAGCTCCGGAGCGTCGGCGCTGCACAGACGACGCAGGACGAAGCGATCGGTCTCGATCTCGCTGGGGATGACGTGCTCGGATGGGGTCATCGACGGAGAGTAGTCACGGCCCGCCATGGCGACAAGACCTCGTCCCTCAGCAAGCCCTGCTCGTCCATTGGCCCGGAGCATTCGCGTGTCTTCGCCGCGAATGGCCGGAGACGCTAGCCGAGAAGGGCGAACGTAGGAGCGAGGACTGGAGGCGCACTTCGACAGTGCGTTGAGGACCGAGGGACGAGTACGCCCTTCGCAGGCAGTAGCTCTGGCTACGCAGCAGGAGACTCATGAATGCTTCGGGTTAGACTGCACGAGCTCGTGGCGACCGACTGAAGCTCCCGATGCGAACGCCGCGTTCCGAGCCTTCCTGCATGAGCACCATCCCGACCGAGCTGGCCCGGCTCTGCCGAAGTGTCCTGGGAGCGACTCCCGACAGCATGGACGGCTACACGACCGGTCCCAAGGGAAAGGCCCGCGACACCCACCAGATCCATGTCGACGGGATCTCCTACTTCGCGACACGGCGGGAGAGCGCAGCCGTGGCCGAGAAGGAAGCCCGGGTGCTCGAAGCGCTGTCGAAGCGAGCTGCGCCCGTGCCCCGCTTCCTCGCGTTCGAGGACGGCTGGTTGCTCCAAGAGTCGGCTGGAGAGAAGCGCCTCTCCGAGGCATTGAACGAAGTCGATGCTGCGGAAGCACGAGCTCTTCTCGAGAGGGCCTGTGACGGCCTGGCGTCCATCCAGGCCATCGGAGCCGAGGCCGAGCTCGCAGCGGTCGTGACACCGTTCGCTACCGGTGAAGAGACGGCCGACCGCCTCCTCGCCATCCCGGACCGCATCTCCGAGCTTGCTGGCGTGGCTCCACCGAGCATCGACGACACGACCAGGCGCCGCCTGCGTGAGCACCTCGCCTCGCCCGGGTCGTCGTTCATCAAGTGGGACGCCCGACCGGCCAACGCGGCGGTGGGTGCCGACGGAGCCATCCGCTGGTTCGACTGGCAACACTGCAATCGTCGGCACCGAGCCGACGACCTGGTGTGGTTCGCCTGTGACGAGAGCGTGCCCGCGGCATCGGAGCCGACGACACTACTGACCACCCTTGCATCGAGCTGGGGCGCTGGCCCCGACTACGTGGCTGCACTCGGAGTCGCCCACGTCGGCACGCGGATGCTGAGCCTCCTCACCGGACCGGTCGGCTTGTCGGCGTCCTGGCGGGACTGCCTGGCTCACGACTGGTGTGGCTCACGAGAGTCGGCCTGCCGGCTCAGCCGACGTGGAGCAGAAGTGGCCCGACTCACGGATCTCACCGCCGGCTTCGTCGGCTGGTTCGAGTCCTTGTCCGAGAGCTTCGCGAACGCCTGACGACGCTTCAGAACAGGCCGGCCAGCCCTCGCAGCTCTTCCTGCATCTCCCTCAAGTCGATGCCTCGGAGCTCCGCCTCGAGCATCCGCGCGCGGACGACACCGACCTGCTGCTGCCAGTGGCTGAGCTCTTCTCCATTGCGGACGTGGACCACGAGCCGTCGTCCATCCTCGTCGGTGGGCAGCAAGGACCGAGGCCTCTCGCGCTCCTCGTCAGCCCCCTCGATGGAACGCTGCTTGAGGAACACGTCGCGCCAGGTGGCGAAGAGTCGCCGCGCCTCCTCGGCCTGCGCACGACGAAGCGACTCGAACCAGACCTCGTCGTCGTTCGCCCCCTGCTCGTCACCGCCCTCGCTGGCCGCGCTCGACGTCTTGCCGAGTGACGCCACCAGGCGGAGCAGCAACACGACGACCGGTGTCACGAGGGCACCCAGCACGACGCCGAGAACGAGACCGAAGCGACCGTCGGACTGCGAGCCGAGCCAGCCACCGAGACCGGCGAGCACGACCGTCGGGATCACGTACCAGCCGAGCGACCGACCCTTTGGCTCGGGCTCGGCTTCCTGAGGCTGGTCGCGAAGCGCATCGTCGCCAGACGTCCCCATCGCCACCTGCTCGCGGAGGTGAGCGAGGAAGCCCTGGAGACCGAGAGCCTCGACCCAGGCAGGGAGACTCCCCCAGTGCTCGAGCTCCGGTTCGAGCACCGAGCCCGTGCCGGCCAGCACTCGGTGCAGGGCGTTGGCGTCGAGGGGGAAGCCGCCGGCTCGCAAGCGCTCCTCGAGCGACTCGGTCTCCTTCCGAGCGGCGGCGAGCAGGGCCTTCCGCACGGTCTGCTCCTGGAGAAGCGCAGCCTGAAGAGACAGCGGAAAGACGTCGCTGCTTGCGAGCTGCTCCAGCTCGTCTCGCGGCCAGGGGCTCTCGAGGTCGACGTGTCCTTCCAACCCCATCTCGAGACGGCCCGTTCCCAGCAGGCTGCCGAGACCGAAGTAGCCCTCTTCGAGGACGGCGAGTCGATCACCGGAGCCGAAGAGCGACAGCGCGACGTGGGTGTCGTCGACGTTCGAGGCCCGAAGCGCCGGAGCCGATGCCTGTCGGGAGAGGAGCGAGAGCTGCCAGTCGACGTGGTCGGGATCGATGTCTCGACTCGCCACGACGGCGAAGGTCCAGGCTCCGAGCTGGCGCCCTGCCACGCCGAGACGCTGAGTGAAGGCGTCGGGGTCGACACCGCGGGCGGCGAGGAGCTCGACTCGGAAGGCCA
>JBCCFW010000068.1:0-35288 GCA_039029535.1 Acidobacteriota bacterium
ACGCTGGTTAACGCCAGGCATGGTCCGAGACCGCCAGCCATTTCTCCCTCGGCCAGGTCGCTGGGTCAGCCTCCCTCTCAGGAAACCCCTCCACGGCCTGTCATTTTCCGCTGGAAAGTTAACTGTCCGGAACCGGAGTCCCCGAGCGTCGAGTGGCCCCATCGGCGAATCAGTGGCCCCCGCGCACGTTCCACGCCCGTTTCAGTGACAGTGTGGTCCCTTGAGGCAGCGCTTGACAGCCCTTGGTTCACCAAGGCGGTAACTAATCTGTGCGCCTCGCGCCGTGTAAATTTTTTCTGGTGGTCTGGGGCGAACGGACTCAGCTCTCGCGAGACAGCACGACCTTGCCGAACTGCGCCCGATCTTCGAGCGCACCGTGGGCCTGAGCAACCTCCTCGAAGGTCAGCACGCGGTCGATGACGGGACGAACGAGACCCTGTCCCGCCAAGTCGAAGATCCGGTGCAATGTGCCCCGGCTCCCCATGGTGCTCCCGAGGATCGACCAGCTCTTGAAGAAGATGGCGCGGAGGTTGAGAGTGACCTCCGCCCCCGAGGTCGCCCCGCAGAAGGTGAGCCGGCCACCCTTCTTGAGACAGCGTAGCGACTGCGGAAACGTCTCGGCGCCGGCATGCTCGACGACGACGTCCAGGCCCTGCTTGCCGCTCCAGCGATAGATCTCCTTCGACCAGCCCTCCTGCGTGTAGTCGAAGGTGGCCTCCGCTCCGAGCTCCTCCGCCGCCGCCCGCTTCTCCGGCGTCGAGGCCGTCGCGATGACGCGCGCGCCGACGAGCTTGGCGAGCTGGATGGTCGCCGAGCCAACCCCCGAGCCGGCCGCGTGGACGAGCACGGTCTCTCCGCTCTTGAGCTGAGCCCGATCGAAGAGCATCCCCCAGGCGGTGAGGAAGACCAGCGGGAGCGCGGCGCTCTCTGCCGCAGTCAGTCCGGCCGGTCGAGGCAGCGCGTTCTCCGCCGGCAGCGTGAGGAACTCGGCGTTCGTGCCGTCGCGTGTCTCGCCGAGGATTCCGTACGTCGCACAGAGATGATCCTGACCCGTCGAGCAGTAGAAGCACTCGCCGCAGGACAGACCCGGTGCCAGCACGACCTTCTCGCCCACGCGGTCCGCGCTCACTCCCGCGCCGACGGCGCTGATGGTCCCGGCTCCGTCACAGCCCGGGATCATGGGCAGCGGAAAGCGGTGACCGGGCACGCCCCGGCGGACCCAGAGGTCGAGGTGGTTGAGCGCTGCGGCCTCCACCGCGACCTGGACCTCGCCCGGTCCCGGCTCCGGCGTGGGGACTTCTTCCTGGAGCAGGGCGTCGAGCCCTCCGTGCTCACGAACGATGGTGGCCTTCACGGTGCATCTCCTCGATGGGGAGGAGGATCATGCCCTGTCGCGAGAGAAGGCTGAAGCACGAGACGCGCTACCATTTCGGACTTCCCGAGGACCGAACCGTCATGACCACCGAGCCCGTTCAGACCCGGGTCGACGACCGGGGCCTGCGTCACGTCTGCCTGGACGCCGGCCGAGGCAACGTCCTCACCAATGAGGTCTTCGCCCTCCTCCGTGAGAGCCTCGAGAGCGCCGGTCCCGATGAGAGCGCGGTCCTCCTGGAAGCCGCTGGTCCCGACTTCTCCTACGGCTCCAGCATCCCCGAGCACCTCCCCGGTGCCATCGACGAGGCGCTGCCAGCGTTCTGCCGTCTCATCGAGACCTTCCTCGACCACCCACGGCCCATCCTCGCCGCCGTGCAGGGTCGCTGCTTTGGCGGGGGTCTCGAGCTGGTCGCTGCCTGCGACCTGGTCTTCGCCCACCCCCAGGCCAGCTTCGCGAGCCCCGAGATCCACCTCGGCATCTTCGCGCCCATCGCGTCGGTGCTCCTGCCCGACCGCATGAGCCCCTCCCGCGCCACGGCCCTCCTTCTCTCGGGAGAGCCCTGCTCGGCAGAGGAGGCGCGGCAGGCCGGCCTCGTGCTCGAGCTCGACGACGACCCCGCTCAGCACGCGAAGCGCTGGCATCGCGAGCATCTCGGCAAGAAGAGTCGGAGCGCTCTCGCCCACGCGGTGCGCGCCCGTCGCGCCGGTCATCGTGAGCGCTGGTCTCGGCAGCTTGCGGCCATCGAGCGCCAGTACCTCGACGAGCTCATGACCACGCCCGATGCTGAAGAAGGCATGCGTGCCTTCCTCGAGAAGCGGCCGCCGAGCTGGAGGCACGAGGGATGAGCGACGGCCGCGTCCGCGCATTCATCGATCGCGGCGGCACGTTCACCGACGTCGTGCTCCGGGACGGCGACGGTCGCTGGCGTGTCGCCAAGGTCCTCTCGCGCGAAGGCCGTGAGGGTGAGGACGCCATCCTGGCCGCGCTGAAGGAAGCTTGCGGTACCGACGACCTCGCCGAGCGGATCGAGATCCTCCGCGTCGGCACGACCGTGGCGACCAACGCGCTCCTCGAACGAGGCGGCGCTCCGGTCTGCTTCGCGGTGACCGCGGGCTTCGGCGACCTGCTCGAGATCGGTCATCAAGATCGCCCGGACCTCTTCGCCCTCGAGATCGTCAAGACACCGCCGCTGCCCGAGCGGGTGGTGGAGGTGAGCGAGCGACTCCTGCCCGACGGCACGGTGCGGGATCCTCTCGATGAAGACCGCCTGCGCCGCGACCTCGTCGCTGCTCGAGATGCGGGCTGCGAGGTGCTGGCCGTGGTGCTCGCGCACGGCTTCGCGCATCCCGGGCACGAACGACGCGTCGCCGCCCTCGGCCGGGAGGTCGGGTTCACGACGACCTGCTGTAGCCACGACGTCGTCCCCGAGATCGGCCTGGTGAGCCGCGCCGAGACGACCTGCGCGGAAGCCCACGTCGCGCCGCTCATTCGCGCCTCCGTCGATGAGCTCAGGTCCACCCTGGGCGACGACACCGAGCTGCGCTTCATGCAGTCGGGCGGTGGCCTCGTCCGTGGCGAGGACTTTCGTGGCAAGGATGCCGTCCTGTCCGGGCCGGCTGCTGGTGCGGTGGCGGTCGCCTCCGAGGCAGCCGCCTGCGGCTTCGATCGCGTGGTCGGTTTCGACATGGGAGGCACGTCGACCGACGTCTGTCGCTGGGCGGCCGACGAAGGTCTTCAGCGTGTTCATGAGCGCGTGGTCGCCGGACGACGGCTCAAGGCGCCTGCCCTCGACATCGTCACCGTCGCTGCCGGTGGTGGCTCGATCCTCACGAGCACGGGACGGCGGCTGCGCGTGGGTCCCGAGAGCGCCGGCGCCGAGCCGGGTCCCGCCTGCTACGGCCGCGGCGGACCGGCCACACTCACCGACGCCAACGTCGTGCTCGGTCGCGTGCGACCCGAGATGTTCCCACGTTGCTTCGGTAGCACCGACCAGGAACCGATCGACCCCGATCTCTCTCGCGAACGTCTCCAGCCGCTGGCCGATTCGGTCGGCCTGTCGTTGGGAGAAGCGGCGCATGGCTTCGTTCGGGTGGCCGTGTCCGACATGGCCGAGGCGCTGCGTCAGGTCTCGGTGGCCCGCGGCTGCGACCTGCGCGAGCACGCCCTGACCTGCTTCGGCGGAGCAGGCGCGCAGCACGCCTGTGCCCTGGCCGACGAGCTCGGCATCGACACGGTGCTGCTCCATCCCCTGGCTGGCGTGTTCTCCGCCCTCGGGCTCGCGCTCGCCGACGTCACGACCGAGGCCACGGTGTCCGTGCTCACCGAGCTGGACGGCGTCACGACCGAGCAACTCGAGGCTCACTGGTCTGCCTTGCGGTCCGAGCTCGCACGACGTCTCGACGACGAGGGGATCCCTGCCGAGGACCGACGCACGGAGCTCGACGTCGATCTCCGCTACCGCGGCACGGAAGAGAGCGTGGTCGTGAGCTGGACCGACGACGCACCGCTCGACCCCCAGGCGCTCGCTCGTGCCTTCGAGGACGAGCATCGCCGGCTGTTCGGCTTTGCCAAGGACGGCACGCGGGTCGAGCTGGTGACCCTGCGCGGGCGCGCCCACGGTCGACTCGGACAGCCCGAGGTCGACCTCGGTGCGACGATCGATCCTTCGGGTGAGCCCACGGGTGAGGTCGAGGTCGGCTTCCTCGCCGAGGAGGGCGTGCAGGCCCTGCCGACGCCGACCTGGCAGCGAGACGACCTGCCCATCGGTGTCGACATCGATGGGCCGGCTCTCATCGCCGAGGCGGTGTCGACCATCGTGGTCGAGCCCGGCTGGACCGCCCGTCGTGACGAGAAGGGGCGGCTGTTCCTCACGCGACGCCGCAAGCGCGTGAGCACGTCAGGAGACGACCGCTGCGATCCCGTGAGTCTCGCGATCTTCGCGCGTCGCTTCATGTCCTTGGCCGAGCAGATGGGCGAGACGCTCCGACGCGTGAGTCACTCGACCAACATCAAGGAGCGACGCGACTACTCCTGCGCGCTCTTCACCGCCGACGGTCGCCTCGTCGCCAACGCCCCTCACGTCCCCGTGCACCTCGGTGCGATGGGAGAGACCGTGCGGGCGTTGTTGGCCACGCGAGATCGTGAGGGCATGACGCCGGGCCTGGTGCTCGCCTCCAACGACCCACGTCATGGTGGCTCACACCTCCCCGACGTCACGGTCGTCAGCCCGGTCCACGTCGACGGTGAGCTCGTCGCCTTCGTCGGCAATCGGGGGCACCACGCGGACATCGGCGGCATCCAGCCCGGCTCCATGCCGCCGTTCTCGACGACATTGGCAGAAGAGGGCTGTTGCTTCCACGACCTCGCTCTCGTCGAGGACGAGCGCTTCCGCGACGACGCCATCCGCGAGCTCTTCGCCGCCGGACCTCATCCCGTGCGGGACCCGGAAGAGCGACTCCGCGACCTTCAGGCGCAGGTCGCGGCCAACGCTTCCGGTGCTCGACTGTTCGCGTCGCTCTGCGCCGAGCGGGGCGTCGACGTCGTCACGGCGTACCAGCAGCACGTGCTCGATGATGCCTCGGAGGCCACGGCGGACCTGCTCGCGCGACTCGGCGACGGCGAGCACGTGTTCTCCGACACGCTCGATGACGGGACCAGGATCGCCGTGACGATCACGATCGCCGGTGGTCGCATCCGCTTCGACTTCACCGGCACGTCGTCGGAGCACGAAGGCAACCTCAACGCGCCGAAGGCGGTGACGAGAGCCTGCGTGCTCTACGTCCTGCGCTGCCTGCTCGGTCGCGAGGTCCCTCTCAACGACGGTTGCCTCGCTCCGGTCGACCTCGCCCTGCCGTCGGGCAGCCTGCTCGATCCGGGGCCGGAGGCTGCCGTGTGTGGCGGCAACGTCGAGACCTCCATGCGCCTCGCCGACGTCTTGCTCGCCGCCCTCGGTGCGCTGGCGGCGGGGCAGGGGACCATGAACAACCTGACCTTCGGCAACGAGCGCTTTGGCTACTACGAGACGATCTGTGGTGGCGCCGGTGCGGGGCCCGGCTTTGCCGGGGCTCACGTCGTCCATCAACACCTCACCAACACGCGCATCACCGATGCCGAGGTGCTCGAGCGACGGCATCCCGTCTTGCTTCACCGCTTCGGTCGTCGGAGAGGCTCGGGTGGTGATGGACGCTGGCCGGGTGGTGACGGCGTCGTCCGTGAGATCGAGGTGCTCGAGCCGGTGGAGGCCGCGATCCTGTCCGAGCGACGTGCCGCCGGCCCGTTTGGCCTGGCCGGGGGCGAGGCGGGCCAGGCCGGAAGGAATCGTCTCTTGCGCCGCGAGGGCGGGGTCGAGGAGCTGGCCGGTCGCGATCGCGCCACGCTCGAGGCCGGCGACCGCCTCGTCATCGAGACGCCGGGTGGCGGTGGGCACGGTGAGCCGTGAAGTGATCGCCTGACGTTCGCGCCCGTTGACATTCGCGCTGCTGGCTTCGACAGTCGAGGCATGTCAGCCAGCAAGTCGGTCGCTTCATCCCCTCCCTGCCAAGACGCCGGGCTCGACCCGAAGGTCTTCACGGCCGAGCTCGCCGACCTCCAGGAGCGTCGGACCGCCGCCGGAGTCGAGGAGCCCTGCGCCGACGCCGAGGTGTCCACGGGCGCTTCTCTGAAGAACTGGTCGAAGGGGCCGAGCACGGCGCTGGGGCTCGTCGGCCTGGCGCTGTCGGGCGGTGGCATCCGCTCGGCGAGCTTCAATCTCGGCCTGCTTCAAGCGCTGCACGCGCGCGGGATCCTGCGACACGTCGACTACCTCTCGACCGTGTCGGGAGGTGGTTTCGTGGGTGGTGCGCTCACGCGCTGGTGGGCCAGGCGCAAGGGCTATGCCTTCCCATGGACGCGCTGCAGCGGCGTGGAGTCGAAGGAGCTCCAGCACTTCCGCGAGCACGGGAACTATCTGGCGCCTCGTGGATTCTGGGACCAGGTCGTCATGGCCATGGTCGTCATCCGGGGGCTGCTCATTCACAGCCTGTGCTTCTTCGGGCCGGTCATTCTCGCGGTGAGCTTCTTCACCGCCTGGCTCGCCCGACACGAGCACGCCGCCTACTACCCACTCGTCGGCGTGATGGTCGCCGGATTCTGGCTGCTGCTCCTCCTCTTCCCGGCGTTCTGGCGAGGAGTGGGGAGACGACGGATGCGCGAGCGCTTCAGCGGCGTGCTCGCTCGCCTGGTCGTCGTGCCGGTCATCGTGCTCTTCCTGGGCGTGCAGCCGATCCTCTTGCCCTGGCTCGAGCAGCAGGCCGTGCACTGGTCGTGGCCGGCGGTGAGCACGGTGGCGACCGGCATCGGCAGCGTCCTGGGGGGCTTGGGCGTGGCGACCCGGCGTCTGGTCGGCCGCATCGCCTTGAGCCTGGTCGGCGTGATCACGGCATTGTTTCTCTTGCTCATCGAGTTGCACTTCGCTCATCTCTTCTACCTTCACGAGCCCGTGAGGGAGTGGGGCGCTCTGGCCTTCGTGGTCCTCTTCGTGCTGAGCCTCTTCGTGGACGTGAACGCGACCTCGGGTCATGGCTTCTGGCGTGAGCGTCAGAGCGAGGCCTTCCTCCAGATGGGTCTCGAGGAGGTGTCGCTCAGCAGTGGTCAGCGCCGGGCCATCGATCGCTTCGCGCTGAGCGAGATCCGATCCACCGAGTCGGCGGCGCCCTATCACCTTCTCAACGGCGTCGTGAATCTCCAGGGCGAGCGCTCCGCCCGCAACAGCGGTCGACAGGGCGACTTCTTCCTGTTCAGCAAGCTCTTCGTCGGCAACGAGGCGCTCGGCTATCGGCCGTCGTCGGACTACTCCAAGCAAGTGGACCTCGGCACGGCGATGGCGATCTCGTCGGCGGCGGCCTCGCCCAACATGGGCAAGTTCACGATGTCGTCGTTGACGCTGATCTTGGCGATCCTCAACGTGCGCCTGGGCTACTGGCTGTCGAACCCGACGAAGATGGACAAGCGTCCCAAGACGCCGGGCCTGTTCGAGTTCTTCCGGGAAGCGGTGGGCCTGTTGGGCACCAAGGGACGACTCATCAACGTCTCCGACGGTGGCCACCTCGAGAACCTCGGGCTCTACCAACTCCTCAAGCGACGCTGCAAGTTCATCATCGTCGGAGATGGAGAGGCCGATCCCCAGATGAAGTTCGGTGCGCTCGCCGACGTCATGCGGCACGCTCGGATCGATCTCGGCGTCGAGATCGACATCGACATGGAGGACCTCAGCCTCGATCCGGCCACGGGCCTTTCGCGGACGCATTGTGCCCTGGGACGGATCCTCTACCCACCGCAGGAAGGCGGCGAAGAGGAGGAGGCAGAGGTCGGTTGGCTTCTCTACGTGAAGGCATCCCTCACGGGAGACGAGGGTCCGATCATCGGCGAGTACGCCGAGCGCGACCCCACCTTCCCTCATCAGTCCACCGCCGATCAGTTCTTCGATGAGACCCAGCTCGAGGCGTACCGGGCGCTGGGTGAGCACGCCATGGGAGGGCTCTGGGACGAGCTCGGAAAACCGGGTCCGGCGAATGACGACGGTGAGGCGCCTCTCAATCGTCGTGAGCTTCGGCGTCGCTTCCGGCGGCTTCGTCTCCAGCTCGCTCCGGGGCTTCGGACGACGACGCCGTCCTTCGTGGAGCTGCAGCGTCAGCTCACCGAGGTCGAGCATCAGCTCAGCAACCCGGAGCTGGCTGCGTATCACCACGAGCTCTACCCCGAGTCCGACATCTCGGGAGTGGGTGCGCGGGCGAACCCGACGGACCAGGCCCTGCTCACGGCGGTCAACATCCAGCTCCAGCTCATGGAGAACGTCTTCCTCGACCTTGGTCTGGGTCAGGCCCGAGTGCGCGAGCACGAGTCGAACGCCGGCTGGATGAACCTCTTCCGACGCTGGTCTCGGTCACGGACCTTCCGCTGGGGCTATGGCGTGTCTTGCGCGACCTACGGGCTCAACTTCCGCCGCTTCTGCGAACAGGCGTTCGGTCTCCGGCTGCGCTTCACCTGGCATCCGCGCACCGACGTGGACGAGCTCGAGAAGCTGCTCGGTCTCCGGCAGGACGCGGTCGTCGGGGCTCTCGAGAAGGGCGCGTTGCTGCTGGTGGCGGAGCTGCGGGTCGGTGACGAGAACGCCGGCAGCCTGGCGCCGTTGCGCAGCGTCGAGGAGCCGGTGCTGGTCGCCTGGGCCTGCGTGGAGGACGGGACCGAGGGCAGCCGGAAGGTCTACCGTCTCGACCCGCTCCACGGCATGCGGTCGGCGTTCAACTCCCTGCCGCTGTACGAGCTCACCTTGCAGCAGCTCGCGGCTCACGCGAAGCAGCATGGCTACTCGGTGAGCACGCACGGCCTCCGCGACGTGCTGCTGCCGGAGTATCGGGACCGGATCGACCTCGACGACCTGCGGGTGAGGGTGGAGGAGTGATCCAGAACCAGTGGGCCTTCGTCGGTGCGTTGGTGGCGCCGCCGGGTGGAGAAGCCGAAGCTGGTGAGTCGTCCTCATCGATACGGATCGTCACGGCGTTTCTCGTCTCTCGACAGCAGGCCATCGCTGCTTGGCACGTGCTGGAGAGCTGGGATCAACCGCTTGCCGTCCGTTTCGACTGGGGTGAGGTGCGCTGCAAGATCGCGATCAGCGACGATGCCCAGGGTGCGGTCGTGCTCGATCTTGCTGACGAGGCCCCGGAGGGGGTGTGGATCCCACGCTGGTCAGCGGCCGACGTGAGCGGAGCGAAGTGGGATGTCGCCTGGCACTCACCCAACGACGCTCAGCTGAGGCAGCTCGCTGGCGAGGTTCTCGGTCGCTCGATGCTCGAAGACGAGATCATGAACACGCCGGCCTGGAACCTCGGCTCGGCCGGTTCGCCTCAGGAGCTGATCGGCATCGAGGGAGCCCCGGTCGTCGTCGAAGAGGAGGTCCGGGGCTTCGTTCACGGACTGGTCGGCGAGGAGCTCGTCGCCGTCGCAGCCGAGGCACTGAGCACGGTGGAGGGCGTGGGCTCGATGATGGCACCGAGCTTCGTCCAGGAAGAACCGGAGCAGCTCGAGCAAGAGCAGCGGCACCAGGGTGTTCAGCTCGCGGACCTCCTCGAGGCCGTGTCGACTCCGACGTTCGTTCTCGAGGGCTTCGACGGCTGGCGGTTCGGCGACGGCGTCAAGGATGCGCTCGGACTGGCCGGGGGGAGGCAGGGTGACCCCGAGGGCCCTGTCCTTGCACAGGACGTCGTGGTCGGGATCATCGAGCTCGTTCAGCGAGATGGTCCACGTGGCGCCTTCGGACTGCTTCACGCTGCGATCCAGGAGCTCGACCTGGATGATCCTCTCTCGGCCCTGGGGGAGACTGGGCTGATGTCGCTCCAGAGGGAGTCGCTCAGCAAGGACGCGTTGACCGAAGGCGCCTCGAAGCTGCTCGAAGAGGCATGGGATCACGCGCGAAGGACAGCGAGGGGAGGTCGCAGGCCCTTGCTGCTGTCGGCTCACCTGCTGGCCGCCCTGCTCACCGTCGAGCAGGAGGATGCGGCGACTCCTCGGGGGCACTTGGCTCGGACAGGAGTCTCGCTCGAGAAGCTGCGAGCGGGCCTGACGGTGTTCGTTCGCGACGGTCGCTACGGTTCGTTCGAGGCCTGGAAGTCCATCCTCTACGGACACGTCATGGGTGGGACCCGTGTCGCTGGCTACCATGCCGACGACTCGGGCGGACCCGACCTCCTCGACATCCGGCGCGACGTCGACGCCCTCGCGCACCTCGTCACGGCCAAGCGCATCGATCCGCCACTCTCCATCGGTCTCTTCGGTGACTGGGGCTCGGGCAAGACCTACTTCATGCGGAGCCTCCAGGCTCGCGTTCGCGAGCTCTCCGGTGAGGCGCGGCGCTCGGAGAAGGCCCAGGGCGAGATCAGCTTCTACAAGAAGGTCGCCCAGATCGAGTTCAACGCCTGGCACTACGTCGAGAGCGATCTCTGGGCCAGCTTGATGACCCACGTCTTCGAGAACCTCAAGGTCACCGAGAAGGACGGGACGAGCGAGCTCGGCAAGCGACGAGAAGCGCTCCTCGCCGAGATCGCGAAGAAGGCCGACGATGAGCTCGAAGCCACGGCCGAGATCGAGAAGCTCGAGGACGAGATCCAGACAAAGAGCGATCGTGTCGACGAGCTCACCGACGACATCGGCCAGGAAGAGAGCACGATCCGTCCGAGCCTCGACCGACTGAGGGAGCTGACGGTCGACGACCTGGTCGAGCTGGTCGACCTGACCGATCAGCAAGAGACCGACGCCCGCGAGCTCGTCGGCGAGATCGACGACACCCTGCTCGCAGCGGGAGCCAAGGCGAACGACCTGAAGAGCTCCGTGGAGAGAGCCCGAGCCGTCGTCGAGTCTGGTGCGAGTCTTCTCGCCCCTTACCTGCGGGGCAAGGATCGCGGAGCCCGCTTGCTGAAGCTCGTGCTCGTGCTCGCCCTGACCCTGGCCGTCGGCGCCGGGCTCGCCGGTGCGGCTCGCACCCTGAACCTGCACGAGGTCGTGAAGGAGATCCTCGCCACGATCGGTCAGTGGTCCCTCCTCATCGGCGCGTTCGCGACCTGGCTGACGAAGGCGTCGTCTTCGGGCGAGCGCTGGCTCCGGCGGGCCGAGAAGTGGCAGGCGATGCTGACCATCGAGGCGGACGAGCTCAGGAGTGAGCGAGCCAGGCTGGAGGAGGAGGTCGCCGCCCATCACGATCGCGTTGTCCGGCTCGAGCGCGACCGGGAGGCAGCCCGCCTCCAGAAGAAGAGACTCGAGGAGCGTCTCGAGCGCACCACGCACTCGGTGTTCCTCGCCGACTTCATCGCCGGCAAGGCGACCAGTGACGACTACCGCAAGCGGCTCGGCGTGACCGCCCGCATCCGTCGCGACCTTCAGACGCTCTCGGAGGCGATCGGACGACACAACACGGCCATCGAGGATCCGGAGGAAGAGGTGAAGGCCGAGCAGCACGCGCCCCACGCGATCAACCGCATCGTCCTCTACATCGACGACCTCGATCGCTGTGAGCCCGAGCAGGTCGTGAAGGTCCTGCAGGCCGTCCACCTGCTGCTCGCCTTCCGGCTCTTCGTGGTCGTCGTCGGCGTCGATGCACGTTGGGTGTCCAGCTCGCTGAAGAGTCACTACAAGGAGCTGCTCGACTCGGGCGAGACGTCGCCGAAGGACGAGCTCGGCGCCATCCGACCGGCCACGCCGACCGACTACCTCGAGAAGATCTTCCAGGTCCCGTTCTGGATCCGACCCATGAACGACGATGGTCGCGTGGAGATGATCGCGGGACTCACCGGTGGGCCGTCGACGACGGCTCCGGCCAAGCCGCCTGCGAAGCCATCGCCCGAGCCGCCCCCGCCTTCGCAGCCTGCCGCGGCGCCTGCGCCGGCCAGCGCGACGCCTCCTGCGCCATCGACTCCGACCGCACCTGCGCCGGCTCCGAGCGCGCCAACGGCTCCGTCGGGTCAGGTCACTCCGAAGTCGACGGCCCCAACGCCGTCGTCAACGGCGACCGCCAAGACACCAGTCATCGACCTCACGCCTCAGGGCCTCGACATCGGTGACGCCGAGCGGGACTTCATGGTCGTGCTGTCCCCGCTGCTGGGACGATCGCCACGAGCGCTCAAGCGCTTCATCAACGTCTACCGGCTCATCAAGTCCCGACTCGACCCCGCCGAGGTCGCCGTCTTCCTGGCCGAGAGGGGCACGACCACGCAGTTCCAGTGCGTCATGCTCCTGCTCGCCGTCGTGACGGGGATGCCGGCGCTCTCGCGACGGTTCTTCTCCGTGCTCCGGCAGCTCGAGAAGGATCGCGTCGAGAGAGACGACCACGAGCACCGACCGACGCTCGTCACGGCACTCGGCGGCCTCGACGTCCGTGGTCCCGCGGCACGGGATCTCGCCACGCTCCGGAGTTGGGTCCGCGAGGCCGAAAGGTCGAGCCAGAGTCCCGAGGAGGACGGACCCTGGGGAGAGGTCGAGGTGGCGGTGCTCGCTGCCGAGGCCGGACGCGTCGCCCGGTTCTCCTTCCACGTCGAGCAGACGTGACCCGCTACTCGGGTGCGGCCTGGCTCAGCTCGCTCCAGCTCCGACCCGACTCCGGAGTCGTGCTGATCGGGTAGTCACGGGCGGCCCAGCCTTCGATCATGACCTGACCGGTCATCGGCTCCTTGGCGCCGCCGTAACCACCTTCGACATTGACGAGCCGGGTGAAGCCGAGGCTCGCCAACACCTCGCAGGCCATCATCGAACGCTGGCCGACCTGGCAGCCGACGACGAGCGTGCGGTTCTTCTCGAAGTGCGCCTCGACCACGTCGGCGAAGACGCGGTTGGGCTGAGGGCCGGCAGGCGTGAACTCGACGATGGGGATGTTGTACGCCCCCGTCGGGTGGCCGGCGGCGAACTCGTCGGGCGTGCGGACGTCGAGGTAGACCGCGTCGTCGGTCTCGTCCAGCCGAGACTTTGCCGCCGCCGGATCGAGCCGATCGATGCTCATCGTCCCGAGCCAGCCGTGGCCGGTCGCGTGCTTGCCGAAGGCGCGGCCGTCGTGGGCGGGGCCGTGGCAGTGCCGCCGGCTTGCTCTGCAGCGAGTGCCTTGATGGCCGCGGGCGGCTCGAAGGAGGGCATCTGCTCCGGGTCGAGCTCGATGGCGGTGATGGTGAAGTTCGTGTCGATGCCCATGGCCACCGCCTTCATGGTCGCCGGCAAGAGCGCGCCCTCGAACTCGCGGTAGTTCTCCATGGTCGTCTTGACGGGCAGGTCACCCATCATCGTCGACATGGTCATCTCCATCCCGACCTGGTGACCCGTCTCGACGTCGAAGAAGCCCTTCATCTTCGTGCCGTCCTTGGTGACCATGAGGACCTCGTGGACACGGTGGTCACCGAACTTGGTCAGGCGCAGCGTCTCGACCTTGGTGAAGATCTCGTCCGGCCGGCTCAGCGCGGTCGGGTCGTACTGCATGCGGAACTGCTCGGCCTCGGCACCCTCGAGCACCCGCGCGCCCATGATGGGGTCGTTCGCCCACACCACCTTGCCGTCGTAGCCCTGCTCCATCCGGCCCAGGCCGGACAGGTTCACGACGCTGCGCAGCAGGCCCGGATCCTTCTGGTAGATGGTCACGTCGCCCTTGAAGGCGTCCGAGCTCATCGAGAGGCTCGCTCGGGTGATGCGGCCGCGCGAGCCCTTCCAGGCCTTGGCGATGCGGCTGGCGTCGACCGAGCGCTTGAGGATGGACTCGGCGCTCGGGAGCGGCTTGCCGTCGGGGCTCTCCAGGGTGACCGTGCTGGTCGGGCGCGTGGTCGCCCGGATGCTCTTGGGGCGCTGGGTGCTCGACTGGGCCTCGGCGAGACCGGTCGTGCCCAGCGTGCAGGCGGCGGCGAGGAGCAGGACGGACAGGGTACGGACGGTCATGACGAGGCTCCTTGCTGGGCCAGGATCCAGGCAACGGCGGCGGAGAGCGCGGCGTCCTCACCCGAGAGGAGGTGCTCGCGCGAATGGGGCACGACGGCGTCGGGCTCCACCCCCTGACCCTCGAGGCGTCGGCCCCCGGGCGTGGTGAAGTCGGCCGTCACGAACTGCAGACGATCGCCGTTGGGCAGCTCTTCAACGAGAGAGGGCAGGGCCATCCCCGCCGACCGGAGTCCGAACACGCGGACGCGGCCCATCTCCTGGAGACCACCGGCGAAGATCTCGGAGGTGCTGGCGGAGAGATCGTCGACGAGGATCGCCACGGGTCCCTCGAAGCGTTCACTTCGGGCTCGCGGGTTGGCGAAGAAGCGGAGCTGGGTCTCCCGGGTCTGCATCGTCCCGAGACTCTTCCCACGCTCGGCCACGAAGCGACCGGCCAGGCCCATGACCATGGCGCCCACGCCGCCGGGGTTGCCCCGCAGGTCGAGGACCACGCCCGGGCTCCGTCGGTCGATGAAGCCCTGGATGGCCTCGTTGAAGGGGCCCACGATGGCCGGCATGAAGATGTTGAAGCGGACGTAGCCGACGCCCGCATCCAGCACGCGCGACTCGGTCTCCACCGGCAGCGAGGTCAGGTGCCCGAACGACACGACCTGTTGCTGCGACGGCTCCCGCTTCAGGCTCAGGCGGCGCAGGCCGCCGACCTGATCGATGAGGGCGAGGTCGACCGTCGTGCCCGGCAAGCCCTCCAGCGCCTCGGTGAGCAAGGTCTGGAGACGCAGGTGGAGAGCACTTCCAGTGAGACCCATCTCGCTCAAGGCGCCGAGGACCCCACGCACGGACTGACCGTCGATGCGCTCGACCACGAAGCCTGGCAGGACACCGGCCTGATGCGCCGGGCCGTCCGGGCTCACCCGGGTGACGAGGACCTCGTCACCGACCAGGTGACAGCTCAGGCCAAGGTCGCCCTGACCCAGGGAGTCGAGGGTGATCGGCGCGGGCTCGAGTCGCCACTGCGGTCGGCCCACGGCCATTCGCGAGCGGCGGGCGCGGGCGACCTGGAACGACAGGTCGGAGTCGGTTCCCGGGAGGACGCCGTAGTGCGAGTCGCCGAGACGGGCGAGCATCTGGCCGAGGACAGGACGCAACTCGCTGGCTCGAGTGGCGCGGGCCGCGGCGGGCCGGAGCTCGTCGCGGACGGCCTCCCAGTCGAGGCCGCCCATGTCCTCGAGGGGATGGGTTTCGGCGACGCGCTGCCAGGCGTGGTCGAAGCTCGCGAGCTGGAGCTCCGAGCCCGCCGGGGCAGCGTCGCCGGGAGCGAGCTGGCGCGTGGCGCAGCCGAGCAGGCTGGTGGCCGCGAGCAACCCCAGCGCGACGATGGGACCGAGCTGTCGATGCACGACGAGGCCGGTCAGCGGCGACGGCGGGGCTGATCGACCGCGATGAAGCGCGGGCGGTAGATCGGCACGCCCTTGCCCCCGCGCAGGACCTCGCGCTCGTCGACGATCTGCGCGCTGATGCCGGCGATTCGCGACCAGCCGAAGAGCAGCGTGTAGAAGCGCGAGTCCTTCAGGCCGGCGGCGTGCAGCAGCGAGCCCGAGACCGCGTCGACGTTGGGGTAGGGGTTCGAGATCTTGGGGTGCTCCTTGAGGATCGACGGAACGACCTGACGGAGCGTGCGAGCGATCTTGAAGTTCTCGTCGTCGGCGAAGTGCTTCTCACCGAAGGCGAACTGGATGGTCGCGCGCGGGTCCTCGGCACGGAGCACGGCGTGGCCGTAGCCGTAGACGACGCCGCCATCGGCCATGACTGCGCGGACACGGGACTCGGCCTCGGCGGGATCGAAGGTGCCGATCCGCTTCACGAACTCGAGGCACTCCTGGTTCGCACGGCCGTGCCGCGGGCCGTACAGCGCGGCGAGCGCGCCCGCCATCGACGAGTAGGTGTCCGCGAGACCCGAGGCCACCGCCTTGCCCACGAAGGTCGACAGGTTGCCGCCGCCGTGGTCGGCGTGGAGGACGTAGAACATCCGGAGGAGGTCGGCGAGGACTTCGTGACCGCCGGGGCAGCCCATCATGTGGGCGAAGTTCTCGTGGAAGGGCAGGTCGGTACGCGGGGCGATGGGGTCACCCCAGCCGTTCTTCACGCGGAAGACCGCCGCCACGACCGCGCTGCTGCGCGCGACGAGGTTGAGGGCGTCCTCGCGGTAGTCGTTGTCTTCCGTCTTGCCGGTCATTCCGAGGAACATGACGGCCGCGATGAGGGCCTCCATGGGGTGACCGGACTCGGGCAAGCGGGCGACGAGGTCGAAGACCGCCGGATCGACCTCGCTGCGCCGGCCCAGGTCCTCGCTGAAGGACTTGGCCTGGTCCCCGCTGGGCAGCTCCCCGTGGAAGAGGAGGTAGATGACGTCCTCGCAGCTGAGGTCGGCCAGGTCCGTGATGGGGTAGCCACGGTAGGACACCCCTTCGTCCGCGCTCACCGCGCTCGTGCGGCAGGTGCCCACGGGGATGCCCCGGAGGCCGCCATCGAGGTGGTCGTCGGTGAGGACGAAGTCCTCGGCCAAGAGCTTCTTCTCGTCGGTCATCACGTCTCCCGAGTCTCCCTGCGAAGGTGTCTCGACGGGCCGGTCGGTCGAGCGCGCCGTGCGGCTCGCTTCGATGCGTCGCTGGCTGGCGCCAGCGGGTCTTTCGCGGTCGGATTGGCCCAGTTGGAAGGCACGAGAGCATGCAACGTGGCGCGGTCCCGAGCAACCGAGGCCGGACCCGTGCCGAGCGCTCTCGATGGTCCGAGACGCCCCGTCTGACCCGCCCTCCGTTCAGGAGAGAGCAAGCCCGCCGAAAAAGGCGGTCTCAGGTGGGTTTGGGGACCAACTCCGCCAGCGTGACTTGCGCCGCGAAGCGTCGGCGCAGCCGCGAGTTGGCAGGAGCGGTGAGCTATCCGTGCGAGGGCGGGAGACCGAGGACGGGCGTGCCCGCTCGGAGACAGTCTTCGAGCTCGTCGTGACCCTGCTCACGACCCTGGCCGGGGAACATGAGCTCGGCGAGGGCCGAGAGCGCCGGACCGAAGTCGGGGTCGGCCTCGAGCGCCTGGTCGAGGTGTCGGATGGCCCGGTTGCGATCCCCCAGCGCGAGGTAGGCGCGGTGGAGGTTGTAGTGCGGGAAGCTGCGCGTCGAGTACTGCCTCATCGTCGTCGCGCGCTTGAGGAAGAAGAGCGCCTGCTCGGGCTCCTCCATCTCGATGAGGTACGCGCCCATGTCGTTCCACGCGTTCGGGAACTCGGGCTCGAGCTGCATGGCGTCACGGCAATGATCGAGGGCGTCCTCGAGCTGACCGTCGGTCGCCAGGGCCCAGGCGAGGTGGACGTGGGCCTCGGCCGTCGGATGGAGACGCAAGGACTTCTCGAACAGGACCCGAGCATGCTCGGGTTGGCCTTCGAGCTGACGGGCGTAGGCCATTCGGAAGAGACGACGTGCCTCGGCCACCTTCTCGCGCTTCAGGTCGCGCCGCGGGCGAGGGGTTTGGGTCGTAGAAGGCATGCGGTCTCGCAAACGAGAAGGCGGGAGTCAGGACGACGGCTCAGGGACGAGCACCGAGAGCGGCGGGAGGGGAAGTCGAACGCTGACGAAATGAAGTCGGCATGAAGCTCGCAAGAGCTCTCTCCGGCTGACCCGGAACGCCGCTGACAACGATCGCTGGGGGAGAGAGACTCCAACGGCATGCTAGTAGTGGCCCCAGGGGGTGTCAAGCGGCGGGGGCAAGCATGCGAAACACCTCGGAAACAAGTCGCGAAGGGCCTCTAAGAACACATTTGATTCTCACTCACTTGCACTCTTCCATTGACGCATGGGCGGGCCGTGATCGATGTCGGCTGCTCGACCGAGCGCGGGTGGGCGAGCCAAGGTAGGATGGAGGCCGCCAGACGGCGTCGCAGGCCTCTTCGAGCTGCGTTCCTGCCGTCGATGACGGTCGGCTTCCTGCGGCCGTTCCCGCGCTCGCGGAGGTGTCATGTCGGATCCTCTCCTGGAGCACCGCTCCTCGTTTCCGATCCTCGAATCGACCAACTACCTCATCTCGAACTCGCTCGGCGCAATGCCCGACCGCACTCGCGATCGCCTCGCCGAGTACGGTGAAACCTGGGCCACGCGTGGCGTGCGTGCCTGGGCCGAGAGCTGGTGGGTGCTGCCGCGCACGCTCGGCGATCTCGTCGCCAGCTTGTTCGGAGCTGGTGAGAACGAGGTCTCCATCCACCAGAACGTGACCCTCGCCACCGCCGGTGTCCTGTCGGCCTTCGATTGGCAATCCGAGCGCAACGGCGTCGTCGTCACCGACATGAACTTTCCGTCGCTCCTCTACCTCTACGAGAGGCATCAAGAGCAAGGATTGCGGCTGCAGCAGGTTCGCACCGAGGACGGGGTCTCGATCGACACTCAGGCGATGATCGACGCCATCGACGAAACCACACGCCTGGTCGCCCTCGATCACGTCCTCTTCCGCAGCGCCTACATCCAGGACGCGAAGGCCATCGCGGAGGCGGCCCACGCCAAGGGTGCGCTGGTGCTTCTCGATGCCTATCAGTCGGTCGGCACGCTCGAGGTCGACGTGCAGGACCTCGGCGTCGACTTCCTCACCGGCGGCGTCCTCAAGTGGCTGTGCGGTGGACCCGGCGCGAGCTTCCTCTGGGTCCGACCCGAGCTGGCTCAGACCCTGAACCCGCGTCTCACTGGCTGGATGGCTCACCCCGATCCCTTCGACTTCGACCCCGGCGACATGCGCTACCGCGACGACGCCTTCCGCTTCGAGGTGGGGACGCCCAACGTGCCGGCCCTGCACGCGGCGATCTCGGGCGTGGAGATCGTCGCCGAGGTCGGCTCCAGGGCGATTCGCGAGAAGTCCGTCCGCCAGACCGCGCGTCTGGTCGAGCTGGCGCAGGAGCGGGGTCACGTGGTGACCTGTCCCATGGATCCCGAGCGCCGAGGCGGCACGGTCGCCTTCGACGTGCCCGAGGCCAAGGCGGTGTGTCAGGAGCTGCTGGCCCGCGACGTCGTCGTCGACTACCGACCTCAGGCGGGCATCCGCGTGTCGCCGCACTTCTACACGAAGGACGAGGAGCTCGTGGCATGCGTGGATCAGATCGACGACATCCTCGAGACCAAGGCGTACGAGAAGCACCTCGCCGAGCTCCCGAAGTACGGCTGATGATCCGCGACATCTCCCCCCCGGTCTCCGAGCAGCTCGAGGTCTGGCCCGGTGACACGCCGTTCAGCCATCGCCGTGTCATGGAGCTCGGCGGCGGCGACACCTGCAACGTCACGACCATCAACACCACGGTGCACTGTGGCGCGCACGTCGACGCGCCGCTGCACTTCCACGCCGACGGGGCTGACGCGGCCTCGGTCGACCTCGACGCCTACATCGGCCGAGCGCGGGTCGTCCGTGTCGAGACGGCGGGGGCGGTCACGCGCGCCGACCTGGAGGCCCACGATCTCGATGGTGTCGAGCGGGTCCTCGTCCACGCACGGACGCAGTCGGGACCTCCACGCTTCGCGGAGGCGACGGCTCACTTTCATCCCGAAGCGGCCGAGCTGGCCGGTGAGCGGGGGTGGCGCTTGCTCGGCATCGACAGCTTCTCGGTCGATGCGCAAGACAGCAAGGACCTCGCCTCGCACCACGCGCTGCTGCGTCACGAGGTGCGCATCCTCGAAGGGCTCGACCTCACCGACGTGCCCGAAGGCGA
Source organism: Acidobacteriota bacterium (assembly GCA_039029535.1). Taxonomy (GTDB): domain Bacteria; phylum Acidobacteriota; class JBCCFW01; order JBCCFW01; family JBCCFW01; genus JBCCFW01. The sequence continues at coordinate 19,545 of JBCCFW010000068.1, forward strand.
CTACGAGCTCATCGCCCTGCCGTTGAAGATGGTCGGCGTCGACGCTTCGCCCGTGCGCGCGATCCTCCGCGACCTCTGAGCCGCCCCCGACAGGCCCGCTCGCCCGTGTCAGCTCTTGCTGTCGTCGCTGCGTCCGTCTTCGAGGAGGACCGTGCGGGTGGGGCTGGCGAGACCCACGCCGAGCTTCTCGAAGCGATGGAGGAGGTCGAGGAAGATCGTCTGCCGGACCTCGAGGTAGCGACGCCACTCGGTGAACTTCACGAAGAAGTACACCATCAACTCGAAGCCGTTCTCACCGATCTGGTCGAAGAAGACGTAGTGCCCGTCCTTCACGTCTTCGTGCGACTCGAGGGTCTCGCGGACCGACTCGACCGCCCGTTCCAATAGCTCGGGGTGGGTGTCGGAGCGGAGGACGAGTCGGACCGACACGCGGCGTGAGTTGAAGCGACTCACGTTCTCGATGCAGCCCGACGCCAGGTCGGCGTTGGGGATGGTGAAGAGTGTGTCCTCCCAGGTGCGAACCTTGGTCGACCGGATGCCGACGTCCTCGACGATGCCCTCGACTTTCTTGAAGCGCACCCAGTCGCCGAGGTCGAAGGGCCGATCGACGAAGATCATGATCGACCCGAACAGGTTGGCGACGGTGTCCTTGGCGGCGAGCGCGAAGGCGAGACCGCCGAGCCCGAGCCCGGCCACCAGCGAGCTGACCTCGAAGCCGAGCTGGTCCAACACCATGATGCCGCCGCCGACGACGATGAGCAGCTTGAGCACTCGTGCCAGCAGCGGCAGGAGCTGATCGTCGAGTCGGGTCTCGCTGGTCTTCACGCGCTGACTGATGACCTGCCGGACGAGGTCGACCAGTCGCCACGCGAGGAAGGCGAGGGCGGCCAGGACGAGGGCCTGTGCGATGCGGTCGGCCAGCGCATGCCAGTGAGCCGGCATGGTCACCGTCGAGAGGGCCATGCGCAGGCCGAGCACGAGGATGCCCAGGCGAAGCGGCGCGGCCAGCGCGTCGACGATGAGCTCGTCGGCCCGCACGCTCGTGCGTTGCGTGAGCCCGGTGAGCCGGGGCAGCAGCCAGCGCGCGAGCAGGCTGAGGAGCAGGGTGACGCCGAGGATGATCCAGGTCTTGCGGCTGCCCCTCAGGCTGAACGGCTCCGCGTCGGGGCTGGGGGCGGACGTGGTGATCGTCGAGGTCGTTGCCGGGTTGCCGGTCTCCGCATCATCGGTGCTGGGCGACGAAGACGCCGCGTCGTCGGTCGCGTCGGCAGCCGCGTCCTCCTCGGCGGCTCGCGCCGCGCGCTGCGCCTCGACCTCGGCCATGGTGACCGTTTCGGGCTCGACCGGGGCGGCGATGACGCCGTTCATCCAGGCGAGCTCGACCTCCTTCTCTTCGAGCTCGAGCTCCATGAGCTGAATCTGCTCACGTCGGAGCTCGCGCTCCTGGGCGAGGACCTGGGTCGCCGAACCCTGGAGCTCCTTCGGACCCTCGTAGGGAGCGACCCGACTCTCCTTGAAGTCGATGAGGGAGACACGGAGAGCGCTGGCCTCGGCTTCCAGGTCGCGCCGCCGATCGTCGTCGACGCGCCGCGGGGCTCGCAGGGCGCGCTGGTACTGACGCTCGAGACCGCGGACCTGGGCGAGGGTGCGCTCGGGCATCGCGAGGTAGTCGTCGAGCACGCCGCTGCGACGTCGTTCCAGCTCGGACTTCGCGGCGACCAGAGGCCGACGCTCCACGGGTGCGAGGTTGGCGGCGTCGGCGAGGGCGATCATCCGCGAGCGGGCGCCCTCGGCCTTGCGACCGCGCTCCTCCTGGAGGCTGCGCATGTTCGTGGCGAGGTCGTCGATCCAGACGCGCAGCTCCGCCTGCCGGTTCTCGAACTCGGCGCGGGATTGCGCGCGTCCAACGGCGGGCGCGACGCCGAGAGCGACGAGGAGAAGGAGGGCGGTGCGACGAGCGAGCGAGGCCATGCCGAGACCTTGCCCGAGCCGCTCGAGATTGGCTAGTGGTCCGGCTCCAGCCGGTCGCGCCAGCTCGCGTCGCGGTCCTCCATCTTGGAGTCGTAGAACTCGCGATGGTCGGCGCTGCGCAGCATGGCGGCCTGGAGGTTGGTCTCGTAGTCGAGGGCGGCCTCGAAGCTCATGTCGGCCTCGACGTGCAGCGCCCGCTTGGTCACCCGGTAGGCCTCGAGAGGACCCTGCGCCAGCTCGGTCGCCCAGCGTCGGGCTTCGGTGACGACGTCCTCGCGGGGGACGACCGCGTTGGCGAGTCCCCAGGCCAGGGCCTGGTCGGAGGTGATGGGTGAGCCGAAGAGCAAGGCCTGCTTCGCGCGGCCGTCTCCGATGATGCGGGGCAGCAGCCAGGCGGTGCCCATGTCGGCTCCGGCGAGACCGACCTTGCTGAAGAGGAAGTGGAACTTCACGCCCTCGCCGACGATGCGGAGATCGGAGGCGAGCGCGAGCACGGCACCCGCGCCGGCAGCCGTGCCGTGGATGGCGGCGATGACCGGCTGGGGCATCTTGCGCAGGTTGGCGACGACGGCGCAGGTCATCCGGGTGAAGGCGAGCACGCCCTCCATGTCCCGCTGAAGCAGCGGGCCCATGATCTCCTGGATGTTGCCGCCCGAGCAGAAGCCACGACCCTCACCGGCCAGGACGACGGCCTTGATGTCGGGATTGCGGCTGGTCTCGTCGGTCCAGCGCACGAGGTCGGCGTAGACCTCGAAGGTCAGCGAGTTCAGCGTGTCGGGTCGCGTGAGGGTGAGCTGCGCGACGCCAGCGTCATCCACCTCGACCTTGAATTGATCCCAGCTCATGAGCAGACCGCGCCTCCATCGATGCCGAGTGCCTGGCCAGTGATGCTACCCGCGTCCTCGCCGACGAGGTAGCCCACCATGGCGGCGACCTCTTCCGGCTGGACGAAGCGCCGCTGGGGCGAGAGGGCCTCGAGCTTCTTGCGGGCCTTGGCCTCGTCCCCGTCGCTGCGACGTGCGATGTCCGTGATGGCGTCGGTGACGATGGCGGTCTCGGTGAAGCCAGGGCAGACCGCGTTGACCGTCACCGCCGTGCGGGCGAGCTCCAGCGCCAGGGCCCGGACGAGGCCGACGGCGGCGTGCTTGCTGGCGGTGTAGGCGGAGGTGAACGCGTAGCCCATCCGGCCGGCGGTGGAGGCGATGACCACCACGCGGCCGAAGCCGGCGTCGATCATCCCGGGCGTCGCCGCGCGGGCGAGGGCGAAGGCGGCGAAGGCGTTGAGCTCGAGCGCTCGATCCCAGTCCTCGTCACTGGTGTCTTGAAGCCCGGACGAGGGTGCGAGCCCTGCGGCATGAACCAGCACGAGCGGGGCGCCGAGCTCCTCGGTGCAGCGAGCGACCAGGCCCTTGCTGTCGGCACGGTCGGTGAGGTCGGCAGGGAGGGCGATCGCACGACCGCCCCGGTCGTCCACTTCGGAGACCAGGGCGGTGAGGGCGTCGGCGCTGCGGGCCGAGACCCCGAGAGGATGACCACGACGCGCCAGCTCCAGGGCGATGGCGCGTCCGATTCCCTGCGAGGCTCCGGTCACCAGTGCGACCGGAACCTTAGCCCGCATCACTCACCAGCCTTCTGCTGCGCGGCCAGATTCGCTCCTGCGCAGCGAGTACTCGCTTCTCGGTCCTCAACGGGACATCGACCCCGCTTCCGGTCCTCGAACCTACGTTCACGCTGCTCAGCGAGCGACTCCGGCCGCTCGCGACGAAGCCTGATGAGTGAAGCGGGCTGCTCACGAGCGTGGCTCGTCACGGCTCCGCGACTTGCGGGCGCCGATGGTGCGGGTGGCCGTCGTCGACTTCTTCTTCGCCACCTTCTTGACGACCTTCTTCTTGCCCGTCTTCTTCTTGGCGACCTTCTTCGCGGGGCGCTGCGACGGCGTGCGGGCACGACGCGCCTTCGGAGCAGGGGCCTCTGCCGGCTCCTCGGCGACCTTCTCCTCGCGGGCCGGCGGCGTCGCGGGGACGGGAGGCGGCTCGCTGGTGGTCTGGCTCTTGAGGAAGTCCTTCAGCTTCTTGAAGAGACCCTTGCCCACCCACTCGTCGGCCTGGCGGAGAGCGTCCTTCGTGACCTTGAAGAGGTCGGCGCTGCCGGCCCAGTGATCCTCGACCACGGCCGGGTCGATCCGCTGGAGGACGGAGTCGAGGACGATGACCATGACGATGAGGTCGTCGACGAGACCGATGGGACCGAGGAAGTCGGGGAGGGGATCGATCGGCGACAGCACGTAGGCGGTGGCGACGCCGAGCATGAGCTTGTCGCGGGTGGCGACGCGGGGATCGAGGGTCGCGTGACAGAAGAAATGGAAGAGATCAGGGACGAGGAGGATGTAGTCGCGGTAGGAGGGGTCGATTTCCTTGCGGTCCGCCCAGGTCTGGATCTTCGAGCGGAGCTGTCGATAGAAGTCGGCCTTGCCTGAGCTGGGTCCGGTGTCGGTGGTGGTCTTGCTGGCCATGGTGGTCCTCCTTGGCTTCGTCAGGGTCTCACGGGGAGCGGGTTCAACGGGGTTGCCGGGGATCGGAGTCCTTGGGGCGCTGCGGCTTGTAGCCGTCGTGCGCCTGAACGCCCATCCGCTCGGCATCGGGCAGCCAGAGACCCAGCGGGAGCCAGTCGGCTTCGAGCTGGTCGAGGAAGGCGGAAAGCCCCTCGGCGGCCGAGCGAGACTTGATACGAGATTCGAGCAGCGGCAGTTCACCCGGCGCCCCTGGACGCCCGAAGACGTGGACGGCGGGCGGCAGCCAGCGATCGATGAGGATCTGCAGGCACTCGCGGTGTGAGGGCGTGGCGGCGAGCTCCTCGACGAGCGTCGAGCCGAGGTCTGCGGCCACGTGTCGAGACGCCGCGCTGGCCAGCTCGGAGTCGGACGATTCGGTGAGTGAGCCCAGGGTGACGTCGAGGGCGTGGCCGAAGGTGCGGTCGGCGATGGCGACCTCGGCCCAGGACAGCGCGTTCGGGAGCGGCTCGCCGACGAGTCGTGCGAGGACGCGGGTCTCGGCGTCGTCCACGTCGTGCCGAGCAGCGAGTTCACGGAACTGCTCGCTGGTCGTCAACAGGGCGTCCGTCCTCTGAAGAACGGTGCGCTGGGCGGCGAGATCCGGCACGCGCGACAGGCCGTGGGAGAGCGAGTGCGCGAGGGCGCGGAGACGCCAGCACGCACCGAGAGCGAGCCGGGCGAGCGGCTCGTCGGGCGCCTGCCAACTCGCGGCGTCGACGGGAGCAGGCAGCACCCAGGGGCTGCGCCTGGAAACGAAGGTCACCGCCGCAGTGAGCCAGAGGGGGGAGAGGAGGTCAAGCCGTGCTGTCATCGAAACGGGGCGCCGATGGGGAGTCGGAATTCCGTGGTACGGTCCGCCCATCGGACGCTCCGGAGGAAACTTGGCTTCCCCGTCGAGCTCCCGTACGCCTCACTGATGAGGTGAGCCCGGCATGACGATTTCAGCGCTAGAAGCACTCGACAGGCTCCGCGAGGGGAACCAGCGTTTCCTCTCCGACGTTCGCACCGACGATCTCGTCACCAGCCAGACGAGACGCAGCGAGCTCGTGGCGGCCCAGGAGCCCTTCGCAGTCATCCTCGGCTGCGCCGACTCGCGGGTGCCGTCGGAGATGGTCTTCGATCAGGGGCTGGGCGACCTCTTCGTCATCCGGGTGGCCGGCAACATCGTGGCGCCGCCCCTGCTCGGCAGCGTGGAGTTCGCGGCCACGCGCTTCGGCACGCGGTTGGTCGTCGTGTTGGGTCACTCGCACTGCGGGGCGATCGAGGCGACGATCGGAGAGATTCGAAACCCGAGCGAGAAGCTGTCGCCGAACCTCTGCTCCATCGTCAATCGGGTGCGGCCCTCCATCAAGGACCTGGTCGAGGACTGCCCCGAAGACTCGGACGAGCTCGTGAGCCGGGCAGTACGCGCCAACATCAGGACGTCGGTGCAAGAGCTCGGGCTGCGGTCGTCGACCCTGGGTGGGCTCATCCAGACGGAAGGGCTGCTCATCGTCGGCGCCGAGTACGCGCTCGAGACGGGTGTCGTCGAGTTCTTCGAGGGCGTTCCGGAGGGCGCCTGAGCCCGTGACGCGGTCTCCTTGGGAGGAGGGACGTCGGGGGACCGGGTATCTCAAGCGGCGGCTCTTCCGCTGGCGCCTGGGTCGGCTTGGCTCGGATGCCTACCTGCTGAAGTACCCGGAAGGGAGCTCGGTGCCGCCGCATCGGGATCCCGTGGACGGCGGCTCGCACTACCGGCTCAACATCGAGCTCCGACGCGCCGCTCGTGGAGGGGACTTTCGTTGTGACACGACGATCGTCCGGCTGCCGCGGATCGCGCTGTTCCGGCCGGACCGACACGAGCACTCGGTGAGCCGGGTCGAGGAAGGGACGCGCTGGGTGTTCAGCGTCGGGGTGGCGCTCTTCTCTGGAGCTGCGGCGTGACGCATGTTCCTGAAGAGCATCGAGCCAACACTGCGAGCTTGAGCCCGCCACTTCGTGGAATCCTCGAGACCGAGTTGGCGGCCGGCAACCGCATCGCCGAGTCGTGGCAAGGATGGGGGCACGTGGTGCTGTTGGAGCGGCCGTTCCTGCGTCGCCACGTCGTGGAGGGTGCGGTCGTCTACCGCGACGTGAGCGATCCCCGTCACTGGAAGGCGGAGTACTTCGACGAAGACAACGAGCAGGCCGTGGCTTGCCGAGCGTGAGATCGCGGCGGACGTGGGGACCCGCCAGGCAGTAGAGTCGAGCAGCCGGTCCCAGCTAGAGGCTGGCTGGCCTGAGGATCCGATGCCGACCTACGACGCGCAGCGATTGGCCGACCTGCTCGACGCGAGTGGGCTCGCCCACGCCGGAGAAGCGGCCGACGCGCTTCTCGGCTCGCGTCGTGCCGAGGTGCGCTCCGATGGGTCCGCGCTCGCCGAGGCGCTTCACGACAGTTACTTCCCTCGTCAGCGCAAGATCGCTCAGCGCGGCACGCCTCACGCGCGTCAGCTCGCGGACTCCATCGGCGAGCTCTGTCGAAGCCTCCGCGGACGCACGGACCGCTGCTCCTTCGTGAACATCCCAGGACCGCGGCCCTACACCTACACGGTCGTGATGGCCGGCGGCCGCGATGGCCCGGTGCTCGGCTGTCTCAAGGGCGTCGTGCGAACGGCGGTGAGCGACGCCGAATGGAGAGAGCTCTGGGGCGAGGAGAAGTGAGCTCGGGGGACGTGCGTGTCATCACCGAGCTGACGACGGCCATTCTCCAGGGCGATCTCGCTCGATTCGAGTCGGAGCTCTCTCGGCTCCCGTCCCTGAACGAAGTCGTCTCGACCCGCCTCGACGCGATTCCGGAAGGCGGTGGCCTTGGGAGAGGGGTGACCTTGCTTCAGCTTGCTTCGCGGCGAAGCACGAGCCACGTCATCGCCGAGCGTCTTCTCGCGCTGGGTGCCGAGCTGGACGTCCACTCCGCCTGCGGGCTCGGCCGCCTGGACTGGCTTCGCGAGCGCCTCGCCAGCGAGCCCGGTCTCTTGAATGAGGAAGTCGACACCTACCGGCCTCTCCAGCTCGCGATCCCCGAGCAGCCTGAGATCCTCCGCCTTCTTCTCGAGCACGGGGACGACGTGGAGCGGCCGCTGACGAAGGTCGACTGGTTCGCCTGGGAAGACGAGGCCGTCCGTCGGGGCCTGGCGTCCTGGCGCCTCGTTCATCAGCTCGCCCTCCATGGCTACTCGACGCGCAGCACGAGTTGCCTCGACGTGCTCGCGGAGCACGGGGCCGACCTGAACGCCGTGTCTCCCCTGCATGGTCGTCGACCACTTCACCTCGCGGCCATGGCTGACATGAGCGCGATGGTCGCGTGTCTCGTCGGCCATGGCGTGGACGTCGACGTGACGACCGAGGTCTCGAACGACTCCATCGATTGGTCCACGATCCCGAACGGCCCGGGCGTCGCGAGCGACGCGGTCACGGCGCTGATGGTCGCTGCTGAGGAAGGGCATCGGCCGACCGTCGAGGCCCTGCTCGACCTGGGAGCCGACGTGGCGAAGCGGAGCTCGGACGGACTCACGGCTCTCGACCTCGCCCTGGCAGGGCGCTGGCCTGAGCGGGCCGAGGCCTACGCCGACATCGCCGAGCTGCTCCGAGAGCGGTCCGGCGGTTCCGCGTCGTGAGCGAGCTGCGGAGCTTCGCCCTTGGGACTTCCGCCTTGAGCGTGGCGCTGCTCGTCGCCGTCGTTCTCACCTGCATCCGCCGGCCTCGTTGGCGGCTCGAGGATCAGCGGCGGGTGAACAGGCTGGTTGCGGTCGGCCTGCTCGTTCACGTGCTTCACGTCGTCGAGGAGTGGCTCACTGGCTTCCACGTCCTCTTTCCGCGACGGATGGACCTGACTCCCTGGCCGACCGCGGTCTTCTTGGGCTTCAACCTCGCCTGGCTCATCACGTGGTCGGCCTGCATTCCGGCCCTGAGGGCTCGCTGTCGTCTCGCCCTCGCTCCTCTCTGGTTCCTCGGTCTCGGAGCGGCGATCAATGGCGTGGCGCATCCCGCGCTCGCCTGGCTCGCTGGCGGCTACTTCCCTGGCCTGATCTCAGCGCCCCTCGTCGGCGTGCTGGGCGTTCTTCTCCTCCGTGCCCTCGCCACGGCGACCGCGGATCTCAGCGAGCCGGGGCCCCTGCCAGCCTGAGCCGTCGATCTCCGCTATCCTGCGGTCTTGGCCTCTTGAAGCGAGCACCTGATGAGGGGACGGAGCATCCTCGCCTCCTCAGGAGCAACCTGGGTTCCGCCGAAGCACCGCTCCGACGGTCCGTCTCGGGCCACGACCCCGGAGTCTCGCCGTGAGCATCCCTGCCCCGCTCGTCACCGACGCGAAGACGAAGTTCTCCCTCACCGACCCAGCCGACCGCGCGAGTCTCGTCAAGCTGGCGGAGGAGCTGCTCGCTCTCCGGGGCCTGTCCATCGAGGATCTCCGGACCGAGGTGCGTGGCGCCGAGGCTCCGCTCGAGCTCAAGCTCGCGGCCAAGCTCGTCGAGTCGCGTCGCAACCTGCTCGCCGTCGACGAGCCGGTCCGACTCGGCGTCGTGTTCGCCATGTGGGGTGAGCAGAATCGACTCCTGCCTCAGAGCAAGGACAACCCCAACGGCGAGGACTCCCTCTGCGTGAAGCTCGACCAGCTCGCCTGGGCGACGCGCGACACGCCCGTCGAGTGGACGCTCTACGCCGTCGACGACGGTTGTCCTCACGGCAGCGCCGCCCTGGCCCGTGAGCGAGCCGCCACCCACCCTCTCGGCGATCGCGTGAAGGTCCTCGAGCTGGCGTCGGAGTTGCCGCAGTCCGATGGGCCCCTCGCGCCCCTCGCGTCCGCGGGCGACTCCCAGAAGGGAGGGGCCGTCATCCTCGGTTGCCTCACGGCGATGGAGGAGCGAGCCGACGCGGTCATCTACACCGATGCTGATGGATCCGTGCACCTCGGTCAGCTCGGTCTCTTGCTGCCGCCCTTCGTCGAGCGCGGGACGCGGATGGTGCTCGGCGATCGCAAGCATGAGGACGCCGTGCTCGTGAAGCAGGAGAGTCGCTGGGGAATCGGCATCAAGGTCCTGCGTCATCTCCAGCGTCGGATCGGTGAGCCGATCTTTTCGCGGGGCATCCGCGACACCCAGTCGGCCTTCAAGCTCTACGCGGCTCCACTCCTGAAGGAGATCCTCCGCGAGCCGACCGTCTACGACTTCTCCTTCGACACCGACTGGATCCTCGCTGGCCTCGCGCGCGAGGAGCGCTTCGAGAAGGTGCCCTTCGCCTTCATCGACTCGTTCGAGGAGTCGGCCTCGATCACTCAGGGGCCCATGACGACCTGGATCGCCTTGCTGCACGGCCTGGCCAAGCAGGTGCGTCGCCATGGTCTTCCGCATGACGAGGACATGGCGCGTCTCCTGGTCGAAGAGCTCCCGGCTGCGGCCGATCTCGACCTGCTCATCAATCACCTGCCGACCGAGCTCGAGGACGCTGGCGACGCCGACCTCGGTGCGCCCGGTGTCATGTCCGCTGATGCCCTCCGTGCTTGGGTCCGTGAGCGCAAGGCGACCACCGGATAGCCATGGCCGACGACGTCGCGTCCGGCATCCGTCAGGCTCAGGTCGTCCTGCCTTGCGACGACCTGAGCCCGAGCTTGAGCTTCTTCGTCGAGCGTCTCGGCTTCCGGGTCGATCTCATTCGCCCAGCCGATGACCCGCGCTGCGCCCTGCTCTCCGGTCACGGCTTGCGACTGGCGCTGGATGCGGGTGCGTCCGGTCCGGCGGGGCATCTTCGACTGAGCTGCGCCGAACCGTCCGCGCTGGCCGGTGGTGACGAGGAGCTGGTCGCACCCAACGGCACGCGCATCGAGCTCGTGCCCGAGTCGACGCCATTGGTCGTTCCAGCACTGGAGCCCTCACTGGTCGTCACGCGCTTCGATGACGACGCTTCGTGGGTCGAGGGCCGGGCGGGCATGCACTACCGCGACCTCGTGCCCGACCGGCAGGGTGGTCGCTTCATCGTGTCGCACCTGCGCATCGAGGAGGGCGGACCGGTCCCCGACTGGGTGCACCACCATGACGTCCGCTTCCAGGTCATCCATTGTCTTCGTGGCTGGGTGCGCGTGGTCTACGAAGACCAGGGTCCACCCTTCGTCATGGAGGCGGGTGACTGCGTGCTGCAGCCGCCGGGCATCCGTCATCGCGTGCTCGAGTGCTCGCCGGGCGTGGAGGTCGTCGAGCTGGGCTGCCCGGCCGAGCACGACACGCTCGCCGATCACGAGCTCGAGCTGCCGACGACGACGCTTCGCCCCGAGCGGGACTTCGGTGGTCAGCGCTTCGTGTTGAGCCGGGCTTCGGAAGCGAGCTGGCAGGCGTGGCATCGTCCGGGGTTCGAGTGTCGCGACACCGGCATCGCAGCCGCGACCGATGGGCTGGCCACGGTGCGAGTCGTGCGTCCGCAGGGTGAGCCGGATGCTGAGCGCTGGTCACACGAGGGTGAGCTGCTGTTCTTCTTCGTGCTCGAAGGACGGGCGAGCCTCGACCTGGGCAAGCCGGAGTCACTGGCGGCCGGCGACGCCGTCGTGGTGCCGGCCGGTCTCGAGCACGCGTTCACGGACGTGTCTCCGGACCTCGAGCTACTGGAGATCGCGCTGCCCGCCGCGGACGTGCGCTGACGAGATCATGAGCCAGGATCCCTCGCAGTCCTTCCGCGCCGCCATCGACCTGCTGCACTCCGGCAAGGTGGCGGCAGCGCGGAAGAGCTTGCTCAGGTTCACCCGTGGGCATCCGGATGACCCCTGGGCTCAGCAGGAGCTGGCGAGATCGTTCGTGAGGGGTGGCCGAGCGGAGGAGGGGCGAGCGCACTTCGTCGACCGGCTCGAGCACGCTCCGTCTGCGGCCGTTCATCACGGGCTGGGGTATCTCGCCCGATTACTTCGTCAGCCCGCCGAGGCGACCGCGTCCTTCGAGTCGGCTCTCGCCCTGGACGAGTCGATGCATGCCTCGGCCCTCGAGCTCGCATCGTTGCGTCTCCTGGCTGGTGACGCCCATGCACGACGTGCGCTGGAGCAACGCTTGGCCGCGTGTCGCATCGACGGCGACCGATGGGGCGAAGCAGCGGCGCTCAACTACCTGGCTCGGGCAGAGTTGATGGAGGGGCGGCTGCGCGAGGCTCTCGCCAAGTACGAGGCTGCCCGGCAGCTCAAGTCGGCCCTGGGGGAGCGCTTCGGTGAGGCGGCGGCGCTTTGCAACGCCGGTCTGCTCCAGCTCGACCTGGGCGAGATGCGCGCGGCCCTGATCAGCTTTCGATCGGCTCTCAAGCTGGCGAAGGCCGGACGCGATGACCTCTTGCATCATGCGGCGCTGGCCAACCTCGGGGTCATCAACGAGCAGCTCGGTAATCTGAACTTGGCGTGCAAGCACTGGTCGAGAGCGCTTCGCAAGGCGGAGCAGCTGGGCAACACGGCCGAGGTTCAGCGTGCGCTGCTCGTGCTGGCGAACTTGCATCACCGCGCTGGACGTTCTCACGTCGCCCAGAAGCATGCCGCACGAGTCGAGGCTCGGACGGGTGCTTCCCTCCCCACTGGTCAGTCAGCGCTCCTCCAGGGGCAGGTGGCCGTCCGCAGCGGCGACCACGAGGCGGCTCGTCGTCACCTCAGGAAGGCCGTGCGCGTGGCCACTCGGCTCGCCAATTCGGGCCTGCTCGCCGATGCCGAGAATCACCTGGCGGGTACCGAGTTGGCTGCAGGCCGACTCGATCGAGCGCTCCAGCATGCGTGGGCTGGGTTGGCGGCGAGCGAGCGCCTGGCCGAGAGTGGTCTACGAGCGGTGGGCTTCGAGCGCGATGCGCGTCTTCATCTCGCAGCGATTCACGAGGAGCGGGGCGAGCTGCGAGAGGCTTGGGAGCAGCATCGCGTCGTCCTGGAGCTCAGCGAGCGGGGGCTCAAGGACCTGCGACGCCAGGACCTCCAGTTCTCATGGCTCGCCGAGACGCGGCAGTCGACCGAGCGAGTCATCGACCTGGCCCTGAGCGCGGCGGGAGCTTGCTCGGTCGATGAGCCGGTGGAGCGCTCGTTTCTCGATGCGGAGCGTGCTCGAGGAGTCGTGCTTCGTGAGCTCCTGCAGAGGGGCGGATGGGCCGAGGCGTCGCAGCTGACGGGGCCGCTGGTCGAGGACCGTCATCGTCTTCACATCGAGCTCGCCGCGCTGACGGGGTCGGATGGCGAAACCTCGGCCGAGCGACGTCGCCGTCGGGCGCGTCGACGTCGGGTGGAGGCCGCGCTGGAAGAGCTCGACCGACGCGCCGAGGAGCAGCTCGAGGCGGCAGCAGCCTCCGCGACATGGAGCTTGTCCGACCTGCGTCGCCGGCTCTCGCCCGAGACGGCGTTGCTCGCCTACTTCGTGGGGCGAGAGTCCGTTCATGCCTGGTGCGTCACGCGGGACGGTGTCGAGGCACGGCGGCTTCCCGTCTCGCCGCGACAGTTGCGTCGTGACTTGAGCCGACTCCTGCGGCCACTTCGTGGTGTCCAGGCGGCGGCTGACTTGCGTGTTGCGATGGGAGCGCTCGAGCTCGAGCTGGCAAGTGTCCTTCATGGCTGCCTCGTCGCACCGTTCTCGGAGCGACTGGAGGGGAGGGGCAAGCTCATCGTCGTGCCCGACGGTCCGCTTCATCATCTGCCCTTCGAGCTTCTCCCCGTGGAGCTCGGCGGCGATCCCGATCGCCCGACGTGGCAGCAGGCGCGCTATCTGGTCGAACGACATCGGGTGAGTCACGCCGCGTCGGCGAGCGTCGTCTTGGAGCGGCGACGGCGGTTGCGCACGGCGGGTGGTGAGGGGGTCCTGGCTCTGGGCGGGCCACCGGACCTGCCCGGGGCGCAACGCGAGCTCGCAGCGATCGCTCGAGATCGCTCGACCCTGCTGGTCACCGGCGACGAGGCCACGCCATCTCGGTATCGCGAGCTGGCGGGCCGATGCAGGGTCGTTCACCTGGCCTCTCACGCGAGGGTCGACGATGCTCGTCCGTGGAGCTCGGCGCTCGCGCTGTCGTCGTCAGACGGTGGAGAAGGTCGGCTCAGCGCGCGGGACATCGCGGAGTGTCCTTTGCGGGCCGAGCTCGTCATCGTCAGTGGTTGTCAGACCGGCCATGGTCCCTTGCGGGAAGGAGAGGGCCTGTTGAGCCTGGCGCGTGCCTTTCATCTTGCGGGGGCTCCCACGTTGGTGGTCAGTGCCTGGAGCGTGCAGGATGAGACCACGACGGAGCTCATGGTGGACTTCCATCGAGAGCTCCGTCGTGGGCGCTTGCCCGTCGATGCGTTGAGCAATGCCAAGCGGGCGATGATCGAGCGGGGTCGTCGCCATGGTGACCATCGTTGTCACCCATTCTCGTGGGCGCCCTTCCTTCTCACCGAGGCGACGTCCGCTCGCTGATCGAGAGAGATCAGAGATCCGATCCCGGGCAGGGATTCGCGAACTGCGGCTTGTTGTTCACGCACACGATGCAGCCGCCCTCGCCCCGGCCCAGGTCGACGAACACGCCAGCGGCCGAGGAGCAGCAGCTGGGTGGAATCCACATGGCGGGCTGGTAGTTGATGGCGGTTGGAGCGTCGTCGAAGTCCAGCCCGACCTCCACGGAGTAGGTGCTGCCACCGGGTTGATCTTCCCAAGCGACCTGGAAGCTGTCTCCGACTCGCCGGGTGGTGACCTTCAGCTCACCTGATGACGAGGCGACGACGCCCGCGGCCGTGCAACCGGGAAGGACGTTGCCGTCGTCATCGCGGGGGCAGGTGTCCTTGAAGGCGATCCGGACCGCGTGTGGGTCGCCGAGGTGGTTCTCGACGGTGATGCGGTACCGGAAGTCCTCGTCGGCGCAGGTCGTGGCGATTTCCTCGATCTGGACCTCGAAGACCGTCGTGGCCATGGCAGCCGGAGAGAGCAGGAGCAGGAGCAGTGGGGGGATCATCATCGAGCGCGTCATGGTTCAGGCCTCCTGGGAAATGCGTGGCTCACCAATGAGTGAGCCGAGTCGGCGAACTCGAGGATGAAGATGCGGCTTCTGCGGAAACCTGACAAGCGCTCTTGGAGGGACTTCCCACTACCGTCGTGCCAGGCAGCCTACTCGACCGCCTGACACGGTGCCCAGAGGGCTACCCTCGCAGAGTCCGAGGCCACGACGAGCCCTCATCGTCATGGCAAGCGCTGCTCGGTTCAATGGGAGCCGGGCATGCCTGTCTGAGGCCTCCGTTCAGGTAGAACTCAGGACTCTGAGGACTTCGCCGTCAGCAATGTGTCGCCCTTCCCAAAGAGTGAATCTGCTTCCAACGCGGAGCCTTGGAATGACCAAGTCTGGGGAGGTAAACACGAGCGGCACTTCGGCCTTCTGGCCGGGCTCCAACGGTCCCGTGTCGGCCAAGAGCAACCGGCAGTCGTTGTGCTCACCATCAAGGCAGAACACGCAGCCGAAGAAGTCCCTTGGGGTCCGCTCTTCTCGTCCGCCCTCGAGAGTCGTGAGAAGCCTGACGCGTGCGATTGCTTGTGCTTTGATGCTAAATACCTTCCCATGATTCTGCACTGTTCTGTCTCCTCATGCTGTACGTGGGATGGAGCGGCCGAGTCGTGGGTTGGCGAGAGCACGTCGTCGGTGCCCCTCCGAGCTGAGGAAGTTCCGGACCTCGTCCATCAACGCCTCGAGGGTGGGGCAGCGGTGGTTGTGCGTGACCTGAGCATGGAGGTCACGCCAGAGCCGTTCGATCTTGTTCTCGTTGGGGCAGTACGGCGGAAGGAAGTGAAGCCGGAACCGGTCGCCAAGACTGGCCAGGAGGCTCTCGACCTTGCGGCACGAATGGATGATGAAGTTGTCGAGCACGAGGTGAATCCGTCGGGCAGCGTGGCAGTGCCGATGGAGTGCTCTGAGCAGGGCTATGAACAAGTCAGCGTTCTTCTTCGGCTACTCGGCGTGGACGAAGTCATCGCCATCGACGGACAAGGCTCCAGCGATGTAGCCCTTCTTGTTCTGCCCAGGCGTCACGACCTCCGGTTGTTCCCCCGGCATCATCCAGTCGCGACCGATCTTCGGGTTCAGGTGGATGTCGACTTCATCGACGAAGTAGGCGACCTCCTGGGCACCACGGTTCTCGAGGGCAGCTCGAATCTGCTTAAAGCGGCGGTTTCTCCGACGAGCCGACCAAGGGCAGCGGACGACGGGTCGCGGCATTCCCCACCGGATCCCGAGCTCACGCAACATGCGGTGCACGGTGC
>JBCCFW010000069.1:0-34987 GCA_039029535.1 Acidobacteriota bacterium
ACGACAGGCAACGTGCGTGCTCCCAGTCGGCATGCTCGGGGCTGGCCTGCATCACGACGCAGCGACGCTGGTAGACCTCGAGGGTGGCCCGGAGCTCCCCCTTGATCAGGTGGTACATGGCGAGCTGATGGAGCGTGCCGACGAGATCCGGGTGCATCGGTCCCTGGACTCGCTCGCGGAGCGCCAGGGCGCGCTGGATGAGCTCGAGATACTCCGGAGGCGACTGCTGATGGCGTCGCCAGACGTTGCAGCGCTGCTCCAGCAGCGTGACGTGGACGAGCGAGTCCGGTGGCAGTGTCTCCGCCTCCTCGAAGAGCTGGTCGAGGACCGCGTGTCGCTCGGCCAGAGGCGTGGCCTTCATGAGCTCCACCACCTCGTCCGGAGTCGCGGGCAGCTCCGCCCTCACGGGGGCCGACTGCAACAGGCAGGACGCGATGACTCCTCCCGCCACGAGCACCCTCCAGCTCGCCCACCTCCGCCTCGTCACCATGCTGCCGCCCCCTCAGGCGTGCGGGCGGGCCTCTTCCACCCGGCCTGGGGAGAGTAGGTCGTGAGGGGGGGCGGTCGCCAACCCGAGAGCCAAAAAGTGAGAGGGCTCATGCGCAGTCGCGCATGTGGTGCGTTGTTCAAGACAGAGGGAGCCTCGCTTCCTCTTCGAAGCGCCGCCACGGGGCCCGAGTCGGTCCCCGAGCCCTCCCCGTGCGGCCGACGAAGAGGCGGGAGACGACGTCAGCGCAGGGAGAAGATGGTGAGCCAGGTGTCGACGATGGCACCCAGGAATCTCAGGCCGTCGCCTCCCGACCATGTCTGACCAACGTCTCCTGGACGCGCCCTCGCGGAGGGACGGGGGCGCGTCGTGGCCGCAGGCCCGAGCTCGCGCGGCGCGTTCTCTTCGGCCTGTTCCGCCCGGCGCGCCTGACTGAGCTGAGCTTGCAGGGCCTGGAGCTCTCCACCATCGAGCCAAGCTCCCCCACAGCTCGTGCAGATGTCGATCTCCACGTCGTCGACGTGCCGGATCCCCCGGGGCGCGAGGGGGAAGGGGCCGTCTCCACCTTCCGCGACGCAGGCTGGACAGCTCGGCGGGGTGCTTCCGACGGGGATGGAGTGGGGCTGACGCACCGAGCGGGCCCAGCCGACGATGGGCGCCCACTCGTCTCGATCCAGCCAGAAGCCGCGGCACGACGGGCAGTGATCGATCGTGATGCCCGCGTCGGTCAGTGCGTGCAGCGCGGTCGCGGGGTCGGTGCAGCGGGGACAGGTGCGGGTGGTCGTCATGCTGCCGTGACTCTACTGACGATCGGTCCCGAAGGTTTCGGCCGACCCCCTGTCTGGTCGAGTTCTCGCTGCTGTCCTATCTTCGAAGGGCCTTCCGAAAAATCGCTTCATGCACGGTCCGCCTCCGCTCGGCGAACTCCGGCTCGAGCCAGGTCTCGAGCATGCGCCGAGCTCTCGTCTCGCATCGGTTGCCTGATCGAGTCCGCTCCCCTCGAGGCTGGGGAGCCATCCAGCGGGCCCTCGCAGGCCCGGGAGGTCGCGCGCATGAGACTCACGTTCTTCTCCCCCATTCACGGTCTCGTCTTGGCCCTGCTCGTCGCGGTGACGTCCCCTGACGTCGCAGCCCAGGGACGAGGCGACTACTACAACGTCGAGACACCCCAGGTGAACCCGATCGATCTCTTCCAGATCGGGGGCCACTGGTACCTCGTCGTGGTCAACACGCCCGACAACTCGGTCGAGTTCTACCAGACCGACGAGACCTTGCCGCCCGACGCCCGCTTCCTGCAGCGCGTGCCCACCGGCCTCGAGCCGGGCTCGGTCTGCGTGAGCCTCGAGCACGAGCGGGTCGTCGTGACGAACTTCCTCGGTGACTCGTTGACGGCCATCCACGTGGCGGCACCCACTGGTCCGAGCTCCTTCGTGGCGACGCTGGTCGCGACGGTCCCGGTGACCGACGAGCCCATGGACTGCGAGTTCGTCGAGATCCCCGATTCCGACGACGGCGCCTTGACGCCGGCGATCATGGTGACGCACGGCAACCTCGATGCACTGGGGACCTACCACCAGCTCACCATGCAGCCGCTCGCGCCGGGCTCGGAGCGTCGCGACGCCGTGTTGTCGTCGGGTCAAGACCTCGACTTCGACGGAATGATCGACGACATCGCCCTCAAGCAGCCCTGGACCCTCGACACCTGCGAGCTCGCCGGTGGCGGTCAGCGGTTGGTCGTCCTCGGCCACCTCGGTGGCAACACGCCCAACTACGACTTCGACCTCTACTTCGAGGACCTGGGTGGTGGCAACGAGGCGGCGCTGGCCGGTCTCGGCTCATCGAACTGGAACATGACCTTCGGCGCCGACGGCACGCTGTACGTGGTCGGCAACGAGGCGCAGAACGCCGACAACTTCGATGAGGCCGCCGTGGCCGCGGAGCCCACCGGCTTCGTCAAGAGCATGTTCTACGCCATCGAGGACCCTTGCTCGGACAACCCCACCGTGCATCGGCGCGACGTGAACCTCGAGCGGCGCACGATCATCCAGGTGCCACGCGAGCCCTTCCCGCTGCCGGGTGGCGCCATTCCGGGTCAGGCCACGATCCCGGCGGGTGACAGCCTGCCCGCGGGGCCGCGCGGCCTGAGCGCCGGCAGTGACGCAGACCCGCTCGAGGGTCGCTCCCCCCTCCGTCGACGCTCGGCTCGTCGCGGTGGCGGCGACGACGCGCAGCTCGCCGCCCCGAGTGAGGGTGGCTTCTCCGAGGGGCTGCGAGCCATGGGGCTCGAGCCCGGCGAGGGCGAGATCATCAGCGATGTCTTGTCCGACCATGAGCCGGACGGTTTCGTCATCGGCAACCCGACACCCTTGCCCCTCATCGGGCCAGTCGACTGCGACGAGGGCCTGTCTCAGCTCACCGACGTGGCCGTCTTCGAGCGGCCGGGCGCGACCTGGCCCAAGGTCTTCTTCACCGCCAACTCCAACGACGCCGTCGGCGTGCTCGTGCCGCGGCTGGGCCAGAACCCGAACAACTGGCCACGTCGCCACGTCGACCTCGGACCCTCCCTCGATCCCGAGTCGGACATCCGCGGTCCGCGTGGCGTCGTCATCCGACCGTCTGGGGAAAGTGACGTCGACGACGGCGGACGGGCGTACGTGAGCTGTCGCTTCGACAACTCCGTCGCCATCGTCAACACGAGCACCGAGACGGTCGTCGGCAACTTCCGCCTGGCCAGTCACCCCGTGCCCGACTGGATCAAGAAGGGACGTGAGCCCCTCTACAACGCCAAGCGTTCCGGCAACTGCTTCGTGTCCTGCTCGAGCTGTCACCTCGATGCTCGCACCGACGGCCTCGCCTGGCAGCTCAGCGACAACGTCCCGGTGCCCATCCCCGACGAGATCAACAGCACCGGCGTGCCGGAGTGGCCGGGTAACAAGGGCTTCATGGTCACCCAGTCGCTCCAAGGCTTGCTCAACTGGGAGGTTCACCCGGACATCCAGGGCCTCTACACCAACGCGCCTTACCACTGGCGCGGGGACCGCGCGACCTTCGTGTCCTTCGCCCCGGCGTTCGAGGGGCTGTTGCTCGGGCCGCCCATCAGCGACGAGGACATGGAGGAGTACGAGGAGTTCATCAACTCGGTCCACTACCCGCCCAACCCGAAGCAGCTCGACGAGCGCATGCCGTCCGGCGACGTGGGTGATCCGCTCGATGGAGATGATGCCGCCGGAGTGGCCGACCTCAGCGGGTCGGGCGCGGCCAAGGGGCTCAAGGTCTTTTGCACTCTCAACAGTGACGGTGACGGCGGCTGCCGCAACTGTCACGAGCTCCCCGAAGGCAGCAACAACATCCTGACCGAGAACATCGCGGGCCTGGACCCCTTCCCGCCGCCCCTGGCTCAGGGCGCGGCGCAGCCCATCGAGACCGCGGCCCTGCGGCACCTCTTCCAGAAGGAGGCGCGGCTCGACCGCGACGGTGCGAGTGCCCCGCGTGACTCACCGATCACCGGGCTCGAGGGTCTGATGCACACGGGCCTGTTGCTCGGGAGCAACCCCAGCAACGACGCCCATGCCGTGGCGTCGATGAACGCCTTCAACCTCCACTTCTTCGACGGTCGCTTCTGCATCAACCGCGGGCTGCCGAACTTCTGCGACAACATGGTCGCGCTCAATCAGGCCCTCCAGGAATGGGACACGGGCACGGGTCCGCTGGTGGGCCGGGCGGTGACGGTCACGCGACTCAACGCCCCGAGCATCCCCATCGGGCAGGCGCTGAGCCTCGCCGAGAAACAGGCCAACCTGGCCAACGCCGGCCTGGCGGTGCGGGGTCGGATCAACGGCGTGCAGCGGGGTTGGTTCTACGACACGGCCATGTTGGCTCCGATCTATCGAGAGGAGCCCGGCGGTGGGACCTTCACCCGCGCCCAGCTCTTGAACCTCCTGCTCGGCACCCGCGACGTGCTCGTCTTCACGTCGGTCCCGCTGGGCAGCGAGCGAAGGGTCGGACACCCCAACGGGAACCCGACGACTCTCAACGGGAGCGGTCTCACCGGCGTGGCCATGCTGCCCATGCTCACCAACACGCACCACGCGGACATCCCGTCCTTCGGCGACATCCGCTGGGTGCCGCCGAATGGGGTCAATCAGTTCAACCACTTCACGCACACGGTCCGGGTCTATCAGAACGCCATCCTCGACGATGGTCCTGCAGACGGCTGGGGCCTGTGCAGCGTTCGCCACGAGGCGCCGCGGCGCTTCAGCGTGGTCGGCAAGGGCATCCGGCACGGGGCGACCTTGCACCTGTTCAGCCCGGCCATCCGGACGCTCGGGCCACCGAACCCGGCGCTCCCGCCCGACGATCCCTCGCAGCCACCGCTCACCGAGATCGTGCTTCCGCTCCACGGCACCGACCGCATGGTCGGTGACGCGCCGGTCTTCGAGACCGCCGAGGAGCTGGAGCCGCTGCTGTTCTATGGGCTCATGGCGGGCCCGCCGAACATCCCCGGCCTGCTCGATCGGGTCACCAATCTCGACCGCTTCGCGGTGATCAACCCCGAGTCACAGCCGGGGACCTTCAACCCGCTGGCCTGGAACCTCCACTACCTGCGGGTCCAGAACGCCGACGGCACCACGGCCGACGGTGGCTGGGTCCCGATCACCATCGAGCCCGGACCGGATTGTCCCTAACCCGCGCTGACCATCCCGGGATCGGGCGCTTGTCGTCTCCGGTCCCGGGACTTAGTACTTAGGGACCGCTTGCAGAAGCGAGGCCTCGGCTCCCCCGTTTCGACGTGAGGAGTCGATGCTCTCCGAGTTGCGCCTGGGTGGAACGGACCCGGGTGCTCGGGGTCGGGGGCGCTGCCGTCTCCGGCCCCACCTTTCAGGCCTCTGCCGGGGCGTCGGCCACGGTCTCGTCTCGTCCGGTGCCAGCCAGCCAGTCGGCCAGGCGGGCGCGTCCTCGACCGAGGTCGTCGGCGATGCAGTAGAGGCAGGGCACCACGACCAGCGTGACCACCGTGGCGAAGGCGACGCCTCCCGCCAGGCTGATGGCGACCGGGATGAGGAACTGCGCCTGCACGCTCTTCTCGCTGATCATCGGGGCCAGCCCGAGGCAGGTCGTGAGCGAGGTGAAGAGGATCGGCCGGAAACGCCGGGGGCCGGCGGCGAGCACGGCCTGGAGGGCGCTCAGGCCCTCGGCGCGTCGACGGTTGGCGAGGTCCATGAGGACGAGCGAGTCGTTGACGACCACGCCGGCCAGGGCGACCAGGCCGAAAGCCGAGAAGAAGCTCAGCGGCACGCCGAGGATCCCGTGGGCGATCATCGCGCCAACGGCGCCCGCGGGGATGGCCGACATGATGACGAGGGGCTGCACGTAGCTCTTGAGCTGTGCCGCCAGCAGCGCGTACATCGCCAGCAACGCGACGCCGAGGAGCTTGGCGAGACCGAACAGGCTCTCGTTGCGCTCACGCTGAGCACCCTCGAAGGAGAAGGTCAGCCCGGGAAAGTCGCGCACGAGGGCCGGCAGCACCCGGTCGCGGAGGTCGGCGTTGACCTCGGTCGGGGCGACGACGAGGTCGTCGACCTTGGCGAGCACCGTGACGATGCGACGTCGGTCGGCGCGTTCGATCGACGCATAGCCCCGCGCCTCCTCCACCGTGGCCACGGTCGACAGCGGCACCTCGCGTCCGTCGCTGAGCCGGATGCGCATGTCGGCCAGGGTCCCCAGTCGCTGACGCTCGGCCTCGGAGTAGCGCACGAGCACGCGGACGTCGTCTCGACCTCGCTGAACTCGCTGCGCCTCCAGCCCCTGGAAGGCCTGGCGGAGCTGACGACCGAGATCGGCCAGGGTCAGGCCGGCGGCCAGCCCCGCGTCGGTGAGCCCGAAGCGCAGCTCGCGCTTGCCGGGGACGAAGCTGTCGTCGATGTCGGAGACACCCTCGTAGGAGGCGAGCTCGGTCTTGAGCCGCTCGACGGCGGTCAGCAGCTTGTCGAAGTCGGCGTGGGCCATCTCGACGGAGACGTCGTCACCGGCGGTGAGTAGGCCGGAGCGGAACGCCAAGGCGGACGCGCCGGCGACCTCCCCCACTTCCTCACGCCACAGGGCTTCGACCGCGGCGGCGGAGATCGCGCGGTCCTCGGCCTCCACCAACGCCAGGGTCACCGAGCCGACGTGGGTGCCGGTGGGGCTGCTGCCCCCATGCGGACCACCGGGTCGGATGCCCGTGCCGATGCTGGCGGAGACGTGCTTGAACATCGAGCCGCCCTCGGGCGCGTGCTCGGCGTCGACCTGGGTGCGGACCCGCTCGGCCGCCTCGAGAAGCTGGTGCACGCCCCGCTCGGTTTCGGAGGCGGGCGCGTCGCGGGCCATGGTCAGGTTGGCGCGGACGTCGTCCCCGTCGATGGGCGGGAAGAGCACGGCGCGGACCTGACCACCGCGGATCGCGCCACCGGAGATCGCGACGACCGCGAGCATCAAGGCGACGCTGAGGTAGCGCCAGTCGAGCGCACGACGCAGGGTCGGCAGGTAGAAGCGGTCGATGAGCCAGCCGAGCCCGGCGCGGAGTCGCTCTTGGAGCGTGCTCATGATCCCGTTGCGGGATCGCTCGTGAGGGCTGCCGAGGTGGGCCGGCAGGATGAGCAGGGCCTCGACCAGCGACATCGTCAGCACGCCGATGACGACGATGGGCACCACCCACAAGATGTCGCCGAAGAAGCCGGGCGTGAAGTAGAGGGGCAGGAACGCGATCATCGTGGTCAGCACCGCGATGGTGACGGGGACCAACACCTCGCGGGTGCCCTCGACGGCAGCTCGCAGCGGTGAGAGCCCGGCCTCGAGCTTGGAGAAGATCGACTCCCCCACGACGATGGCGTCGTCGACCACCAGCCCCAGCACGATGATGAAGGCGAACAGCGAGATCATGTTCACGCTGCCGTCGAAGAGCGCGATGACGACCGTCGAGCCGAGGAAGGCGATGGGGATGCCCATGGTCGTCCAGAAGGCGAGCCGCAGGTCGAGGAACAAGACCAGGCAGCCGAAGACGAGGACCAGCCCCATGAGACCGTTGCGGGCGAGGAGGTTCACGCGGCTGCGAAGAGCCTCGGCTCCGTTGTCGGCGACGGTGATGCCGACGCCCTCGGGGAGGCTCACGGTGTCGAGCAGCCCCATGACCTCTTCTTCGATGTCGAGCACGCGCTGGTCGCCCACGCGGTTGACGTCGACGAAGACGGCGGGCTCGCCCTCGAAGAGGTTGGCGCGATCGACGTCCTCGAAGCCGTCGATGACGTCGGCGACGTCCCGCAGCCGCAGCAC
This sequence comes from Acidobacteriota bacterium, assembly GCA_039029535.1. Lineage (GTDB taxonomy): Bacteria > Acidobacteriota > JBCCFW01 > JBCCFW01 > JBCCFW01 > JBCCFW01. The sequence continues at coordinate 7,796 of JBCCFW010000069.1, forward strand.
CGTTCCGTCGGCGCGGCTGCTCACGACGAGATCCTCGAACTCGTGGGCGGTGTAGGCCTGACCGAGGGTGCGGAGGAGGATGTCTCCCCCGCTGCTGCGGATGGCGCCACCGGGCAGGTCGAGAGAGAAGCGCGAGACTTGCTGGCTGACTTGCTCGAAGGTCAGGCCGTGGCGCTGCAGGTCGTCCTCTCGGACCTCGATGGACAGCTCGTAGCGTCGGACCCCCGCGACCTCGGCGATGGTGACCGACTCGAGCGCGGTGACCTGGTCGCGGACCTGGAACGCGAGCTCTCGCAAGGTGCGCTCGTCGGCCGGTCCGTGCAGGGCGAGACGGAGGACGGTCTCGACCTGATCCTGGTCGACGATGCGGACTTCTTCAGCGTCCTCGGGCGGGAAGTCGGCGATCTGGCTGACGGCCGCTTCGATGTCGTCGAGGACTTCCCGATCGTCGGCCTGGTCGGTGAGCTCGGCGGTGACGATGCCCGAGCCCTCGCTCGCGCTCGACTGGATCCGCTTGATCCCCTCGATGCCGGAGATGGCCTCCTCGATGCGACGGCAGATCCCCTCCTCCACCTCGCCGGGCGTGGCGCCCGGATAGGGCACGGTCACCTTGATGACGCCGGGGTCGATCTCGGGGAAGACCTCGACGGGCATCGAGGCGAACAGCGCGTAGCCGCCGCCCAGCAGCAGCACCATGAGGAGGTTGGCGGCGACTTGGTTGCGCGCGAACCAGGCCAGCATCCCGGTGAGCTGGCTGTCGTCTTTCGTCTTCGGCTCCGGCTTCGACGCTTCGCTCACGACAGGTCTCCGTCGTTGCGCGGATCGACCGACTGACTGCGCACGGCCATGCGATCGGTGACGACGTCGAGGCTGGAGATGACGACCTCCACCCGCTCGGGCAGCCCGCGGAGGTACACCGCGTCGCGGTCCTGCCAGGCGATCTCGCCATCGACGATGCGGAGCCGGTCGTCCTCGACGATCCAGAGTCGACCGTCGGCGCGGAGCGCGGAGCTCGGCACGCGGAGCACGTCCTCCAGGGTGCCGGCGGGCAGCACCGCCTCGACGAAGAGACCGGGCAAGGCGCTGGCGCGACGGTCTTCGGGGAGGTCCTCGCTGCGGAGCTCCACGACGGCGTTCACGCGTCGCGAGGTCTGGTCGACCCGGCCCTCGAAGCGGGCCAGACGAGCGGGCACGAGGAGCTCTTCGTCACCCAGGTCGAGGCGGACCGAGGCGGCGCCGTCGTCACCGGGGCTCAGGCGTTGCGCGTGCTGGAGGTCGAGGGGCACGGGCACCTCGAGGGTCTCGGTGCTGTAGAGCACGGCGAGCGTCCCGCCGGCCATGACGACCTCGCCCTTCTCGACGTCGGAGCTCACCACGCGCCCGTCGAAGTCGGCGGTGAGCGTCGTGCGACGGAGGTCGAGCTTGGCGTCTTCCACCGAGGCCCGGGCCGAGCGCACGCGGGCTTCAGCCTCGGCGAGCTGCGGTCCTCGGCTGACGAGACGCGGGATGGTTTGTCCCGGTCGGAGGGCCTTCCACTGCTTGACGTCGGCGTCGGCCTCGGCCTCCTCGAACTCACGCTGCGCGCGGGCCGCAGCGAGGTCGGCCTCGGCCTTCTCGACGGCGAGCTCGTAGTCGCGTCGCTCGACCTGAAGCAGGCGGTCTCCCTTCTTGAAGATGCCGCCGGGTCGGAGCTCGGGGTTCACGCGGACGACCTTGCCGCCCACCTGGCTCACGAGGTCGACCTGCGAGCGGGCATGCAGGGTGCCGTTGCCGTGCAGCTCGATGTCGTGGTCGCCGACGGTGAGCGCCAGCGTGCGGACCAGCGGGGCGTACTCGGGGCGCTCGGTCCGTGCGGGCGGTTTCTTGGCGCCACCGAGGCGGCTGGCGGCGAGGAAGCCGAGGACCAGGATGGCGACGACGAGGAGGGGCTGGAGGATCCAGCGCCAGCTCGTGCCGAGGGTCGTGCGGAGGGACATGGGAAGGCGTTCCTTGGTCGTCGTTGCGGGGGCGGCGTATGCGGAAGGTAGTCAGGCGTGACGGTCGCGTTCGGCAGCGAGGCCGGCGAGACAGAGTCGGCTCACGTGATCGGCGATGGCGGCGAGCTCGGTGTCGTCGAGCTCGAGCTCGGGATGAAGACGTTTCATGACGGGCCAGGCGTGCTTGTAGGACACGCACTGGGAGATGACCGAGAACGTGAAGCGTCGGATGGTGTCAGGACTGGCGTCGGACGGGAGCAGGGCCGCGACGACCTCCGCGAGGCGGTCGTGCTGAGGACGCATGACCCGCTCGACGATCTCGTCGAGGACGGGGCTCTCTCCCGGATGGACCTGCTCGTGCATGAGGATGTGCTGGAGCGGGGCTTCGTTGGCGGGACCGCAGATGCGTCGGAGGAACCAGGTCACGAAGGCGGTGAGGGCGGCGGCGGGATCGTCGGGGACGTCGGCGAGCTCGGGCGGTGGTCCGCTGCGTCGGTCGAGCTGGGTCCGGATGACCTCGGCGTGGAAGCGGGCCTTGTCGCCGAAGTGGTAGTTCACCGCGGCGATGTTGGCCCCCGCCCTCTTGGCGATGTCTTGGATCGTGACCTGCCCGAAGCCCCGCTCGGCGAAGAGCGCGAGCGCGGCGTCGATGAGTCGGTCCTTGGTGTCGGCGGCCATGGAGGAAGAATGGCCAATTCAAATGAACGTTTCAAGTAACGAAACGCAAACGCGACTTCCGGGCGTGAGCAGGCCGGATTCGGGCGTTTCCGGGCTACCATCGCCCTCGTGTCGACAGCCGGCGAGCCTCGGAGGGGACCGCGCGGGGAGCTCCTGGCGGGGCTGGCCCTGCTCGTCTTCTACCTCCCGGCGAGCCTCTCCTACGTGCTCTGGCGCCATGTCGACCACAACGAGCACATGTACGCGGCGGCGGCCGCCGCCCGGTCCGAGCTGGTCCCCTATCGCGACTTCTGCTGGATTCAGGGGCCTTACTGGATCGACCTGCTCTCGACCGCCCAGCGTCTCGTCGGCGGCGAGCATCTCCTCCTCACCGGACGGCTCCTCAACTGGAGCCTGGGTCTCGTCGGCCTGCTCCTGGTCCACCACCTGCTGCGTCGGGCGGCCGGTCCCTGGGTCGCGCTGCTCCTGACCGGGCTGCTCGCGCTCAACCGCCACTTCCTCGTGCCGCTGGCCGAGGGCTCGAACTACATGCTCGGCTTCGCGGCGGGGATGGCGGCGGTGGTCTTGCTGCTCCGCGCCCTCGACACGCGGCGGTGGCTGGCGGGCTTCGTGAGCGGAGTCCTGCTCGGCATCGCGACGGGCGCGAAGCTCTACCACGCGGCGGCCTGGCCCGTGTTCGTGCTCGTGGCCTTGCGCTGGCCGCGTGAGCTCTCGCGTCGAGAGCGAGCCCGCGGGCTCTTGCTACCCGGAGCGGTCGGGCTGCTCGTCGGCCTGCTGCCGTTCGGCTTGCTCGTGTTGCAGGCGCCGGGCGCCGCGTTGTTCGGCAACCTCAGGTATCACGCGCTCAACCAGCACGTCTTCGACGTCGACGGCATCACGCTGGGTGACAACTTGCGGAAGGTGCTCTGGATGGCGGGCCTGCCCGAGACGGCGGCCGTGCTGCTCTTCCTGCTGGTGGTCGTCGTGCTCGGGCTCATCGGCCGCGTGCCGAGCGGTGCTCGCGGCGATGTCTTGCTGACGCTCTTCGCCTTGCACCTGCCGCTGGCGCTGGCCGCGGCGGTCACGCCGCGACCGGTGCACTCGCAGTACTTCCTCTTCCCTCTCCCCTTCGCCTTGCTCCTGGCCGGTCGCGTGCTCGGAGCGCTACCGACCGAGAAGCTCCGACGCGTGGGTCTCGGTGCGGGTGCGTTGGCACTGGTCGCTGGCCTGGTCGTCACGGCCTGGCCGCTGGCGCGAGGGCTACCGCGTTGGCTCGGCGAGGCGCCGACCACGCCGACGCGGATGGAAGGGCTGGCGGTCGAGCTCCGCGAGCTGGTCGGCGAACGCGAGGGCGCAGTGGCGACGCTCTCCCCCCTTCATCCGCTCGAGGCCGGCTTGCCGATCCTGCCCGAGCTGGTGACGGGGCCCTTCGCCTACCGGATGGCCGGGCTCGTGTCGGCGGAGGAGCGACGGGCCTGGCGCATCGTGGCGCCGGAGGAGCTGCCGGTCCTGCTGGCGCGGCGCCCCCCGGCGGCCGTGCTCATCGGCGAGGAGGGTCGGCTCGACCTGCCGCTCGAGGTCTTCGCGCAGGCGGCAGGCTACGAACGCCACGAGCTGAGCGACGGCCGGCTCGTGGCGTACCTGCGTCCGGAGACGCGCTGAGTCTCAGCGACGCAGGATGACCACGCCGGCCCCGCCGAGGGTCAGCGCGAGGAGCGCGAGCAGGGTCTCGGGGAGCGTCGGCACGGGCACGGGGCGCTCGTAGGCGCCCTGGTCGACAGCGGACTGGGAGAAGCGGGGCAGGCCGACGAGGTCACGAGTGAGGCCGGCGAGACCGGGAGCGCTGTCGTCACCGGTGTCGATGGAGGGCGAGCCCATGTCGAGGGAGGCGTCGTCATCGAGGGTGCCGAAGGTGTCGTCGGCACCGTCGGCGTCGATGAAGAGCGGGTCGGCGTCGATGTTGTTGCCACCGTCGAAGCCGATGCTCGCTCCGAGCCAGGCGGCGCTGCCACCGGAGCCTTCGATGTTGCAGTGGCTGAAGGTGCCACCCCCGCCGAAGCCCGTGCTGCGGTTGTGAACCTGGGGGTCGATCGGGGCGGTGTTGCCCTCGAAGATGCAGTTGGTGATCTCGGGCTGCTGGGACGTCGACATCCCGCCGCCGCGGTTGAGCGACGAGTTGTTCACGAAGGTCGTGTTGGTGATCCGGACCTCGTCCAGGGCGGCGCCGCTGGTCAGGGTGGCGAAGAGCTGAAGGCCTCCCCCTTCACGGTTGCCGCCGCCTCCGGGCGCGAGGAAGTTCCCGCTGAACAGGCAGTTGGTCATGGTGACGCGGGCGCCGTTGAGCCGGACGCCGCCACCGCCGGCCTTGGCCGAGTTGCCGAGGAAGCGGCAGTCGATGATGGTCCAGAGCGTGGCCGTGTCCTGGACGGTGGGCTCGAGCTGGAGCGCGCCACCGAAGCTGAAGCTGTCCGTGGCGTGGTTGTCGATGAAGTCGCACTCGCGGAAGGTCACGCCACCCTGCTGGCTACGGAGGTAGATGGCGCCGCCGTTCCGATCGGCTCGGTTGCCGACGAAGAGGCAGCGCTCGAAGACGGCGCCGCCGAAGCCGGCCAGGTAGGCCGCGCCGGCCTCCGTCGCTTCGTTGTCGCGGAAGACGAGATCGCGGAAGGTGCCGGCGCCGTCGCCGCTGAGGAACATGCCGCCACCCTGACTGCTGCTCGAGCCCCCCTCAATGGTGACGCCTTCCAGCAGGGAGTCGGCGTCGGTGTCGCCCCGCACGACCCCGAAGATGCTGTTGTCGGCCCGGTTGGTGAAGCCCGGACCGTCGTCTCCGTTCAGGTCACCCGAGAGGATGGTCTCGAAGGCGGTGATGTCGCGGTCATCGGGTGAGCCACCGCCGGCGAGCCCGCGGTAGCCGCCGAGAACGGCGAGACCGTGACGGAGCCGGAAGAAGATGTTGGTGCTGCCGGTCTGGGTCGGAAGGTAGGTCCCGCCCGCCACGCGGATCTCGACGATGGAGCCATCGACCTGCGCGAGGGCCATCGCCGTCTCGAGCTGCTGATGGGCGGTGGCCCAGCTCAGGCCGTCACCCCCCGGCGCGGCGTCGTCGTCGACGAAGCGGACCTGGGCGGAGGCGGTCGCGGCGAAGAGAGAGAAGGTGAGCGAGGCAGCGCGGAGGAGGCTCATGGAGCGGTTGTACGCCTGCTCAGAGCGGCGGTCAATGGGTGTTCGCGGAAAAGTGACCACACGGAATGGCGGTCTGGGGCGGCTGAGGACGTTCTCGGGACGAGGAGGGCTGCGTTTCGATGACTGACCGGGAGTCAGGGTCCGAGTTGGCGGTGGTCTCAGGTCCTCCGTAACGCTCTCCCCTGCTCGCGCGGTGTGGTCAGTGAGGCCGCGAGACACGTGACACGGCGGGCCGACCGGAAGGAGCTGCGATGAAGGACACCCCGAAGCTGCACGTCGTCGACCTGGAGGTTCGCGAGGGCTCGGACGAGCTGACCGTGGCGTGGCGCGAGATGCCCGGGACTGCAGGTCGGGTCGTGAGCGAGGAACAGCAGGAGCGGATCGCCGGACTCGTGAAGGCCGTGCAGGAGGCGGAGTCCAAGGACGACCCGCGCGTGGTCGCCGCGCCACGGTTGGCGCTCGGTCAGGAGCTGTACCGGGTGCTCGACGGTGACGGTGACCGGGCGCTGGCGCAGCGTCGACAGGCAGCCGATCAGGAAGGTCAGCCCGTGCGCGTCGTCGTGCGGCTGCTCGGTCCCGCGCTGGCGCAGCATCCCGCGGTCGGTTGGCGCTGGGAGCTCATGGCCGAGGGCAAGGAGCACGCCTGTCTCGGGACGGTGGCGGGTCGCGTCGAGCTGGCCGTTCAGCTCGGGAGCGTGACGCCGGACGCGCCGGCGGTCCTCCCCACCGGTCAGCTCCGGATCCTCTTCATGGCCTTCTCGCCGGAGGACGTGGAGCCGGTGCTCGACTACGAGGGTGAGGAGGAAGCGTTCATCCGGGCGCTCACCGACTACCAGCAGTCGGGTCGGGTGAGGCTGCGTGTCGTCGAGGAAGGCAACCTCAACGCGTTGGAGCGGGCGCTCAAGACGAGTCCCGTGGACGTGCTGCACCTCAGCGGCCACGGCAACCTCACTTCGACGGGGCCCCGTCTCGCCATGGAGGACGAGATGGGCGACTGCGAGCGTGTCGGCCCCGAGGAGCTGTGGAAGGTCCTCCGTCGGCCCGCCGAGCCGCCACGGCTCGTGGTCATCTCGTGTTGTCACTCGACTGATGACGGCGGTGGCTTCCCGAGCTTGGCCGCTCAGCTCGTGGCGGCGGGCGTGCAGTCGGTGGTGGGCTGGGTCCGACCGGTCTTCGACTCGGTGGCGACGCAGGCGGCCAAGGACTTCTACGACCAGCTCTGTGGTGGGACTGGGTTGGCCGAGGCGGTGGGCTTCGCGCGCAACGAGCTCAGGGAGGCGGATGCTGAGGCCGCTCGGACCGGCAAGGGGCTCGTGTCGGGAGCCTGGGGCACCTTGCAGTCCATGGGGCGCGACGGTGCCGGGTTCCGGCTCGACACGGACAAGAAGGTCAAGGGCGGACGGACGGTGAGCGAGTCCGTGTACGGCTACCTCGGGGGCACGGGTCAGGTTCGGATCCTCGAGCAGGGCTTCGTCGGCCGACGGCGCGAGCTCCAGCGGCTCGTGCGATTGCTGCGGACGGGCAAGAGTCGGGATGGGCAGCGACGCGCGGGTGCGCTCGTCTGGGGGATGAAGGGCGTCGGCAAGAGCTGCCTCATCGGTCGAGCGGTGGCTCGTCACGTCGAGGACGTGGGAACCGGTCACGGGCTGGTGGTCTTGCACGGCGAGCTCAACGAGGCCCAGGTGCTGGAGAGCTTCACGGCGGCAGCGGTAAAACTCAAGGACGATGAGGCTGAGAAGTTGCTCCAGCGCACGGACCTATCAGTCGCGCAGCGTGTCGGACGGTTGCTCTCGAGCCAGTGGTTGGAAGAACGGGTCGTCATCATCCTCGACGACTTCGAGCAGAACCTGACGGAGCAGGCCTCGGGGCCGGCCTTGGTCGAGCCGTGGGTGGCGGAGCTGTTGGCTGCGCTGCTGCCGCCGTGTCGTGATGGCGCCCCTTCCGTGCTCGTGACTTCGACGGCGGTCTTTGCGTTGCCTGAGGTCGTTGCGGATGCGCTCGCCTTCGTGGAGCTGGGCTCGTTGGAGCTAGCGTCGGTTCGCAAGCTGTGGATGCGCGGGCGGGAAAGCGGCGAGCTTCGCAAGGTCGCCGAGAAGGACTGGCAGGCGTTGGCGGACCGGCTCGGGCGCAACGCTCGCGTGCTCGACTGGGCGCGGCAGCTCTTGGGCGGGAGCACGCCGGCGGAGGTCGTGGCGTTGCTCGATGACGGTGAAGCGCCGCCTGAAGGCTGGAATGACGGCGGTGCGAGCGAGGAAGCGCAGGCAGAACTGGCGACGGTGTACCTCCGGAGCTTGGCGTTCTCGCGAGCGGAGGCCGAGGTTGGTGAGGAAGCGCGGATCTTCGTCGAGCGGGCGAGGGTCTACGACCGACCGGTGCCGCGTTCGGCGTTAGATGGGCTCGCTGATGGACTTACGTTGGACCTAGAGGAAGCGCTGCCGGCGCTTAGCAACCTCGGCCTGCTGGAAGTGGGACGTCAGCGTGAGGACCGAGTCTGGCGCGTGAGTCCGTTGGTCGTGCCGGAGTTTCGGGCGGAGGAGCCGGTGCGGTGGCACGGTGTGGCGGCAGAGTATTGGGGGCATGCATTGGAAGCTGAGGATGGCTGGAGCTTCGAGCTTGCGGTGACATGCTGGCAGCATGCGCTGACAGGCCGTAGCGAGAGCTGGGCATCTCGAATGGCACGTCGCATCGACGTGTTCCTCTACAACCAGGGAGCCCGTGCTCAGAATGACACGATGGCTCAGCAGAATCTGTCGGTGTTTCCTGACTCCGTCTTCGCCTTGCAGTGGGCTGGAGATGCGGCCCGGCATGCCGGCCGCGGTCCCGAAGGGCTCGAACATCTCACGCGAGCTCTGAGCCTCGCCGAAAATCGCGGCGACATTGACGAGGAGTTCGCGCGTCTTCTCACCGAGACGGCGGGAGTGCTTCAGGCGCAGGGAGATCTACCAGAAGCAAGGAAGCTCCTCGAACGCTCCCTCGAAATCAAGCGACAGGTCCTCGGTACTGAACTCCACTCCAACTATGCGTCGTCCCTCCATGCGTTGGCCGGAGTGCTTCAGGCTCAAGGAGACCTACCAGAAGCAAGGAAGCTCCTCGAACGCTCCCTCAAAATCAAGCGTCAGGCCCTCGGCACAGAGCTCCATCCTGACTACGCAACCTCCCTTCACCAGTTGGCTGGGGTGCTTAGGGCTCAGGGAGATTTACCGGAAGCCAGGAAGGTCCTCGAACGCTCTCTCGACATCAAGCGACAAGTCCTCGGGACTGAGCTCCACCCCTCGTACTCCGCGTCCCTGCACGCATTGGCCGGAGTGCTTCAGTCACTGGGAGACCTACCGAAAGCAAGGGCGCTCCTCGAACGTTCGCTTGACATCCAGCGACAAGTCCTCGGAACTGAGCTCCACCCTGACTACTCAGCGTCCCTTCACTCGTTGGCCGGTGTGTTTCAGGCCCAGGGAGATCTACCTGAGGCACGGAAGCTCCTCGAACGCTCCCTCCACATTGACCGACAGGTACTCGGGACTGAGCTCCACCCCTCGTACTCCGCGTCCCTACACGCGTTGGCCGGAGTGCTTCGGGCTCAGGGAAACCTGCCTGAAGCAAGGAAACTCCTCGAACGCTCGCTCGACATTCAGCGACAGGTCTTCGGGACTGAGCTCCATCCCTCCTACGCAACCTCCCTTGATTCCCTTGGTGGGATCCTCTTCGCACAGGCCGACCGCGCTGGTGCTCGCCAGAGAATCGAGCGAGCCTTGGAAATCAAGCGATGCTTGTTGCTAGGCGATGCGCATCCAGAGGTCGCCATATCGCTGGCCAATCTTGCCAGTGTGGAAGCATCCGATGGCGACTTCGAGCGGGCTGTCTGCCTGTCCAGGGAGGCCATGGGTATTCAGGAACGTGTCTTTGGTACGCTCGAACACCCCAGCGTCGCCGAGAACGAGATGAACCTCGCGGTCTTCTTGCTCGAATCTGGGCGACGAGAGAAGGGCCAGCAGCATGCCCAGCACGCCATCGCCGTCCTGAAACGGATGGCTCCCAACCATTCCATCCTCCAGCAGCTCGGCATGTCCGGCGGTCCAGTTCCAAGCGAGGGGGGTGTCGACTTCGCCTCGCTTCTCCAGGCCACTCTCGCCGCCCGCCTGGCCGAGCAACCCTTGTCAGACGAGACGCTCGCTCTCCTCGCCAAGATGGCCGAGGCCGGTGACGTACCTGCCGCCATCGCCTCCTTCCTTCGCACCGCTGCCCAGCCCGGCCAGCAGCCTGTCATCCCCGAAGGCCTCCCAGAGGAAGTCACCATCGGACTCCGTCAAGCCACCGAAGCCCTCATCCGGCTCGACGCACAGGCCGAGGAGGCAACGGGAACGTGAGCTGGAGCGCAACCTTAGAAACGAGTGCTGACCCGAAGCACTGGCGTTTCTGAGGAATTCGGTAGGCATTGCCAAGCCTCCGTAACGCTCCTCCCTTCTCGCGCGGTGTGGTGATGACAACGGTTGCTGAGGCGACACGGCGTCGCGGACCAGCCTGAGGAGCGAACTGATGGTGCAAGAGAACCCGAAGCTGCACGTCGTCGACCTGGAAGTCCAGGAATCAGGCGAGCTGACCATCGCTTGGACGAACGGGCCCGGTCACCAGCGGCGTGTCGTGGGCGCCGACGCGCAGGAGCGGATCGCCCATCTCGTCGCGGCCCTGAAGACGGCCGAGGACAAGCGCGATCCCCGTCTCATCGCAGAGCCGCGTCTGGAGCTCGGCCAAGAGCTCTACCGGCTCCTGGACGGAGACGGCGACCGCGTGCTGGCGCAGCGCTGGCAAGCCGCGACTCAGCAAGGCCAGCCGCTGCGGGTCGTCGTCCGACTGCTCGGTCCGGAGCTCGCGCAGCATCCAGCCGTCGGCTGGCGCTGGGAGCTGCTGGCCGAGGACCAACGGCATCTCTGTCTCGGGATCGTGCAGGAGCGCATCGACCTGGCCGTGCAGCTCGGAAGAGTGTTGCCGAAGAAGCCATCGACGCTGCCCACCGGTCAGCTCCGGATTCTCTTCATGGCGTTCTCGCCCGAGGACACGAGACCGGTACTCGACTACGAGGCCGAGGAGGAAGCCTTCCTCGAGGCGCTCGCCACGCATCAGGAGCAGGGGCGAGTTCAGTTGCGCGTCGTGGAAGAGGGCAACCTCAAGGCCCTGGAACGAGCGCTCGCGAGGAGCGCCGTCGACATCGTGCACCTCAGCGGCCACGGCAAGATCGCAGCCAACGGTCCGAGGCTCGCGATGGAGAACGAGCTGGGTGACTGCACGCTCGTCGGTGCGGAGGAGCTGGAGAGGGCGCTCGAACGGGAGCCTCCGCGGCTTGTCGTCATCTCATGCTGCCATTCGACCGAAGGCGGCGGCGGCTTCCCGAGCCTGGCGGCCGAGCTCGTGGCGGCCGGCGTGGAGTCGGTGATCGGGTGGGTGCGACCTGTCCTCGACGACGTCGCCACTCAGGCCGCCCGGGACTTCTACGACCAGTTGTGCCGTGGCCGGAGTGACTCCGAGGCGGTGGGCTTCGCACGCAACGCGCTGCGGAAGGCGGACGAGAAGGCGAGCAAGACCGGCCGGGGATTCGTGACGGGGGCATGGGGCACCTTGCAGTCCATCGGTCGTGACGGCGCGGGCTTCCGGCTCGACACGAGCTTGGAGGCAGACGCCGAGCCGACGGCGAGCGAGCTGGCCCACGGCTATCTCGGTGGAAGCGGCAAGGTCCGGATCCTCGAGGAGGGTTTCGTCGGCCGGCGGCGTGAGCTCCAGCGGCTCGTGCGCCTTCTGCGGACGGGCAAGAGTCGGGACGGGCAGCGTCGGGCCGGTGCGTTGGTCTGGGGGATGAAGGGAGTCGGCAAGAGCTGTCTCGTCGGTCGAGCGGTCGTGCGGCACGTCGAGGACGTGGGCAGCGGGCACGGGCTGGTCGTCCTGCACGGTCGGATCGACGAGGCTCAGCTGCTCGAGCGTTTCACGGCGGCGGCGGTGCAGCTTCAGGACGACGAGGCGGAGGCGTTGCTCCAACGCACGGACCTCTCGGTCGCGCAACGCATCGGGCGGTTGCTGGCGAGCCGGTGGTCGAGGAAGCGTGTCGTCATCATTCTCGACGACTTCGAGCAGAACCTGACCGAACAGGTGTCGGGGCCGGCGCTGGTCGAGCCGTCGGTGGCGGAGTTGCTGGCCGCCCTGCTGCCGCCGTGTCGTGACGGGGCCCCTGCCCTGCTCGTGACCTCGACGGCGTGTTTCGCGCTGCCGTCGGAAGTCGAGGAGGCGCTCGCGCCGGTGGAGCTCGGCTCGCTGGAGCTGGCGTCGGTCCGGAAGCTCTGGGTGCGCGGGCGTGGCAAGAAGGGAGAGCTTCACGGGGTTCGCCAGGAGGACTGGGAGACGCTGGCCGAGCGCTTCGGTCGCAACGCACGCGTGTTGGACTGGGCACGACAGCTCTTCGGTGGGAGCACGCCGGCCGAGGTCTTGACGCTACTCAACGAGGGAGAAGCACCACCGAAGGGTTGGAAGAACGGTGCAGCAAGCGAAGAAGCGCAGGCGGAGCTCGCGGCCGTGTATCTCCGGAGCCTGGCGTTCTCGCGGGCCGAGGCGGAGGTCGGCGAGGAGGCACGGACCTTCGTCGAGCGGGCGCGGGTCTACGATCGACCGGTGCCGCGCTCGGCCCTGTCGGGCCTCACCGCGGGTCTTTCTTTGGACCTGGATGCAGCATTGCCTGCCCTGAGCAATCTCGGACTGCTCGAGGTGGGACGACAGCGCGAGGAGCGAGTCTGGCGCGTGAGCCCGCTTGTCGTGCCGGAGCTCCGGGCTGGGGGGGCCGAGCGATGGCACGGAGTGGCGGCGGAGCACTGGGAGCGTGCCGCCGAGACGAACGAGGGATGGAGCGTCGAGCTGACGTTTCTCTGTTGGGAGCATTCTCTGGCTGCCCGCGACGAGCATCGTGCTTCGCGAATGGGACGGATGCTCAAGATGTACCTCTTCCAGCAAGGGGCTTATCAGCGGAGCGCGGAGCTGGCACGGCGCCATGCTGCTGCCTTCCCGAACTCGGTTCTCGGGCTGCACTGGGTAGGTTCGTGTGAGCGAAACCTTGGAAGGGTCCAAGGTGGGCTCGAGACAATGAAGCAAGCCATGTGCCGGGCGGAGTCCGTCGAGGTGGACCAGGTCTATCTTCAGTCGCTCCACCACGACCTGGCGATGGCACATCAGGCTCAAGGGGAGCTGCCGGCCGCTCGAGAGGCGCTGGAGTGTTCGCTCGAGATCCAGGAAGGGCTTGCGAGGACCCAGTCCTCCGACTACGCCGCGTCCCTCCACCAGCTGGCCGGAGTGCTTCGGGCTCAGGGCGACCTACCAAAAGCAAGGAAGCTCCTCGAACGCTCCCTCGACATCAAGCGACAGGTCCTCGGAACTGAGCTCCACCCCGAATACGCCGCGTCCCTCCACGCGTTGGCAGCAGTGCTTCAGACTCAGGGCGACCTGCCCGAAGCAAGGAAGCTCCTCGAACGCTCGCTCGACATCCAACGACAGGTCCTCGGAACTGAGCTCCACCCCTCCTACTCCGCGTCTCTCCACCAGTTGGCAGGAGTACTGAAAGCTCAGGGCAACCTACCCGAAGCAAGGAAGCTCCTCGAACGCTCGCTCGACATTGACCGACAGGTCCTCGGAACTGAGCTCCACCCCGAGTACGCCGCGTCCGTTGCCAACCTCGCAGGTCTCGAGGCAGCCGACGGTCGACTCGAGCAGGCGATCACCCTGGCGCGTCAGGTCATGTCCATCCAGGGGAAGGTCTTCGGCACGTTCGAGCACCCCAACGTCGCCGAGAACGAGATGAACCTCGCGGCTTTCTTGATCGAGTCCGGGCAGCAAGAAGAGGGTCAGCAGCATGCCCAGCACGCCATCGCCGTCTTGAAGCGGATGGCACCCAACCATCCCATCCTCCAGCAGCTCGGCATGGCTGGCGGTCCGACCCCGAGCGAGGGGGGACTCGACTTTGCGCCGCTCTTCCAGGCGACGCTCGCCGCCCGCGCGGGCAAGCAAGTGCTTCCTGACGAAATGCTTGAGCTCCTCGACAACATGGCAGAGGCCGGCGACGTGCCTGCTGCCATCGCGAGCTTCCTTCGGACCGTCGCCCAGCCCGGCCAACGACCTGTCATCCCTGAAGGCCTCCCTGAGGAGCTGACCGTCGGCCTCCGTCAAGCGACTGAGGTGCTCATCCAGATCGACGCCCAGTTGGCCGAGGCGAACGGCTCGTGACACTCCGCGACCACTGGCTCACCTGGGCTTCCACGAAAGCGCGAGCCTCGGCACCCGACGACGACCTCCTCCGTCGTCTCCGCCGAGCCCTCACCTCACATCTCCCCGCCCCACTCGGCCCGCCCCGAGGCAGCAAGACCACGTCCCGCGACCCCCTCGCCTCCTACCTCTCCGGCGACCCCGACGCCTTCCACGACATCGTCGAGGAGCACGCCGGCCGTCTCCACGCCTGGGCCCGACGCAAGATTGGCAATCAGGCCGACGACGCGCTCCAGGAGGCCTTCCTCGCCCTCATCGAGAAGGCTCCTACCCTCGAGCCCGACACCGACCTCGGCGCCTGGCTCTTCGGTGCCGTGCGCTACGAGGTCCTCCGACGTCAGCGCGAGCGCTACCGGCGCGAGCCGGTCCCCCTCGACGCTCTCCCGGAACCCAGCTCGCCCGAGTGGCAGCTCGACCGCGTCCTCATCAATGAACGGCGTGAGCAGGTCCTCACCGCCCTCGAAGCCAGCCCCAACGTCCTCGAGCAAGAGGTCCTCTTCCTCACCTTCGATGAGGACCTCGCCCCCAAGGACATCGCCCGACGTCTCGACCTCACCGCCAACCACGTCCGGCAGCTCAAGTTCCGCGCCATCAAGACGGTCCGCAAGGCCCTGGGGCTCAGCTCATGACCAGGCCGGCCTGCCGGGACCACGCCCTCGGACGTCGTCTCCGTCAGCACGCACCCGACAAGCTCCCGCCCGCGCTCCAACGACACGCCGACACCTGCCTCGCCTGCGCGGCCTGGCTCCGTGAGCTCGAGCAGGTGACCGCCGACCAGAGCCCGGCGCCGCGGAGGCTCACGCGTCAGCTCCTCGAGCTGAGCCGGCGTCGGTAGCCCGGTGATCCGACTCGTCGACCTCGAGCAGAGCAAGGACGGGGCACTCAGCGTCTCGTGGCCAGAGAGCTCCGACACTCCCCCACGAGGCATCGACGCCGACACGCGGACGGAGATCGAGCGACTCGTCGCCAACGTGCGAACCGCCGAGGACGCGGGACATCCCAGCGCCATCGTCACGCACCGACTCACGCTCGGTCGGGCGCTCGTGCAGCTCCTCGAAACAGGAAAGCCGGGTGTCATCCAGCACCACCGTCGGCAGGCTGCGGAAGCCGGTGAGTCGCTACGACTGGTCGTTCGCCTTCTCGGCCCCGCTGACAACCTTGCCTCACACCCCGCGCTCGGCTGGCGTTGGGAGCTTTTGGCCGACGACGACGGTCACCTCGTGCTTGCAGCACCGGACTCGAGGGTCGACGTCGTCACCCAGCTCGGCTCAGCCACGCCGAGCGTACCGAAGACGCTCCCGACCAGCCAGCTCCGCGTTCTCTTCATGGCCTTCTCTCCGGACGGGCCCACCGCCGTCCTGGATCACGAGGCTGAAGAAGACGCGATCCTCGACGTGCTCTCCGACGAGCTCGTCGCCGGTCGGGCCCGTCTCCGGGTCGTCGAGGACGGCACTCTCCTCGGCCTGGCCGGCCTGCTCGACGCCGGCCCCGCCGACGTCGTGCATCTCAGCGGACACGGGGTCCTCACTCCCAAGGGACCACGACTCGTCATGGAAGACGAGCTCGGCGAGCCCCATCACGTCGGGCCCGATGAGCTCTGGCGCGTGCTCGGCGACCGGACCTCTCCCCCACGGCTCGTCTTCTTGTCCTGCTGTCACTCGGCCGACACCACCGGCGGCTTCCCCAGCCTGGCCGGTCACCTGGTCGCCGCCGGTGTCGAGACCGTCGTGGGCTGGGCGCGACCGGTGCGGGACGACGTGGCGACCGCCACCGCTGCCGATCTCTACGCGGCCCTGTGCCGGGGACTCAGTCTCCCGGATGCCGTGGCGCTCGCCTGGGTTCGTCTCCGGGAGCGCGACGCGGCAGCCGAGCAACGGGGTGAGCTGACGCTCCATCCCTGGGCCACCCTGCAAGTGCTCACGCGTGACGGCACCGGCTTCCGGCTCGATCCGCGAAGCGACGTGCCGGACGTCCCCATCGACGAGGAAGCCCGGCACGGTTCACTGGCCGGTGCGAGTCGGGTCCGCGTCCTCGAGCGAGGCTTCGTGGGCCGTCGCCGTCCGACACAGCAGCTCGTTCGCCTGCTGCGCACGGGTTGTGACTCTGACGGACGAGCACGTGCCGGGGCCGTGGTTTGGGGAATGAAGGGCGTCGGCAAGAGCTGTCTCGCCGGTCGTGCCTTGCAGCGCCATCTCGATGAGACGGGACGGGCGCTGGCCGTGCTGCATGGTCGACTCGATGAAGCCTCGCTCATGGCGAGCTTCTCGGAGGTGGCGAGAGAGCTCGGTGACGCATCCGCAGAAGAGTGGCTTCACGGTGGACCGGGCGAGGTCGTCGAGCGCGTGGCGACGTTGCTTCGCGAACGCTGGACCGAGCCGGGGGTCGTCGTGCTCCTCGACGACTTCGAGCAGAACCTCGAGGAGCGAGAGTCGGGACCGGCCGGCGTGTCCCCGCTGGCGAGTGACTTCCTGGCGGCCGTGCTGCCGACCTGTCGTGAGGGACGCTCGTCACTCATCGTCACGACGACCGCGTGCTTCGAGCTGCCGGACGAGCTCGACGATGCGCTCCTCACGGTGGAGCTGGGTGGCCTGGGCGGCGCGTCCATCCGCAAGCTCTGGGTGCGTGGTCGTGACGAGCATGGCCAGCTCGGAGGACTGCGCCCCGGAGCGTGGCTCGACCTGGCAGATCGTCTCGGGCGCAACGCCCGCGTGCTCGACTGGGCCCGTCAGCTCCTCGGCGGTAGCACGCCGCAAGCCGCAGCTGCTCTCTTGACTGCCGATGAGACGCTCTTTCGCCCAGAGGGCGACGAGCGTCGGCAGGTCGAGCTCGCCACGCTCTATCTTCGAACACTCGCCTTCGCGCGAGCGAGTGACCTCGTGAGCTCTGACGCCGAGACCTTCGTCCAGCGAGCCTGGGTCTACGACCGCCCCGTGCCGCAAGAGGCTTTCGAGGGTCTGACGGCCGGGCTCGACCTGGATCTCGCTCGCCACCTCCCGGCCCTGGCCAACCTCGGGCTGCTCGAGGTCAGCAACGAGCAAGGAGTCCGAAGCTGGCGAGTGAGCCCGCTGGTGGAGCCCAGCTATCGGGCGTCCGAGCCCGAGCGCTGGCACGAGAAGGCCTCGGAGTTCTGGGAGAAGCACTCCCAGGTCGAGGGCGGCTTGCTGACCGAGCGCTGGGAGCTCGCCTGGAGACACGCTGTCGAGGCCCGAGCCGAGAGCCGAGCAGAGCGTCTCGCCGAGTCCTTCAAGAGCTACCTCCACTCGCGGGGTTTCTATCAGTACGGCGCGTACCTCGCCGAACGTCATCGTCGGGTGTTTCCCGACTCGATCTTTGCTCTCCGATGGGCCGGCAACGCCGAGCTTCATGCTGGCCGCGCGGCGGAGGGACTCGCGTTGCTCCACCGTGCCCTCGAGACGGCCGAGAAGACCGGAGTCGGCGGGCTCGCTCTCGGCAAGGTCCTTCACGAGCTGGCCATCGCGCTGCGACGGCAAGGAGATCTCGCGGTCGCCCAGCACCACCTCGAGCGTTGCTTGGAGCTGCAGCGACAGTCGGAGGAAGGCGAGCAGTCCGCCACTCTCCACGCGCTCGCGGGGGTGTTGCGCGAGCTCGGCGACCTGAGCGGCGCCCGTCAGCGACTCGAGCGGGCGCTGGAGCTCGAGCCACCGGTGACGCCTGATTCCGCCAACCCGGGGCACGTGCTCGGCCGCATCGAGACCCTCCGCTCCCTGGCCGGCCTCCTTCACGCCCAGGGCGATCTCGCAGGCGCCCGCCGTCATCTCGAGCACTGCGTCGAGGCGGAGCTGGCCGCCTACGGCACGGAACAGCACCCTGGGCATGCCAACACCCTCCACTCCTTGTCACACGTGCTGATGCACCAGGA
Source organism: Acidobacteriota bacterium (assembly GCA_039029535.1). GTDB lineage: Bacteria > Acidobacteriota > JBCCFW01 > JBCCFW01 > JBCCFW01 > JBCCFW01. The sequence goes on from JBCCFW010000069.1 coordinate 25,781, forward strand.
TGAGCTGGCGGAGTCACGACGGCTCGTCGAGAAGTCGAGTGAGATCCTCCTGCGATGTCTCGGCACCGACCGGCATCCGGAGTTCGTGTCGAGCCTTCAAGCCCAGGCCGTCGTTCTCCAGGCCCAGGGCGATCTCGGCGCCGCGCGAGCCTGCCTCGAACGCTGTCTCGAGCTCGGCCGGGACCTCTTCGGCGGCGCGCCTCACCCCACGATGGCCGACTGTCTCCACACCTTGGCGGTCGTGCTGCGGGACCTCCGTGAGCTGAGCGAAGCCCGACGCTGCTGTGAGGAGGCCCTGACGATGACGACCGACCGGAGTCTCGATCGTGGCGACATGCTCGAGACCCTGGCTGGCATCCTCGAGCGGCTGCGTGAGGTGAGCGCGGCGAGGACCACCCTGAAGCAGGCACTGGGACTGCAGGAGGCCGCCCGCGGGACTCGAGACCGTGCCAACTGGGCCGACGCCACCGTCCGGCTGGCGCGCCTCGAGCTTCGAGACGGTGAGACCATGAGCGCGCTCGAGCACTTCGAGCAGGCGCTGGACGTCCGACGTCGTCTCCTCGGCCCGGACAGCATCAAGACGGCCGAGACAGAGTGGGAAATCGCGGACCTGCTGACGACCATCGGTGCGGTCGACGAGGCCTTCCCGCCCCGTGACCATGCCGTCGCCGTGCTGGCTCGGCAGGTTCCCGAGCACCGACTCTTGCAAGCTGGTGAGCGGATTCGTGGCTCGGCCGAAGCGCCCGGCTGCGAGCTGCACGAGTTCAACTTCTTGCTGAAGACCTGTCTCGTCGTGCGGACGCACGAGCGAGGCTGGCCGACGTGGCTGAAACAGCGCCTGAAGTCGCTGGCCCGCGAGGACGCGCGCCTCGTGCGGTTCCTCGCCGAAGCGAGTCAGCCCGGCTGCCGCGCCGAGCCTCCGGCGACGTTCCCACCTGCGCTGGCAGCCGAGCTCAGGGGCGTGTTCGCCGACCTGCCCTGACGAAGCCTACGCGCCCGTCCGGCTCGCCATCGCGGCCCCGATCAGCGTCCGCAACACGCAGGCCCCCACCTTCCCGTCCCAGTGCCCGGATCCGACCTCGCACAGGTCGAAGCCCACGATCCGACGCCCGCTCCGCGCCAGCACGACCAACAAGTGCCGCGCCTCCGCCCACGACAGCCCACCCGGCACCGGCGTCCCCGTCCCCGGGCACAAGGAGGGCTCGAGCCCGTCGATGTCGAAGGACACGTGCACCGCCGTCGGCAAGCGCTCGATCATCTGATGACAGAGCGCGTCCCAGGTCGTCCCACGGAACATCTCCGACCGCAGCTCGGCGTCGAAGAAGGTGCGCACCCGACCCATCGACCCGTCCACCGCCGCCAGCTCACCTGGCGAGTAGTCGCGGATGCCCACCTGCACGACCCGGGTCACCCCCGGAGCCAGCGCCAGCACGCGCTCGAAGATGGAGGCGTGCGACCAGGCGAAGCCCTCGTAGGCCTCCCTCAGGTCGCAGTGCGCGTCGACGTGCAAGATGCCCAAGCCCTCGTCGTGACGCTCGGCCAGCTCCGAGATCAACCCGAAGGGTGTCGAGTGATCACCACCCACCAGCCCCACGAGCTGGTCGGCGTCGAGGTAGCGTCGGGCCTCCTCCCGCTGCCAGGCGTGCATCTGCTCGGTGAGCGCGTCGACCCGGGCGCAGGCGTCCAGGTCGGATGGGTCCTCGGGATGAGCCCCCCCCGCCGCGATGATGGGCTTGGCCAGGCGGCAGGCGTCGGCGTTCCAGTCCTGGACGTCGGCGTCCTCCGGGAGCATGACCATGGGCACCCGGTCGAGCCGGGGCAGGTCGGGGTCCACGAGGTCGACCTGGTGCGACGCCTTCAGCACCGCCCCCGGCCCCCGCGCCGTCCCGCGACCCTCGCTCACGGTCGGCTCCCAGGGCACCGGGAGGAGGACGACGTGGGCGTCCTCGGGCTCGACGTCCATCCCGAAGAGACCCGAGTCGGGGTGCGCAGCGGCGTCCGGGTCGGCGTGGTGGTCCGGCAGCAAGGTCATGCCTCATCATGACCCAGGCTCGTGGTCCGACCACGCCGAATCGCCCGAATTCGGCCTCAGCAGGCCCAGAAGCCCCCGATCCTGCCCCTGAGTAGGCCCCGCTGAGGTATCCTCTCCGGCTCCTGGTCCGGCCCTCTCGCCCCCGTTCTCCGCTCCGGCGACCCTGCCGGATGCCGGGGACGGAAGTCCCGCCGCGACCGGGTTTCGGAGGCCCATGAGCCAGCCACCTCTTCATCTCAAGCTGCGCGTGAACGACGAGGAGCACCACGTCTCCACGCCCCCCCACGCCACCCTCCTCGAGACCCTCCGCGAGGACCTCGAGCTCACCGGCACGAAGCACGGCTGCGAGCTCGGGGAGTGCGGCGCCTGCGCCGTCCTCGTCGACGGCTCGCCCCTCCTCTCCTGCCTGACCCTCTCCCGCGAGTGCGAGGGCAAGAGCGTCGAGACCATCGAGGGCGTCGCGGGTGACAGCTCCGAGCTGCATCCTCTTCAAGAAGCCTTCGCCGACCTCGGCGGCAGCCAGTGCGGCTACTGCACCTCGGGTCTCATCCTCACCGCCAAGTCCCTCGTCGAGAACAACGACGACCCCAGCCGCGCGACCATCGCCGAGGCCCTCTCCGGCAACATCTGCCGTTGCACGGGTTACCTACAGGTGCTCGACGCCGTGGAGAAGGCCGTGCAGGTCCTGAAAGATCGCCGCCTCTCCGAGCCCGGAGCCGCGTGATGAGCTCCGAGAAGGACGGCAAGAAGAAGGGACCGCGCGCCTTCCACGACCCCGTCGTCCGCGGGGCGTCCGGTGACGGTGGCGCCGCCGCCAACAAGGCCGAGGGTGAGATCTCCACCGGCTGGCACGACGTCGGCGGTCGCGGGCCCGGTGGCCAGTTCAACTCCATCGGCAAGGCCCGTCGTCGCGTGGACGGTCGCGCCAAGGCCACCGGCCTCACTCAGTACGCCGACGACCTCTCGCGTCCACGGATGCTCTACTGCCGCCTCCTGCGCAGCCCGCATCCCCACGCGAAGGTCATCAAGGTCGACACCGCCAAGGCCGCGCATCACCCCGACGTGAAGCTCGTCCTCACCGGGGCCGACTTCCCCGTGACCTACGGCATCCTGCCGGTCTCGATGGACGAGCACCCGCTGGCCCGCGACCTCGTGCGACACGTCGGTGATCCCGTCGCGGCCGTCATCGCCCGCAGCGAGGACGCCTGCGAGGCCGCGATGAGGCTCATCGAGGTCGAGTACGAGGTGCTCGAGACCATCTCGAACCCGGTCGAGGCGCTGGCGACCGACGAGCCGCGCATCCACGACCACGGGATGTGGGGCAACGTCCACAAGGCCGTGTCCCTTCAGTTCGGCGACCTCGACGAGGGCTTCGCCGAGGCCGACCAGATCTTCGAGCACGACTTCTTCTTCGAGGGCAACACGCACATGCCCCTCGAGCAGCACTCGTCGCTGGCCGAGCTCGACCGCAACGGCGTGCTGACCCTCCACTCCAGCACGCAGACGCCCCACTACGTGCACAAGGCGCTCACCCGCGCCCTCGAGATGGACTCCGCCCGCATCCGCGTCGTCGCCTGCCCCAACGGCGGTGGCTTCGGCGGCAAGTCCGACCCCTTCAACCACGAGCTCGTCGTCGCCAAGGCTGCCCTCATCCTCGGCCGCCCGGTGAAGTGCACGCTCAACCGTGAAGAGGTCTTCTACTGCCACCGCGGTCGTCACCCGGTGCAGATGCGCTTCAAGACCGGCGTGAAGAAGGACGGCACGCTCACCGCCGTCGACCTCCAGACCCTCCTCGACGGTGGCGCCTTCGGCAGCTACGGCGTCGCCTCCACCTTCTACACCGGCGCCCTGCAGACGGTCACCTACGAGATCCCGCGCTACGCCTTCCGTGGCTGCCGGACCTTCACGAACAAGCCCGCCTGCGGACCCAAGCGGGGACACGGCACGGTCCAGCCGCGCTTCGGGCAAGAAGTGCAGCTCGACATCATCGCCCACGAGCTCGGCATCGACCCCGCAGACCTGAGGCTCCAGCAGGTCGTCCCGCCCGACAGCCTCACCGCCAACTTCCTCAAGGTCCGGAGCATCGGCCTGAAGAATTGCATCGAGGCGGTCGTGGAGAAGAGCGGCTGGCGTGACCGCCACGGCAAGCTCCCCGAAGGACGCGGCCTGGGCCTCGCCTGCTCGTCCTACCTCTCCGGTGCGGGCCTGCCCATCTACTGGAACCAGCTCCCCCACTCCGGCGTGCAGCTCAAGCTCGACCGCTCGGGTCACGTGGTCGCTTCCTGCGGCGCCGCCGAGATTGGACAGGGCAGCGACGACGTCCTCGCCAACATGGTCTGCGAGGTGCTCGGCATCGGCGCCGACCGGGTGCGGGTCATCACCGGTGACACCGACCTCGGCCCCGTCGACCTCGGGTCCTACTCGAGCCGCGTGACCCTCATGATGGGCAACGCGGCCATCCAGGCCGCCGAGCGCGCCCGCGACATGATCGCCACCGCCGTCGCGAAGAAGCTCGAGGTCTCCAAGGACCGCCTGGCCTTCGCCGACGACCGGGTCTTCGACGTCGAGGACCCCGAGACCGGTCTCCCCTTCGCCGAGGCCTGCATCGTCGCCGAGTCCTTCCACGGCACCTTGGGCACCGTCGGCTCGTACAAGCCGCCACCGTCGCCGGCCCGCTTCAAGGGTGGTGGCGTCGGGCCCTCGCCGACCTACTCCTACAGCGCCTGTGTCATGGAGACCGAGGTCTGTCCCGAGACGGGCTGGGTCAACGTCACCGACGTGTGGATCGCCCACGACATCGGCCGCGTCCTCAACCCCGTGCTCGCCCGTGGTCAGGTCGAGGGCGGCGTCTACATGGGCCTCGGCGAAGCGATGATGGAAGAGCAGGTCTTCCGACGCCTGCCCAACAAGTACTCGAAGGCGCTCGTGCATCGGCACCCGTCGCTGCTCGAGTACAAGACGCCGACCTTCCTCGAGATGCCCAAGGTCCACACGACCTTCATCGAAGAGCCCGACGGGGCCGGCCCCTTCGGCGCCAAGGAAGTCGGTCAGGGACCGCTGCTCCCGATCATGCCGGCGCTCTCGAACTCGATCTTCGACGCCGTCGGCGTGCGGGTCATGCAGTGCCCGATGAGCCCGCAGACGGTCTTCAAGGCCCTGCAGTCGAAGGACAAGATGGTCGGACCCAAGCCCTTCCCCGACGTCCCCTGGCCCGAGCCCACCAAGGTCACTCCACCTTGGGAAGGCGGTGACGGTCGTGGTGAGTCCACCAAGAAGTCGTTCGTCGAGAAGATGGACGCCGAGGCCGGCCGAGGCTCCGAGACGGTCGCCTCCGGAGGGTCCAACTCATGATGAGGCTGCCCAGCTTCCGCTACGAGGCGCCGACCACGCCCGAGTCCGTGGTCGAGCTCCTCGCCCAGGCAGGACCCGCCGCCAAGGTCCTCGCCGGCGGCACCGACCTGCTGCCGAACATGAAGCGACGTCACCAACAGCCCGAGCTGCTCGTGTCGCTGCATCAGGTCGAGGACCTCAAGCAGCGTGAGGTCTTCCTCGAGGGCTGCTCCCTGGGCGCCGGCACGACGCTCACCGAGCTGGCTGGCGACGAGGGGCTCAACGCCGGTCATCGCGCCCTGCGTCAGGCCGCTGCCCAGGTCGCCACGCCGCACCTGCGCAACGCTGCCACCATCGGTGGCAACGTCTGCCTCGACACCCGCTGCACCTACTACGACCAGAACGAGGAATGGCGGCAGAGCATCGACTACTGCATGAAGGCCGAGGGCACCCGCTGCTGGTCGCGCCGTCCTCGCCCAAGTGCCTGGCGATCTCCTCCACCGACTGCGCCCCGGCTCTCATCGCCCTCGACGGCCTCGTCGAGCTCATGGGACCCGACGAGACCCGCCGCGTCCCCCTCGCCGACCTCTACAAGAACGACGGCATCTTCTACATGAAGCGGAAGCCCGAGGAGCTGGTCACCCGCGTGATCCTCCCGGACCGCACGGGCTGGGAGTCGACGTACCTCAAGCTCCGGCGCCGTGGCTCCATCGACTTCCCCGTCCTGGGCGTGGCCGCCGCCATCCAGCGCGACGGCGACGGCCCCGTCACCGACGCGCGTCTGGTCCTGGGCGCGGTGGCGTCGCGGCCCATCAACATCGATGCCTCCCCGCTGGTCGGCACGAAGCTGGAAGACGAGGCCATCGAGAGCCTCGCGGCTCACGCCGCCAAGCTCGCCAAGCCGATGGACAACTCCGACTTCACGCTGCACTGGCGCAAGTCAGTCGTGGCCGTCCAGGTCGCCGGTGCCCTCCGCGTGCTGCGCGGTGACGCCACCGGCGAGCTCCCCCTCCTTCCCCGTCGCTGCGCCGAAGCCGCGGCGGCCACCTGCGCCTGAGGTCGTCCGTCATGCGTCTCTTCGTCTCGACCGGCTCGGTGGTCCTCGGGCTCGCCCTCGTCATCGCCGCCTGCGCTCCGGCGCCGCCGAAGGCCGGTGAGCTCGGCAGCGGGTCAGCTCCCTCCACGGCCACGCAGTCCAGCGGACCGAAGGTCACCATCAGCGACGCGACCCGCACCTTGTATGCCCGACGTTGCGCCATGTGCCACGGACCGCAAGGAAAGGGAGACGGCGTGGCCGGCCGAGGTCTCGCTCAGAAGCCGACCGACTTCACCACCGATGCCTGGCAGGTCTCGGTGACCGATGAGCGCATCGCCAAGGTCACCGTCCATGGTGGCAAGAGCCTGAGTCTCTCCCCGCTCATGCCGCCGCAGCCGGACCTCCAGTCGCCCGACAAGAAGCAGACCGTCGATGAGCTCGTCGCCCTCGTGCGGAGCTTCCGCGGGGCCGGCGCCTCCACTCAGGCCCAGACGCAGTCGCAGTAGCCATGGCCGGATTCGAGAAGCACGTCTTCACGTGCATCAACCAGCGTGGCCCCGACGCGCCACGAGGCTGCTGCCACTCCAAGGGCGGCACCGAGGTGGCGGCTGCCCTCAAGATGGCCCTGGCCGAGCGTGGGCTGAAGAAGCGCATTCGCAGCAACCAGGCCGGCTGCCTCGACCACTGCGAGCACGGCGTGACCGTCGTCGTCTATCCCGACGCCGTCTGGTACGGCGGCGTGACGCCGGCCGACGTCGAGGAGATCGTCGAGTCGCATCTCGTCGGCGGGACGCCGGTCGAGCGATTGGTCATCCGGGACGAGCCCGATGCGGAGTCCGAGACTTGAGCGCCGACGCTGTCCGGCTCGAGCGTGAGATTGCGAGACGCCGCACCTTCGCCATCGTCTCTCACCCCGACGCCGGCAAGACCACCCTCACCGAGAAGCTCCTCCTCCTCGGTGGCGCCGTGCAGACCGCGGGAGCGGTGAAGGCACGCCGGAGCCAGGTGCACGCCACCTCCGACTGGATGGAGATCGAGAAGCAGCGCGGCATCTCGACGACCACCTCGGTCATGACCTTCGACTACCGCGGTCATCGGCTCAACCTCCTCGACACCCCCGGTCACGCCGACTTCTCCGAGGACACCTACCGCACGCTCGCCGCCGTCGACGCGGCCGTCCTCCTCGTCGACGCGGCCAAGGGCGTGGAGGCGCAAACCAAGAAGCTCTTCAAGGTCTGCGCCGAGCGCGAGCTGCCGACCTTCCTCTTCGTCAACAAGATGGACCGCTTCGGGCGGGCACCGCTGGAGGTGCTCGACGAGGTCGAGTCCGTGCTGGGCATCCGCACGACCGCGGTGAACTGGCCCGTGGGCGCCGGCCCCCGCTTCCGCGGTGTCTTCGATCGACGCCGCCGGCTCTTCCACACCTACGCCGACACCGACCACGGCCAGAAGGTCGGCACGGTCACCGTGGGCCAGGTCGACGATCCGAGCTTCATCGAGCACGTCGGTGACGAGGAGCACGCGGAGCTGGTCGAGTCCCTCGAGCTGCTCGACGTGGCCGGTGAGGCGCTCGACGAGCAGCAGGTGCTCGCCGGCAAGCTCGCGCCGTCGTTCTTCGGCAGTGCCCTGACCAACTTCGGCGTCGACCTCTTGCTCGACGCGGTCATCGACCTCGCGCCCCCGCCCAGCGGTGCGCTCACCGACGAGCTCGAGCTGCCCGCCTCGGATCCTCGCTTCACCGGGCTCATCTTCAAGATCCAGGCGAACATGAACCCCAAGCACCGGGACCGCCTCGCCTTCCTGCGCGTGGTCTCCGGTCGCTACGAGCCCGGCCTGTCGGTCACCCTCACGCCCCGGGGCAAGAAGGCGCGGCTGTCCGAGGCGCGCTCGGTCATGGCGTCCAAGCGGGAGACCGCCACGGAGGCCTTCCCCGGTGACGTCGTCGGGCTCTTCGACCCCGGTCTCTACCGGGTCGGCGACACGGTCACGACCGATGCCAACATCCATCTTCCGGGCATGCCCTTCTTCCCGCCCGAGCAGTTCGCGGTGGCCCGGGTCCACGACTTCGGCAAGCGCAAGGCCTTCCAGAAGGGTCTCGACCAGCTCGCCGAGGAAGGCGCCATCCAGGTCTTCGAGGACGTCTCCCGCGGAGGACGTGACCCCGTGCTCGCGGCCGTCGGTCAGCTCCAGTTCGACGTGTTCTCGTTCCGGCTCGAGTCCGAGTACGGCGTGACCGTGAAGCTCGAGCCCCGTGACTACGTCGCCGCTCGCTGGATCCTCTCCGAGTTCGAGGAGGGCGAGCTGCCCGAAGGCATCGGCTGGGGTCGGGTTTGCGTTAGTCGTTCGGCTACGATCTTAAATTGTGGGTCGCTAGAGGGTCAAGAGTTTTCCAGTTTACGATTGCCTGCCGGTGCACCATATCGGACAAAGTCTGACTAGAATAGTGACGTAGACAGCGATCATAATAGTCTGCTGAACAGCATTACTTTGTCTCTGGTTTCGTGAGTAGGAGGCTGGTGAGTGGGAGTTTGGAACGCTGCAGTCGCCGAGGCAGTGTGTGTGTATAGCTTGCAAGTCAGGCAAGCTCATCAAAAGGCACACTAGACCTCATTGAAAATATCCTTTAGTAGTATTGTAATTTTTAGTGCATATAGGTTTCGCTGCCTAGTGTGGTATGTATTTGTGATGCTGCTGCTTAGTCACGCCAACTATTTGCCACAATCGTGTTGTAATAGCATCCACAAAAACAGTTGCCTGGTATTTGTCATGGTTGAATGTATTGTTACTTGCATGCTGTGCAGGAGTTTGG
>JBCCFW010000070.1:0-34697 GCA_039029535.1 Acidobacteriota bacterium
ATGCCGTCGGTGTCCTTCTTGGTCCAACCGGCCTCGGCGAGGAGCTCGAGGGCCTTGCGGGGGTTGAAGCTGATCTCTTCGTTGTCGGGGTTGGCGTAGACCGAGTTGGCCCAGAACGACTGCTTGGAAGCGTACTGGTCGTAGAAGAGCTCCTCGATGAGGTACTCGCGGTCGTACAGCCACATCAGGGCCTTGCGCACCTTCCGGTCCTTGAAGATCGGGTGCTCGAGGTTGAAGGCCATTTGCGACGGCACCTCGGGCTGGCGCTGGTACATCTTGACCTTCTGGATCCAGCCCTTCTGAACTCGCTCGAAGTCGCAGTCCTCGGCCCATCGCTGGGCGCGGGTGATGAGGGCGAAGTCGATGTCGCCCTTCTTGACCGCCTCGAAGTACAGGTCGGAGTTCCGGTAGTACTTCCAGGTGATGCGGTCGAAGTTGCCCATGCCGATGAACTGGCGCTTGCCCTCACCCCAGAAGTCGTCACGACGGATGAAGCTGAAGTAGCTGCCTTCCTCGTACGGACCGAGCTCGTACATGCCCGACACGACCTTGGGCTCGAAGATCCACTCCTCGAGGTAGGTGTCCATGTCGATGGCGTGGGCCGGCATGATGAAGAAGTCCTCCATGCCGATGATGTTGCCCCAGCTCGAGCGGTCCCACTTGCACTTGATGGTGTGCTCGTCGATGACCTCGGTGCCGATCCAGCCGGTGTTCTCCAGCGAGGTCTTGTAGACCACCTCGACGATCTTGTCGTGGAAGATCATGTCGAAGGTGTGCGCCACGTCCTTGGAGGTGATGGGCTTGCCGTCGGACCACTTCGCGTCCGGATCGATGTGGAAGATGATCTCGCGGCCGCCGTCGATCTCCTCCCAGCGATGCGCCAGCTCGGGAATGATCTCGAGCGTGTTCGGGTGCACCTTCACGAGCGTGTTGAACATCAACTCGCTGTAGCGGTACTTGTGGCTCGCGGAGCGCTCCGGCCCGTAGTGGTTGAGGTGGGTCGGGTAGGAGTTCGTCTCCATGACGAACTCGCCGCCCTTGCACGCCCGCGGGTCGCCCATGAGCTCGAAGTCACCGTCGGGGACTGGGACCGGGTCGCAGGAGAAGTCACCGATGTCGGCGGTGATGGCGCTGGTTCCGCCGGGGCTGTCACCTCCGCTGCCACCGCCCTGAGGGGACGGGCAGGCGACCAGGGTCAGGGCGCAGAGGGGGAGCAGGATTCGGGCGACGGCGGCGCTCATTGGGAGCCTCCTGGGGGCGTTGAGAAGGGGCGAATCATGGCACGTCGGGGCCGCTCGAGGCAGCAGGACTCGGCGAGGTGACGGAACGAGCCGTCCCGGTCGCCGGACGTCGGGCAGGTCGCGCGGCACGCACTCGTGCCGCTCGCGGGCGGGGTGGATCGGCCATTCACGGATGGGGCGCGGGTCCGACGAAGGTCACGCCGGTCGCGACACGGTCCCCCGCCCGGACGGCAGGGGACCGGATCAGCTCGTCGAGGAGGTGGACTCCTGGAGCTCCTTGGCCTCGTCGGTGTCGGCGACGTCGCTGTGGCACGAAGCCTTGCTGCCCCGCTTCACGCCCACGGCGTCGCGGGTCTTCGAAGCCAGGCGGTGGACTTCCTCGGGCGAGAGCACGCCGCGCTGCTCGAGGATGGCCTTCTGCTCGTCGTTGAGGGCGGCCGAGACCTTGGGCTTGTCCCAGGCCATCTCCGGCGTCTTGCCCGACGAGAACTCGACGATCTCCTTGCTGATGCGCACCGAGCACCAGTCGTGTCCGCACATGGCGCAGAAGTCGGTGTCGACGTCCAGGTCCTCGTCGTGGAACGCGCGGGCGAGATCGGGGTCGAACGAGAGCTCGAAGTGACGCTCCCAGTTGAGGGCGGCGCGGGCCTTCGTGAGCTCGTCGTCGCGGTCGCGTGCGCCGGGGATGCCCAGGGCGACGTCAGCGGCGTGAGCCGCGATCTTGTACGCGACGCAGCCCTGCTTGACGTCGTCCTTCTTGGGGAGCCCGAGGTGCTCCTTCGGCGTCACGTAGCAGAGCATGGCGGCGCCGTGGTAAGCCGCGGCGGTGGCGCCGATGCAGCTCGTCACGTGGTCGTAGCCCGGGAACATGTCGGTGACGAGCGGGCCGAGGACGTAGAAGGGCGCGCCGTGACAGAGCTGGCGCTGGAGCTTCATGTTGTACTCGACCTGGTCGAACGACACGTGGCCCGGTCCCTCGACCATGACCTGCACGCCGTGCCGCCAGGCCCGCTCGGTGAGCTCGCCTAGCACCGTCAGCTCGCCGAGCTGGGCGGCGTCGGTGGCGTCGGCGAGGCCGCCGGGCCGAAGGCCGTCACCGATCGAGAAGGTGACGTCGTGGGCGCGCATGACCTCGCAGATGTCGTCCCACATCGAGTACATGAGGTTCTCGCGCCGGTGGTGGAGCATCCACTTGGCGAGCAGGGAGCCGCCGCGCGAGACGATGCCGATGAGGCGCTTGGCGACGTGAGGGAGATGCTCGCGGAGCACGCCGGCGTGGATGGTGAAGTAGTCCACGCCCTGACGCGCCTGATGCTCGAGGGTCTCGAGGACGCAGGCCTCGTCGAGGTCCTCGATCTTGCGGCCGATGATCATCGAGTAGATGGGCACGGTCCCGATGGGGACGGTGGAGTGCCCGATGATCGCCTCGCGGGTGGCGTCGAGGTCGCCGCCGGTGGAGAGGTCCATCACCGTGTCGGCGCCCCAGCGCACGGCCCAGTCGAGCTTCTCGACCTCGGCGTCGGTGCCGCTGCTGACGGGTGAGGCGCCGAGGTTGGCGTTGATCTTGGTCAGGCTCGCCCGACCGATGGCCATGGGGTCGAGCCGGCCGGCGAGGTGGGTGCGGTTGGCCGGAATGACCATCCGACCCGCGGCGACCTCGTCACGGACCTGGTCGGCGGTGAGGTGCGGCTCCCGCTCGGCGACCCGCGTCATCTCCGGGGTGATCGTGCCGAGACGCGCGTGCTCGAGCTGGGTCACCGGGACGAAGCCCTCCGGCGCTTCCCAGCGGCCGTCGACGCAGCGCCAGTCGGGCGGCATGAAGTCCCAGGCAGTCTTGTCGGACGGCGCGGGCATGCCGGGCGTGTCCGGGGAGCTGAAGGTGCGCGGCCCACCCAGCTCGGGGACGGCGGCGAAGCTCCCGGGCGTGGTGCCCTGGGCGGTGGAGGAGGGGTCGCTGCCGAGGGGCGGCAGGGACGGGGTCGGTCGGTCGGCCATGGGCTGGATCGCTCAGCTATCGGGCGCGAGATCGCGAAAAAACCGTGTGTGACGCTACCACTCTACAACCCGGAGGCCCCTCCTCGGGTCCGAGTCACTGGTTGGTGGCCGGTGGGGCCTCCTCGATGACGCCGGTGAGGTCGAGGTAGGTGCGGGGCTCGCCCTCGATCCAGAAGGTGATGACGTAGGGCCGGTTGCCGCGACCGACGTGGAAGTCCCACGTGACCGTGGTCTCGGAGCGCCCCCGCAGGGTCACCTTCTTGCTGGTCTCCCGGCTGCCGACTCCGGCTGCGCGCATGAACACCTCCGTCTCGACCGGGGCCGAGCCGCGCTGCCCCACGGTGAGTTGGACCTGGAAGGGGGTCTTGGAGGTCACCCGCTCGGGAGCGCTCGCCTCCAGGGTGAGCACCTCGTCGAGCTGGACGACCCGCGCCTGCCGCCGTCCGCTGATGCCCGCCAGCGGCACGCTCACGCCGCCGGCGTTGAGCTCGTACCACTGTCCGCCGTCGAGCTCGAGGGAGAGCTCGCCCGAGCGGCCAGCGCGGCCGTACCAGACGGTGCGTCGGGTCGAGTGGGAGACGACTCGGACCGGGCCGGTCCACGGTCGGTCGCCCCGGAAGAGCTTGAGGTCGTAGCGGGCGGGCTCGCTCACGGCGACCATCGCTCGCATCAGCACGACGCCGGCGAGCACGGCCGGCTCGGGGCCGGCGGGTCGGAGGGAGATGGGGATGCCGTCGTTGCCGAGCCCGTAGCCGGTGATGGCGCCCCGCATCCGACCCTGGGAGAAGGTGTAGACCTGCGTGGGCGAGGCGGCGTCGAAGTCGGTGATCCAGGTCGTGCCGGAGGGGTTCAGGCCGAGGGCCCACTGAACCTGCCGACGGGCCAGGCGGTCGAGCTCGGGATCGTCGAGTGCCTGGGCGACGCGGTTGATGGCGACCGCCGTGTCCGCGAGCTGATAGATGCCGGCGGTGGGGACGATGAGGATCTGAGGCTGACCCTTCTCGTCATGGGTCCACGGCACGGCGAGGGAGCCCTCGGGCAGGAGACGCGCCGCGACCTCGAGCTGGGGCAGGGCGTAGGGCGCCCAGTTCTCCCGCACCGGCTTCATCCAGAACTCGGCGCTGCGCCGGAGCACGTGACGCCAGGTCGCGAAGTTGCTGTCGCGCGGGAGCTCCAGGAGCATCTCGGCGAGGAACTGCTCCGGGCGGTCGCGGTCCATCAGCGGCTGGTGCCACGAGAAGATCTCGCCCATCCACTCGTGCTGCGCGCCGGCCGGGAAGGTCGCCTTCTGGTAGCCGCTGACGTGCGACGCGTGATGACGGGCTTGCCGCAGGTAGTCGACGTGGCCGGTGGCGAGGTGGAGGTGGAGGGCGCCGAGGCCACGCATCGAGAGGAGGTGTCCGTGTCGGAAGACGTGGGACGACACCTTGCGCCAGGGCTGCTGGCCTTCAGTGGGATGGAACCAGTGGTCGAAGCGCTCCCGGGCGACCTCGAGCACCTGGTCGGCGAGGGGGCCCGGGTAGCGGCGGGTGTACAGACCGGCGGAGTGCGCGAGCGCGGCGACGTCGGTGTGACGCTCCGGAGTGATCGAGACCAGGCGGTCGTCGGAGTTGCGGGAGATGTTGTCGGTCCAGTAGTTCCCGCGTCGGTAGTCGGAGTGATCGGCGGTGCGCTGGAAGAGCGCGCCGGTGTCGGGGTGCCGGGCTTGCAGCGAGTGGGTGAGCCCGTGCTCGACGAGCTCGAGCGCGTCGGGCTTGCCGTTGCGATCGGCGTCGCGGGTCCAGCCCATCTCCTGGATGCGCAGCAGCTCGTGGGGGAAGCGGTAGGTGTGCTGGTAGAAGGTGCGGATGTCGCCGGCGTCGTGCCAGCCGCCGCTCAAGGGGAGATGACGTCGCTTCGTCTTGCCCTTCGCGTCGGTCTCGACCAGCCAGCCGTCGTCGAGGTGGCAGGGCGGATGGAGCGCGGTCTCGACCCCGCAGCGCATGTCGAGGATCCAGTCGGCGACCGCGTCGATGGGAGCGACCCAGGCGTCGGGACCGATGGGGAACGGCGGGGTCTCGTGCTGGCCGGCGCGGAGGGTGTAACGGCCTTCGAGCGTGAACCCGCTGAAGTCGGCGACGGCGTGGACGCCGACGGCGCTCTCGACCCGACGGAAGCGACCTCCGAAGCGGGGGCGCTTCTTCTCGTCGAGGAGGAGGTAGCGCTGGTTCACCAGGCTGGCGTCGCCGATGGCGATCTTGTCGTGGTGCGTGCGGAAGCCGGAGACCGGCACGCGCAGGCTGCCCTGAGGCATCTCCCAGCCGGCTTGCCTCGGACCGACGGTGTCGAGCTGGAGATCGTCGATGTCGATCGTCATCCACTCGGACTCGTCGGGCATGTAGCCGACGTTGATGCTCATCACCCCGAACCACTTGAGCTGACGGCGCTCGGCGGCGGAGATGCGGTCGAGCGAGATGATGGCTTCCTGCCAGCCCTCGCTGCGGTCGAGGGGGACGCTGTCGAAGACCCGAGTGCCCCGCCAGGGGTGGCGCTCCTCGCCGATGATGACGTGGAAGAAGCCGTAGCGTTGACCGGTGACCCGGGAGACGAAGCGCAGGCGGTCGTGCTTGCCGAGGTCGAGGTTCGCGGGCAGGGGGATCCAGGCCAGGTCGACCTGCGGCGCGCTCGGGAGCCCGTCGGTGACCTTGCCGAGGTCCATGCGGAAGCGGAAGCGGAGGTGACGATCCGAGCCCGCGCCGGGCTTCTTCCGGGTCTCGATCGTCACGAAGCCGTCGCGGGAGACGGTCCACTTCTTCGTCTGCTCGAGCTGGGTCTCGAGCCTGCGGCCGTCCTGGGCTCCTACGGGCATCGCCAGGAGGAGAGTCACGAGAAGGAGGTGCCACGCCATGGAAGGTCTAGAATCTGTGGTCATGGAAGACGAAGCGGCTCCGGGAGGAGCGACCGGTCCCTCCGAAGGTCGTCCCAAGCGACCGCGGCGTCGGCGACGACGTCGGCCTTCGGGGGAGGGTAAGGGAAACGGTGGGGCGGGCGCGCCCAGGGGTGGGGATCCGTCCGGCGAAGCCGGCCCGAAGTGGGCGAAGAAGGCTTCGAAGAAGAAGCGGTCCTCGCGACGGCGGGGGCGACCCCATCGGGGCGAGCGTCCGAAGGACGTGCTCAGCGCCGCGCAGATCGACACGGAGAAGCCGGCCGATCAGCCCCTCACCGAGGCCGAGCAGGCGGAGATGGCCCAGCACCTCCGCTTCCTGAGCCAGCACCGCAAGAACCTCAAGCTCCGGGTCAACGCCCAGGAGGACCTGCTGCTCAACGGCGCCAAGCCGCCGGAGCATCGGGGCACCTGCGTGCACCTCCTCTCGAAGGTGGACCTGGCCAGCGTCGAGGCGGCGCTCCCGCGCTACGAGACCTCCGAGCAGAGGCTCAAGCTCCTGGCGGGGGTCGTTCGTTTCTCCGGCGACGTGGGCGTGCTCCTGCTCTATCTCGAAGAGCTGGCTGGCGTGGCGTCGAAGGGGCAGGCGGCCGGCGCGTTCTCGCGCGCGGTGGAGAAGATCGACTTCGAGCAGGTGTCGGAGGCCCGCACGCGTCGGGTCCTCGACCTGGTCGCGACGATCTTCGACGGCCACGAGCGCTCGCAGGTGCTCTTCGGCCTGCTCTCGAGCGACAGCTTCCGCGCGGCCTTCGACGCGAGCACGGGCGGCATGCCCGACGCGCTGGCGGAGACCTTCGTGCCGCTGCGGGCGGTGCACGAGGTCGTGCTCGAAGGCGGCGCGAACCGTCACGGTGACGAGGCGCTGAGCAAGGGCGTGGCGGCCCTGCTGTCGGCGCCGCGCAAGGCCTTGTCGTCCCTGCCCCTGGTCGTGCGGGAGCGCCTGCTGCTGTCGGCGGTGTCGTACCTGCGCGATCGCGAGCTAGCGGACAAGGCGACCGGCGACTTGCTCGCGACCTTGCCGGAGGACAGCACCAACTTCAGTAAGGTCGGCATCGTCCGTGCGGCGGACCTGCTGAGCGCGGGTCGCGACGACGAGGCCCGCGACCTGCTCAAGGCCATGAAGCGCGGTCACCCCGACTTTCGGCTTCCGATCCGCTGGCTCGAGGCGCTCGAGTCACCGCGGGTGGGTCGCTACGCGCTCATCGAGAAGAAGGACAAGGGGCGACGTCGGGAAGAGGGCAAGTCCCGTCCGCGTCGTCAGCGGGGTCGTCTTCGCGAGGGCTTCCGTCTCGACGATCAGCGAGCTGCGTGGCTCGTGTTGTCGCCGCTGGAAGAAGCCGGGAGCGTCGAGGACGAGCTGCGCTTGCGTCGTGAGCGTCCGGTCTTCGGGATGCTGCCGGCGTTGGGCGTGGCTGAGCGTGACGACGGCTCGCGCTTGATCGCCCTGCCGTCGGTGGGCTGGCCGCTGCACGAGCAGCTCCTGAATCGGAAGTACCGACGCGAGCACGGTTGGTTCGTGGCCATGCAGGCCGTGCAGCTCCTGGCGAGCCTGCACCGCGCGGGGCTGGAGTTGCCGGACGTGGCGCCCGAGCGCTTCGTCGTGGAGAGCGGTCATCGTCCGGCGCTGTGGCTGGCCGATGCGTCGCGGCTGCGGGCGGCCGAGGGTGAGACGGCGGAGCCGATCGCTCAGGCGCGCGAGCTGGTCGAGGCCATGCTGGCGGGTCTCGGGGCGGACGTCGTGGCGCCGTCGGTGCGCGAGCGTGTCGAGACCGCGTCGACCCTGTCGGAGATGCTGGCGGTGGTGGCGTCGCGGGCGTGAGCGCGGAGCAGTTGGAGTACCTCTACCAGACGTCGTGGTCGACGATCGTCGGCCTGCTGATCGCTGCCGTGTTGTGCGGTGGTGGCTGGCTCGTCGTCGTGAGTCTCTTCGGCATGGGCCCGGCGTGGACGGCACCGGCTCATGGGCTCGTGCTGGGCATTGGGTTCGTCTGCCTGGTCATGGGCGTAGGCATGACGGCGCGGCGGAGCAAGGCGGCCTCGCGGATCGTCTTCACCGAGACGGGGCTCGTGCTGCCGCGGGCGCAGTCACCGTGGGACGAGCTGGTGGTCGCCTACGAGGACATCGAGGAGGTCCGCGAGGGACGCTCGGCAGCGGGTGGCTCGCTGGGCATCAAGAGCGCCAGTGGCGAGCACGCGATCCACGAGGTGTTCTTGAGCGGTGCCGACGAGCTCGAGGCGATCTGCGAAGAGCTCGTGCAGAGAGTGGAGCGGGCGAAGGGCGGCGGTGGTGATGGTGGCTGTCCGGAGTGCGGGTCGGACGGGACGTCTTCGTCCGGGTGCGGCCGGTGAGTGGACTTTCCGGCGGGCCCGAAGAGGCCTGAGCGGCGGGCTTAGAATGGTTCTCCTTTGGCCCGGACAGTTCATGAGTCTCCTGCTGCGTGACCAGATACGCTGCCTGCGCAGCGTGTACTCGCTTCTCGGTCCTCAACGGGCCGTCAAGCCCGCCTCCGGTCCTCGAAGCTACGTTCACGCTGCTCGGCTAGCGTCTCCGGCCACTCGCGACGAACACTCATGAATTGTCCGGGCAAGATTGCGAAGGGGGGAGCCCGATGGCCGACGTTCACCATCACCTGAGAGTCTTCCTCGCCTCGCCGGGCGACGTGCAGCCCGAGCGCGACCGCATCGCCCGGGAGCTGGAGCTGTTCAACCGGCGGACGGGTCGTCACCTGAAGCTGGCGTACGAGCCCTGGCGCTGGGAGAAGGACGGCGTCCCGGGCTTCTGCGAGGACGTGCAGGACCTCATCAATCCGGACCTGGATGCTGCCGACGTCGTCGTCTTCCTGTGCTGGAAGAAGCTCGGCACGAAGACGCCACGCGACGATTCGGGCTTCGCGGAGGAGTTCAACCGAACCCGGGCACGCTGGAAGAGCACGGGTCAGCCGGAGGTGTTGTTCTACCGCTGCAAGCGGGGCTTCTTCCCGAAAGCTGACGAGCTCGAGCAGTTCGCCAAGCTGGACGAGTTCCTCCGCAAGGTCCGCGACGGCGTGTTCATGCGGGAGTTCGAGACCGAGGACGAGCTGGCCGACCTCCTCCACGAGCACCTCTCCGAGCTGGCGCATCGCCGGGTGAGCGGTGGGACGACGACCGACGCGCCGCGGGAGTCGTGCTTCGGCTGGTCGCAGTACCTGCGCTACCTCGTCAAGCAGCATCGCTACCTGAGCACGCCGGGGGTCGAAGGCGGCACGGTCAAGAAGCTCGAGCTCGATCGGCTGTACGTGCGGCTCCGTCTTCAGGGCCGAGCTGGCCTAGCTCCGGAGAAGGAGACGAAAGACAAGCGGGGCGAGCTGATGGAGCGCCAGGGCGCGCTCGACCTGGCGGACGTGCTGCCACGGACGCACCTGGCCTTGGTCGGTCAGCCCGGCTCGGGTAAGACGACGGTGTTGCGTCATCTCGCGTTGAGGCTGGCGCGTCATCACCTTGGCGAGGACGAGCGCGCTCCGGCGGAGCTCGGACTTCCGCCGGGGAGCGTGCCCCGGCCGATCTTCCTCCGGCTGGCCGAAGTGGCTGACCGGCTGAGGAAGGAGGGACATCTCCCTGGTGAGTCCGTGCCGATGAGCGCGTGGGAGTCGGTGCTCGACGAGCAGCTCGATGCCGAGGGCTCGGCGCGGGCCTGCCTCGGTGAAGGTGAGGTGCTGGTCCTCTTCGATGGGCTGGATGAGGTCAGCGGCGTCGAGGACCGGCGGGCGATCGCGCGAGCCATCCGTGACCTGGCTGACCGCTGTCCGGGCGATGAAGAGGGTGGTCGGCCCAACCGCTTCGTCGTGACCTGTCGGACGCGGGCATGGGAAGAGGGCCAGCAGCTCGAGCGCTTTGACGAGGTGGAGTTGCTCGACCTCGACGACGCGGGCATCGATGACTTCGTCGGTCGCTGGTGTGACGCGCTCGGTGACCTGCTCACCGAGCCGGACGCGCACGGTGAGGCGTTGCGGGGGGCGTTGCGGTCCTCAGCCTCGGTCCGGCGCATCGCCACCAACCCGCTCATGCTCACGATGCTGGCCGTGCTACACCACGCCGAGAAGAGCCTGCCGCAGCAACGTGCGCTGCTCTACGAGAAGTGCGTCGGCCATCTCGTGGGCTCACCACAGCGATCGAAGCACCTGGCGGAGTGGGGTGGGGCTGAGGGCGTCAAGCGTCACCTTCGTCGGCTGGCGGTAGCCATGCAGGAGGCGGTGGTCTCGGAGGGGCGGCCGCGGGACTCCATCAAGATCGATGCGGCCGTCGACTTGCTGGCCGAGTCGTTCACGCCACGTGATGCGGTGAAGGCGCGACGATTGCTGGATGACCTGGAGATCCATGTCGGCTTGCTGGCGCGGAGTGGCGTGCAGCTTCGCTTCCATCACCGGACCTTCCAGGAGTTCCTCTACGCATGGAGCGTGGCGGGTCAGGCCGAGCCGGCGAAGTCGTTGGGCGACCGAGCGCGGGATCCGGCTTGGGCCGAGGTCGTGCAGCTCGTGGCGGGGATCCTGGCGGGACGTGGAGAGGAGGGGGTGACGCGCTACCTCGCGGGGCTGGCGGGTGACGATTCAATGAGCGTGGCCGAGCGGGCACCGCATGCGGCCGCGGCGGCGTTGTGTCTCGGTGACCTGGCGGAGTGGGAGCTTCCCGAGAGTGCCGTGGCGCCTGCGCAGGAGGCGCTCGCTGACGTGCTGCCCGTGCTCGAGGATCCGAATCAGGAAGCCGACTTGAAGACACGCGTGGCGGTGGCCGAGGGGCTCGGGAGGGTCAAGGATCCGCGGCTGACCGAAGACCAGCGTTGGGTGACGGTGCCGGCGGGGCAGTTCTGGCGTGGGGCGGCGCCCGACGACAGCGAGGCCTACGGTGACGAGTCACCGGCTGGCTGGGTGGAGATCTCGGAGTTCCGGATCCAGCGCTGGGCCGTGACGGTCGATGAGTACCGTCGCTTCGTCGAAGAAGGAGATGGCTACCAACAAGATGCCTGGTGGAGTGACGAGGGGAGACAGTGGCGTTCTGAGCATGAGATCACCCTTCCTGACGAGTGGGACGCTCAATTGGCCCGCTCGTGGAACCATCCCGTCGTTGGCGTGTCCTTCTGGGAAGCCGAGGCCTACTGTGCCTGGCTCACGAGCCTGACGTCGGGGCTCGGTTCAGTCGAGGTCGTGCGTCTCCCGACTGAGGCCGAGTGGGAGAAGGCTGCGCGTGGTCACGACGATGCTGCCGAGCGGCGTCGTTACCCGTGGGGTGGTGAGTGGAAGCCTGAACTAGCCAACCATCATGAGACGGAACCTCGGGGGCTCAAGCCCGTCGGTTGTTTCCCTGGTGGGCATGGTCAGCTCGGGACCTGGGACCAGGCAGGCAACGCTTGGGAATGGACCGTGGACGGCTACCCGGATGGCTACCCCGACTACGCTGGGTTGCCAGGACCCAATCCGATCGCCCCGGCTCCTCGTGGCGTGGGTCGGGTCGTGCGCGGCGGCTCCTGGATCCTCTCGAGCTCCAGGTTCCTGCGGGTCTCGTACCGCAGCGGCTTCGACGCCGGGTCCCGGTACGACTACCTCGGTTTCCGTGTCGTCGTGTCGCGCCGCTCCCAGGACCCTTGACCATGGGCCCTTGATCTCTTGACCGTTCCCCCCGCTCTCGGGCGGGACGCCCGAGAGCGGGCCGGCCTTGCCGAGATCGGCAACGCTTGCCGATTCCGGCAAGACGATGGCCGCCATCGGCAAGCCTGGGCGGCACTCAGAACCGCACCGCACCGAGCGCCGACGCCACCCGCTGCTCGATGGCCTCGGCTGACAGCTCCCCATCTCGCGTAGCAGCCTTCAGCTTCCCCATGAGTCGTCGGAGCGTGCGGGCGCCCACCCGGCGCTCCATCCGGCTCACCACGTGGCCGAGGAAGCGGAAGGTCTGTCGGGTCGAGGCCGGGTGCCCTCCGCCCGGATGCACGACGAGTGAGCGCTCCTTGCTGAGCCACTCCGAGCACGCGCCTGCTTGCTCTCCCAGCAGGCCACGGCGATCTCCGAACAGGACGATGTCGTCCATGTAGCGCACCAGCTTCGGGACTTTCAGCTCACGCTTGGCGAAGTGGTCGAGCCCGTCCAGCACGAGGTTGGCGAAGAGCTGGCTGGTCAGGCTACCGATGGCCAGACCCTTGCGGGACTCGGGCCGGTAGCGATCGATCAGGCCGAGCTCGGCCAGGAGCTCGGGGTCGTCGTACAGGCCGGCGCTGCTCCGGAGCACGGTTTCCAGTAGGCCGAGGAGTCTCTCATCGCGGATCGTCCGGCGAACGATCCGAAGGACGACGTCCCAGCGGATCTCGAGAAAGTAGCGCTGCACGTCGAGTCGGGCGATGAAGCGATGCTTCCGAAGACCGTCCTGGAACGCCAGCACGGCACGGTGCGTGCCACGACCGGGAAGGCAGGCGAAGCTCTCGGGGAGAAAGCGCCGCGTGAGGATGGGCGCGATCACGCGGTGGATCCCGTGATGGACCACGCGGTCCCGAAACGGGGCTGCCGCGATGAGTCGCGGCTTGGGGTCGCGAAGCACGTGAAGCCGATGACCGAGCGGGTGCCAGCGTCCCGTCGCCAGTTGGTCTACCAGAGATGCCAGCTCGACCTCGGCGGCGAGTCCGAAAGCGGCGACGTCACCCCGCCGCCGCTTGCCCTTCCGCGCTTCATCGTGAGCGGCCCAGAGGTTCTCGGGCGTGGCGATCCGTTCGAACAGTCTTGCGTGAGATCGCATTGAGAGAGGAGTGCGCCGTCCGGACGCTCGGGCCGACGGCCCTACGAGAACGGACGGCGCGAGACGTGGTCGGACCACGTGGAGACGACCTGGACCCACCGGGCACGCGCCGACGCGGGCCTGAGCCGAGCGTCGACATCCTGGCCGATGGCGGGACTTGGGAGCGGCGCGACACGACGACACGGAAACCGAGGTTGTCGTTCCGGTTCCCGGCGTCGTTGCCGTTGCGGTACGAGACCCGCAGGTTCCTGGAGTTCGAGTTGATCCAGGAGCCGCCGCGCACGACCCGACCCACGCCACGCGGAGCCGGGGCACGGTCGCCTCCTCTTCATGAGCCGGAGTGGGAGCCGCGCCGGCTCCGCTTCCAGCCACCGAGCATTCGACCCGCCTCGGTGATCTCACCATGGAGACCGCGGGCCTGCCGGTTGCTGAACAGGCCGAGCTCGGTCGCCAGACGCACGCCGAGTCGGAGCCGCGTGAGCGCCTCGTCGGCCTGATCGAGCCGGCGGTCTCGTTCGGTCTTGAACTGCAGGGCCAGCGTGACCGCCTCGAGCAAGTCCCAGGAAGCATCCTGGAGCCGTCGGGCGAGGACGAAGCGCTGATGCCGGGGGAACCTCGCCGTTCTCGAGTGGAGCTGGTGTGCCAAGGTCTCGGCCACCGCGTGGAGTGGAGCGTGCTCGGTCCTCATCGACGGCGGCGTTCGGCGCGTCGGAGCAGCCCGCGGAGAGCGCCGAGCAGGTCACGCTCGAGTCGGTCGGCGAGCTCTGCGAGCGAGACCGCATGGTCGGCTGCCGAGACGGTCAGCAGGTCCGTGATGCATGCACAGCAGGTCGTTCTTGCCCGGAGAAAGCACTCGAGCTTGAGGTCGGCGTGGAACTGGTGACTCCCCTCGGTGAGCGCACGCAGGCAGCAAAGGAGCGAGCCTCGAGCCTCCCGGAGCTCGGCGGCCAGGGACGGCGTGCTCGCGATGGTCCGGTCGAGCTCGGCGAGGACTTCCTTGCCGTGTTGGAAGGCCCGGAGGTCGCTGACCGAGTAGTGCCGTCGATCGCCGTGCTCTCGGGAGCCGGCCGGGAGGCTGTCGTCGAGCGCTTTCGCGACGTGCTCCTCGAGCTCGCGTACTCGTTCCCGCCGTGCGTCGGCATCGTGGGTGAAGGTCGCGCTCAATGCCTCCCGGTCGATGAGCCAGCGGTTGCCGACACGTCGGCCCGGAATCTTGCCTTGCTTGACGAGATGCCGGACCGTGCGCGCGCTCTTGCCGAGCACGGCAGCGGCTTCGGTGACGGTGAGCTCCATGAGTGATGTCCTTCACCGAGGACACGTCAGCGAGCGCCCGAGCCCGCCAACGGGTCGGCAAGGGTTGCCGGTATCGGCAACGTGGTCGGCAAGAGTTGCCGCAATCGGCAAGGCCTTGCCGGGCGATTGCCGCGCTTTGCGCGGCAAGTACGATCGAGAAGCCAAGAGACCAGGATCAAGTGTCCTGGGAGCGGCGCGACACGACGACACGGAAACCGAGGTAGTCGTTCCGGTACCCGGCGACGTAGCCGTCGCGGTACGAGACCCGCAGGTGCCTGGAGAGCGAGTCGATCCAGGAGCCGCCGCGCACGACCCGACCCACGCCACGCGGAGCCGGGGTCACGGGATCGGCCGTCGGGAGAGTCTCGTAGGGTGCGAAGTCTTCGCCGAGGCCATCGGCGCACCACTCCCAGACGTTGCCGGCCTGATCCCAGGTTCCCAACGGGCCGTGGCCGGCGGGGAAGCAGCCGACAGGGTGCAGGCCGAGGGGCTCGCTCCCCCTGTGGCTGACCCGATCGGGCTGCCAGGCATCGCCCCAGGAGTAGATCCGCTGAGGCTCGGCACTCTCGCGCAGGCCGCGAGCGGCCTTCTCCCACTCGGCCTCCCTCGGTAGTCGCACGACCTCGTCCGGAGTCAGCCTCGAGGCCATGGCCTGCTGGAGCCAAGCGCAGTAGGCCTCGGCCTCCCAGACGCAGACCCCCGTGATCGGTACGTTGGCGGCACCCTCGAGCTGTCGCTTCCAGGCATCGGGAGAGACGTGACTTTCCTCGTCACGCCAGGCACGGCCTTCGTCGCACCACCACTCGTCGCTCGTGTAGCCCTTGTCCTCGACGAAGCGTCGATACTCGCCGACCGTCACTGCCCAGCGCTGGATGCGGAAGGGCGACACCGTGATCCACCGACCGGACTCTTCGTTGTCGTTGGCCGCATCGTCGCCAGGTGCTGCGCCTTGCCACGACTCGCCGGCAGGCACCTCGACCCAGCGCGCGTCCTCCGTCAGCCGCGGGTCTTTCACCCGACCGAGGCCCGTGGCCACGGCAACCCTCGTCGCGAGGTCGGCCTCCTGCTTCGGATCGGTGAGCACGGGCAGGACATCCTCGAGTCCTTCACGCGCAGGTGTGAGCACGGCCTCTGGAAGGCCCCAGGCCTCCAGGTCTTCCAGGCAGAGCGCTGCCGCTGCCACCCTCGGGGCTCGCTCGGTTGGCGAGGGCCCGGGCTCGCCGACCAGCCCCTGGAGGAAAGCCCTGACGCGCTTCGGGCCGCTCATCGCCAGCACGCCGGCGGTCAGCGTCGTGACCTCGGCCCAGGCGGGATCGAGCGCTCGCTTCCCAAGCTCCTTCGCCGGCGAGTCCGAGTCGGCCAGGCTCCGGGCGACGAGGAACTCCTGGAACGTCCGGTGCTGGAAGCGCACGCTCGCCTCGGACGAAAGCAACAGGCCCACGTGGATCTCCAATTCGTGGAGCAGCTCCGCCGCCCGCTCGCGATCGTCGTCGAGCTCAGATGCGAGCAACTCCACCGCCTCGCCGAGCTCCAGGCTGTCGCTGGCCTCGCCCTCCACGTCGACGGCCTCTTGCATGGCCACGGCCAGGCGGACGAGATGTTGCTTGACCGCGGCCGAGCCACCCCAGCGATCG
This sequence comes from Acidobacteriota bacterium, assembly GCA_039029535.1. Taxonomy (GTDB): domain Bacteria; phylum Acidobacteriota; class JBCCFW01; order JBCCFW01; family JBCCFW01; genus JBCCFW01. The sequence goes on from JBCCFW010000070.1 coordinate 15,843, forward strand.
ACGACGTCCTGATGACGCTCGCACTCGACGAGGAAGTCGACACAGCGCTCGTAGAGCAAGGCCCGCTGAGCCGGTAGGCTCTTCTGTGCGTGATGCAGCACGGCGAGCATGGTGAGCATCTGTGGGTTGGTCGCGATGCGGCGCACCGGAGCCGAGTTGCGCAGGGCATCGAGAAGACCGTCGCGGTGCTTCCGGACGGTCGGGTGATCGACGAGGACGGTGTCGGGTGCGAGGTCGGCCACCGCCCGACACCAGCGCTCCACGAATCGCTCGATGCCCTCGTCATCCAGCGGCAGCACGTTGACTTCGGAGAAGCGCTCCAGGTGACGCCCCTCCGCCCAAGCCTTGCTCCGACAGGTGACGACGAAGCGGTTGCTGCGGTCTTTCGGACCGGGTTGCCGTCGTGCCAGCTCAGCGACGGCCTTGCCGAGGGTATCCCGGTCACGACGATTCGCGATCTCGTCGAGACCATCGAAGAGGACGAGCAGGCCGCCCTCTTCCAAGAGCGCCTCGGCAACGAGCTCCTTGCTGCTGAGAGCGGCGTCGAGCGTCGGCCCCCAGTCTTCGGGTCGGATGGTCTTGCCGCCGAGTCGACCCTGGTCGCGAAAGCGGTCTGCCACCTCAGCGAGTCGGAGGAAGAGCGGCCGGGGCGCTGAGCCCGCCTCGAGGCCAAGGTCGTCGATCGAGCTGTCGGTGCGGTCGAGGTGAAGGCGAGCCAGTCGCAGAGCGAGATGACGAAGGATGGTGGTCTTGCCCGCCCCCGGGTCACCGACGACGGCAACGCGGTCCTCAGCCAACAGCTCCGAGAGCACGACACGTCTGTGATGACGCTCGAGTCCGCCTTCGGTGCCGCCACCCCGTCCCTGCATCTCCAGCCGCACGTAGAGCCGCTCCAGACCAATGCTCCTGACGCTCTGGCCCTCCAGCCCGGGGATCGAGAGCTGGCCATGCTCGTCCTCGATGAGCTCGAGGTGACGCGTCCAGTCGAAGGCAACAGTGGGTGGAGGAGCAGCCGCGACCACCGGTGCCGTGCCGAGCTTGCGCGCCACCTGTGGCACGTGGTCCCGAACAAGGTCGGCAAACTCCGTCAGGCTCTCGTAGCTGCTGGTGACGCACTTCTTCTGGGCGGCCTTGACGAACTGACCCAGCGCGAGCTGCTGCTTCAGCGCCCACTCCTCATCCGTCGGTGGGGCGGGCACCCGTGATCGGTAGAAGAGGAGGTGCGGCTTCTCGCCACCTTTCTTCCACCGAGCGAACGCCCGGTCGAACTCCTCAGCAGTTCCAGAGTCCGCCCGCGCCGTCGGCGACCCCAGCCGCTGCCAGACGATGACCACCACCACGTCGGCGTCGTCCACGTGCGGGTTGCAGAGGTCGGCCTGGATGTCCTCGCTGAACTGCGGGAGAACGTCGGCCTCCCAACGCCAGGGATCGAATTGGACGCCGTAGTGCTCGCCCTGCGACCGGTTGAAGCGCTGGAGCTCCTTCTCCAGCAGCTCGCGCTCGGCCTGCACGTCGCCCGGCGACGCGATGAAGACCTTGAGATGACGACGCTCGGGCATGGCTCCCTCCAGACTCGGAGACTGAGCCAGGAGCTTACCTTCGGACCAACAAGCTCACGACCTCCACGTGGGCCGTCCGTGGAAAGGTATCGAACGGCCGACAGCTCTCCAGCGACCACCCGCGCTCGAGGAAGGGCGGCAGGTCCTTCGTCAGCGCCTTGGCCTCACACGACAGCAGCACCACCCGCTGCAACGACTCCGACGACGCCAGCGCTGACGCGACCTCGACGCCGAGCCCCTTCCGCGGCGGGTCCATGACGGCCACCTGCGGTGCGACCTGCGCGAGCGTGTCTTCGATCGCGTCCTCGACCCGAGCCTGCCGGACGTCGATGCTCCGCCCTTGCTCCGACGCCACCCGGCTCAACGCCCCAGCGGCTTCCTCCGAGCTCTCGATGGCCACCACCGAACCGAAGCGGTCCGACAGCGGCAGGGTCAGCGCGCCGACCCCCGAGTAGCCCTCGACGACGCGCTCGTCCTCACCGGCCATCTCCAGCGCGGCCGCGAACATCGCGGTCGCCGCGGCCGGGTTGGCTTGGAAGAAGGAGAGCGGACCCACCGACTGCGCGTGACCGAGCAGCTCCTCGGTGAGCGCCGTCTCACCACCGACGTGCACGAGCTCGCCCGCCGTCAGGTTGTTGCAGCCCCGCTCCTGCACGAGCAGGAAGGCGCCGACCACGAGCTCCTCCTCTGACAGGACACTCTCGAGCAGCGCTCTCGAGATCGTGACGTCCTCATGGTCCTGGACCAACGTGAGCAACTGACGACCCGACGAGAACGCCTGCCGCGCCAGCGCGTGCTTGAGGCCGACGGTGTCTTGGTCGCGGATCGCCAGCCCTCCTTCCTCGACCCGAGTCGACAGCCGCTCCAGCAAGCCCGCGAGCTCGGGCGTGAGCACGGGGCAGCCGGTGTTGTCGGTGAGCGAGTGCGTCCCCGCCACGTAGGAGCCCAGCGTCACGCGACCGTCGCGGTGCGTGAACGTCTGCTTGGCGAAGTGGCGGTAGCCGAAGGGCTCGCTCGGCTGCTCGATGGCGGCCAGGCGCGTGGTGAGCACCGGGTCGACCTCCGCCAGCGCCGCCTCGACGCGACCACGCTTGAAGCGGGCCTCGTCCCAGAGCGACGCCGCCAGCAGCGGACAGCCCGTGCAGTGGAACTCGTGCGCGCAGGCGTGCTCGAGACGGTCCGGGTCCCGCGTCTCGATCTTGGCGACCCGGCCCTGCAAGGTGCCGCGCGTGACCTTGTCGGCGCGGAGCACGACCGTCTCGCCAGGATGCGCCTGCGAGACGAGGGCGACCCGACCGTCGGCCCTGCCCCGTCCGCGGCCGTCCGGGTTGCGGTCGTCGATGGTGACCTTCACGGCTCAGTGCGCCGAGATGCCGACCGCTCACGAAGCCGTTTCCGCACCGTCCTGCGGACCTCATCCCACGTGACGACGTCCTCCGGATTCTCCCGGTGCTCGGCGAGGCGGCGTTCGAGGATCGCGAGGTGCCAGTCCGGCACCTCTTGCTGGTCGTTCGTGCTCACCGACGACCCCACGCCAGGATCCGTCGGAACGGGAAGAAGAACGGACGGTCGTCCGGCAGCTCCGGCAAGAGCTGCTCGCGGTACGCGCCCAGGAACTCCTCGTAGCGCTCGGCCGGCATCACCTTCTTGTAGGCGTTGAGCGCCGTGCCCTTGATCCACTCCACCACCGACTCCCGTGACTCCAGCAAGTGCGGGTACACCCGAACGAACACCCGCTGCTCGCGGAAACCGAGACGATGGAGCAGTCGGGCGTAGTCCTGGGCCGGCAGCACCTGCGGCTCCTGGGGCTCCGCGGTGAGCGCGCTGGCGAAGGGCTCCTCGCGGGCGAGACGGTGGGCCAGCACGTGCTGGATGTCGTCGTGGTTGTTCGGGACCTGGAAGGCGAGCTGGCCACCGTCTGCCACCAGGCTCGCCACGTGCTCGAGCAGGCGCTCGTGCTCGCCCACCCACTGGAAGGCGGCGTTCGAGAAGACGAGACCGAAGGGCTCGTCCGATGAAAACGTCGCCAGGTCGCCCTGCTCGAAGCCCAGGGTCGGCAGGCGGAACTTCGCGCTCTCTTCCAGCATGGAGGCCGAGCTGTCGACGCCAAGGGTGCGACCGGCCTCCAGCTTCCGGTGCAGCGCCTGCGTGAGCTCACCCGTGCCGCAACCGAGGTCGACGACGCGCAGGTCGGCGTCCGGCTCGACCATGTCGAGGAGGTCGAAGAAGGGCTGGCTGCGCTGCGTGTTGAAGCGCTCGTACTGCTGGGGATCCCAGGGGCTGCTCATGTCCGACCTCCTCACGTCGCTCTCGAAGGGAGCTGACGAGGATACCGCCCCGCCCGGATCACGCTCGGAAGCGCGTGCCACCCGGGCGCTCAGTTCTCGAACAGGCTAGTTCGCGTCCAAGAGTGGCCCGCCAGGATTCGCCCGAATGGTGCGTCGGACTCGTGCGGTGACGAGAGTCGTCGTAGCCGGGCACTACGGTGGCTCGAGGAGACGTGCGAGACGACGTGCCAGGCGGGATGAAGCCGCGAGGCCACTCCTTGGGTGGGGACTAGCTAAGGGCTCGACATGACCCGGCTTGACCCAACTCATGCCTGTCCGTTCCTAAACGGCACGTTCGCAGGTCGTAAGCCCCGTGTCCGAGCTTCGAACGTCTCGGTTCGCGACTCTGAAGGACTTCGGAGGTCAAGGATCGTCGACTCGAGGTCACCTGGGCCGATCTCCGCCCCGGTTCCGTCTCCTGGCGCTGAGGTGGCGGAAAACGAGCCACCCACCGGGATCTCGACGCTCGGGTGACCGAGATCTCTCGTGATCAGAAAAAACTGTGGAAAAGCCCGGATTGGAATTGCGGCCACTGAAGACGGGGCCTTACTTTCCAGCCGGCACGAGCCAACCCCGGATAACTCATGAAGGGTCCGGGGTAAGGGCATGGCTCTCAGCCCGTGCCAACTTGCTTGCACAGCTCGGGTCGGTCGATTCGCCATCATCGACGGGTTCATCTAGACGAAACGTCGGCCGCCCACGGGAGCCTCCCGGAATGTCCCAGGTTCAAGACACCGCCATGGCCGAGCAGAACACGCTCTTCCTCACCGAGGAAGAGATGTCGAGCCTGGCGGACGAGGGGTCGCCCATCGAGGTCCTGCTCGCCTCGATTCCGCACGACCACGAAGGGCGACTCGAACCGAAGGAAGTCCTGGGCGAAGGGGGGATGGCCCTGATCCATGCTGCCCAAGATCGGGCACTGCGTCGCCGGATGGCCATGAAGCTACTCCGGCCGCGATTCAACGATGACGATCAGGCCGTCTTCTTCTTCATTCGGGAGGGTCAAATCACGGCCCAGCTCGACCACCCCAACATCGTGCCGGTCTATGACGTGGGGCGGGGGAGCAATGGGCTGTTCATCAGCATGAAGCTGATCGAGGGGCAGACGCTCGACGAGGTCTTCGACAGGTACCCAACCCCACCCTTGCCTAGGGAGACCGAGTTCGAGCTGCTGAACATCGTGCAGCGCGTGTGTGATGCCCTCTCCTTTGCCCACGCTCATGGCGTCCTGCACGGCGACATCAAGCCGCAGAACATCATGGTGGGCACCCACGGTCAGGTCTACGTCATGGACTGGGGCCTCGCTCGCCCCTGCCCACCCGTCGGCGACTCCGCCGATGGGCCCGTCATCGACCTGCCCGACCTGCCCGGAATCGCCCTCCCCCGGCTCATCGGGACGCCCACCTACATGGCGCCCGAGCAAGCGTCGGGCCGGGAGTGCGACCACCGTACGGACGTCTTCGCCGTCGGTGGCCTCCTGTATCGAGCCCTCTCCCGACAGCGGCCCTACTACGCCGGCAGCATCTCCGCCGTGCTCAAGAAGGCCCGCGACCGTGACCTCAAGCCACCGAGCGAGGTCATCGGCTCGAACGCCATCCCGGAGAAGCTCGAGGCCATCGTGCTCAAGGCCATGGCCGCCAACCCGGCCGAGCGCTACCAGACCATCGACGACCTGAGCCGTGACCTCCTCGGCTTCCAGCACGCCGAGATGTTCCAGGGCTGAGCGTTCCGCCGCGGGCGCCGCCCGTCGTCACGGCGGCTTGAAACCGTCGGCCTTGGCCGCCATGCTCTGCGGCATGTTCACTCCGCACCACCGCTACACCTGACCCGCGACTTCGTCGCGCAGGTCTTGCGCGCGGAGTGAGTCGCGTCCCTCTCGGGCCTGTCTGAGCCGCTTCCTGCCGCTCTAGCCCGACCCCGGCCCGGCTCGTCGCGGACCAGCGCACGTCGCCGAAGGCCGACCATGACGTCCCCACGCGCCCTCTCCCTGTTTCTCCTCCTCGTCGTGAGCCTGCTGGGCCTCGCCTGCACGAGCGAGCCCCCCGCCGCCACCGGTCCGATCCTGCGCTGGACCGCCATCCCCGACTCCGACCCCCAGCTCCTGAAGCAGAAGTACGACCCGGTCTCCGCCTACCTGAGCGAGGCCCTCGGCGTGCCGGTGGAGTACGTCCCGGTCTCCGACTACAAGGCTTCCGTCGAGGCCTTCAAGGCCGGTGACGTTCAGCTTGCCTGGTTCGGTGGTCTCACCGGGGTCCAGGCGCGTCGTGCGGTGACCGGCGCGCATGCCGTCGCCCAGGGCAAGGAGGACCCGTTCTACGAGTCGTACTTCATCGCCCATGTCTCCACGGGCATCGAGCGCTCCGAGAGCTTTCCCGTGGGGTTGGCCAGGCACCCCTTCACCTTCGGCTCACCGAGCTCGACCTCGGGTCGGCTCATGCCCGAGCACTTCCTGAGGCAAGCGACGGGGAAGTCACCGTCGGACTTCTTCGAGCAGGGCTTCGCCTTCTCCGGCGCCCACGACCTCACCGCGCGCCAGGTGCAGGAGGGCGGGGCGGTGAAGGCCGGCGTGCTCAACTACAAGACCTACGACCGTCTCGTCGCCGCCGGTGAGATCGACCCCGACGTCGCGCGCATCGTCTGGGTGACGCCGCCGTACGCCGACTACAACTTCACCGCTCATCCCTCGCTCGAGACTGACTTCGGCGCCGGCTTCACCGAGCGTCTTCAGTCCGTGCTCGTCGCCCTCGATGACCCGGCCCTGCTCGACGCCTTCGCGCGGAGCGCGCTCATCCCGGCGGCCGATGAGGACTTCGCCGACATCGAGCGCACGGCCCTCGAGCTCGGGCTCATCCGCGAGCCCATCGGGTGAAGGGTCGGCTCGAGCTCGCGTCGGTGAGCGTCCGCTTCGGCGACCGCTCGGCCCTGCGCGAGCTCGACCTGACCACCGAGCCCGGCGAGACGCTCGCCCTGCTGGGTGCCAGCGGCTCGGGCAAGACGACGACGCTGCGTCTGCTCAACGGCTTGCAGGCGCCGACCTCGGGTGCGGTTCGACTCGACGACCGAGAGCTGACCGAGCGCTCCTCGGCGGACCTGCGCCAGGTTCGCTCGCGCATCGGCTTCGTTCCCCAGCAGCTCGCGCTCATGCCCAACGTGTCGGTGCTCGCCAACGTGCTCGCCGGAGCCCTCGGCCGACGCGGTCAGCTCGCAGCGCTCCGCTCGTGGCTGCTGCCGACACGAGACGACGAGGAGCAGGTCCACGCCCTCCTCGAACGACTCGGCATCGGTGACCTGCTGTACCAGCGCGTGGACCGACTGTCGGGTGGACAGCAGCAGCGCGTGGCCGTCGCCCGCGCGCTCTTTCAGGAGCCACGGGTGTTGCTGGCCGACGAGCCGGTGAGCAGCGTCGACCCGGCGCGGGCGCGCGACCTGCTCGAGCTGCTGCTGGAGCTGGCGGACGAGAGGGGCTTCGCGCTCGTGGCGAGCCTTCACGACCACGGATTGGCTCGTGAGCTCTTCCCGCGGCTGGTCGGACTCTCGGAAGGCAGGCTCGTCTTCGATGCTCCGGCGGCCGACGTGAGCGACGAGACCTTGGCGACCCTGCACGACCTTGCGGGCGCGAGGGCCTGAGCCGTGCGACGACGCCCCGAGCTTTGGCTACTGGTCGTGGCGCTCGTGGCGGGGGCCGTGGCGTTCGTCGTCCTCGACCTGCACGCGAGCCGGCTCTGGCCCGAGCCCGCGTCGTGGCGGCGGCTCGGTCGCTTCGCGCTGGCTGCGTTTCAGCCGGCGCTCACGCACTCGGGCGACGTGCCGACCGGGACTCCGTCGTTGCTCGCGCAGGTCGCGTCGGGAATCCGCTGGACGCTGGTGTTCGCCGCCGGCGCCACGTCCCTGGCCTTCGTGCTGGGGTTGCCCATGGGCCTGCTCGTCTCCCAGGCGACCTGGTCACCCGAGCAGGTCCCGTCGCGAGCCTGGCGGGGCGTGGCGCGGGCAGGACGCGGGGTCGTCCGTTCGCTGGCAGCAGTCCTGCGATCGATCCACGAGCTGCTCTGGGCGGTGCTGTTCCTGGCGGCCTTCGGGCTCAGCAGCGGCTCGGCCGTGCTCGCGCTGACGCTCCCGCTGCTCGGAACCTTCATCAAGCTCTTCGCCGAGCTCCTCGACGAGACCCCGCGGGACGTCGTTGAGCAGCTTCGGGGGAGCGGGGCGGGGGCGGTCACCGCCTTGCTGGTCGGGTTGCTGCCCCGGGCGTGGCCCGACTTGCTCTCGTACCTGCTCTACCGCTTCGAGTGCACTCTGCGCGCGTCGGCCGTGCTCGGCTTCTTCGGCTGGCCGACACTGGGCTATCACCTCAAGCTCGAGTGGAACGCCGGTGACGACCACGAGGCGTGGACGCATCTCTGGGCGCTGGTTCTTCTCGTCTGGCTGGTCGACCGCTGGTCGCGCTCCTTGCGCGCACGACTGGTGGCGTGACGATGACATCCTCACTCGACCACCTTCGACGATCACGTCCTCGCAGTCGCTGGCTGCGGGCGAGCGCCGTGGCGGCGTTGGGGCTCGTGACCTGGTCGTGGTGGACGCTGGCCGCGGACCTCGGCGATCTCGTCTCGGCGCGGCGGCTCGACAACCTCCGTCGCTTCGTCGGTGAGCTCACGCCTGAGCCGTGGCGGGGAGGAGACGCCTCGCTCACGAGCCTGGTCGGGTGGGTGGCGGGCTTGCTCCGCGATGGCGGGCTCGTCGCGATCGGCCACACGCTGGCCGTGGCGACGCTCGCGGTGCTCGGCGCGACGGCCGTCGCCGTCGTCGTCGCGCTGCCGGCGAGCGCGACCTTCGGTCGGGCGGCGGCTTTCCTCGGCGAAGAAGAGGCTTCACGTCGCACGCCGCGCGGGCTCGCGTGGGCGGGGCTGCGCCACGGGCTGCGCTTCGTCCTCATCGTGTTGCGAGCCGTACCGGAGTACGCCTGGGCCTTCTTGCTCGTGGGTTGTCTCGGGATCTCGTTCTGGCCGGCGGTGATCGCGTTGACGCTGCACGTCGGCGGCATCCTCGGCAAGCTCGGCACCGAGCTGGTGGAGGACTTGCCGCCGGGACCGCTGACGACCCTGCGTGGCCTCGGTGCGCGTCGCTGGCAAGCAGGGCTCACGGCGGTGCTGCCGACCGTGCTGCCTCGCTTCCTCGTCTACGTGTTCTACCGCTTCGAGACCTGTCTTCGAGAAGCGGTGGTGCTCGGGATGCTCGGCCTGCTCTCGCTGGGCTACCTCGTGAGCGAGGCACGCGTGCGCGACCGCTACGACGAGATGTTGGTCTGGCTGGGATGTGGAGCTGCGCTGGTCTTGATTGGCGACCTGTTGTCGGGCTGGGTGCGAGCGCGGGTGCGGGCCGCGGGTTGAGTCAGTCGGCGTCGTGCTCGTTGAGCTCGGCAACGTAGGTTGCCGCCGTCTCGTCATCACCGAGCGAGCGGCAGGTCGTGATCAGCTCGTTCAAGACGCGGGCATGGGTCGAGCGTTCGCGCTCACGGGGGCCGTCGAGCTTCAGCAGGCCGCGGGTGAGGTTGAGGGCCTCTTCGAGATGCCGTCGGGCCAGGTCGGGCTCGGAGGAACGGTGCTCGGCCTCCGCGAGGCCCGCCAGGTCGACGGCAACGTCGTGGAGAACGGCGGGACTCTCGCCGTCCATCTCGAGAACCCTCCGGTCGAGCTCGAGGCTCTCGGACAAGCAGCGACGCGCGCCGGCCGGGTCGGCGTCGGCGAAGCACACGTCACCGAGGCAACGAAGGACGTGAGCCTGGTCGAGCAGCGCCTCGCTCGTCTCGCCATGGACTGCCGCCATGTATCGAATGATCTCGCGGCCCTTCTCGAGGCAATGGCGTGCCATGAAGAGATCACCCTCGCTCAGGTAGATCTCGCCCAGGCCGCAAGAAGTGATGCTCAAGCCTTCGGCAAGCGCTTGCTCATCGTCGGTTTCCGAGAGCGCTCGTCCCTGAATCTCGAGGCTCTCCTCGTAGCAGTGTCGAGCGCTCGTGAGTTCGCCCTGCCTTCGGTGAAGCTCGCCCAGCTCTTCGAGACTGGTGCTCAGGTCTCGAAGGGTCTCCCACGACGTCTGCCTTGCGAGAAGACGTCGATCGATGGCGACGCTCTCCTCGAAGCACCGCCGTGCTGCTGCTGGGTCGCCCGCGTCGGACTGAGCCCTTCCCAGGCGACCGAGGCCGAAGCTCAGGTCGCGGAGCGAGCGCGGGGCCTCATGCAAGGCGACCAGTCGTCGGAGGAAGAAGAGGCTCTCCTCGGCGTGGGACCGAGCGGCCTGCACGTCGCCTCGATGGGAAGCGCACTCGGCGAGCTCCTGGAGGCTGAGGCTCAGGTCTCCGAGTGTCTTGGGCGTCTCTCCGCGGTCGAGGAGACGCCGTTCGATGGCGACGCGCTCCTCACGGAGGGACCGCGCGGCCTGCAACTCACCCCGATGGGCCTCGCACTCGGCGAGCTTGCTGAGGCCGATGCTCAGGGCTTTGAGTGAGGCGGAGCTCTCCCCGTCGAGCGAGATACGCTTGCGGTCGTTGGCGACGCTCAGGTCGAAGTGACGCCGAGCCTCATCGGGCTTGCCCTCAGCGCGATGGATCTCGCCGAGTCGATCGAGACCGATGCTCAGGGATTCGAGGGTGCTGGGGGTCTCTCCGGACTGGCGGACCAGGCGGTCGTGCAACGCCAGCGCCTCCTCGGTGCAGCGCTGGGCGGCCGCGGTGTCGCCCTCCTGGGATGAGAGGGCCGCCAGTCGGTTGAGGCCGAGGCCCAGGTCCATCAGGGAGTCAGGGCTCTCATCGAAGAAGTGCACGAGCCGGCGGCGGAGCTCGACGCTCTCCTCGAAGGAGTGACGGGCGGTCACCAGGTCGTCGACGCCCTGGTGGACATCACCGTGCGTGACCAGGACGACGGCCAAGTCGTGGAGGGTGCGTGGGCTCTCCTCGTCGGCCTCGACGAGGTCCCGGCTGAAGGTCACGAGATCGTCAGCCAGCCCTGGGAGCCGATCGTCGTGCCAGAGCCGGCGATGAAGGTCGAGCTCGAGCCTCCTCCAGGCCAGGTGCTCGATGTCCGGCACCCGTACGAATGCCAGGGCTGCCTCCACGTGCTCGAGCGCCGAGGCCAGCTCGCCGGCTCGGGCCTCGGCCCGAGCCAGGTCGTGGAGCGCCTCGGCGCGCTCGGTGTCGCGTTCCGCTGCTTCCACGGCTCGTCGCAGCTCGTCACTCATCTCGGCAAGACTCGTCGTGCTCCCGTAGCTCGGCTGAGTAGGTGGCTCGTGCCTCGTCGTCCCCGAGCGCGCGGCAGGTCGAGACGAGTGCCCGGAGGACGTGGGCGTGGTCCGAGCGAGAGCGTCCGAGCTGGCCCGCCTCTTCGAGCAGGCGCAGCGTGAGCGTCCTCGCCTCTTCGTAGTACTCACGAGCTGCCGCCGGGTTTTCCGCCTTTCGCTCCACCCTGGCAAGCGATCGCAGCACGACGAACATCCCTCGGAGGGGGTCATGGCTCCCGCCGAACTCGGTGACGACGCGTCGGCGGACCGCGAGGGACTCGGTGAGGAAGCGGCGTGCGGCCGGGAGGTCTCCTTCGTTGAGACACACCTCTCCGATCCTCCCGAGCTCCACGCTGAGATCGTCCAGGAGCCTCTGGCTCTCCCCGAAGGAAGCGAGCAGGCCTCGCGTGATCTCATGGCTCTGCTCGAAGCACCGGCGTGCCTCGTCGATGTTCTTCTCGAAGAGTGCGACGTTCCCCAGCTTGAGCAGGCCGACGCCGAGATCGCGCCGATGATCGAACGTTGCGCCGGAGACCTCCAGGAGACGTCGGCTGTTCGCGACGCTCTCTTCCATGGTGACCCGGGCGACCGTGAGCTCGTCTCGTTCGAGATGAAGGTCGGCCAGCTTGTCGAGACTGCGGCACAGGTCGGCGAGCGACTCAGGGGTCTCGGCGATCGTCAGGAGCCGTCGGACCAGCTCGAGGTGTTCCTCCAGGAGGAGCTGGGCGACATCGAGATCGCCCGCTGCGTGATGAACGCAGCCGAGTCTTCCCAGGCTGATGCTCAGGTCGCGGAGCGAGCGTGGGGTTTCGTGTGCAGCGACCAGGCGTTGGCGAAGGTCGTGGCTCTCCTCGTAGAGGGCGCGAGCAGCGCTCAGGTCTGCTCGATGGCGTAGGACATCGCCGAGACCATCGAGCGCGAGACTCAAGTCGCGGAGGGCTCCCGGGCTCTCGTCGTTGTCGCGGGCGAGCACGCGGCCGATGGCCAGGCTCTCCTCGAGGTAGCTCTGGGCAGCATCGAGCTCGCCAGCATCGACGTGGACGTCTCCGAGCTTGCTGAGGATGACCTTGACGTCACGGCGAACCCAGCGGCCGTCGGTCGAGTCGGTGGCGATGCGTCGGCTGAGCCCGAGGCTCTCTTCGTACGATGCGGCCGCGCCCGCGAGATCGCCTTCGGCATGTTGGAGGTCACCGAGGTGCACGAGCACGAGGTAGCGATCGCGAACCGCCGTCTCGGAGTCCTCCTCCAGGTCTTCGAGCTGGCGCACGAGCGCCAGGCCTTCCTGGAACGACCGGCGTGCCTCGCTGAGCTCACCCTCGTCTTCCTGGAGCTCACCGAGATCGATCAGCGTGTCCGCGACGTCGCGCAAGGCGCGAGGGCTCTCGTCGGCTCGAGCCAGCCTCCGTCGATGAAGAGCGAGCGCCTCCTCGACTCGACCGCGAGCGGTCGCGAGGTCGCCTTCCACGGCCTCGATGTCCGCGAGCCGACGGAGGGCCAAGCCGAGATCACGCTGGGAGCGTGGGGAGCCGTCCTCGGCGAGTCGCCTGCTGAGGGCGACGCTCTCCTCGAAGGAGCGCCGCGCAGTCTCATGGTCCCCCCTGTCGTCGGCGACGTCGCCGTGGCGGAAGAGACTGATCAGGAGATCGCGAAGTGACGGTGGGGACTCCTTCTCTGTCGTGACGAGCTCTCGACTGATTGCGAGCAAGCGCTCGGCGAGCTCCGGGAGCCGAGCCTCGTGGCCGAGCCGCCGGTTGAGCGACAGCTCGAGTCTGAGCCACTTCAGGTGCGCTTGCCTGAGGGTCGGCACGAGGGCGAGCGCCCTCTCGAGGTGCTCCAGCGCGGGTGCCAGCGCGCCCGTCGCGGACTCCTTCCGGGCCAGCCGGTAGAGCGCGTCGGCCTGACGCTGCGTGTCCCCCTCCGCCGCGGCGACCGCACGCCGCAGGTCCTCCAGCTCACTCATTCGCGAACGCTTGCCATCGGATCGACCTCCTCCCTGAGTCTCGATGCCGCCCCGATTCTAGCCGATGGCTCGACGCCGGACGATCCGTGGGCCAAGATCTCCGACTCCAACCCACCCCCGTCCGGAGCCCGCCATGTCGACGACCAGCACGCCCACCGACATCCTCGTCTCCCGCGACCCCCACGACGACTCCGTCGTCGGCGAGATCCGCGTCTCCACCTCCGAGGAGGTCACCGCCGCCGTCGCCTCCGCCCAGGCCGCCTACCCGGCCTGGAGCGCGCTCTCCTTCGACGAGCGGGCCGACGCCCTCCGCTCGGCCGTGCCGGCCCTGAAGGAGGCCGCCGAGGAGCTGGGCAGCCTCGTCCACCGCGAGATGGGCAAGCCCATCAAGGACGCGACCGGCGAGGCCAAGGGCGTCGCGGGCTTCGTCGAGCACGCCATCGAGCTGTCGCGGAAGGCCATCGAGCCGGAGACCTTCACCCAGGGCAACGTCGAGACCACGCTCCGCCGTGACCCCCTCGGCGTCGTCGGCGTCATCACGCCCTGGAACTTCCCGCTCTACATGCCGGCGACCCTCATCTACCCGGCGCTGCTCACCGGCAACACCGTCGTCCACAAGCCCTCCGAGCGCACGCCGCTGACGGGTCAGCGCTACACCGAGATCCTCCGCGACGCCCTGCCCGAAGGTGTCTGCGTGCCGCTGGCCGGCGCGGGTGAGGTCGGCAAGCAACTCGTCGAGGAGCCCGTGCAGATGGTCGCCTTCGTCGGCAGCCAGGGCGCCGGTCGCCACATCATGAGCGCCTGCTCGAAGAGCCTGAAGCGGCTCATCCTCGAGCTCGGTGGCAAGGACCCCATGATCGTCTTGAAGGACGCCGACGTGGAGGCCGCCGCCAAGTTCGCCGCCCGCGGCGCCTTCCGGAACTCGGGTCAGGTCTGCGTGGCGGTCGAGCGCATCCTCGTCGAGGAGCCCATCGCCGCCGAGCTCACCGAGAAGATCGTGGCGCTGGCCAACGAGACCGAGATCGGACCCATGGTCGACGCCGCGCATCGCTCTGGCGTGGCCGCCCAGGTCGACGACGCCCGGGCCAAGGGCGCGTCCATCCTCGTGGGTGGCGAGCTCCCCGACGGCCCCGGCGCGCACTACCCGCCGACGGTCATCTCCGACATCGACGACACGATGGACATCGCCAGCGTCGAGACCTTCGGACCGGTCGCCTCCATCCGCACGGTGAGCGACGCCGACGAGGCGCTGCGGCTCGCCAACGAGGGCAACTACGGACTCGGCGCCACCGTCTGGACCAGCGACCGCGAGCAGGGCGAAGCGCTGGCCGCCCAGATCCAGGCCGGGATGGTCGGCATCAACCGCGGCATCGGCGGCGTGGGCGACAGCCCCTGGGTCGGCGCCCGGCAGTCGGGCTTCGGTCAGAACGGCTCGGTCGAGGGCACGCGGTCCTTCACCCAGGTGCGGACCATCACTCGCGAGCTGCCCGAGTAGAGCTCGGGCTCAGATCGACCGCGTCAGGCCATCGGGTGACTGCAGGGCGATGACCGTGTCGCCCGCCTGGAGCTTCGCCGGGTTGCGGGCGGTCACCACCTGCAGCTTGCCCTTGGCCGAGAGCACGAAGAGCGGTCGCGCCTCCTGGCCGTGCCGCTCCTCGTACTCGGCCGGACCGAATTCCGCCGACAGCTTCGTCGATCGGAAGCGGGCGTCGGTGTCCAGCGTGCGACGCAGGGTCTCGGCGTCGAGCACCGTGTCCCAGAGCACCCGCGCTCGCAGGTGATGGGGTGCGGGCACCTCGTCACTGCCGGCCTCGGGGAGCTGATAGCACTCGCTGCGCGAGAACAGCTCGGCAAAGTGCAGGGCGGACAGGCGGTTGACGTGGTCGTTGGCGGTCACCGCCAGGACCCGTCCGATGCCGGTGAGGTCGAGCTCGTCCTCGACGTGCTCCTCCAGGGCGTTGCCGTGATGCGCCGGCAGGCCGGCGAGTCGGGCCTTCACGACCGACCGTCGGTTGCCGTCGAGCAGCAGCACGGGGATGCCGTTGTCCTGGAGGATCTTCGCGAGGTCGCGCACCCAGGGTGGTGCTCCGATGAAGAGGATGCCCTCGCGTGGTCCGGCGCCGAGACCGAGTCGACGGGCGAGCGGTCGGCTCGAGAGACCGTGGACGACGATGGTGCTCACGATGACGAGGAAGGTCACCGGCACGAGCTTGTCCGCGCCCGGGATGCCGTGCTCGTGGAGACGCTCGGCAAAGACCGACGCCACCGCCGCCGACACCACGCCCCGAGGGTGCATCCAGGCGAGGAAGCCGCGCTGACCCATGGTGAGCTCGGAGCCGAAGGTCGAGAGCGCCACCGACAGCGGGCGGGCGATGAGCACGAGCGCCGCGACGAAGGCGACGCTGCCCCAGCCCAGGCTCGCGATGGCCTCGCGTGAGATGCGGGCCGAAAGCAGGATGAACAGGCTCGCGAGCAGGAGGACGCGGAGGTTCTCCTTGAACTCGACCACGTGACTGACGTCGACGCTGCGCTGGTTCACCAGCCACGCGCCCATGACCGTCACCGTCACGAGCCCCGACTCCTCCATGAGCGCCTGGGACACGACGAAGGCGCCGACGCCCAGGGCGAGCGTGACGGGGCTCTGAAGATGATCGGGGATGAGCCGATGCCGGAGCGCGAAGACCAGCGCGGCGCCCGCCGCCAGTCCGAGCACCGCGCCGAGGGCGAGGGTGGCGAGGAGGCCGGTGACGAGCGTGGAGGTCGCGCCGGCGGTGCTCCCGCTGAGGACCACCTTCAAGACGAGCACGGCGAAGATCGCGCCGAGCGCGTCGACGAGCATGGCCTCCCACTTGAGGAGTGACGACAGCTCCCGGCTCGGCTGGACCAGCCGGAGGATGGGGAGGACCACCGTCGGTCCCGAGACCACCAGCACGGACGCGAGCAGCCAGGACAGGCCGGTGGGGAGATCCAGAAAGTAGATGCCAGCGAGGGTGCCGACGCCGATGGTCACCACGCTCCCGATGAGGAGCAGGCGGGTGAGCACGGCGGACAGGCCGCGGATCTCGCGGAGGTTGAGGCTGAGCCCACCCTCGAGCAGGACGAGCCCGACGAAGAGGGAGACGAGGGGGGAGAGCGCATCGCCGAGCAGGGCGTCGGGGTCGATCCAGCCGAGACCCGCCTGACCGGTGCCGAGACCCACCGCCAGCAGCAGGAGGATGGCCGGTTGTCGCAGCCGCCAGGCGATCCACTGGGAGAGCACCCCCAGCACGATGATGGCGGCCAGGCCGAGAAGGGTGTGGTGCTCGTGCATCGGGCGTCCGCGAGGAGGTGGGGCCGGGTGAGCCCGGGCCGCACGGAGCGCGGACCATGGCACGGCCGGAGGCGCGCTTCCAAGCGACATCGCGGGAAAACTCGTGCGGTCGGCGATGGCATGATCGGGGCATGAGTGAGTCACCCACGCTTTGGATTCCGACCTGCCCCGAGACCGACGTGACCGAGGGTTGCCTGACCCATCACGAGACGGAGGGTCGCGCCTTTCTCCTGACCCGCGTCGAGGGCGAGATCCGCGCTTTCCGCAACCTCTGCACGCATCAGTTCCTGGTCATGGACGACTGCGAGGCCGAGGGCGACTCCTTCCAGTGCCCCTACCACGGCGTCCGCTATGCACTGGCCACCGGGGAGGTCACCGATGACGGTGGCTTCAACGGCATCCAGGCGCTCACGAGCTACCCGATCCGGGTGACCGACGGCACCGTGGAGCTCGAGGTGCCGGAGCGCGAACGACCCTGAGCGAGCCGGCCGAGCCGGGCGCCGTCGACGATCCGCGGAGCCCCTGGGCTCGCTCGCTCGACCCGCCGGTCACCAAGCTCGAGTGGCACCTCGACGACGCGGTCACCGGCGAGGATCTCCTGGCCGAGCTGCGCGAGCGGAGCGCAGCCGACGACGCGGGATGGGAGCGCTTGCTCCGACACGCCGGCGTCCACCTCGACGGCCATCGTCTCGATCCGAGTCGCCTGCCGCGGCTGGTCGCGGTCGGCACGCGGGTGACCGCCTACCTGTTCGCCGCGGAACCCGGTGAGCTGGTCCTGCCCGACGACGCGATCCTCCTCGACGAGGGGGGAGTGGTCGCCGTCAACAAGCCGGCGGGCTTCACCGTGCAGGGGAGTCGGGCGAGCTGCCTGAGCTCCCTGGAGCGGATGCTGCGCGAGCGGCTGGATTGCCCTCGCCTGGCTCCCGCCCACCGGCTCGACCGCGAGACGAGCGGGGTCGTGCTGTTCGCCCGCGACGGCGAGGCGGCGTCGGTGCTCGGCAAGCAGTTCCAGCGACGACAGGTGAGCAAGGAGTACCTCGCCGTGGTCCATCCGTCACCCCGTCAGGCGGAGTGGACCGTCGAGGGCTGGCTGCACCGCGTGCCGCATCGGGCGCACTCGTCCTTCGAGCTGCGCGACGAGGGCGGTGACGACGCCAAGCACAGCAAGAGCGAGTTCGAGTTCCTCGAGCGAGGCGGGAAGCGGGGTCTGGTGCGAGCACGACCCATCACCGGACGCACGCACCAGCTCCGCGTGCATCTCCTGGCCGGTGGTCATCCGATCGTGGGTGACTCGCTCTACGGTCCGGCCTGGTGTGAGGGCGAGCCGCATGCGGCGTCGCGCTTGCAGCTCCACGCTGCTTGCATCCGCTTCGAGCTGGTGGTCGATGGGAAGCGACGGCGCCGTGAGGTGGAGGCGGCGCCGCCGGCGGACTTCGGGCTGGACGCGAGCTGAGTCGCTCGGGTCGTCGTCAGGGACAGCCCTCCGGGCTCTCGGGGCGAGGACGTCCCGAGGAGTCCCTGCCGTAGCCGGACTCACCACCGTCTCCGATGGTGACCAGGTAGTAGGCGTTGGTCGAGGTGAGAGGGGAGAGCTGCGAGATCGAGGACTCGGCGCAAGCGATGCGGACGTGGTCGTACGCAGCGTCGCGGTGGAGTCGGTCCAGGCTGCCGCGATGGAGGTCGTGCGGTCCCGCGCAGTGGCTCTCGAAGCTCACGCGGAGCTCGGCTGGCGAGGCCCGCTCCACGCGGACGATGGGCTGACCGAAGGGTGCGCCATCCCGTTCCACGTCCAGGGCGACGGCGGTCGTGCTGGCGACGCGACCGCTGGTGTCGGTCGCTCGGACGGTCAGGGTTCGGCCGGGCTCGACGGTGAGCTCGAAGCTCGGCGCCCGGCCGCAGCCAGTGCAAAGCACGGTCTCGGGTCCGCCGTCGAGCGAGTAGGCCATCTCGGAGATCTCGGCCGTGCCCACCACGCGGGTTCGGAACCGAGGCAGGGCACCCTCACCGCAGCTCCGGAGCACGCCGTCGAGCTCGACGCCGAGGTTGTCGTGGAGGCGGAGCCTCTGCTGACAGCCGACGGCGATCTCGGGTCCGGCGATGATGGCGAAGCTGGTGCCAGCGGGGTCGTCGAAGCTGATTCGTGGCGTGAGCTGATACTGCCCTTCAGGCAGCAGGCCTCCGATCCATCCGGTGAGACCGTCGTCATCGAGAACACCACTCCAACAGACGTTCATGGTGCGGTCGACTGGCTGTCCCCAGGCGTCGAGGCCGAGGAGTGAGCCGGAAGCGCCGAGTCCGAACAGGGACTCGTCGAAGGGGATGCCGCCGGACTGCACCTCCAGCTGGACCTCGCTCAGGCAGCACCGGGCTTCGAATGGGACGCGGCTCCCCTCCTCGCCCCGTAGCTCCTCTAGGTGATCGTGGAGGATGAAG
>JBCCFW010000071.1:0-34615 GCA_039029535.1 Acidobacteriota bacterium
GGAAGGCCGAGAAGAAGCGCTTCGAGAAGCTCCAGGCCGAGCGCGAGGCCGAGGTCTCCGCGAAGCAGAGCGCCTTCCAGGAGAAGCAGCGCTCCTACCAGCAGCGGCTGTCCGTCCTCTCCGAAGAGAAGCGGCTCGAAGCCCAGCGTGAGCTCGCCCGCGCCCGCGACGACTTCGAGGCCACCGCCTCCAACGCCGACCGCGATCTCCAGCGCGCCTACCAGAGCGCCCTGCTCGAGATCGTCGCCAAGATCGCGCCCGTCGTGACCGACTACGCCCAGGCCACCGGTTACGACTTCGTCTTCGAGGTGAGTCAGGTCGAGTTCGCCCTCGACGTCCACGACATCACCGACGCGCTCATCGCGAAGATGAACGAGGTCCACCCGGCCCGCTGATCCCGGCCGGACCCGACCTCAGCGCAGCTCCGCGCCGGCCGGCACCTCGTCGGGCAGCGTGATGACCCGCACCCGCTCCTCGCCGTCGACCTCGTAGTTGGCGGCCAGCAGCATCCCCTGGCTGGGGATGCCCCGCAGCTTGCGCGGCGCCAGGTTCGCGACGACGCAGATCGTCTTGCCGGTCAGCTCGTCGGGTGCGTAGAACGCCGCGACGCCGGCGCAGATCGTCCGCTCCTGGCCGGAGCCGTCGTCGAGCTCGAGCACGAGCAGCTTGTCGGCTTTCTCGTGCTTGCGGCAGGTCTTCACCTTGGCGCTGCGGAGCTGCACCTTGAAGAAGTCGTCGATGGTGATGACGCCCTCGGGGAGCTCTTCGGGCGGCTTCTCCTTCTTCGACTTCTTCTTCTGCTGCTGCTTGCCGCCGTCCTTCCCCTCGGCCTTGGCCAGGTCCTTGAAGAAGGCCTTCTTGTCGATGCGCGGAAACACCGGATCGCCGTGCTCGATGGGACCGCCGCCCTCGGGGAAGCCCCAGAGAGGCGCACCGAGCTCTTCGCCGCTGCCCTCGAAGTGCTCCGACAACGACCCGTCGACGGGGTCGTCCGGGAGACCCAGACGCGACCACACCTCCCGCGCCTTGCCCGGGATCGCGGGGCCGAACATCAGCGTGGCGTGACGCACGGCCTCCGCTCCGTCGTGCAGCACGCGGGCGAGCTCGTCCTTCTTGCTCTCGTCGCGCGCGAGCTTCCAGGGCTCGTGCTGGACGAAGAACTTGTTGGTCTCCGAGATCAGCTCGTTGGCCGCAGCCAGGGCGTCGTGGGGCTGGTTGGCCTCCATCGCTGCCAGGTGCTTCGCCCAAGCCTGCCGGGTCACCTCCGCGAGGGGACCCTCCTCGGCCGGAGGCTTCGGCGCGACGCCGTCGAGCTCGCTGGTGACCAGGCGGGTCACCCGGCTCAGCGTGTTGCCGAGGTCGTTGACCAGGTCGGTGTTGATGCGGTCGATGACCGACTCGTCGGAGTAGTTGCCGTCCGCGCCGAGCCGCACCTCGCGCAGGCAGAAGTAGCGCACCGCGTCGGCACCGAACCAGTCGGCGAGCTGCACCGGGTTGGCGATGTTGCCCGAGGTCTTGGACATCTTCGCGCCGTCCTTGACCAGGAAGCCGTGAGCCAGCACCTGCTTGGGCAGGGGCAGGCCGGCCGACATGAGGAAGGCGGGCCAGAAGACCGCGTGGAAGCGGCTGATGTCCTTGCCGACGACGTGGAGCGACTCCGGCCAGAACTGCTCGACCAGCGCCTGATCGTCGTGGTGGTAACCGAGCCCCGTGAGGTAGTTCGACAGGGCGTCGATCCAGACCCACATGACGTGCTGGTCGTCGTCGGGCACCGGGACGCCCCAGGCGAAGCTGCTGCGGCTCACCGGCAGGTCCTCGAGCCCACCCTCGACGAAGGAGCGGATCTCGTTGCGCTTGCTCTCCGGCGCGATGAAGTCCGGGTTCTCCTCGTAGTGCTTCAGCAGCGCGTCGGCGTAGCGCCCGAGCTTGAAGTACCAATTCTCTTCCTCGAGGATCTCGATCGAGTGATCCGGGCTCTCGGGGCACTTGCCGTCGACGAGCTGCGCCTCGGTGAAGCGGGTCTCGCAACCGACGCAGTAGGGGCCGCTGTAGCTCGCCTTGTAGAAGTCGTCGTTCTTCGCGATGCGACGCCAGAGCTCCTGAGCACCGGCGTGGTGGTCGGCCTCGGTCGTCCGGATGAAGCGGTCGGCGTCGATGTCGAGGATCTTCCAGCAAGCCTGGTAGGCCTCGGCGTTGCGGTCGGCCAGCTCCTGCGGCGTGATGCCCTGCTTCTCGGCGCTGCGCGCCGCCTTGAGCCCGTGCTCGTCGGTGCCGGTCTGGAAGCGCACGGGTCGACCGAGCCGCCGGTGATGCCGCGCCATCGCGTCGCAGGCCACGGTCGTGTAGGCATGACCGAGGTGCGGGGCGTCGTTGATGTAGTAGATCGGCGTCGTGACGTAGAAGGGGCGGCTGTCGCTCATGGCTCCCTCGGGGCCGACGGGAGAAGCGCGGTGGGCCTCTCGATCGGGCTCAGCTTTCGGACGCGGCGTCCGAGTCGGGTCGCAGAGCGTAGCTCACCGCGGCCAGGACGTCTTGCAACGAGACGTCGTGAGCTCGAGCTGCCGCAACGCAGGCGTCGTGCTCGGGCTTGCGGTTGACGACCTTCCCGCGGAAGCGGCCGACCTTCACCGGGATCGAGCCGAAGGGCGTGGCGACCGTCTCCACGGTCCGCTCACACTCGAAGCGTTCGACCGGGTAGCAGCGACAGCCCAGGGTCGAGGTCTCGGTGAAGACGATCTCGAGGAGGCGATCGCGATCTTCGGGAGCAGCCACCACGGTGAGCCGCTGACCGAGCCGACCCTTCTTCATGACGACTGCACAGCTCGTCACGTCGAGGGCGCCGGCCTCTCGCAGGCGGTCCGCGGCCGCGGCGAGGAGCTCGGGCGTCGCGTCGTCGAGGTCGGCCTCGAGGACCAGCCGCGTCGTCGAAGCGAGCGGCGATGGCTCAGGAGAAGAGGGCATCGAAGGCGCTACGCCCCCCCGACTCGCTCCCGCCGCCGGAGTCGGAGCCAGAGCCCGACTGCCCGTCGTCGCTGCGCAACGCGAAGAAGTCGCAGAAGTTCACGTGCTCGCGATCGTGGACCCACTCGGCGGCAGGTTCCTCGCAGCTTCGCGAGGTCTCGGACCAGAAGTGGCAGTTCTTGCAGCTCCTGATCCAGACCTGACAGCTGTCGCAGATCTCGTCACGCGAGACCGTGCGGGGCTCCCCCAGGCTGAGATCGCAGTTCCAGCAAGTCGCCATGGCCTGATGATCGCATGCCGTTTCCCCGAACGTCCAGATTTCGTGAACGCTCGGCGTGAGAAACGGAGGGTTCGGAGAACTCCCGTCAGCGCCGGGAGCCGGTGAGGATCCACGCGCCGGCGAGGTCCGGCAGCTCGGTCGCCAACGCCCGTCGCAGCTCCACCAGCGCCGGACCGATCTCGGTGCCGGGCCGCACGTGCTCGAGGGTGATGGCCAAGAGCACCGCGAGCTGATCCCGCGGCAGCTCGCGGCCGAGGGTCAGGACGCTCCTCGCGCCCTGCTCGAAGAGCTGCGTGCGGGCAGCCTCGAGCTCCGAACCGTGACAGCTCGGCAGGACGACGATGGGTCCTGGCAGGGGGATCTCGAGCTCGGCCACGGTGTCGCAGCCGGCCAGCAGGTAGAGGACGTCCGTCTCGGGGAGGAGGGCCTCGAGCTGTCTGTCGAGGTCGGAGGCGCCACCCAGGAACACCGCATCGTCACCGACCCAGCGACGACCCGGCTGCTGACGGCGCGAGGAGGACGCGATGGTCGCGTTCGTGGCCGGCGGGTTGGCAGGGTCCTGCGCGAGCTCCGCCTCGCGAGCACGGACGGCCGCGTGGTGGAGCGTGTGGAAGGCCTGCCCAGGATCCTGACGATCGAGCAGGTCGACCGCGACCAGCAGTGGGGAGGGCGGCATCGGCCGACGTGGGGCGGGGATGCGGACGCGCGAGCAGGCGTGCCGCTGCCAGAGAGGTCGACCCTCGGGGTCGAGCAGGTCTTCCCAGGGCAGGCCGGCCAGTGGACCCGAGCCCGGCAGGGCCAGGCCGACGTCGGCGGGGAGCAGCTCGAGCAGCGGCGCGACGAAGACCTCGTGGGCGAACTGGAGACGCTCCTGCGCAGGACGCGCCCCGGTCTCTTGCAGCAGCTCGCCGACGAGCTGCTCGACCGGCATCGTGGGGGGCAGGTCGACGACACGACCGACCACCGGTCCGGTGGGGAGCAGGCCGAGCAGGACCAGGTCTTCCGGCAGCGGGATGGGCAAGACGAGGACGACGTCCTGCTCACGCGTGAAGGTCCTCAAGTCGATCAAGGACACGCCGCCGCGCGCGCCCGGTCCGGCCTGTTCGAGCAGGCGAGCCCAGAGGCCGGCGTCGGCGAGGACGAGCTGGTAGGTGCTGGTGAGCTCCTGATGCTTCAGCACCAGCGCGTCGTCGTCGGCAGCGCCCGGCGCCAGCGCGAGCTGCTGATGACCGGCGGCGATCGCCGCCTCGTAGTCGTCGACGGCGCCGAGGGCATCGCCGTCCTCGTAGCGCCAGGCGGCTCGCGCGGCGAGCAGCTCGAAGCGTTCGGTCCGGGCGGCGGGCGGCAACAGGGCCAGGGCTTCATCGGCCGCAGCGCGCGCCGGCTCGCGACGTCCGAGCTGCGCGAGCGCCCGCGCCAGCCGGAAGTGGTCGCGGGCCTGGGCGACGGGGTCGTCGAGCTGACGGTGCAGCGAGAGGGCGGACAGGGCGGCGGTCGCCGCGTCCTGCGGTCGGTCCTGGAGCAGGTCGAGCTCGGCGAGCTCCGAGCGGGCCCGGGCTTCGAGCTCGCGCCGGCTGAGCACGCGTCCCGTCTCGGCCGCCTCGGAGAGATGCTGACGCGCTCCGTCGAGGTCGCCCGCAGCGCGCAGCGCGCGACCGAGCAGCTCGTGCCAGGTGCCGCGGGTGCCGTAATCGCGAGTCTCCGCCAGGAGCGTGCGCAGGGTGGGCACGGCGTCCTGGGGGCGGCCGGAGGCGAGGGCGTGCTCCGCGCTCAGCGCCGCGACCTGTGCCGACAGCTCGCGACGCCCCAGCCTCTCGGCGAGACGACGGGCGGTGTCCAGCGCCGTCGCCGCGGCCTGAGGCTCGGCGGCCCCGGCGATGCCGGCCACGCGCAGCCAGGCGTGGACCGCCTCCTCCGAGCGACCGCGCTCCTCGCGGGTGGCGGCGGCTTCGGTCGCCAGTAGCAGGGCGTCGTCCCGGCGACCGCGGCCCTCGGCGACCTCTGCGGAGAGGTCGAGAAGGCTCAGCCGGAGGCGGAGGTCCTGGGTCGAGCGTGCTGTCTCGAGCCCCTGGGCCAGCGCGTTGGCAGCGGCTTCCAGCTCGTCACGTTGCAGGAGCACCCGCGCCTTCTCCAGGCGGCTCCGCGCGTGAAGACCGGGGTGGCCCGCCTTGGTGAGGGCGGCCGCTTCCTCCAGGAGCAGGAGAGCCGCCAGCTCGTCCTCTTCGATCGCAGACGATCGAAGCTGAGCCGCCTGGGCGAGGAGTCCCTCGGCCCGGAGCGGGATCGGAGTCTCTGAGCCTTGGGCGACGACCAGCGGTGCGGTCAGCCCCAGGAGGACGACGAGACATGCCGTCCGCGCGCGAGTTCGGTTACCTTGGAGTCTCATGCTTGCCTCGACATCATGCGTCACCGACCCGTCCCGGGACAGCGTCGACCACCCGGAGCGCCGGTGACCTCCAATGAGACGTCTCGACGTGGCCTCTTCATCACCCTCGAGGGGGTGGAGGGCTGCGGAAAGAGCACCCAGGCCCGTCGTCTCGTCGAACGCTGGCGAGCTCGAGGTCGTTCCGTTCGTGCCGCCCGAGAGCCTGGCGGCACGCCTCTCGCCGAGCAGGTCCGCTCGCTGCTGCTCGACCCGGCCCAGGCCGGGATGCCCGCCGCGGCCGAGCTGCTGCTCATGACCGCCGCTCGGGCCGACCACGTGACCCGCGTGCTCGAGCCGGCGCTGGCGGCGGGCGAGGACGTCGTCTGCGATCGCTTCAGCGACTCGACCCGCGCCTACCAGGGCGCCGCCCGGGGGCTTCCCGACGACGTCATCGCCACCGTCGACGGGCTGGCCCGTGGCGGCCTCGTGCCCGACGCGACCCTCCTCCTCGACATCCCCGCCGAGGTGGGCCTCGAACGCGCCCGCACCCGCAATGCCGATGACGATTCGGAGGGGCGGCTCGACGGCGAGGCCCTGTCCTTCCATCGACGCGTGCGCTCCGGTTTCCTCCGGCTGGCTCGCAATGAGCCCACCCGCATCTGGGTGTTGGACGCCAGCGGTGACGAGGACGACGTCGCCGAGCGCATCGACCGGGCCCTGGCCCGGGCGTTGCCCGAGTCGGCGCTCGTCGAGGAGTCGGACCGGTGAGCGTGAAGACCGCCCCGGGCGTCGAGCGTCCGCCGCTGGCCGATGAGGACCGGCTCTACGACCGGCTCGCCGAGCTGTCGTCGGCCCCGCGTCCGTTGGCGAGCTTGGCCACCGCGCTGAGGCGGGGGCGGCTGTCGGCCTCGCTCATGTTGTTCGGGCCGCGCGGAGCGGGGAAGCGCCACGCCGCCATCCGGCTGGCTCAGCTCCTCGACTGCTCGGCCCCCGGTCCGAAGCCGAGCGACGGACCCTGCGGCGGTTGCGCGTCGTGTCGGCGCACCCTGCGGGGGCTCGACACGAACGTGCGCATCCTCGAGCCCGAGGAGGACGGCCGTGGACGACGTCGCACGGAGATCACCGTCGGCCAGGTCCGCGCCTTGCAGGACAGCCTGGCCTTCAAGCACGAGGGCAGCCGGCGCTTCCTCCTCATCGACCCGGCCGACCGACTGTCGCTGGTCGCTCAGGAGGCCTTGCTCAAGACCATCGAGGAGCCACCGGACGGGCTGACGGTGGTGTTGTCCTGCGAGCGGCCGGCGGCGATGAAGCCGACCATGCGCTCGCGCTGTCAGGCGGTGGCCTGTCCCTTGCCGGAGGTCGCCGCGCTCACGACCTTGCTCGAGGAGCAGGGGCTCACGACGGACCAGGCGCGCAAGGCCGCGCAGCTCTCCGGACGCGACCTGCACCGAGCGCTGACCTTCGACGCCGAGGACGAAGCCGACCGCTGGCTCGACCTGGCGCGACGGCTGTACGAGATGCTCGGTCGCCGGGGCGAGGGCAAGGCCCGCGACCTGGCCCTCGAGCTGCTCCCTCCCAAGGGGCGCACGGGGGCCGATGCTGCCGAGCATCTCGAAGAGATCCTCGGCCGGCTGGAGCTCATCCTCCGCGACGTCATGGTCGAGGGCGCCCTGCACCGAGAAGGACTTCCAGTCGAAGGGGCAGGCTTCAGTCACCCCGATGGCGAGTCCGCCCGCAAGGCGCTGGCCGGTCGCTTGGCGCCGGGGCGTGCGGCCCGGCTCCTCGACGAGGTGGCCACCGCCCGTGCCGACTTGGCGCTGCACGTCAACACCAAGACCGTCCTGACCGACCTCCTGCTCAAGATTCACCGGAGCGCCTGAGTGGGCGGCGACGCCACGGTCCGACGCGGTCCGTGGAGCCTCGGTTGGACCTACCGCGGGCTCTATGGAATCGGCCTGGCCTGCCTGCTGGCGACAGGGGCGAGCAACCTCGCCATCCCGTTCCTGCTGCGTCGCGCCTTCGACGGGCTCGAGGCGGGCGAGCCGCGCAGCTACCTGCTCACCTGCGCTCTTCTCATGGCCGGGGTCGCCCTGGCGCGGATGCTCGTGCGGACGATCTCTCGCATCTGCGTGCTGGGGGCGTCGCGACGTGTCATGGCCGACCTCCGCGAGGTGGTGTTTCGCCATCTCCAGCGCTTGCCCGTGTCGTGGTTCGACGCCACCCCGACGGGGGACACGGTCTCGCGCATCATCGGTGACCTGGCCCACGTCCGCAGTCTCTTCGGGCCGGTGGTCCTCAACCTCACCAACACCTTCGCGCTGTACGCGGCGGCGCTCGTGCTGCTGGTCTCTCTCGACCCGCTCCTGGCCTTCGCCGCGCTCGTGCCCCAGGCTGCCCTGGCCGTGGTCGTGCGGGGGCTGTCGAAGCGCACCTTCCGCGAGTCGACCCGCGCCCAGCAGGAGCTGGCCCGGATCTCGAGCCGCCTGGCCGAGGTCATCGAGGGGCTCACCGTGCTGCGCGCCGCTGCCCAGGAGCGCGTGGAAGGGGCCCGTCTCGACGGGCTGGCCGAGGGTTACTGCCGCGCTCAAGGACGCTTCGCTCGCAATCGCTCCTACCTCGTGGCGGTCATGGGGCTGGTCGCTGCCGGCGGGCAGCTCTGCGTCCTGGCGTTGGGTGGACGGCAGGTCATGGCGGGGCACCTGTCGCTGGGTGACTTCGTCGCCTTCACGTCTGCGTTGGCCATGCTCTCCTGGCCGACCATCGCCCTGGGCTGGGTGCTCAACGCGCTCCAGCGCGGACGGGCGGCGCTCGCTCGCATCGACACCTTGCTCGAGCAGGAGCCCGAGCCCGCCGACGACCGAGTCGACCGGACCGCCGACGAGACGACGCGTGGACAGTCGCTCACCGTGAGGAACCTTCGGCACGGCTTCGACGCCGACGCGCCGCCGGTGCTCGACGGGCTCGACTTCAGCCTGCCGGCCGGTGGCTTGCTGGGCCTGGTCGGACCGCCGGGCGCAGGCAAGTCGACGCTGCTCTCGATCCTCGCGGGCTTGAGACCGACCGAGCCGGGGAAGGTGCTGCGTGGTGACGTCGACCTGGCCAGCCTGGCGCCGTCGCGGGCGCGTGAGGGCGTGGGGTTGGTGAGCCAGGAACCCTTCCTCTTCTCGCGCAGCCTCGGAGACAACGTCCGCTATGGCCGCCCCGGTGACCAGGACGCCGAGCGCCTGCGTCGCTCGGTGGTCGACTCGGGTCTCGAGGACGACCTCGTCCAGCTTCCCGATGGTCTCGACACGGTGGTGGGGGAGCGGGGCGTGACGCTCTCGGGAGGACAGCGTCAGCGGGCCACCCTCGCCCGGGCCCTCCACGCCGAGCCCTCGCTGCTTCTCCTCGACGACTCGCTCTCGGCGGTCGACGCGGTGACCGAGACGGCCATCCTCGCGAGCCTGCGCCGGCGCCGGGCGGAAGGGGGCTGGACCGAGCTCCGGGTCGCCTCTCGGCTCACCGCCGTCGTCGAGTGCGACGAGATCCTGGTGCTCGATCGCGGACGGGTCATCGACCGGGGCCGCCACGACGAGTTGATCGAGCGCGAAGGTTGGTACTCCCGCACCTGGCAGGAGCAGGAGCGTCAGCGCGAGCTGGAGGAGCTGGCGTGAGCTCGACGACGATCCAGGGGCCCGGCGCCGATCGGGTCGTGTCGCGTAGCAGTGACGCGGCGCTCCTGATGCGCCTGTTGCGTCTGCTTCAGCCGTACAAGGGGAGGGTCGTCGTCCAGCTCGCGCTCTCCGGCTTGAGCTCGGTGGCGACGGTCGTGCGGCCGCTGACCATCGCCTTCGCCATCGACCACGCCTTGCCCGCCTCTGACGGAGGCCTGCTCTTGGTCCTGGCGCTGTCGCATCTCGGTCTCACGGCCGTTGAGTTCTTCACGCGCCGAAGCTCGCTCGAGCTGATGATGGTCACTGGGCAGCTCGTCCTGCGCGACCTGCGTCGTCAGGTCTTCGCGAAGATCTTGAGCCTCGACCAGTCGCTGCTCGACCGCACGCCGGCCGGCCGGCTGATGGTGCGTGCCACCTCCGACATCGATTCGCTCGAGGAGCTCTTCTCCTCCGGCGTGGTCGCGCTCATCTCCGACCTGCTCAAGCTCGCCGTGCTGCTCGGGCTCATGCTCTGGATCCACCCGGGGCTCACCCTGGCCGCCCTGCTGGTGGCGCCGGCCTTCCTGCTGGTGTCGGTGGGCTTCAGCCGCCGCATCCGCGAGGCCTACCGCGCGGTTCGGGCCCGGCTCTCGCAGCTCAACGCGGGGTTGCAGGAGATCCTCACCGGGATCCGTGTCGTCCGCGCCTTCGCCCAGGAGAAGCGCGAGGTCGACGCCTTCGAGAGGAGCAGCCAGGATCTCCTCGACGACGACCTGAAGTCCGTCCGGCTCGATTCGGTGTACTCCGCCCTCGTCGAGATGATCGCGAGCCTCGCGGTGGCGGCGGTGCTCTGGCATGGCGGGGGCGGCGTCATCCAGGGGACGCTCACCTTCGGCACGCTCTTCGTCTTCCTCGACTATGCGCAGCAGTTCTTCACGCCGCTTCAGGACCTCTCCCAGAAGGTCGCGGTCATTCAGTCGGCGATGGCCTCCTCGGAGCGGGTGACCGCGCTCCTCGACGAGGAGGTGGCCATCCGATCCCCCGAGGATCCGCCGTCACTGCCCGAGCCCCGGGGTGAGCTCGTCCTCGAGGACGTCAGCTTTGCCTACGACGCGCGGCCGGGTGGGGGGGACGCCGACGCGGAGCCTCGGCCGCCCGATGCGCTGAGCGACGTGAGCCTCCACCTTCGCTCCGGCACCACCGTGGCGCTGGTCGGGCCGACTGGCTCGGGCAAGACGACGATCACCCGCCTGGTTTCGCGGCTCCACGACGTCGTTCCCGGTCGAGGCCACATCGTGCTCGACGGTCTCGAGCTCCGGCAGTACCCCCTCGAGGAGCTGCGTCGGCGGGTGGCGGTGGTGCTTCAGGAGCCGTTCCTCTTCTCGGGCTCCTTGCGTCAGTCGCTCTTCGTCGGTCCCGAGGACGATGCTCGCGCCTGGGAGGCGCTGGAGGCCGTCGGGCTGGCGGACACCGTGCGCGAGAAGGGCGGGCTCGACTTCATGCTCACCGAGCGGGGTCGCAACCTCTCGGCGGGGCAGCGTCAGCTCGCCTGCTTCGCCCGTGCCCTGCTGCAGGATCCCGCCCTGCTCATCCTCGACGAGGCGACTGCGTCCGTGGACAGCCTCACCGAGCGCAGGGTGCAGGCAGCGGTGAAGACCCTGCTCGCCGGACGCAGCGCCCTGGTCGTGGCCCACCGACTGTCGACGATTCGCGACGCCGACGAGATCCTCGTGTTGGCGCGTGGTCGGGTGGTCGAACGGGGCCAGCACGATGATCTGCTCGCGGCCGGCGGACTGTATTCTCGTCTCCACCGGCTGCATCACGCGGCCGAGGATGGCGCATGAGTCAGGACAGGAAGACCAAGCAGCGCGACGCGATTCTCGCGGCCATCGAGCGTCTCGGCCGACCCCTGAAGGCCCAGGAAATCCTCGACGAGGCTTCGGGTGAGCTCCCGGGACTGGGGCTGGCCACCGTCTACCGCAACATCCGCCGACTGGTGGAGTCGGGCTGGCTGGCCGAGGTGGAGGTGATGGGGGAGGGCAAGCGCTACGAGCGCGCCGGCAAGCACCACCATCATCACTTCCATTGCCAGGACTGCGACCGACTCTTCGAGCTCGAAGACTGCCCTGACGTCGACTTCGCGAGCCTGCTGCCGGAGGGCTTTCGGCTGGCCGCCCACGAGCTCGTGCTGACCGGGAGCTGCGCCAGCTGCGAGAGGCAGTCGTTGCCCGGACAGTCCTGAGGAGTCCGGGCCAGTGACCCTCGCGTGACGCTTGTCACTCGGCGACGAGGCAGGTCCAGGTCACCGCGACGAGGAAGAGGATGCCGCCGACGAAGAGGGCGGCCAGGCAGCCGGAGACGAGCTTCTCCTTCGGGCCCGGCGGGTGCTTGCGCATCTCGCGCTGCCGACGTCGCTTCTCGCGGTGATGACGTCGCATCTTCGCGTTGTCGCGAGGGATGGTCTTCTTGCCCTTGGCTGCCATGCGGCGTGCATCCTAGCAGGCCTGTCCCACCGC
Organism: Acidobacteriota bacterium; assembly: GCA_039029535.1. Taxonomy (GTDB): domain Bacteria; phylum Acidobacteriota; class JBCCFW01; order JBCCFW01; family JBCCFW01; genus JBCCFW01. The sequence goes on from JBCCFW010000071.1 coordinate 11,755, forward strand.
CCAGCTACGTTTCTGCACCCCCTCGCATGCCCCGGCTGAGTCCGGGGCCGCGTGCTAAGATTCGGGCACTTTTTCCCTCCCAGTCGTCCCTCCTTCCGTCTTCAGGAGCCCCTGAATGTCGACCTCGTCCTCCCTCGATCAAGCGGTCATCCTCTCGGCCTGCCGCACCCCGATCGGCCGTTTCCAAGGCGCTCTCAAGGACCTTCCGGCCACCCGTCTGGGCAGCCTGGCCATCGAGGAGGCCGTCCGCCGCTCCGGCGTCGACGCCGATCGCATCGGCGAGGTCATCATGGGCAACGTGCTGTCCGCCGGCCTGGGCCAGGCACCGGCGCGTCAGGCCGCGCTGGGAGCAGGCCTGTCCGAGTCCGTCGGCGCCCTCACCGTGAACAAGGTGTGCGGCTCCGGTCTCAAGGCGGTGAGCCTGGCGGCCAACGCGGTCGCCCTCGGCGAGTCCGAGGTCGTCGTGGCCGGCGGGATGGAGTCCATGACGCGGGCGCCCTACCTCGCGCCGGGCGTGCGCAGCGGTCTCCGCATGGGCGACGGCCAGTTCCTCGACTCCATGGTCCACGACGGGCTCTGGGACCCCTACGACGACCACCACATGGGGATGACCGGCGAGATCGTGGCCGAGCGCTGGGAGGTCAGCCGCGAGCAGCAGGACCAGTGGGCTTTCGACAGCCATCGCAAGGCGGTCGCTGCCGTCGAGGCCGGTGAGTTCAAGGCCGAGATCGTCCCGGTCGAGCTCAAGGGTCGGAAGGGTGACTCGACCCTCTTCGAGACCGACGAGGGTCCGCGCGCCGACACCAAGCTCGAGAAGCTGTCCTCGCTGCGCGCGGTCTTCAAGCGCGACGGCGGCACGGTCACCGCCGGCAACGCCTCCACCATCAACGACGGCGCGTCGGCGGTGGTCGTCACCAGCGAGCGCAAGGCGCAGGAGTGGGGCTTCGCACCGATGGCGCGCATCGTCGCCTCGGCCACCCACGGGCTCGCACCGGAGCTGGTCATGATGGCGCCCGAGGGTGCCATCCGCACGGTCGTCGAGAAGGCCGGCTGGACCCTCGACCAGGTCGACCTCTTCGAGATCAACGAGGCCTTCGCCGTGCAGCAGTGCGCCCTCGGCAAGGTCCTCGAGATCCCCGAGGAGAAGCACAACGTCCGCGGCGGCGCGGTGGCCCTCGGGCACCCCATCGGGGCCTCGGGTGCGCGCTGTCTCACCACCTTGCTGCACTGCTTGAAGGATCGTGAAGCGAGCCGCGGTGTCGTCTCGCTCTGTCTCGGTGGCGGCAACGCCGTCGCCATGGCCGTGGAGATGGTTCGATGACCCGCCTCGACGAAGTGACCGGCAGCATTCGAACGATCGGGGTCGTGGGCCTCGGCACCATGGGGGCGGGCATCGTCCAGGCCGCCCTCCAGTCGGGTTACCCCGTCATCGCCTGGGACGCCTCCGAGATCGCGGTCCGTCGCGGTCGTGACCGCATCGACGGCGGGCTCAAGAAGTTCGAGTCGAAGGGCAAGATCGAGCCTGGTCAGGCCGAGGTCATGATGGGCCGGCTGAAGATGGCCGAGGACGTGTCCGCCTTCGCCGAGGCCGACCTCGTCGTCGAGGCCGTGCTCGAGCAAGAGGGGATCAAGACCGAGCTCTTCGGCTCGCTCGACGAGGCTTGCCCGGACTCGACCATCCTGGCGACCAACACCTCCTCGATCTCGATCACTCGCCTGGCCGCCTCGACGAAGCGTCCCGACCGCTTCATCGGGATGCACTTCATGAACCCGGTCCCGCTCATGAAGCTGGTCGAGGTCATCCGCGGGCTCGAGACCTCCGACGAGACCTTCGACGTCGTCCGCTCCACGGCGGCGGCGATGGGCAAGAGCCCCGTCGAGGTCAACGACTCGCCGGGCTTCGTCAGCAACCGCGTGCTGCTGCCGATGATCAATGAGGCGATCTTCGCCCTCCACGAGGGGGTGGGCACGCCCGAGGCCATCGACGAGGTCATGAAGCTGGGGATGAACCATCCCCTCGGACCACTCGCCCTGGCCGACATGATCGGGCTCGACGTCTGCCTCGACATCATGCGCGTGCTCAACGACGGCTTCGCCGACTCCAAGTACCGACCCTGCCCACTGCTGATCAAGATGGTCGACTCGGGTCGGCTCGGTCGCAAGAGCGGTCGCGGCTTCTACGATTACGGCGACTAGCCGAAGCATTGCTTCCGGTTCTAGGATCCCGTCGAGCGTCCTCGGAGCTCGGCGGGATTTTTGCGTGTCGGGAGCGAGGTCGAACCGACGACCTCGAATCTCGCATTTTTCGTTTTCGTGCGCCTGGGGGCGTTGCCTGCGCTTTTCGTGGCTCAACGACCCGCTAAAGTGCACGCATGTCTACCACTCGGGTGCCCTTCGTGACGATTCCGGTTTCCTGGTCTTGTCACGCCTCGAATCGGCTGTCTAATAGCCGCCTCACGTTCGTGCTCTTGCAGCGCTGAGCGGACCCCCAAGCCCGACCCTGAGAAGTGCTCGTGGGTCGCGGCTTGCGATAATTACGTGTGCTGTACGAAAAATGGAGACGAGGCGATGGTGACGACGAGCGAGGTCGCGTGGTCGGGGAGGCGGTCGTGATCCGGGTGAGGATCGAGCCGGAGCTGAAGGTGCTCATCGAGACGCTGGCCGAAGAGTCGGGCTTGACCCTCCCCGAGTTGCTGCGGCTCCTGGCAGACGAGCATCTCGAAGGCGTGGGCGAGGAGCGACGGCTGCGCATTCAGGAGAAGGCACGCGCAAGGCTGTCGCCGGAGCCACCGGTGAGCCGAGACGACGCGGCCTGCTCTTGAAGGCGCGGTCAGCGAAGCTCTTCGCGAGCTCATGGGAAGCGGGCCGGTGTTGCCCGTGACTGGGATTCAGCCGATGCTGGACGCTTCGAGCTCTCGGTCAGCGAAGCTCTTCGCGCATTTCCGGCGAACCAGCTCCATGTTGCCCGTGACTCGGGTGCAGCCGATGCCGGACGCTTCGAGCTCTCGGTCAGCGAAGCTCTTCGCGCATTTCCGGCGAACCAACTCCACGCTGTCCGTGACTCGGGTGAAGCCGATGCCGGACGCTTCGAGCTCTCGGTCAGCGAAGCTCTTCGCGTCCCGCCGTGGCGAGGACGTCGGCGTACTCGTTCCAGGTCCAGCCGGAGTGGCCGGGCACCCAGGACAGGCTGACGTCGGGTCGTGCCTTGCAGAGCGCGTGCAGCTCCTGAACGAGCTCGAGGTTCTTGATGGGACCACTCTTGCGCTTCCAGCCTCGGCGGGCCCAGCCGTCGGCCCACTCGTTGATGGTCTTCACGCAGAGCTGCGAGTCGCTGTAGACGGTGATCGACGCGTCCTCGTCGAGGAGCTTCGCCGCTTCGATGAGGGCCTGGAGCTCCATCCGGTTGTTGGTCGAGTCGTGCTCACCGCCGCGGAGCTGCTCCCGCACGACGCCGTCTTCCACCCAGACCAGCCCCCAGCCACCCGGGCCGGGGTTGGGGGAGGCGCCGCCGTCGGTGAACAGGCCGCTCTGTGGGCCCTCGTGGTAGCGCTCGACCACCGAGCGGAGACGCTCGTCGACGGTGCCGCCGGTGGGTGGACGGGTGGGTGTCGCGCGTCGACCGCCCCGCGCCTTCTTGCGTCGACCGCTGCTGCCGCCACCCTTGCCGTCGCGGCAGGACATGCACTGCTTCGGCACCCAGTTGGGGTACTTGGACTGCACGGCCGGCGGCAGGTCGAAGGTGCTTCCGCAAGAGTCGCAAGTGAAGGACATGTCGGTGGGGCTCCAAGTGAGGGGCGCTTCGCCCGCGACTGTAGCGATCGATGGGGGCTGGCGGGAAGAACTCGGGGGCGGGGGCGACGTACGATCCCACCGTCAGGGAGCTTCTCCCGCCGAGAAGCTCCGCCAGCGAGGAGCTTCACGTGCACGAGGTCACGGGGTGGGACAAGTTGAAGACCTGGCTCTTGCCGCCCTTCGCTGTCTGGCTCGTCCTGTTCGGCGAGGACTGGCATCGACAGGAGCATCGGGGTCGGTACGACGCTCACCACCGAGCCGACGTGCTCTGGGGCAACACGCTGGAGCGTGACTTCGACTCCTGCTTCGACGAGGCCTACTCGCTCTGGCGCCTGCCCAAGGAGTCGCTCGTCGACCACGAGCGACTCTCGCGCTGCCTGAGGCTCGCTCGCTGGCGCATGGAGCTGTCGCCGGGATGCGAGGGCGATCCGGCCTGCTTGCGGGTCCTGCTCAAGGACCTCGACGGCTGCCTGGCTCAGTCGCAGCGACGCGATGGGGCCGGGGGTTGGCACGTCGACCGCGTCGTGTTGGGAGAGTGCCTCCACCTCGAGCACCAGTGGGAGCTCCTCGTCGGCGGGTGACCTGGCTCGCTTGGTCTCGGATCCCTGCTTGGGGCGTCCGGCAGGAGCGGAACGCTCCCGCGGCCGCCTGAGGAGTTCTCCCCGTCGGCGAGTGACCTCATCGGCTTGGTCTCGGAGCCTCGCTCGGGGCGTCCGGCAGGGGCGGAACGCTCCCGCGGCCGCCTGAGGAGTTCTCCCCGTCGGCGAGTGACCTCATCGGCTTGGTCTCGGACACTGGTCTGGGGCATGGTTGAGCCAGCGGCTTCTCCCGCGGCCGCCGAGGAGTGCTCCCATGCAAGCTCCCGGCACCGTTGCTCGCTCGCTCCCACGTCCGCTCGTAGTGCCCCTCCTGGCCGGCACCATGGCCTGGGCGCTGGTCGTCTCGGCCGCCCCTCCGGTCAGCGCCGACTTCGTCGATCGCCCCGTCCGCGAGGTGCTCTCGACCCTCGCCGCTCGGGCGGACCTCCAGCTCGTGATGGATCCCGACATCGGCGGAGACATCACTCTCCACGTGAGGGATCAGCCCTGGGAGCTGGTCCTCCAGCAAGTTCTCGCGACCTCCGGTCTCGCGGCCGACCGTCAGGGCCGCGTGCTCCGTGTCGCCACGCCCGAGCGGCTGATCCGCGAGGCACGCGACTCGGCGGCCTGGCGCGCCGAGCGGGATCGCGGCGGTGACGTCCGCACCATCGCCCGCAGCTTCTCCCACGCCGGCGCCGACGACGTCGCCGCGCTGCTCCGGGGCTGGGTCGACGCCAGCATCGAGATCTTCACCGACGCCCGGACGAACACGGTCTTCCTCCGCGGGCCGGAGTCCAAGCTCCAGGCCGCCGGCGTGCTCGTCGAAGGCCTTGCCGACCATCGACGCAGCAGCGTCCGGACGCCGGCCGCGGCCCCCCTGCGGCAGCCCTCGTGGTCCCTGCCAGGAGCGGCCCTGGATGGCCTGAGGGTGGAGCTCCGCCAGCTCGACGTCGGGCTCCCGCCCACGCCGCGAGGCGCCCGCGCCGGAAGCCTGCCCACGCGTCCGGCCCTGAAGCACCTCTCGCTCTCCGGCCCCCAACTCGACGACCTGTCCCGACGCTGGGCCGAGCGCCTGGGACCCCCGCGGCTCTTCGACCTCGCGAGCGGCACGTCGACCGACCTCGAGCTCACGCCGTCGGGCGCCCTGAAGCTGCGGCTCGTCGCCGTGGAGGACGCGGGCGAGTCGGTCCTGGCAATCCGTCTCGAGCAGGAGAACGGCCGTCGTCTCCTGGGCTGGCAACGTCGCGCCGGCAGCGGGCTCCTCGTCGAGGTGGGGCAGGGACCCGAACGCCAAACGTACTGGCTTCGCGTTCTTTGAGGCTGAGTCGACCGAACCTGGCCCGAGCCTTGCTCCTCCTCTCGACGAAGGCGGGCCTGCCCGCCGAACGGCCCGCCGCGAGGCAAGGGGCCCTTCGGCAGTGGCGCTCTTTCCCATCGGCTTGGGAGAAAGTCCCAGTGGGGCTCGCTGGCACGAGGAGGTCGCAGGCGTGGCAAGTCCCGGCAGCAGCGTGATGACGGAGCGCAACCCAGATGCGGACGTCCTCCTCTCGATGGTCCGTCTCCCGGATCAGGGGGGCTACCTGGAGGCGGCGACCACCGATCCGGAGGTGCTCGACGGACTCCTCCGCCTGGCGCGGCTGGCGCGGCGCCCCCTCTGGGTCCGTGCGGCCAGCGGTCGGGTGCTGCTGGCCGCCGGCACCGAGCAACCACCGCCGGCCGCCCTGGCGGAAGCTCCCCTGGAGCTGGGCGGCGTGCGGGTCGGCACCGTGGCCACCGCGGCCGAGGCGGGTCAGAACGACGACGTGCTGCCGCTGGCGGTCGCCTTGATCGGTCAGCGGCTCCGCCGCGAGTCGGAGACGAGCGCGCTCACCGACGAGCTCTTGGGGCGGCTTCAGGAGCTGGCTCTGTTCCAGGACGGCACCGCTCGTCTCGCCTCGGCGCCGAATCGTCGTCAGCTCGCCACCACCCTGATCGAGCTCACGCGAGACCTCATCGACACCGACTGGGCGGCCTGCCTCCACCGGATCGGCGACAAGGTCCGCGTGCTCGCGGTGAGCTCCGACGAGCAGCCCGGACCCACGGGCTGGCGGGCGTTGCCTTCCGGCTCCCTCCTCGAGCAGGCCCTCGACGGTCGGGGCGTCATCGTCGCGGCGCAGCTCACGCCCGAGGCGCGCCAAGGCCTCACCGAGGTCCTCGGACCGGTGGCCGCCGCGGCTGGCTCGGCCCTGCTCACGACCCTTCCGTGGGGGGAGGGTGAAGCGCTCCTCGTCGGTCTCCGCGGTCCCGAGAGTCCCGCCTTCGACTCCGTCACCGCCCAGCGTCTCGACAGTCTCGCGTCCCAGGCCTCGACCTCGGGTGGTCGGCTCGACCTCCGGGAGGAGTCGCGCGAGCTCTTCCTCTCGACCATCTGGACGCTCACCTCCGCCATCGACGCGAAGGACCCGGTCACCCATGGCCACGGACGACGCACCGGACGACTCGCCGCCGCGGTGGGGCGCGAGCTGGGGATGACGCCCGGCGCGGCCGAGCGGCTCGAGCTGGCGGCGCTGCTGCACGACATCGGCAAGCTGGCAGTGCCCGAGTCCATCCTCAACAAGGGTGCCTGCCTCTCACGGGTCGAGGTCGACCAGCTCCGGCTCCACTCGGAGCAAGGGGCCGAGATCCTCAGCCCCTTGCGGGCCCTGGAAGACATCGTCCCGGCGGTCCTGCACCACCACGAGAGGATGGACGGGCGGGGCTATCCGCATGGCCTGGCGGGCGAGGGCATCCCGCTCGGGGCTCGCATCATCGCCGTGGTCGACGCCTTCGACGCGATGCTGGCCGACCGGCCTCCTCGGCCGGCGCTGCGACCCGACGAGGCGGCCGAAGAGCTCGATCGCTGCGCCGGGACGCAGTTCGACCCGGCCGTCGTGTCCGCCTTCCTCGGGCTCCTCTCGCGGGGCTCCGTGCGGCTCGAGGGCCGCTGAGTGGCTGGGACGGGAGCCCCCGAGATCCTCGTGGCCGATGACGAGGTCGCGATCGCTTGCTGCGTCGCGATGCTCTTCCGCCGGGCGGGCCACGCCTGCCGGACCGTTCACGACGGGCTCTCGGCCTGGCGTGCGCTGAAAGAGGATCGACCCCGCCTCGTGGTGCTCGACCTTCAGCTTCCGGGCCTCTCTGGCTTCGAGCTCTGCAGCCGGATCCGGGCCGACCCGGAGCTGGCGTCGATGCACGTGCTCGTGCTGACCGGGCACGGCCTGTCGCTGCGAGCGGACTGGCGGCGGCGGGTCGACGCCGACCGCTTCCTGCTCAAGCCCGTGGACTCGCGGGTGCTCGTGGAGCACGTCGACGACGTCCTGGGTCAGCCCAGCGCGGACGAGCTCGAGCTTCCCGAGCGGGACGTGGTGCTCCCTTTGGCATGATCGGTCCAGTCGTCGGGCGCCCGTGTCGGGTCGGTCGAGGCAAGAGGAGCCGAGCGCGTGTCCGAGTCCAAGGGCGAGGAGCTACGTCGCGCCTTCGAGAACGCCGGTCTCGCCGGTGATCAAGAGGCCGATGCTGCCGAGGAGACGATCCAGATCCTGTCGTTCTCCCTGGCTGCCGAGTGGTACGGCTTCCGGCTGCGCGACCTGATCGAGATCATCGGCGGGGTCCACCCGACCCCGATCCCCTTCACGCCCGCCTTCATCCCGGGCGTCATCAACCACCGCGGCAGCGTCGTCTCCGTGGTCGACCTCCGCAACGTGTTCGGCCTGCCGGGCCGGGGGAGCGGGGGAGCGGGGCGGATCGTCCTCGTCACCTCCGACGACGCGATCGTGGGCTTCCAGGCCGACGAGATCTCCGACATCGTCACCGTGCCCATCAGCACGGTGGAGCCGCCCCTCTCCACGATGGAGAAGGTGAAGGCCTCCTACATCGAGGGCTGCATCCGGCTCCCGCGAGGGCTCCTCGTCCTCCTCGACTCCAGCACGCTCATCGGTGAGCTCCGGATGCGAGGAGAGGGATGAGCTCGTCGTCCGGGGTGGCCCCGGGCAGCACCGACAGCGAGGTCCTGCTCCTGCTCGTCGGGCCCCTCCACTACGTCGTCCCTCGAGATCAGGTCCGGGCCATCCACGACCGGATGGACACCCACCTCCCGATGCGCTCGCTCTCCGAGCTCCTGGGCTTCGGGCCGGCTCGCAGCGACGACCGTGTCCTCGAGGTCGAGTGGCAGGGCAACCTCCGCGGCCTGGCCGTGACCGGCATCGCCGGCATTCGGCAGGTGCGCCCCGGACAGCTCCGGGGCCTGCCGGCCCTGGTCGAGCGGAATTGCCCCTCCATGTCCGTTCTGGGCCTCGTCGTGCTGGACACCGACACGTCTCAGGAGCGCGATTCCGACGACCCCGGCCTGTCCTGGGAGTCCCTCGCCGTGGCCCTCGACCTGGACTGCCTGTTCCGCGAGCACTGGCCGGCCGTGCCCGAGCCGCAAGGGGAGTGAAGTCAACCGGATCCCCCCTGGGTTGTCAGTCGAGTTTTCTGAGCCTAGGATCGAGGTACTCAGCTCGAGGCATGGTTCGCATCCCGAGACGGGGCGCATTGGGCTCCCCCGGTGTGGGACAGCGGCCATGACGGGATGGTATCGACGTGATCAGGCAGGGCACACCAGCCCGGGTCACCCGTCGCCGGTCCGGCATCGCCGGGTCGGCCGACTGGCGTGTCATCAGCTCCTGGCGGTCCCTCTGGGCCACCGCGCTCACTCTCCTCCTGCTCCTCGCTCCTGCCGCGCATGCCGCTGAGTCGCTTCGTCTGAGCGCTCCGGTTCACCCGCCGGCGAGCCTGCTGGTCGACGCGGCCGAGACCATCGTCATCGACGATCTCGCCGACGTGACGGAGTGGTGGGGGATCCTCGCCAACCGAGACAACGTGACCTGGGACGGCATCGGCTCGGGTCTCACGTGTCCGAGCGACGACGCCGATTGCGGTGCGATGAGTCGGTCGTTCGACCTCCGCCGCGTGGCCTGGACCTACGACCGGGAGAAGCTCTGCTTCTACGTGGAGCGGCAGGACGGCACCGACATCGCCCAGACCTTCCTCTACCTGGACGAGAACGACGACGGCCTGATGTCGACGTCGGAGCGCGTGGTGGAGGTGCTCTGGGTGGGTGGCAGCCTCATCCGCGTCGTCATCCGCGAGTACTCCGCCATCAACGGCATGGCCGGCGACCCGATGCTGACCAGCGGCGCGTCCGACGGTCACGTGATGCCGGGCTCCGTGGACCTCGGCGCCGCCCCCGTGCCCGGTGGTCTCGGGCGCTGCGAGAACTGCGCGACCCCCGATGGCCGGCTCGCCGAGCTGTGCGTCCCGTGGAGCTCGCTCCTCAACCCCACTCCTCGCTCCTTCGGCTACCACGTCGAATCGACCGCACGCCTGGGTGGCGCCTTCCGTCAGCCCTCCGACGTGCAGGACAGCCTGGGAGGCTCCGCGCGCACGCACTCGGTCCGGGTGACCGCGGTGGGTGAGGTTTCGGGCGCCGTGTCGGCGGCCCCCGGCACCATGGCGGTCGCCCCCTTCCAGCTCACGCAGGGCGGCAACATCGGCGGTGGCGAGGGCTTCCGCGTGGCGGCTCGCTCCGAGCACGGCCAGCGACTCGAGATTCACGAAGTCCTGCCCTTTGCGCAGCGCCTGGCCATCGACATCAACGGCGATGGCGACTTCGACGACGCGGGTGACGAGGTCTTCGTCGACGCCGACGGAGATGGCTGGCCCGACACCAGCGTCGCCCGTCATGGCGAGAGCGTCCAGATCGCCGTTCATCAAGAGGTCCCGGGAGACGCCGTCAACTGGGTGGATCGCGTCGAGCTCTGGGCCAGCCCCGAGCGCGCCCCCGAACGACGTGAGATGGCCGTCGGTCCGATCCACGGCGGTTGGCTGACGGTCCGGCCCTTCGTGCCGGCCGTGGCGACCCCGCCTGGTGAGTCCGGCTTCCACCTCATGGCGATCACGAACCACGGCACGGCCGATGCGCCGGTCTCCCTGTCCTTCACTGGCGGTCGCAGCTACGCGATTCACACCGGTGACCCTGGACGCGAGCTGCCGGGCGGCCCCGACAGCCTCACCTTCAGCGTGACCGCCGGAGAGACTTTCTACCGCGCCGCTCGGGTCGACATCGGCCTCGGCGACACCCCCGGTGACGTCGACGAGGCGGTGCTGGCCATCGTGCCCGACGCTTCACCCGACCAGGCGGTCACCCTGCCGTTGTCCACCTGGGTCCGCGAGCGGATGACCTTGCTGCACGAGCACGCTCTCGGCACGACGCGGGGCGTCACCGATGCGCTCTCGGGGGGCCTGCTCTGGTTCCCGCACGAGGCCATCAACGCCAGCACCGTGACCCAGAGCTGGGAGTTCTTCGGCCTGATCTCCTCGGGCGACATCCGCACGCCGTTGGTCTTCAGCGACCCCAACGGCGACGGCAACCCCGAAGACGGCGTGCCGGTCAGCCTGACCGACATCCCGCCCTCGGGCCGCTACCCGATCGTCATCGGGATGCAGGTCGGACCCACCGAGCCGGTGGGCACGGGGCTCGCGCTCGACGTGACCGCCCTCCGCGACGATGGCGAGATCACCTTTGCCTTCGATGAAGCCGAGGTGACGCGCGCCACGACGCTGCTCTCCTCGACACACGAAGTGCAGGTCAGCCACTTGGGCCCCTGTGAGGCGGCGTACCCCGTCCACACCGGTACTCCCGGGTCGACCACCTCGGTCGCCTGGGAGGGACCCGCGGGTCCGGTGCCCGGCTCCGTGGCCGTGTGGCACGACGCTCTCGAACAGACGCGTTCGAGTCGTCGACACCAGGTCGACGATCCCGTCGGTACCTGGACGGCCGAGTCCAACGCGGGCCCGACGAGCCAGCACGAGCTGGAGTCCGCCGCGTCCTTCGGGACCAACGAAGCGCTCCTGAGCGACGGCGGCAGCTTCCAGGTGATCACGCCGATCACCTGCGACAACCTGGTCGCCTCCATTCGTGGCGCGCGCCTGCACTACTGGGTGATGACGCCCGGCGCCACGCCGCGGGTCGCCGGTGGTCGCATCCTCCGCGGTCAAGACGACGGCGGCCGCGTGGTCGACAATGACGGCACGGCGCCGACCTGGGACATCCCGCTCACCACCTTCGAGGCGGGTGCCGACTGGATCCGTCGAGCCGGTTACACCTCCGTCGACTGGAGCGGCGAGACCGACATGGAGCTCCACGCCGAGCTGGTCAGCGCTTGTGGTGAGGTCATCACCAGCGCGATCACGCCCTTCTCGGTGCCGTCCGTGTTCACGCTCCTCCGGCGCGATCCCTTCCCTCCGGCACCGGGCGTGACCAACACCGACGTCGCCGGAGAGCTCGTGCCCGGGGACCCGGGCGCTGCCGGACCGACCCGACTGGATCCGGTGGCGGATCTCTACCTCGTGGATCCGATGTCGCCGGTGATCGTGAACGGTGAGGTCGGGACCAGCGGTGCGCTGGTCTTCTACGAGCTGAACGGTTCAGACGGTCCGCTGTTCGTCCGGCGCAGCGGCGACGACGTGGTCCTCAGCGGCTGGTAGTCGACCGAATTCTGGTGAATCAGCCGGGGCGAGCTGCCACGTGCTAGGGTGCAGGCTGAGCTGTCAGGGAAACGTGAGGCCCCCTCCCGTGTTCCGGGCCGGCCGAGGAATCCGCATGTCGTCAGTCTCGTGGTGGCGTCGCCTCACGCTCCACGCCCTGGTCGGGGCGCTGGTCGTGAGCAGCGTCGCCCGTGCCATGGTCCAGGACGAGGACGAGCTCCTCGAGGCGCTCGGTGACGTCGCGCTCTTCGTCGACACCGAGGTGCTGGTGGCTGGTGCGACCCGCCGCGTCTCGAAGCTCTCGGAGTCCCCTGGCACGATCACCGTCATCGACGCGCAGGAGCTCGACGAGTGGGGGGCGCTCACGCTGGAAGAGGCGCTGCGATACGTCACGTCCGTGACCTTCGCTCCCGGCAGCGTCTCCCTGTCCACCCGGATCCGTGACATCGAGCAGGGCTTTTCCAACAAGGTCCTGCTCCTCTTCGACGGCCGCCTCGTCAACAGCGTCTTCCGGGGCAACCACTTCGTCGACCTGGCTCAGCCGATCGACAACGTCGCCCGCATCGAGGTCGTTCGCGGTCCGGGTTCTGCTCTCTACGGTGCCAACGCCTTTGCCGGGTTCATCAACGTCGTCACGCGTCGTGGTGACGAGGTCGACGGCGTCGAGGTCAGTCTCAACCGTGGCTCGCACGGTCTCAACCACGTCAACTTGATCGCCGGCGGCATGAAGGGCCCGTACAACTGGCTGCTCGACGTGCGGCACGCCGGCTCTCGTGGTGAAGACCTCGTCAACGTCCTCGACAACTCGGATCACGAAGACTGGCACTTGGCCTTCCACTGGGGAGAGGGAGACTCCAAGGGCGAGAAGTGGTTCGTCCGCTTCGACCTGACCGACGTCCATCGCGGCGTGCCGGGCGAGCTGGCGGGTCCCACGCCCAATGATCGGCTCGAGGAGTCGCGGTGGAGCTTCGACGGCTTCAAGCTCTGGGAGCCCAGCAAGAAGACGAAGCTCAAGCTGCGCGGCTACTACAACCACACCGACGGTCGCTACGCGTTCTCGTCGAGCGCCCTCGGCGTCAGCCAGCTTTCGGATCGCGTCGTCAGCGGCGTGCCGCCGTTCTTCTACGACGACCAGCTCGACCGCCTGCCGACCAGCTCGGTCCGCCCCAACCCGCTGGCCGAGCCCGACCTCGGTTGCGTGGTCTGCGACCAGGCGGTGCTCTCCGCCGGGATCGACGGCAGCGGTCGGCCCATGCCCGCCAGCGTCGACCTCTGGAATCAGATCATCACGAGCGGGATCCCGCAGGTCGTGCAGACCTTCGATTCCGACGAGTCGCTCGGCTTCGTCGAGCTCCAGGCCGACTGGCAGATCAGCGACGTGAACTACCTGCTCGGCGGGGTCTCGATCCGGCTCGACGACGTCGACAACGGCATCGTCGGTGATCGGCAGTTCGAGAACTACGCCGCCTTCATCGAGGACGAGCACCGCTTCCTCGATGGTGAGCTCATCCTGCTCGGCTCGCTTCGCTTCGACGACCACTCGTTCTTCGGTTCGGCCGTCTCGCCCCGCGTGTCGGTCATTTGGTCGCCGCGCAAGGAGCTCATCCTCAAGGCCGCTTACGGTCGTGCCTTCCGCTCGCCGAACTTCGTCGAGCTCTTCGGTCAGCAGGACACGGCCAGCGCCCGCGTCTTCGGTCAGCGCCGAGCGGTGGAGGAGGGGGTGCTTCCCGAGAGCTTCCAGCGTTGTCTCGATGCGGACGTGACGCTCTCCGACTGCGATGCGGAGCGGATCGAGACCCTCGACACCGAGCTCGACCAGGAGCAGATCGAGACCCTGGAGCTCTGGACCGAGTTCACGCCGTTCAAGAAGTTCAAGGCCATCCTCAACCTCTACAGCTACGAGATCGAGAACGAGGTCGGGCTGGCCGTCGATCGCGACGACCTCTACTTCTACATCGACCGCGAGGGTGCCGGTGCGCTGGGCCTGACGCGGATCAACTCGGTGCTGGCCATTCCCGGTGCCGCGGACACGCCGACCCTCGGCATCTTCCTCAACGCCCCGGATCGGACGAAGGGGCGCGGCGCCGAGCTCGAGCTGCTCTCCGACCCCTGGGATTGGCTCTCGCTCCGGCTCAAGTACAGCCGCCGGCTCGGCGAGAAGGCCGAGGTCCGGGACTTCGTGGAGGCCACCGGCGTGGGCGCCGAGTCCCAGCTCGTGCCCGCCTTCGGGCTCCGCCGCTTCCACGTGGACCAGCTCACCTCGCTCATCACCATGCGGCGCAAGGACAATCTCTGGGGCTCCCTCCGGCTGAGAGTCCTGGGACGCCCCAAGGAGAGCCTGTTCTCGCAGGGAGAGGCCGTGACGGCCGATCTCACCGTCGGCTGGCGTCGAGAGAATCTTCGGGTGGCCGGCAGCGTCTTCAATCTCAACGAGGGAGGGCTGTTCTTCGACCCGGCCGCCGATCGCTTCATCGAAGGACAGCGGGACTTCCGTCTCGCCTTCAGCTACGTCCACGGTTTCTAGATGCGCGTTCTCCTCCCATCCACCCCCCGGGTCAGTGACCCGTCGCCCCGGGCCCCGGCCCGGAGCCTGGGGACGTGGTGTCGGGTGGGCCTGCTGGCCTTGCTGGTGAGCCTGCCGTCGGCACCCGGATGGGCCGAGGGCGTGGGCGTGGTCAAGACCGCCGAGATCTCGATCTTCGATCGCGCGGTGAAGGCCTTCGAGAAGGAGCTGGGAGGCAGCGTCCACGAGGCCTCCCTCGACTCGGATCGCGGTCGCTGGCCGAAGGTCTCCGAGCAGCTCAAGAAGAAGGAAGTCGACGTCTGGGTTCCGCTGGGGCCCCTCGCGCTCGAGATGACCAGCCAGGCCAACACCGAGCAGCCGGTCGTCTTCATGATGGTGTTCAACCCGGCCAAGTCGCTGCCGGCGTCGAGCAAGAACGTGGCGGGCGTGACCATGCGCGTGTCGGTCGACGTTCAGCTCGAAGAGATCCGCCGACTCCTGCCCGACCGCAAGAAGGTCGGAGTGATCCACGACCCGACCATCGCGACCAGCGCCGCCGACGTCGCGCGGGCTCGCGAGATCGCCCCCGGGCTCGGCCTGGAGGTCCTGGTCAAGTCGATCGGTGACAGCACCGAGCTGGGCAGCGCGCTCAACGGCCTGCTCGCGGACGGCATCGACGTGCTCTGGCTGGTGGTGGACCGGACGGTCACGCCGCCACGCGACTCGCGCCCGTTCGAGTTCATCACCGAGACGACGGGCAAGGCGGGAGTGCCCATCGTGGGGTACGCTCCGCGGCTCGCCAAGGCTGGAGCCCTGCTCGCGCTCGGACCGGACTACGACGACATCGGCGCGCAGGCGGCCGAGATCGTCACCCAGGTTCAGGCGGGCACGGCCCCCGCCGACATCGGCGTGCAGAATGCCCGCAAGTTCGCCCTCTCGGTCAACCAGAAGGTGGCCAAGACCCTCGGCATCACGCTGGCCAAGAAGGACCTCGCGGACGCCGAGATTTTCAACTGAGGACGGAATCCCATGTTCGGCTGGATGCCCAAGCTCAACCTGCGCTGGACCCTCGTCATCGTGATGGCGATCTTCCTCGTCGTCCTCGGTTGGGTGGTGAGCCAGACCACCACTTCCTCGCTGTCGGCCAAGCTCCATGGCCAGCTCGAGGAACGCGGTCGGTCGCTGGCCAACCTCCTCAGCAGGTCGGTGTCGCACGAGCTCGCCTTCGGCTCCGACCTCGACCAGGCCGACGTCGACTCGGTCCTCGAGGAAGACCAGGTCTTGCTCGTCCTCGTGCGGGATCGGCAAGACAAGCAGAAGGGGCGGGCCACCGAGGAATCGGGGCCCTTCGCAGAGATGCTGCCCAACGAGCTCAACCCGCTCCTCGTGAAGGCCCAGGAGCGGCGTCCGGACGAGCGGCACAACGGCTACATCTACCGCGACGATCGCGAGGGCTTCTTCATCGTCTACAAGGCGGTCGAGTGGTCGGCCAAGGCCAACCAGGGGGGCGGTAGCTCCGGTTCCAGCTCGAGCGCGGGCGCCGGTCTCGAGATGTTCGAGCCCGACCTGGACAGCTCGTCGAGCGAGAGCGCGAGCCGTGACGGCGACCTGCTCGGTCACGTGTTCGTCGCGCTCAGCACCAACGCGGCGGTCACCGACGTCGAGGACGCACGCAACACCGCCTGGGCCCGCACGGCGGTGGTCGCGGCGATCGGCATCCTCATGAGCCTCGGCATCGCGCTCTGGGTGACCTCGCCCCTGTCGAAGATGGTGAACGCGGCCGAGGAGATGGCGCGGGGCAACTACGAGAGCGCGACCGGCCTGAGGATGGGGCGCTTCTACGTCCGCGAGGTCGGGCAGCTCGCGGAGGCCTTCTCCGGGATGCGGGCCAGTCTCGCCGAGGTAGCCGACCAGGCCCGGCGCATCGCGGCCGGCGACCTCTCGCAACGCATTCATGACGGAGGCAACCTGGGCTCGGCCTTCAACGCCATGGTCGACTCGCTCTCGGTGCTGGTCGGTCAGATCCAACAGGCGAGCGTGCAGATCGCCTCGTCCAGCGCCGAGATCCTCGCCGCGAGCAAGCAGGCCGAGCGCGGGTCGGCCGAGCAGGCGTCGTCCATCAGTCAGACCACGACGACCATGGACGAGTTGCTGTCGGCCTCGAAGCAAATCGCCGCCTCGGCCGACTCGGTGGTGCAGATCGCCGAGCGCACCCTCGATGCCGCCCTCTCCGGGGAGGGCGCGGTGAAGGAGGGCATCGCCGGCATGAACGAGATCGCCGACAACAACCGGCAGACTGCCGAGCGGACCCTCGAGCTGTCGGAGCGCAACCAAGAGATCGGCAACGTCGTCGACCTCATCGACGAGATCGCCGACAAGTCGGACCTGCTCGCGCTCAACGCCGCCATCGAGGGCGCGAAGGCCGGTGAGGCCGGTCGTGGCTTCGCGGTGGTCGCCACCGAGATGCGCGCGCTGGCGGAGAACGTCGTGTCGTCGACGAAGGAGATCAAGGGCCTGATCTCCGAGATCCAGAAGGCGAGCAACGCCTCGGTGCTGGCGACCGAGGGGCAGATGAAGGCCACCGAGCGCGGCACCTTCGCGGCCGAGAAGACCGCCGAGCACCTCCGGCAGATCACTCTCATGGTGGAGCAGACGACCGAGGCGGCGAAGCAGATCTCGCTGGCCACGCAGCAGCAGCGAACCGGCACGGAGCAGGTCGTGCAGTCGATGAGCGAGATCGCCAAGATCGCGAAGTCGAACGTGTCGGGCGCCGAGCAGACCACCGCTTCCAGAGTCGAGCTGGCCGCGCTCGCCGACGAGCTCAAGCACGCCGTGACGCAGTTCCGCCTCGGCGGTGACGACGAGGACATGGCGGCCTGAGGGGGTCGCAGCCCGTCTGACCACCCCTCCTCCGTCGAAGGCCGGCCGTGGACAGCTCCAAGTTCCTCGGAAAGTTCAAGGACGCGACCGCAGATCACCTGCAGCGCATGAACGAGCTGTTGCTTCAGCTCGAGCAGGAACCGGACCGTCCCGAGGAGGTCAAGGAGCTCATGCGGGAGATCCACACCCTCAAGGGTGAGTCCCGCATGATGGGCTTCGGGGACATGGCCGACCTGTCCCATGCGATCGAAGAGGTTCTCAAGGTCCAGGAGCGCGGGGGCTTCGTCAACCTCGCGGAGGTCTCCGACCGACTCTTCGACGCCTTCGATCTCATCGAGCGCCTGATGGCCTCGAAGCTCGACGAGAGCGAGGTCGATCAGGACCCGGAGGCCTTCCGCCGCGATCTCCTGCGACTCGCCGGGCAAGAAGACGCCGTCGATCCCGACAACCCCGACACGACGCTGGTCGGGGCCGAGACCCCGGACCTTCCGGACCTGCCGGGCCAGGCCGACCTGCCTGACCTCTCGGGCTTCGATCCGACACCGAGCGCGCCGCTCGACTTGCCGGGATCGTCGGACATCCCCGACCTGTCGGGCTTCGATCCCGGCGCGAGCAGGTCGTCGCCGCGGCCGCCGGCACCCGAACCGCCGCCCGTGGAGTCCGCAGGAACCCCGGATCCCAACGGACCCGCCCAGGGCGGTCATTCCCTGGATTCAACAGGACCCGCCCCGGGCAGTCATTCCCCGGATCCAAACGGACCTGCCCAGAGCGGTCATTCCCTGGATTCAACAGGACCCGCTCCAGGAGTCTCGAAGTTCCTCGGCAAGTTCCGCGATGCGACGGTGGATCACCTGCAGCGGATGAACGAGCTGCTGCTGCTGCTCGAGCAGGACCCCGCGCGCTCCGAGGAGGTCAAGGAGCTCATGAGGGAGATCCACACCCTCAAGGGCGAGGCGCGGATGATGGGCTTCGGCGACATCGCCGAGCTCTCGCACGCTCTCGAGGATCTCCTCAAGGCCCAGCAGTCCGAGGGCTTCGTGCGGCTCGAAGAGGTGTCCGATGCCTGCTTCAAGACCTTCGACGAGCTCCAGGAGCTCCTCGGGTCGAAGCTCGGTGAGGGCCCGGCCAACGTCGACATCGCAGGAAGCTGTCAGCAGCTCCGCGACCTGGCCGACCGACCGGCCGCCGCGGTCGCGCCGCCTCCGACCGAGCCTGCCCCGCCGCCGTCACCGAGCGCGGGCGGTTCCTCCGGGGGAGGGGCCACGCTCGACCCCGGCCTCTCGAAGTTCCTGTCGAAGTTCAAGGACGCGACCGAGGACCACCTCGAGCGGCTGAACTCCCTGGTGCTCTCGCTCGAGAACCAGCCGGACCAGCCCGAGGCGGTCAAGGAGCTCATGCGCGAGATCCACACCCTCAAGGGTGAGTCGCGGATGATGGGCTTTGGCGACATGGCCGAGCTCGCGCACGCGCTCGAGGACCTTCTCCGCGCCCAGGAGATCGAGGGCTTCCAGGGTCTCAGCGGCGTCGCCGACCTCATCCTCGAAGCCCTCGATGGTGAGGCCACGCTCCTGGCCGGCAAGCTGGGCACGGCCGACGGCTCCTTCGACGTCGACGAGCTCGCCGATCGGCTCCGTCGTGCCGCCGATGGCGAGGCCGCTCCGGCCCCGAAGCCGTCGACGCCGAGCGCGCCCGCGCCTCCGGCGCCGACACCGCCGCCCGCATCGGGTCCGCCGGTCGACCCGGTCCTGGTCGAGGGCTTCAAGGATGCGGCCGGTGAGCATGCGAGCTCGCTGAAGAGCCTGGTCGAGGGAGCTGAGCCCGAGCGGGGAGAGGTGCATCGCGCGCTTCAGTCCCTGGGCTCGGAGGCTGCGCTCGTCGGCCTGGAAGACCTCGACACCCTCGCCACCGAGATGGTCATCGCCCTGCAGGCGGAGGGACCCGCACGCGTCGTGCCGGCCCTGAAAGTGCTGAGTGACGTTCTGGTCGCGGCCGTGGGGCAGCGGGCCGCCGGTCGCAGCGCCGACGACTCCTGGGATCGCGTGCGGTCGGCTCTCACCGAGCCCGAGCCCGAGCCCGAGCCCGAGCCGAAGGCGGAGCAGGCGCCGCCCGCGCTGCCGTCGGCACCGCCGACGCCTCCTGAGGACAGCGCCCCGAAGTCGCCGCCGCCTCGTGAGTCGGCCCCGCCGGCGCCGGTCGCTCCCACTGCGCCGGAGGAGCCTCCCAAGCCCGAGTCGAAGCCCGCGTCCAAGCCGACCTCCAAGCCTGCCGCGGCACGTGCGCCGAAGATCGAGCAGACCATCCGCATCGGCTTGGCCAAGCTCGAGGAGCTGGGCAACCTCACCGGCGACGTCTACCTCAACCACACGAGGGCCGAGGATCGTCAGCGGAGGCTTGCCGTGTTGGGAGAGGTCGCTGCTCGTCAGTCCCGCGTGGTGGCCATCCTGCGTCAGGCGCTCAGTCGAGCGCAGGTCGACGAGGAGGACGAGATCCTCGGCTCCCACGAGGAGTTGGTCGAGGCCAACCGCGCCCTGAAGCGTCAGATCCAGGACTTGTTGCGGGCCGACCGCGACGAGTACCTGCGCGCCGGGCAGCTCATCGTCAACCTGCGCGAGCGCGTGCGCGCCCTGCAGATGCTGCCGGTCTCCACGCTCTTCGACATGTACCCGCGGATGGTGCGGGACATCGCGAAGGAGCTGTCGAAGAAGGTGCGGATGGTCGTCGACGGCGAGCACACCGAGCTCGACCGCAAGGTGCTCGACGCGATCCGCGACCCCATGGTCCACCTCATCCGCAACGCGATCGACCACGGGATCGAGCAGCCCGAGCGTCGCGAGCGGGAAGGCAAGACGCCGGTCGGGACCCTGAGGCTCGCTGCCCGCGCCGAGGGCGACCACGTCGTCATCGAGATCGAGGACGATGGCGGTGGCATCGATCCCATCCGGATCAAGACCGGCGCGGTCAAGAAGGAGCTCATCACCGAGGCCGAGGCCAGCGCGCTCAGCGACGAGCAGGCCATGCAGCTCATCTTCGCGCCGGGCTTCTCCTCGAAGGAGGAAGTCACCGGGCTCTCCGGTCGCGGCGTCGGCATGGACGTCGTGCGGGACAAGGTCGAGAGCCTCGACGGTCGCATCGCCGTCTGGTCGGAGCCGGGTCACGGGACGCGGATGGCCCTGCGTCTCCCGCTCACCCTGGCCATGGCCCGCGTGCTGCTGCTCCGGGCGGGCGGCCTGCTGCTGGCGGTGCCGTCGACCTCGGTGGCGGAGGTGCTCAAGGTCGAGGAACAGGAGGTTCGGCACGTCGAGGCTTACGAGGCCATCGAGTGGCATGACCGGACCATCCCGATCGTCTCGCTCGCTCACGTCCTCGAGCACGAGTCGCTGGTGGGCGACGGGCGGCGGACGGTCGTCGTGCTCTCCTTCGAGGAGCACGTCGTCGGCTTCGTCGTCGACGGCATGGAAGGGGAGCGGGAGGTCGTGGTCAAGCGCCTCGACGAGTTCCTCGGACGCGTCCCCAACGTGGCGGGCGCGACCATCCTGAGCTCGGGCGAGATCGTCGTCGTGCTGCACGTGCCCCAGCTCATCGCGGCGACCATGGGCGTCTCGCCGGTGAGCCTGCGCGCGCGGCTCAAGGAGCAGGTCGCGCCCGAGCCGCAGAGCGCCGGTCCCAAGCGTCTCCTCGTCGTCGACGACTCGATCATCGTGCGCGACATGATGAAGGGCGTGCTCGAGAGCGCCGGCTTCGACGTCACCCTGGCCGTCGACGGCATGGACGGGCTGGAGAAGCAGCTCGCCGGCAACTACGACCTCGTCATCACCGACGTCGAGATGCCGCGGATGGACGGCTTCGAGCTCACCCAGAGCATCAAGCAGAGCGAGCGGCATCGACGGGTCCCGATCATCATCGTCACGACCCTGGACTCGCCCGAGGCGAAGGCGCGTGGCCTGAAGGCTGGAGCGGCCGCCTACGTCGTGAAGAACCTGCTCAACCTGAGCGAGCTCATCGGCACCATCGAGCGGCTGGTCGCATGAGCACGGGGATCCGGAAACTCGGCGAAATCGAGGCCCCGGTGCGAGGCGGGATGACCCATCGACGTCAGGATCCGCCGCGCCGCGGTGTTGACAGGGGCATGAACCTCCCCCAAGCTTTCCTCGATTTCGGCAGGGCAGCGAGAACTGGAACGCGTCGTCCCCTCGGAGGGCGTGCCGGGTGCCTTGCTGCCTCCTGGCGGCGCTTCTTGAAGTTGCATCGGGCATCCCACTGATGGCGGTCGACGGACGCAAGATCCGAGTGCTGGTGGTCGACGACTCCACGCTGTGTCGCGACCTGCTGGCCGAGATTCTCGAGGCCGATCCGGCCCTCGAGCTCGCGGGATCCGCCGTCGATGGCGCCGACGCCGTCGAGAAAGTCGTCGACCTCGCGCCCGACGTCGTGACGATGGACCTGCGGATGCCGAAGATGGACGGCATCGAGGCCACCACGGCCATCATGGAGAAGCGTCCGACGCCGATCCTGGTGCTCACCGGCCACCCCTTCCAGTCCGGCCGGAACATGACCTTCGACGCCATCCGCGCCGGAGCGCTCGACCTCATGATCAAGCCCGACCTCGGGGTGGGTGCGGAGGTCGAGCAGCTCGGCAGCGACCTGGCCCGGATGATCAAGTTCGTCGCGCAGCTCGACGTCACTCAGGCCGGTGCTCCCGCGGCGTCCCCCGCCGAGGGAGAGAAGCGACCCATCGCGGCGGTCGCCATGGCCGCGAGCGTCGGCGGTCCGCGAGCGGTGCACTCGGTGCTCTCCGCCTTGCCCGCCGACTTTCCGACCGGGATCGTGCTCGTGCAGCACATCACCGAGGGCTTCGTGGACGAGTTCGCTGCGTGGCTCGACTCCGAGAGCGAGCTCCGCGTGCGCGTGGCCGAGCAGGACGACGAGGTCGTCCCCGGGCAGGTCCTGGTGGCGCCGGCGGAGTGCCACGTGCGGCTCATGCCGGGCGGCCACTGCAAGCTCATCCGCGGTCAGCCGATCAACGGCTACCGGCCCTCCGCTGACGTGCTCTTCTCGTCCCTGGCCCGGGTTCACGGTGAGCTTGCCTGCGGGGTCATCCTGAGCGGGATGGGGGAGGACGGCGTGACCGGTCTCTCCGACATCAAGTCACGCGGTGGTCTCACGCTCGTCCAAGACGAGGGTCCGGACGTGGGCGAGGGGATGCCGCATGCGAGCCGGGAGAAGGGCGCAGCCGAGCACCTGGTCGCTCTCGAAAACGTGGCGGCCGAGCTCGTCGGTCGCTGCGGGCCGGCCGAGTAGCGTGGACACCGTGACCAGACCCTCGAATCGGCCCTTGGAGGCTGTCTTGACAGGGTTCCGGGGAAGGTTCAGCCTTTTCGGGAGCAGCCCCTCCGCTGGGGCGCCCGACCGAGGACGTGATCGTGAGTGAGAAGAAGGGAAAGATCCTGGTGATCGATGACTCCGAGCTCGTCCTCGACATCACCAAGGATGCCCTCGAAGAAGCCGGTTACGAGATCCTCACCAACTCCTCGGTCGGGCGCCCCAGCGGAGGGGCTGCTCCCGA
>JBCCFW010000072.1:0-34324 GCA_039029535.1 Acidobacteriota bacterium
GGGGCCTCAACCGCCGCCGGTTCTTGGTCTGGGCGTTGACCGCCGGCCCGCGGGTGCTGGGGGCCCTCGCCGGCGCCGGCTGGGCCGCCGCCGTCGACACCGACGGCGACGATGCGGTGAACATGCCGGACGACCCAGCGACGAACACGTACATCGTCGACGGTCTCCAGAGCTTCCAGATCTTCGACCAGACCGACTACGACAACTCGGGCACTCAGGTCCGCGCGGACAAGCCCATCGCCCTGGCCTACGGTCAGAACTCGGACCTCGGCCGCGCCGGCGCACCCGATCTCGATCTCGGTTATGCGGTCTACCCGTACAGCGCCCTGTTCATCGACCCGGTCCTCCTTCTCGACAAGGACGCCGACGTCAGCTCGCTGCCGACCACCGGCGGCATGGTCACGTTCACGCTGACGCTCTCGACGGCCGACAACGGCCCGGTCACCTCGCTCACCCTCAGCGACGGGATCGATGCGGCGATGACCTACATGCCGGGCACCACCGTCGTCACCTACCCCGACGGCTCGATGGACACGACCAATCCCACCGAGCTCGGCGGCGAGCTGAGGTGGACGCTCTCGCCCGACAGTCTCGGGGCGAACCAATCGCTCACGGTCGTCTACCAGGTGAGCGTGGGCCCGACCGGCACGGTCCGCCGTCTCGACACGCAGGCCTCGGCCATCGGACAGCTCGGCACGAGCACCTTCGCCCCCGAGGCCGAGCATCGGCTCGTGCAGACGCCGATTCTCCTCGACATGAGCGTCGACCTCGCCATGGCCAGCCCGGCCGACACGCTGACCTACACCCTGGCGCTGAACAACGGCGGCGCAGCCGAGAACAACGCGAGCCTGGTCGCACCGATCCCGCCCGGCACGACCTACGTGGCGGCCAGTGCTTCCGGCGGCGGCGTCTTCGATCCCGGCCAGAACGCCGTGGTCTGGACGCTCGTGACGGTGCCGGCCGGACCGCTCGCCGATCTCACCTTCGCCGTCACCGTGAACCCCGGTGTCAGCTCCGGCTCGGTCGTCGAAGCTCGCGCTTCCTACGACAGTGACGAGACCCAGGGCCTGCGCTCCACCAGCGCCTCCACCGACATCGTCGCCCCCGAGCTGACGATCCTGAAGCGGGCTCCCAGCGCCGTCTCCGAGGGCGCCGAGATCCTCTTCGAGCTCGACGTCACCAACACCGGCACCGCCGACGTGGTCGACCTCTTCGTGAACGATCCCTTCCCCATCGGCTCGCTCTACGTCGACGAGTCCATGGAGCTCGTCGAGACCGACGGCACGGTGTTCCCGCTCTCCGATGCGGCCGATGCCGACCAGGGCACCGAGCAGGCCGGTGGCCTCGAGTACACCTACCCGCGTCTGGCGCCGGGCGACACCATCACCTTCCGCTTCCGCGCGACGGCCGACGTCACGGCGCCCGGAGCCGTGGACAGCCAGGCCTTCGTGTCCTCCATGTCGATCCCGGAGGCTCCGACCAACCTCGTGCGCGTGCTGGTCGACGTCGACACCGACGCCGACGGTCTCCCCGACTTCTTCGAGACCGAGATCGGCACCGACCCGACCGTGGCCGACACCGACGGTGACGGCATCGACGACGGTGAGGAAGTGCTCACCGGCATGAACGGCTTCATCACCGACCCGCTCGACCTCGACACCGACGACGACGGCATCGCCGACGGCGAAGAGGTCATGACCACCGGCACCGACCCCTCGGACATCGACAGCGACGACGACGGCCTGCAGGACGGCACCGAGCTCGGTCGCACCCGTGGCGTCGCCGATCCCGACGGCGCGGGCCCCATCGAGGGCACCGACTCCACGCGCTTCCAGATGGACATGGATCCGACCACGACGACGGATCCCAACAACGACGACACGGACGCCGGTGGCGCGCTCGACGGTCACGAGGACGTCAACCACGACGGTCGCATCGACATGACCGAGAGCAACCCGACCGCAGGCTTCGGCGCCGACGACTTCGATCTCGACATGGACGGGCTGCCCGACGTCGTCGAGACCGGCCTCGGTCTCGACCCGACCATGGCCGACAGCGACGGCGACGGCATCGACGACGGTGAGGAAGTCCTCGAGGGTGCCGACGGCTTCGCCACCGACCCGCTCGACGTCGACACCGACGACGACGGCATCGCCGACGGCGAAGAGCTCATGCTGGGCACCGACCCGACGGACGCAGACAGCGACGCCGATGGCCTCCAGGACGTCACCGAGCTCGGTCGCGACATGGCGATCCCCGATCCCGACGGCATGGGTCCCTTCCTCGGCACCGACCCGGCGGTCTTCGTGCCCGACGCCGATCCCGCGAGCACGACCGACCCGCTGAACCCCGACAGCGACGCGGGCGGCGTGCCCGACGGCATCGAGGACAGGAACGCCAACGGCTCGGTGGACGCGGGCGAGATCGACCCGACTCCGGGCAACGCCGCCGACGACGCCGACCGCGACGGCGACGACCTCCCGGACGTCCTCGAGGTCGCTCTGGGCACCGACCCCGACGTGGCCGACACCGACGGTGACGGCATCCGCGACGGCGAGGAGCTCATCCCGGGCGCGGACGGCCGCACCAGTGACCCACTCGACCTCGACTCCGACGACGACGGTCTCTCCGACGGCGCCGAGCTCCCGCTCGGCACGGACCCGTCGAACCCGGACACGGACGGCGACGGCATCCAGGACGGCACCGAGGCCGGTGTCGACATGCCCATCGCCGATCCCGATGGACCCGGGCCGATCCTCGGCACCGACCCGGGCCTCTTCATTCCCGACATCGCGCCGGGAACGACGACCAACCCGACCGATCCCGACACCGACGACGGCGGCCTGCCCGACGGCGTGGAAGATGCCGACGCCGACGGCGGCTTCGACATGGGTGAAGGCGATCCTCGCGATCCCACCGACGACCTGGCCTTCACGGACTCCGACATGGACGGCGTGTCCGACCTCGTCGAGGGGATGATCGGAACCGACCCGTTCAACTTCGACAGTGACGGCGACGGTCTCGGCGACGGCGAGGAGCTCGTGACCGGTGCCGACGGCTACGTCACCGATCCTCTCGACCCGGACGTCGACATGGACGGCCTGCTCGACGGCGAGGAATTCGGCGTCGGCTCCAACCCGCTCGAGGTCGACACCGACGGTGACGGACTCGAAGACGGCGAGGAGGTCAACATGACGATGACCGATCCCATCGACGCCGACAGCGACGACGACGGCATCGACGACAACGAGGAGCTGGTGGCCGGTGCCGACGGCTTCATCACCGACCCCAACGATCCCGACACCGACATGGACGGCATCCAGGACGGCACCGAGGTCGGCCTCGACATGGGCGTGCCCGATCCCGACGGCATGGGCCCCTTCATGGGGACCGACCCCGGCGTGTTCGTGCCCGACGCCGATCCGGGCTCGACCACCGACCCGACCAACCCCGACACCGACATGGGCGGTGAGTCCGACGGCAGCGAGGACGCCAACGGCAACGGCGCCATCGACATGGACGAGCGCGACCCCAACGACGGCGGTGACGACGTCACGGTGCCCGACACCGACGGCGACGGTCTCCCGGATCCCGACGAGGTGTTGGCCGGGACCGATCCCAACGACGCCGACTCCGACGACGACGGCATCCCCGACGGCGAAGAAGTCATCCCTGGCGCCGACGGCTTCGTCACCAACCCCAACGACCCCGACACCGACATGGACGGCATCCAGGACGGCACCGAGGTCGGTCTCGACATGGGCGTGCCCGATCCCGATGGCATGGGCCCCTTGGAAGGCACGGACCCCGGCGTCTTCGTTCCGGATGCCGATGCCGGCACGACGGTGACCGATCCGACCGATCCCGACACCGACATGGGCGGTGAGTCCGACGGCAGCGAGGACGCCAACGGCAATGGCGTCATCGACGCCGGCGAGCGCGACCCCAACGACGGCGGCGACGACGTCCTCGGTCCGGATGCCGACGGTGACGGTGTCATCGACGACGCCGAGCTGATGGCGGGCACCGATCCCAACGACGCCGACTCCGACGATGACGGCGTGTCCGACGGTGACGAGGTCGCCGCCGGCACCGACCCGCTCGATCCCGACACGGACGACGACGGCGTGCCCGACGGCGTCGAGCTCGGTCGCACCATGCCGGTGCCCGATCCCGACGGCGACGGCCCGCTGCAGGGTACCGACGGTGTCTTCGTGCCCGACGCCGATCCGGGCACGACCACCGATCCGACCAACCCCGACACCGACGGCGGTGGCGTCTACGACGGCGCTGAGGACCGCAACGGCAACGGCATGGTCGACCCAGGCGAGACCGATCCGGTCACCGGCATGGACGCCGACGATCCGGCCGGTAGCTGCACCGGTGTTCCGCTCTTCGAAGTGGACGGTGCTCCCGCCTACGGCGTGCGCGTCGCTCGCTCCGGCGACGACGCGGTGGTCACCTGGACCTCCGAGCACGAGTCGCGGCCGGCTCCCTGCATCATCTACCGCGTGTACGCGGCGGTGAACAACCCAGTCGGCGCGGGCATCGGCATGAACCGAGACCGAGCCGAGTACCAGTTGGTGGGCACCGTCGGCGAGGCGAGCTTCACGCACGTCGGCGCGATCTCCTCGCCGGACAACTTCGACTACCTCATCGTGGCGGACTCGCTGTCGGCCGGAGAGGGAAGCTGGGGCGAAGGCGTCGACACCAGCGGCGCCCTGCCCCGCTAGTCGACACCCTTCATCGAGCGTGTTTCACCACCCCGCCGGCGTCGTGTTCCGACGCCGTGCGGGGCAGAACGCGTCACGCCCGTCGACGTTCCGTCCCGTGCGTCGGAAGCAGCTCTGAACGCTGACCACCAGCACCTACCCCGGGGGAGCCATCCGACGAGTCATGGCATAAGATCCGGTCTTCGCCGGAAGACAGTCCATGCTAAGACTCGCTCCTATCGTCGCCCTCCTGCTGTGCCTCCCGATCGCTGCTCAGGCGGCCGACGTGTTCGTCGACGCCGCTTCGGGTGACGACGGCAATGACGGCCTCTCCCCGGGCACGGCCGTGCGCACCATCCAGGAAGGCCTCGTCCTCGTCGGAGCGTCGGGGACGCTGACCCTCGCCGCCGGGACTTACTCGGCCTCCGGCGGTCAGGCCTATCCGGCCACCGGCCGGGGCGACATCCGCATCGTCGGCGCCGGTTCCAACGACACGATCCTCGACGCCGAGTACCTGACGGGCGTGCTCGACCTCGACGGCGACCTCCTCTCGCTCGAGGGGCTCACGGTTCGGCGGGGCTCCGCCAACATCGGCGCGGGCGTGCTGCTCGGCGAGCCGATGACCCTGGATCTCACCGACGTCGTCATCGCCGACAACGACGGCACGCTCGGCGCCGGCCTCTACGTCGAGCCCACCACGCGTGGCCTGGACATCACCGTCCGGCGCAGTCGCTTCGAGCGCAATCACGCCACCGCGGGTGCCGGCATGCGCGTGCAGGTCGAGACCGACCAGGACGTGAGCCTGCTGCTCGAAGACAGCGAGTTCATCGGGAACTGCTCGACGGTGGGGGGCGGCCCTGCACTTCCAGGAGTCCGGCCCGGGTCGTCACGAGCTCACGGTCAACCGCTGCCTCTTCCGAGACAACTCCGCCACTCGGGGCAGCGGCGTGAACCTCGCACGCATCGAGGGCACCTCGGTCGCGTCGATCCGCGAGAGCCTCTTCCTCGCCAACGACCAGGCCGTGCTCGCCCGCGACACGATCACCGAGCTGGTCAACTGCACCTTCTGGAACAACGAGCTCGCCTTCGACGGATCGGACGAAGGCAGCGCCGAGATCGTGAACTGCGTCTTCTGGGCCAACGACGTCGAGCTCATGGGGACGAACGGCGGGATCCGACACAGCATCATTCAAGGCTTCGAGATCGACGGCTACGCCAACGACGGCGACCTCTTCGACCTCGATCCCCTGCTCACGGTCGGCGGCCATCTCCAGGCCGGCTCGCCGGCCATCGACGTCGGGCTCGACCTGGCCGCCACCGATCGCATGACCCTCCTGGACACCGACGGCGACGACCGCTTCTTCGACGACCCGGGAACCGCCGACGGCACCGGTGGCTTCGTCGACCTGGGTGCAGACGAGTGGAACCCGGCCCTCCCTGCCGACGCCGATCGCGACGGGATTCCCGACGACATGGACCCCTGTCCTCTCGTCGCCAACCCCGTGCCCGAAGACGGAGACGGCGACGGGATCGAGGACGCCTGCGACAACTGCCCGGAGCTCGCGAACCCGGATCAGCTCGACTTCGACCGCGACGGTGTCGGCGACGCCTGCGACAACTGCGAGCGCGTGATCAACGGCTACTGCGACCGACGCCAGCTCGACACCGACGCGGACCTGGTCGGTGACGCCTGCGACAACTGTCCCGACATCGCCAACACGGACCAGGACGACCTCGACGGCGACGGCGTCGGCGACCCTTGTGACAACTGCGTCTCCATCTCCAACTCGAACCAGGCCGACACGGACGGTGACGGCGTGGGGGACGCCTGCGAGGCCGTCGACCGCGACGGGGACGGCGTCCCGGACATGGACGACAACTGCCCCGACACCCCCAACGGCATCACCGGCGACGACCAGGCTGATGGCGACGGCGACGGGGTCGGCGACGCTTGTGACACCTGCCCCACGATCGCGGATCCCGGACAGGAAGACGACGACCGCGACGGCATCGGCAACCCCTGTGACAACTGTCCCGGCATCGCCAACGGCCCTCGGGAGGACGACCAGGCGGACGAGGACGGAGACGGCGTGGGCAACGCCTGCGACAACTGTCGCGAGGTCGCCAACGGAACCGCTGAAGACGACCAGTCCGACATCGACGGTGACGGCGTGGGCGATGCCTGCGACAACTGCCTGGACGTCGCCAATCCGGATCAGGCCGATGCCGACGACGACGGCACCGGCGACCTCTGCGACGGCTGTGTCGAGCCATCGGCCGTGGACCTGAGAGACGACTCGGAGCCCCTCCGAGTGCGACTCGTCGGCGGCATGTCGATGCAGGTCACCTGGGAGGACCTCGGCGTGCTGGAGACGGCGCTCTACGGCGGTCCGCTCGCCAACCTCGCCGACAGCCTGCGCGACCCACAGCCGCTCACCTGCGGCCTGCCCCTCCCCTCGGCCGTCGTGCCCCTCAGCCCGGAGAGCCAGTGGTTCGTGGCGGTGTCGCGCTGTGGGGGGGTCGAGAGCTCCTACGGCCGTGACTCGTCCGGGATGGAGCGAACGACCGCGACGACGACCTGTCCCTGACCGTGCTCCCTGCTGGCCGGAGGAGCACTCCTACGGCCGCGATTCCTCCGGGATCGAGCGGACCACCGCGACGACGACCTGTCCCTGACCAAGCCCGCTCAGCAGGCCGTACGAGCACTCCTACGGCCGTGATTCGTCCGGAATCGAGCAAACCACCGCGACGACGACCTGTCCGTGACCGGGTCGCGGTAACACCTCGGGCCCTCGGGGGCATTGCTGATCAGGACCCGTGCTGCGACCACCCTCTCCTCGGGTGACGCGAGCGCGGTCCCGGACAGCTCTCGTGACCAGCCTCCCGTGTCTCCGCTCCCTCGTCCTTTTCTTCTCTCTCGTCTCCCTTGCCCCGCTCACGGCGGCCCAGACCATCACCTGGGTCGGCAACGGCAACTGGAGCGATCCCGACAACTGGAGCCTCCCGCGCATCCCCCAGGCCGGGGACGACGTGCTCATCGACGGCGGCGGCCCCGTCGCGATGGACGTCGGCGCGACCATCGACAGTCTCGAGCTCGCCAACAACCGACTCGTCATCGATGGCGCGACCCTCAGCCTGACCGACAGCTTCGAGGTCGCCTCCACTGCCACGCTTCAGGTCGACGACGGCATCGTGAACGGCGGCACCGTCACCATCGACGGCGCCCTCGAGTGGAACGGCGGCCAGTTCCGCAACGGCAATCGGCTGCGCATCGGTGAGACCGGCTCCATCGCCATCGACGGCGACGCCACCAAGAGCCTGCTCGCCCGCGACCTCGAGCTCGCCGTCGACCTCACCGTTCAGGGCACCGGTCAGCTCAGCGCTCGCGACTGCACCATCACGGTACCGGCCGGAGTCCTCGTCGACCTCCGCAGCGACGCCAACCTGCATCACCAACAGACCACCGGGCTCGAGCTCAAGCCGATCGTCGAGCTCGCCGGCACCCTCCGAAAGTCCCTCGGTGCTGGCGAGACCCTCAACGACTGGCAGCTCACCCTCGCCGACACCGGTCGGCTCGAGATCCTCTCGGGAACGATGCGTCAACTCGGCGAGACCGAGTGCAACGGCGGGACGATCCAGGTGGCCGCCGACAGCAGCCAGACCTTCGTGGAAGGCACGCACGTCCTCAACGACGGCAGCACTCTCGAGGGCGACGGGGACACCATCATCAGCGGCGGCTTCGTCCGGGTCTTCGACACGGTGACCGCCGAGAGACTGGAAGTCACCACCGGTGGCGACCTCCACGGCAGCGGCACCCTCTCGGTGACCGAGCGTCTCGACTGGACCGGAGGCTTCATCCGTCAGTCCGGAACGGTCCGCATCGAGACCGACGCCACCGCGGTAATCTCCGGCGATGTCGTGCGGTCGCAAGAAGGGCGACGCTTCGAGAACGCCGGCCTGTTTCTCTACGAGGGCACGGGCTCCTATCGTGGGTTCGACACGACCTTCGTCAACGAGGAGGGCGCCACCTTCGAGATCCGCAACAGCAACCGTCTCGACTACAGCCCGGTGAGCGGCCTGGAGCCCCGCCAGGTCTTCATCAACCGCGGCACGCTGGTGAAGTCCACCGACGACGGGACGACCGACTTCGAGCTCGAGCTCCTCAACGAGCCCACCGGAGTGGTCCGAGTCGACACCGGCCGGCTCGACCTCGAAGGCGGCGGCAGCAGCTTCGCCACCGGCACCGGCAGCTACGTCATCGCGGCCGACGCCGTCCTCCAGTTCAGCGCCAACACCCACGACTTCGGCGCCGGCGCGACTTTCTCCGGCGATGGCGAGCTGGAGGTCACCGACACGGCCCGCTTCCGCCCCTTCGCCGACGTGAGCGCCCCGCGCCTGACGCTTCGTGACAACGCCGAGCTCGGCGGGAGCGAGACCTTCACGATCGACGAGACCTTCACCTGGCTCGGGGGCAACGTCTTCCACTCCGGGACCGTGCGACTCGCCGAGGGCGGCACCGGCACGTTGGAGACCAACACCTTCAAGCGTCTCCGCTTCGGCACCTTCGCCGTCGCGGGAGACGTCGTCATGAAGGACGGGGGCAACCTCCAGGGTCAGGGCGGCACGCTCCTGATAGAGGAGACCGGCAGCTTCGACGTTCAAACCGATGCGGACTTCGGCTTCGACCGCACCACCGGGCTCGAGCCTCAGCCGATCCTCGTCAACCGAGGGCTCTTGAAGAAGACCGCCGGAGCTGGCGACACCCTCGTCTCCTTCGCTGCCACCAACGAAGGAACGCTGGAGGTCACCAGCGGTCGCCTCGACTTCCGCGGAGGCAACTACCTGCAGACCGCTGGCTCAACGGTGATCCGCGATGCGATCTTGAGAAGCCCCCAGGTCAATCTCAACGGCGGCACCCTGGGTGGCACCGGCACCGTCGAAGGCACGCTCAACAACTTCGGTCGAGTCGAGCCCGGCCTCTCTCCCGGCCAGCTCCTGGTCACCAGCTCTTACTTCCAAGCCGCCGATGCGGTCCTGGCCATCGAGCTCGGCGGCCCCACGCCCGGCACCGACTTCGACCAGCTCGTCGTCAACGGAACGGCCACGCTCGCCGGCGAGCTTCAGGTGGAGCTCATCGACGGCTTCGAGCCGGAAGCAGGCACCCTGTTCACCATCCTCGACGCGGTGAATCGATCCACCGAGTTCGACCGCGTGGTCGCCGACCTCCCCGGCGGCGCCTCGTTCGTCGACCGCTACGACGGCGCCGACGTGCAGGTCGAGCTCCAAACCCCCTTCGACCTCGCGCTTCGAGTCAGCGCCTCGCCCGAGCTGGCCGCGATCGGTCGCCTCCTCACCTACACCTTGCAGGTCACCAACGCCGGGAGCGGCGACGCGAGCAACGTCATGGTCACCGCCGAGCTCCCCCCCGAGGTCGTGCTGGTCGAACCCGACGGCCTCGCCGGCATGACCGACGACTGCACCGTGGACGAGCGCACCATCACCTGCTCGATCGCGACCCTTCCTCAAGGCGAGACAGGCCTGCTCACCATCGCCACGCGTCTCCTCGAAGAGGGCAACCCACTCCTGATGGCCAGCGTCACCGCCGATCAGCTCGACGAGATCGTCGGCAACGACGAGGCCGAGACGACCACGTTGGGCGTCGCAGAAGAGCCGGTGAGCCTGGGGCCGAGCGAGGTCCACTCCGAGACCGGCGACGAGGAAGTCGTCGTGTCCCTCGACGTCGACGCCGGAGCGCTCGACGTCACCACCGGCACGTTGCGCTTCGACTATGACCCGGCCGCTCTCGACTTCACGGGGCACGAGCTCGAGGAGGACTGCGGCGACAGTGCCGTGAACGTCGACGAAGTCCTGGGCGAGGTCATGCTCGACCTGGACTGCATCGCGAGCACGGGTCGCTTTCCCGCGGGCCGACTCCGCTTCGCGCTGCCGCCGCTGATCGGCTTCCGCGCCCGTTTCGACCTCGGCTGTCAGGGCGCGACGCTCGGTGGGCTCGCGACGCCGGCGGCCTGCTCCGACGGTCGGCTCAGCGTCGGCTGCACGCTCGGAGACCTGGCGCCCGCCGGCGGCGACGGCGTCCTCGATTGGCGCGACGTCCTGGCGGCCCATCGCAAGGCGAGCGGTCTCGAAGCCACCACCGAGCGTGACCTCGCCTGCGGTGACCTCCACCCCGGCACCGTGACCTGCACGCCTCTCGAGGGAGCCCGCAACTGGTGCGCGGAGGGTGACGGTCGACTCGATGCCGGCGACGTCGCGGCGCTGCGTCGCCAGGTCTTGGGACTCGATCGCGCGAGCTGCGCGGGTTGCCCCTTCCAGGCCGCCGGCTTCGAAGAGCCCCCGGGGCTCCTGCCCGGTGACGTCGTGGCTCCCTTCGGCGTCGTCGACATCACCGACGTCGTGGCCCTGCTGCGCTTCTCGGTCGGGCTCGTGGTCCCCGACGACGATGACCTGGCGGCCGGTGACATCAGCCCCACGCAACGCGAAGGCGAGCTCACGGTCGTCGTCCGCAACGATCGGATCGACATCGGCGACGTCGTTCAGGGGCTGCGACTCTCGGTCGGGCTCGACGCGCTCGAGTGGCCCGCTCACGAGATCATCGTCGTGCTGGACGAGGCTGCCGACGTCCTGGGCGCGGCGGCCGTCGTCTCCGGCTGGCCGGCCGGCGTCGAGCTGCTCGACCTCGTCTCGTCGGCCTGTGGCGACGGCGACCCCCTCAGCGACGAGCGTCACGACGCTCGCTGGGCGGTGAGCTGCGTCAGCGATCCCGTCGCCGTGTCCGTCGCCGACGAGCTGTTCCGGCTGCGCTACCGCGCCCCCCTGGCGGTCGCCCCCGGCTCGCTGGAGCTCGAGCTCTCGGCGGTGGACGACGGCGACGCGCTGCTCACGGAAGGGAGCCTCGACACGGGCTCGTGACCCACGCCTTCGACCGGCCGAGGGCCACCGATCCCGGTCGCCTCCCCGAAACCGATCGGCCGAGGACCTCAGCGCGAGGCAGGGTTTGACGAGAGCCCCTGCCTCGCTTCCTCGGCCGATGTCGAGCTTCGCGGGAGACGCCGGGATCGCGCCCTCGGCCGGTCACCCCTCGCGTGCCGGTCCTTTACAGCGACGGGAGCGACGTCCGAGGATCGCGCATGGACGGCGCGACTCCCGACCTGCTCGAGCGCTTCAAGCAGGGCGACAGCGGGGCCTACCGCACCTTGGCCGAACGCTACGACGGCGATCTCCGTCGCTACGCGCGGTCGAGGATGGATGCGTCCCTGCAAGCCGAGGTCACGGTCGACGACCTCCTTCAAGAAGTTCACGAGGAGTCGCTCAAGGGCATCGCGCGCTTCGAGTACCGCCGCGAGCGTGCCTTCTTCTTCTGGCAGTGCGGCATCGCGCGCAACCGCATCCGCAAGCACTGTGAGCGTCTGAAGCGACGACCACCGGCCCCCCAGCTCTCGGCCTTGCCTCGCGAGCACGCCGTCTCGTCGGCCCAGGTTCTCGCCGAATGGATGAAGGCGGGACCCTCTCCACTCAAGGCGGCCGCCCGACGGCAAGACGGCCACCTCATCGCGCTGGCGATGGACCAACTCTCCGATGCCCATCGTGAGGCCCTGCTGCTCCGCCACGTGGAGGGCCTCTCGGGTCCGGAGGCCGCCGCACGCCTGGGCATCGAGCCCGGCGCCTTCCGCAAGCGCGTGCACGACGCGAAGCTGAAGCTCGCGGGGCTGCTCGACGACCTCCTCGGCGAGGACGAGCGACGCGCCAACCTCGACCTGCGATGAGCGACGAGCCCCGCGATCGCTCGGAGGACGACGGCCCTCCGGACTCGAACGAGGAGCTCCTGCTCCGACTCGAGGAGGAGTTCGAAGACGCCCTCCTCCGCGGAGAGCGTCCGAGCATCGACGACTACTGTGAGCGGCATCCGGCCCTCGCCGACAGCCTGCGGCCAGCGTTGCAGGCCTCGTTGTTGCTGCACGACGTCGGGCTCGACTCCGACGAGGCCGGCCCGCCCTCTCGCCTCGGTCGCTTCGATCTCGGCGAGGCCCTGGGTGCCGGAGGCATGGCCACGGTCCATCGGGCCCGTGACGTCGACCTTCAGCGCGACGTCGCGCTGAAGGTCTTCCACCCCCGCGGCGCGGACGCTCGACATGGACGGGATCGCTTCTTGCGAGAGGCCCGCAGCCTCGCCCGCTTGCGGCATCCTCGGGTCGTGGCCGTGCACGAGGTCGGTGAGCAGGAGGGCTGGTGCTATCTCGCCACCGAGCTCCTGGCCGGCTCGTTGCAAGACCACGTCCCGCCACCGGAGGTCGAGCTCGACCTCGTCGAGCAGCGTCGGGCGGTCGGCTGGATCGTCGAGGCCGCCGAGGGTCTCGCGCACGCCCACGCCCAGGGCGTGCTGCATCGCGACGTCAAGCCGGCCAACCTCTTGCTGGACGCCGACGGACGAGCCAGCGTGGCCGACTTCGGCCTGGCGCGCCTCGAGGGCCAGGCGGAGCTCACGCGTACCGGAGAGAGGTTGGGCACGCCCGGGTACTGGTCACCCGAGCAAGTCTCGGGGCGTCCCGTCGACGTCCGCAGCGACGTGCACTCGCTGGGCACGACGCTGCGGGTCTTGCTGACCGGCGCCCTGCCGGAAGCTCCCGAGGACCGGTCGCGCTGGCGTCGCGTGCCGGCTCGCTTGCAGGCGATCATCGAGCGCGCCACGGCCCCTGTCCCCGACCGACGCCACGCCGACATGACCGCGTTTCGGGACGAGCTCGTCGCGTGGCTCGAAGGGCGCCCCACCCCCAGCGAACGACGTCGGCGGGCCCGTTCACGGACGCTGCTGGTGACCATGGGTCTCCTCGTCGTCGCAGCGGCAATGCTCGCCTGGCGCGAACGACCGCTCCCTCACGGCGGCTGGCTGATCGAGCACGGGACACGCGAGCGCCAGGGTGCCCCGCGACCACCGGTGATCGAACGCGTCCTGCGGGACGCGGCCGGCTGGGATGAGCGAGACCCGACCCAACCGTTCGTGATGGACGGTTCGAGCCTGCAGGTGGCCGTCGAGTCGCGGCTCCGCGGACCCCGGGTCGTCCTGCGTCGTGATGGCGAGACGGTCGCGGGCGTACGACTCGACGAGACCAGCGTGGCCGGTCTCTCCAACTGGACGCTCCGCGCCAACCGCGATCTCGACGGTGACGACCTGCCCGACTTCTTGCTGGGCTCGAATCAGCAGGTGTCGGCCTGGGTGAAGCTCGAACCCGAGGCCTGGGGCCCTGGCGAGGGCTGGCGTCGTCGGCTCGGCAGCGACCCCTCGCATGGCTCGGTCACCGTGACGGACTGGGACGGAGACGGTCGGCTGGAGATCCTCGTCGGTGAGTCGGGCCTGCTGGGTGATCACCCCGCCGACACGCCGGCCAGGCTCCGCAGCTTCGACCTGACCACCGGCGATGAAGAGAGGAGCTGGCCTCTCGAAGGCATGTTCCGCTCCACGCCCCAGCTCCTGCGCACTCGCTCAGGTCACCCCATCGCCGTGTTCGCGGACTCCGACTCGACGCGGAGCCTCCGCGAAGGACGACTCGGGCCCTGGCTCCATCGCATCGACGTGGCCAGTGGCGAGGTCCTCGCGCGGCACCTCGGAGAAGAGCACCACTTCGGCACGCGGCCGGTGTTCGTCGACGTCGGTGACGGAGGGCTCGCGGGCGTGCTCGCCGGGAGCTGGACCTATGGTCCGACCGATGCGGCGGGACGGCTCACGTCCAGCGGCGAGCTCACCCTGTGGACGTCGGCTCTCGACGAGTGGTGGACGTGGGGCGCAGGTGGTCGTCTCAGCTCACCGCTGCTCACGGAGCAGGACGGTCGCTCACCGACCGAGGCCTGCATCGTCGTCGGCGACCGACTCGACTGCCTGCTGCTGTCACCCGAGCTGCCTCCTGCGGAGCGGACGCTCTGGAGCGCTGCGCTGCCGACCGGTGACTTCGTCGAGAACGCGCCGGTCTCCGTGGGAGATCTCGATGGAGATGGCTTCGACGAAGTGGCGGCGGGCACCCGTGGCGGACGCGTGCTCGTGGCCGGACGTCGGGCGACTGAGGGTCGGCACGCCCTCCTCTCCTCCCCGCCCACGAATGAAGACGGGGGTCGCCCGAGCATCACCGCACGACCGGCCTCCTGGCGCGACCCCAGTACCGGACGTCTTCAGCTCGTGGCCTGCACGGGGACGGGCTCGGTCCTGGGTTGGGACGGTCTCCGGCACGAAGAACCCGCCTGGTCGTTCGAGACGGCGGGCGGGATCCTCGCGAGCCCTCGAGTGGTCTGGCTCACAGCCGAGCGACCGACAGTGCTCGTCGCCAGCAGTGACCGCTGGCTCTACCTGCTCGAGCCGCCGGCGACGAGCGGAGCAGCACCGCGCATCACCTGGTCGTACTGCGCCGAGGGAGGTCTCGACGGCACGCCATCGGTGGTCGAGGTCGACGGCACGCGGTGGGTGGTCTTCACCGACCGGTCCCGGCACGTGAGCTGCGTCCCGCTCCTGACGCGCTGAGCCCCGGGTCTCTCGGGTCGTTCAGCGCACCGAACACCGAGAGAGCCTCGAGCACGTCTTCCCTGGCTGTCGAGCCACCCTCCGAGGACCGTTCTCTCGTCGCACCAGCGACCTCACGAGCCTGAGCATCTTGACGCCCACCAATGCAGGCATCAAGATGTCTCATGTCCAAGACGCGCACGACGCTGACTCTCGACGAAGACGTGGCACGTGAGCTCAAGGCCCGGGCTCGGCAGGAAGACCGCCCCTATCGCGACGTCGTCAACGACGCCCTTCGTCGCGGTCTCATGATCGGAGAGAAGCCCGTGCCTTACGGAAAGTTCCAGGTTCCGACCTTCAGCAGCGCCTTCCAGCCGGGCATCGATCCGGGCCGGCTGAATCACCTGATCGATGAGCTGGAGACCGAGGACCAGCAGCGCTCGCTCACGCGCAGCCCCGACGGTTCGTCCGAGACCGACTCGTGATCCTCCCGGACGTCAACCTCCTCATCTACGCCCACGACAGCGCCGCCCCCCATCACGAGACCGCCCGCGACTGGTGGTCCGACGCCCTGTCGGGCCGTTCGGTCGTCGGCCTCCCGTGGGTCGTGGTGCTCGGCTACGTCCGTCTCGTGACACATCGGCGGGTCCTCGTCCGCCCGCTGTCTGCCGAGGTCGCCCTCTCCCACGTGAGGGCCTGGATGGACCGACCGCAGGTCCAGGTGCTCCAGCCCGGGCCCCGTCACGTCGACCTCCTCGAGTCCCTGGCCGAGGAGGCCGGCACCGCCGGCGGCCTGACCACTGATCTCCACCTGGCCGCCCTCGCCATCGAGCACCGCTGCGAGCTCTGCTCCAACGACGCCGACTTTGGCCGCTTCTCCGGCCTGCTCTGGCGAAACCCGCTCCGCTGAGGTGGTGAGGGCTGCTCTGCGAGCCCATCGCGGGGTAGAATGACCCACCGCCACGCCAACCGAGACCAGGCCCACGTCACGCCCATCGGGGCGGACCTACCTTCACTTCATTCCGGTGTGAGGTAGCGGCCTCGCGTTTCGAGGTGCGCGGCGCCGGTCAGGTCGCCATGTCAGCTCCACTACGTCTCGAGTCCCTGAGGGGGGCCTCCGCCCTCCTCTTGTCCTTGCTGCTCATCCCCCTGCCCGGGCAAGCGCAGGACATCCCCACCGGCTTCCAGGAGTTCGTGGTCATCGGCCACGAGGAGCACGTCTGGGAGATGCTGGACGAGGCCGTCACGGGTGAGGGCCGGCCGAGCTGGGACATGGGCATGCAGTCCATCGTCGCCATCACCGCGAGCTCACGAGAGCAGGTCATCCGCTACGACCACTGGGAGGACGGCTTCGAGCCCAACCCACTGGTGCCCATCCAGCCGACGACGCTGATCTTCGGCGACTCCAACCCGGCCAACGGCAACCTCCTCGACTTCACGACGGATCCACGAGTCGTCGCCGACTCGTTCGCTCAGCAAGGAATCGCGCTCTCCCTCGAATCGACGACCGTCGGGACCGCCGCCGGCCCGCCGAGCCTCCACGTCCCCGTGCCACGAGCCCAGGACCTCGATGGCGACGGCGTGACCGACCTGCGCTACGACGGTGGCGACAAGGTCTACACCAGCGGCGGTCCCGTCTCCGTCGTGCACGCCCAGTTCCCCATCAACACCACCCTGGTCGGTGGCTCATTGGAGCTGGTCTCTCGTGAGGCCGTCGGTGGCTCGCGCGCCTACACCATCCCGATCGGTGAGGACACCTTCGACCGTCTCGAAGGCACCAACGATCCCGGCGAGCCCTTCAAGTACGTGTACCTCGACCTCGTCGCCTTCGACGACGACACCGAGGTCCGCCTGCGCACGGGCGGCACCGTCGCGACTTTCACGCTCGATGCAGGCCAACACTTCAGCTCCCTGGGCTCCATCGACAGCACGCCTCGACCCGATCTCGAGATCCCCATTCTCGAGGGCTCGCAGCTCAACACGAGCAAGCCCGTCGCCGGGCTGATCTTCACCGCCGGTGACCGGGGA
Source organism: Acidobacteriota bacterium (assembly GCA_039029535.1). Classification (GTDB taxonomy): domain Bacteria; phylum Acidobacteriota; class JBCCFW01; order JBCCFW01; family JBCCFW01; genus JBCCFW01. Next base: position 17,245 of record JBCCFW010000072.1, read on the forward strand.
CGCAGCAGCCGCTTCATCGCCCTGCTCCCCGACTCCATGCACTCGACCGACTTCATCGTCGCAGCCCCTGGCGACGATCCGGACCTGCCGGACGGCGAGCCCTTCGATCGCCCGCCCAACATCTACGTCTACAACCCGCAGAGCTTCTCGGTCACCGTGAACGTGGCCGACACCATCGGCAACAACCAGCTCGTCCTCACGCCGGGTCGCGTGAACGCCTACAACGAGATCATGCCGCTGGGCACGGAGCGTTTCTTTCCGGCCGATTCCGGCGTGCGGATCTATGGGCCCCAGCCGTTCTGGGGCCTGTCGATGTACGACCACCAGGACAACAACTCCGACTGGGGCCACTCCTGGATCGCGACCGAGTTCCTCACCAGCTACTACGCGGTGGCCTGGGCGCCGGGCACCGAGGATCCGGTCGGCACCTACTGCGCCGGCATGCGCGACATGCTGGGCGACTGCCAGTTCGGCGACTGTGCGGGCATCAACTTCCGGCTCAACCGCAACCCGCTCTTCGTCGGCGTCGCCAACGATCGCACGCGCGTTCGGGTCGACTTCGACGGCGACACCTCGCCTGACGAAATCGATCGCGACGGTGACAACTGTCCGGATCCTCCCGACGACCCCGCCACCGGCACCTACCTCGTCGACTCCCTGCGGCCCTTGCAGATCTTCGATCCCTACGACTGGGACAACACCGGCACCCAGATTCGGGCCAACAAGCCCTTCGCCTTGCTCTACGGTCAAAACAGCGACCTCGGTCGCGCAGGCGACCCCTCGCTCGATCTCGGCTACGCCGTCTACCCTTTCTCCGAGCGCTTCCTCGACCCGGTGCTGCTCCTCACCAAGGAGTCCTCTGCTGGAGCCATCCCGGCCACCGGCGGCATGATCCACCACACGCTCTACCTGAGCACTCGTGACAACGGTCCGGTCTCTTCCCTTCAGCTCCTCGACGCGCTGCCGCCGAGAATGAACTACGTCCCAGGCAGCACGGTCGTCACGTACCCCGACGGCACGATGGACACCACCGACGCGGAGCTGCTGGGCGGCAACACCTGGATCTGGGAGCTCTCTCCGGACGTCCTGCAAGCCAACGAGCAGATCCGCATCGACTACGACACCAACGTTGAGCCCTTCGGCTCGGTGCTGACCTACACCACCAACGCCCGTGCCCTCGGTCGACTCGGAGCCAGCGAGTTCGCGCCCGAGGCCTCCTTCTCGTGGCTCCAGGCCCCCATCTCGCTCTCACTCGCAGTCGATCGCGCCGTGGTCTCGCCCGGCGAGGAGCTCACGTACACGATCGACTTCAGCAACGACAGCATCTTCGAGGAGACCAACGCCCTCTTCAACGTGTCGGTGCCCGGCGGCACGACCTACGTCCCGGGCTCCGCCACCGAGGGCGGTGTTCACGACGCGGGTCAGAACGCGGTCGTCTGGAACCTCGCCAGCATCCCCGTCGGCGCCCTCCCCACGCGTGAGTTCCGCGTCCGAGTGAACAACCTCACGCCCGCCTGCAGCATCCTCGAGACCGAGGCCGACTACGACAGCGACGCCACTCCCGGCCTGCGCTCGGCCCGCGTACGCACGGAGGTGATCGGACCCAAGCTCACCCTTCACAAGACGGCTCCGTTCGCGACCAGCGCCACGCAGGAGCTTCCCTTCGAGGTCACGGTGACCAACGTCGGCACCGCGGCGGCCACCGACGTCCTGGTACAAGACCCCATCCCGGTCAACGCCACCTACGTGGCGGGCTCGATGGAGATGAGCTTCGAGGGTGCCCCGTTCGTCGCGCTGACCGACGCCGCCGACGGTGACGAGGGCACGGACATGTTGGGCTCGGTCGAGTTCCTGCTCGCCGCGCTCGATCCCGGTCAGACGGTCGCCTTCCGCTTCCGCGTCCGCACCAACGACACGCCGGTTCCCGACGACTTCATGGACAACACCGCCCTCGTGTCGTCCAGCGAGCTCGCTGGCTTCGCCACCAACCTGGCCCGCGTGATCATCGACGACGACTCGGACTTCGATGGCCTGCCCGATGCCACCGAAGACGCCATCGGCACCGACCCCAACGACCCCGATACCGACGATGACGGCATCGAGGATGGTGAAGAGACCCTGCCGGGTCTCGACGGCTACGTCACCGATCCTCTCGACCTCGACACCGACGACGACGGCCTCGCCGACCTCGAGGAGATCGACACCACCCTCACCGACCCCACCGACGGTGACACCGATGACGACCTTCTCTACGACGGCCTCGAGCTCGGTCGACGACGCGGCGTGGAAGATCCCGACGGCGCCGGCCCGATCAAGGCGACCGACTCTCACTTCTTCCGTCCCGACGCCGATCCGCGCGAGGTCACCGACCCGCTGATCGCCGACACCGACGGCGGCGGGGTCGTCGACGGCGTCGAGGACTTCGATCGCAACGGCCGTCGCGACGACTTCGAGACTGATCCCCAAGCCGGCGCCGATGCCGATGACGCCGACCGCGACGGTGACGGCCTGCCCGATGCGCTCGAGGAAGCACTCGGCCTCGACCCCGACGGCCTCGACTCCGACCTCGACGGCATCGAGGACGGCGAGGAGGTCTTCCCGGGCGCGGACGGCATCATCACCGACCCGGCCGACGCCGACACCGACGACGACGGCCTCTCCGACGGCGAGGAGCAGGGCCTCGGTCTCGATCCCCTGGATCCCGACACGGACGGTGACGGCGTCCAGGACGGCACCGAGCTCGGGCGCACCAGCGGCGTGGCCGACCCCGACGACGTCGGCCCCCTCACCGCCACCGACCCGGACGTCTTCATCCGCGACGCCGATCCCGCGACGACCACCGACCCGCTGGATCGCGACACCGATGACGGTGGAGCCGCCGATGGCAACGAGGACGTCGACCGCAACGGCGCTCGCGACCTCGGCGAGCTCGATCCGACCCTCGGCAATGCCGGTGACGACATCGACGCGGACGGCGACGGTCTCCCCGACGCCATCGAAGCTCTCTACGGCAGCGACCCGCTCAACGCCGACACGGACACCGATGGTCTCGTCGACGGTGAGGAGACCATCCCCGGCGACGACGGACACGTGACCTCGCCCGTCGACGCCGACTCCGACGACGACGGTCTCTCCGATGGTGAGGAGTTCACGCTCTGGGGCACCGACCCGGGCAACATCGACAGCGACGGTGACGGCCTGCAAGACGGCACCGAGGTCGGTGAGACCGGCGGTGTCGCCGATCCCGACGGGCTCGGCGGTCCTCTGCTCGGCACCGACCAGACCATCTTCAGCTTCGACCGCGATCCCGCATCGACCACCGACCCGACCGACCCCGACACCGATGACGGCGGGGCGCTCGACGGTGAGGAAGACCTCAACGGCTCGGGTCGCATCGGCGGCGGCGAGGGCAACCCCCGCGACCCGGACGACGACGACGAGCTCGCCGACACCGACGGCGACGGCCTGTCCAACGGCGCCGAGGCCGAGGCCGGAAGCGACCCCTTCGATCCCGACACCGACGACGACCTCCTCCTCGACGGCGAGGAGACCCAGGCCGGCGTCGACGGCTTCATCACCGACCCCATCGATCGCGATACCGACGACGATGGCTTGCTCGACAGTGAAGAAGCGGCGATGGGCCTCGACCCGTCGCAAGCCGACACCGATCGCGACGGCATCGCCGACGGCACCGAGCTCGGTCTTCTCACGGGCCAGACCGACATCGACGGGGCCGGCCCGGTGCGCGGCACGGACGAGCGGGTCTTCCAACCCGATGGCGATCCGCGGACGACCACCAACCCGACCATGGCCGACAGTGACGGCGGTGGTGCGCTCGACGGCACCGAGGATCTCGACGGCGACGGCGTGCAGGACCTGCGCGACGGCGATCCGACGGATGGGTCCGACGACGTCGACACCGACGGCGACGGCCTACCCGACCTGACCGAGGAGTCCCTTGGCACCGACCCGACCGTCGGCGACACCGACGGCGACGGCATCCTCGATGGTGAAGAGGTCGTTCCCGGCGCCGATGGCGCGACCAGCGATCCCCTCGACGCCGACACCGACGACGACGCGCTCGGCGACGCCGACGAGGTTGCCGCCAACACCGACCCCGAGAACCCCGACACCGACGGTGACGGGCTCGGCGACGGGCTGGAACGTGGTCGAACGACGGCCATCGCCGATCCCGACGGCATCGGTCCCGCGCAGGGCACGGACACGAGCTCGCCCTGGTCGCGTCCCGACGCCGACCCGACCACCCGTACCGACCCGCTCGCCGCGGACTCCGACGTCGCGGGCACGCCTGACGGCATCGAGGACGCCGACCGCAACGGACGGGTCGACCCCGGTGAAGGAGATCCCATCGACGGCGGCGACGATGCCGCCGATGATGGTGACGGCGATGGTCTCCCCGACACGATGGAGGCTGCGCTCGGCACCGATCCCGCCCTGGCCGACACGGACGGCGACACGCTCCCGGACGGGGCCGAGGTCATCCCGTCGGTCAACAGCTCGCCCTTCGATCAAGACACCGACGACGACGGTCTCTCCGATTCCGAGGAGCTCGCTCTCGGCAGCGACCCGACCGTGTTCGACACCGACGGCGACACCCTCTCCGACGGTCTCGAAGCCGGCGTGGAGACCGGCCTGGCCGATCCCGACGGCCCGGGTCCGCTGGAAGGCACCGGTGCGGCGTTCCTCCCCGACGCCGACCCGACCACCACCACCAGCCCGGCGGATCCCGACACGGACTCCGGTGGTGAGCCGGACGGTCTCGAGGACGAGAACGACGACGGTCTCCGTGATCCCGAGGATCGCCGACCTCTCGACCCGCGCGACGACCTCGTCGCCGACACCGACATGGACGGCCTGTCGGACGCCGCCGAGCTGGCCTGGGAGACCTCACCCTTCGACGGTGACACCGACGACGACGGGCTCGCCGATGGCGAGGAGGTCACGACCACCCGCACGCAGCCGCTGCTGCTCGACACCGACGACGACGGACTCCACGACGGCACCGAGCTCGGACGTCAGCTCGGCGTCGCCGACACCGACGGTGCTGGCCCCCTCGCCGGCACGAGCTCCCTCGTCTTCATCGCCGACGAGGATCCCTTCAGCACCACCGACCCGCTCGTCCGCGACAGCGACTCCGGCGGCGTTCCCGACGGCATCGAAGACCGCAACCGCAATGGCCGCGTCGATCCCGGTGAGAGCGACGCGACGACCGCTGGCGATGAAGCGGACGGTGACGGCGACGGCCTGCCCGACGCCATGGAGGCCGAGCTCGGCACCGACCCGGCTCGCAACGACACCGACCTCGACGCGGTGCCCGACGGGGATGAGCTCATCCTCGGCACGAACCCGCTGGACTCCGACAGTGACGACGACGGCCTGCGCGACGGTGAGGAACGCAGCAACTTCCGCACGGACCCGCTGCTCGCCGACACCGACGGTGACGGGTTGCAGGACGGCACCGAGGCGGGTCGCGCGCTCGGCGTCCCCGATCCCGACGGCGCCGGGCCCGTCGAGGCCACCGATCCGGCCGTGTTCATCGTCGACGCCGATCCGCTCTCGACGACCGACCCGACGCTCTTTGACACCGACGGCGGTGGTGTCGGCGACGGTCTCGAGGACGGCAACCGCAACGGCAGCGTGGACGGTCTCGAGACGGATCCGGTCGGCCGCGCCGACGACGCCGGGTCCGACAGCGACGGTGACGGGCTTCCCGACCGCACCGAGATGCTGCTGCTCACCGATACCGCCGAGCCCGACACCGACGGCGACGGTCTCTTCGACGGTGAAGAGGTCGTCCCGGGCACCGATGGGCGCGTGACCTCGCCGCTCGACGCCGACAGCGACGACGACGGGCTCTCGGATGGTGACGAGCTGAGCCTCGGCACGGACCCGACGCTGCTCGACACCGACCGCGACGGTGTTCAGGACGGCACGGAAGCAGGCCGCAACCGCGGCGTTCCCGATCCCGACGGGCTCGGCCCGGCGCGGGGCACCGACCTCTGGCGTTTCCGTCCCGACCTCGACCCCGGAACGACGACCAGCCCGACCGACTCCGACACCGATGAGGGCGGCTCGATCGACGGTGCCGAGGACTGGCAACGCGACGGCGTGGAAGTCGGCGAGGGTGATCCCAACGACGCCGCCGATGACGTCGGTCCCGACACCGACGGTGACGGCCTGCGTGACAACGTCGAGCTGCGCCTGGGCAGCTCGGCCCTCGATCGCGACACGGACGACGACGGCCTGTCCGACGATCAAGAGCTCCAGCGTGGGACCGATCCCAGCCTGGCCGACACCGATGGCGACGGCTTGCAGGACGGCACGGAGGTCGGCCGGCTGGTCGGTGAGTCCGATCCCGACGGCGCCGGCCGTGTCGACGGCACCGACAGCAACCTCTTCGTCCGCGACGACGACACGGGCACGAGCACCGATCCTCTCGTCGCCGACACCGACGGTGACGGCGCAGCCGACGGCATCGAAGACATCGATCGCAACGGCGTCGTGGATCCCGGCGAGACCGATCCCAACCTCGCGGACGCCGACGGCGACGCCGACGGCGTGCCCGACGCCATCGAGGCGATCATCGGCACCAGTGCCGCCCTCGCCGACACCGACCTCGACGGCATCCTCGACGGAGAAGAGCTCATCCCCGGCAGCGACGGCGTCGTCACCGATCCCCTCGACATCGACACCGACGACGATGGTCTCGACGACCTCGAAGAGCTCGGCCTCGGGCTCGACCCCACCCGCGCCGACACCGACGGCGACGGTCTCCAGGACGGTCTCGAGCTCGGTCGCACGACCGGACGTCCGGATCCCGACGGTCCCGGACCGGCCACGGGCACGAGCGGTGCCGTCTTCACTCCCGATGCCGATGCGGCGAGCACGACCGATCCCCTCGACCGCGACAGCGACGCCGCGGGCCTGCCCGACGGGCTCGAGGACGCTGATCGCAACGGTGCGGTCGACGCGGGCGAGAGCGATCCCAACGATCGTCTCGACGATGACGACGCCGACGGTGACGGCTTGCCCGCAGCGCTCGAGACCCTGGCCGGCACCGATCCGGCCAACGCCGACACGGACGGTGACGGTCTCGTCGATGGCGAGGAGCTGAGCCCGGGTGAGGACGGCTGGGAGACCCTCCCGCTCGACGCCGACGGGGACGACGACGGTCTCTCCGACGGCGCGGAGCACTGGACCTGGCACAGCGATCCCACCAACGCCGACAGCGATGGCGATGGCTTGCAGGACGGGACCGAAGCCGGCTCTGCCGGCGTCTTCGATCCCGACGGGGCGGGTCCGCTCGAAGGTTCGGGGCCGACCTTCGTGCCCGATGCCGGCATCGGCACGACCACCGACCTCACCGACCGCGACACCGACGAGGGCGGCGTGTCCGATGGCGTCGAAGATCCCGACCGCAACGGTCGTCAGGATCTCGGCGAGGGCGATCCCAACGATCCCCTCGACGACGTCGTCGGCGCCGATCGCGACGGCGACCTGCTCACCGACGAGGAGGAAGTTCTCCTCGGCACGAACCCACTCGACGCCGACAGCGACGACGACGGCCTGTCCGACGGCGAAGAGGTCGGACGCGAAGGCACCGACCCGCTGAACGCCGACACCGACGGTGACGGCCTGCAAGACGGCACCGAGCTCTCGCGCAGCATGGGCGTGCCCGACCCCGACGGTGACGGCCCGCTCGAAGGCACCGATCCCGACATCTTCCGCCCGGACGCCGAAGACATGACCGGCACGGATCCCCTGGATCCCGACACGGACGACGGCGGCGTTCTCGACGGAGCAGAAGATCGCGATGGCGACGGGGCCGTGGACATCGGCGAGACCGACCCGACCGTCGGCAACGGTGCCGACGATCCGATCGCGACCTGCCAGCCTGCGCCGCTTCCCGAAGTCGACGGCGCTCCGGTGTTCGGCCTGCGACTCGCCAAGCAAGGCGACGACGTCGCCTTGACCTGGAGTCCCGAGCACGAGACGTTGCCGGCGCCCTGCATCATCTATCGCGTGTACGCGGCCATCGATCACCCGACCGCACCGGCCCCGGGCCTGCCGCGAGACCGAGCGGACCACGTCCTGCTCGGTACGGTGAACCAGCCGAGCTTCGTCCACCTCGGTGCCGGCCGCATCAGTGACGACTTCGACTATCTCATCGTGGCGTACAGCCTCTCCGCCGACGAAGGCTCATGGGGCTTCGCACGGCTGCCGGGCGGTGACGTGGCGAGGTGACGACAGGCCGCATCGGGAGAGCTGGAACGGTCCTCCGGATGGGGTAGACTGAGTCGACTGGCAATCGCGTCTTGGAGGGTTCGAACGTGAAGACCGCACTCTCGTTGCGTCTCCGTCACGTCGCGCTCAGCGGCCTGACGACCTGCCTCACCCTGCTCGCCGTCTCGAATGGCGACGCTCGACCCGATCGCGAGCGGCACTCGCGGCGTGCATCGCTCGAGCTCCCCGCCTCCCAGGGCGCCGAGATCTGCAACAACGGTTTCGACGACGATGCCGACGAGCTCGTCGACGAGCTCGATCCCGACTGCCTCACTCCGCCGACCTGCACGGTCCCCCGCCCGACCACTTCTCCGAGCAGCCTGAACGTGGTCGTCCGCTGTTCGGCCCCCGACGCCGCTGCCGGCTACGAGACCCCTGTTGCTGCCGACGTCGACGGGGACGGCGTCTCCGAGATCCTGAGCACGGAAGGCAACCAGTTGGTCGTGATCGAGCCCATCGATGCCGATGGAGACGGGACCTGCGAGAGCACGACCATCACGCTCGCCGACGGCACTCCCACCGACCGCGACCACGGCGTGGTCGTCGGTGACGTCGATCGCGATGGCTTCGCCGACATCTTCGTTCAGGCTGGCAACGGCGACACGATCTACCGCTTCGAGTGGGACGGCAGCAGCTTCGTCCAGCACTACCCCGACGGCAGCGGCACCGGCCCGGGGGAAGGCGTCACCACCGGTCTCCCGGTCACTTACAGCGACCACCAGGGAGACAGCAGCTACCGCGAGGGCTTGTCCATCCAGGATCTCGACCAAGACGGCAATCCGGAGCTCCTCCCTCGCGTGGGCTGGGTCGTCGATGCCATCACTGGCGAAGTCCATGACGGCTCTGGCGCCGCCGCGGCATCCCAAGTCCCGGCCCACGCCCGCAAGTTCGGGCAAGGCGTGGCCGCCTTCACCCGAGACGCGGTCGTCGGCAACGGCCTCCTGGAAATGGTCGCAGGTGCCCATGTCTTCACCTGGACACCCATCGCGGGCTGGACGGAGGTCCAAACTCTCGTCGTCGACTTGAACGGAGGCGGCCTCGACGGCTCGGACGACCAAGCCATCGCCGCCACCGGCACCACGCCCAGCGCCAACAACGACGACTCCTTCCATCGCTCCAACACGGCGGTCGCCGATCTCGATCTCGACGGTGACGTCGACGCGGTTGTCGTCGATGAGCCCAGCGGCCGCGTCTTCGCCTGGGACCTGCAGACACCGATCCTCCTGACTGGCGGAGGTCCCGCCGACTACACCAACACGGCCGGGGGAGCCCCGGCCATCGGCAACTTCGACGACGACCCGACGACTCCCGGAGTCATCGAAGACCCCTGTCCCGAGGTCGTGTTCATCAACGACAGCGAGCTCCGCGCCTACGACGATCTCTGCTCCACGCCTTGGGTCGACGGCAACGATCCGCTGCTCTGGCAAGTCATCCACACCGACGCCAGCGGCCACACCCAGGTCTCACTCTTCGACTTCGACGGCGAGGGACTCCCCGAAGTCCTCTACCGAGACAACCTGAGCCTGCGGATCTTCCGGGCAAGCGACGGGCTCCTTCTCTACGACATCGGCGTCGGCAACTGCTGGTCGGCCACGGGCTCGGAGAACCCCGTCGTCGGTGACTTCGACGCCGACGGAGTGGCCGAGATCGCCGTGACCTGCGACGGGCAGGTCCTCATCTTGGCTGCGAGCCCCACGGAGCTCTGGCTCCCGGCACGCCCCACCTGGCATCACATGCAGTATCAGGTGACCAATTTCGCGAGCGACGGCACGATCCCCATCGAGGTCACGCCCAATCACCTCCTCTACAACGACTACCACGCCCAGGCGACGCCGGGCCTGCTGCCCACCGACACCGAGATGCCGGTCCCCGACGTCCGCGTCGGGAGCTTCGCGCTCACCGCTGCCATCGACTGCATGGCGCCCCTCCCTCCCAGCGTCGAGATCGAGCTGCTCGCCTGCGCCGACGGACAGACCAACGCCCGCCGCTTCGACGTCGAGTTCTACCTCGGCGACCCACGCCTCGCCGGCGCCGAGCTCCTCGATGTCTTCACCACCGACCTGACGCTGGTCGCCGGTACCTGCGAAAGCTTCACCATCGACGTCTCGCTCGGTCTCACGCCCGGTGAGCTCTTCGTCGTGCTCAACAGCACCGACGGCGTCGCCCCCGTCGACCACCTGCCCGGGACCATTGCATTCCGCGAGTGCAGCTTCGAAGACAACTTCGGCTCCGTCGATCTCTGTGGCGCTCCACCGGTCGACAGCGACGGTGACGGCCTGTCGGACGACGCGGAAGCCCTCCTCGGCACGGACCCCATGAACCCCGACACCGACGGCGACGGGCTCACCGATGGCCAGGAGGTCGACACCACCGGCACCGACCCTCTCATGGCCGACACCGATGGCGACGGGCTCTCCGACGGAGCCGAGGTCCTCACCCATGGGACCGACCCGCTCGACGCCGACTCCGATGACGACGAGCTCTCCGACGGTGACGAGATCGGCATGCACGGCACCGACCCACTCGACCCAGACTCCGATGATGACGGGCTCGACGACGGAGCCGAGGTGAACGACGTCGGCACCGACCCGACCAACCCCGACACCGACGGCGACGGCCTCCTCGACGGCGCCGAGACGCTGACCGACCCCCTCGACGCCGACACCGACGACGACGGGCTCTCCGACGGAGACGAGGTCGACATCCACGGCACCGACCCTCTCGACCTCGACACCGACGACGACGGTCTCCAGGACGGCACGGAGCTGGGTGCGACCACGCCCCTGCCCGACACCGACGCCGGCATCTTCCGACCGGACTCCGACCCGACGAGCACGACCGACCCCCTCGACCCCGACACCGACGGGGGCGGGGTCCCCGACGGAACCGAGGACGTGGACCACGACGGTGCGGTCGGTCCGGGTGAGACCGACCCCAACGATCCCGCCGACGACTCGACCGAGAACGACTGCCCGGGCCTGGCGATCCAGGAGATCCCTCCCGGCACCATCCTGACCACCCTGCCGGGCATGACGGTCTCGGCCACCCACGAGATCCGGGTCTTCGACAGCGCCGCTCCGACCTGCGACGACCTCGACCTCCTGACCCCTGGCTCAGGCCTGAACAACGACGAGCCGCGCGGCCACGTCCTCATCTTCCACGAGACCGACAGCCCCTGCGTTCCCGACGATTCGGAGGTCGGCGGCACGGTGACCTTCACCTACGACGAGGAGGTCCTCTTCCACTCGGTCGGCATCCTCGACGCCGACCTCGACGAGCCCGGCGGCTGGGTTCGCGCCTACGAGTCGACCGGCATCCTCCTCGCCGAGGCCGTGATCGAGCCGCTGGGCAACAACAGCCACCAGGTGCTCGACCTCTCCGCTCCGGGCGTCCGGACGCTCGAGGTCCACCTGGCCGGGAGCGGGGCTCTCACCTTCATCAGCTGCCTCGACAACTGCCCCGGCGTGAGCAATCCGGACCAGTCCGACGAGGACAGCGACGGTCTCGGCGACGCCTGCGACAACTGCCCCTTCGAGCCCAATCCGGGTCAGGAGGACATCGATCTCGATGGCCTCGGCGACGCCTGCGACACGACGGCACCACCCCTCCTCCCGATCGGCAGCCCTCACCGCTACGGCCCCTGACCGAGGAGCCCCGGCCCAGAGCCGTTCGGGGCCGTGAGCCAGCTCACCAAGGGCTGCTCTCGGTGAGTGTGGAAAAGCTGTGAACGCGCGAAAAACGTTCGAGCAACCCATCCACGGCGTCCGGAATGCAGGTTCTGTCGTCTAGCGCATCTCAGAACGCCCTTCTCGCATTTTCTGACGCTTCTCGGCAGCCCCCAATCGACCCACCGTGAGTCTTTGAGACAGTTGAGGTCCTAAAAGAGGTTGGAGCCCTCTGCTACGATGAGCAGCTCGATATTGGGGATTTCAGCCACCTCCCAATGACTGCCGCCCAGGCTTTTCTGAGCCGGGCTGCCTAGGGATGTTTCTCCGTCCCAGTGCGCTGACGCCATCAAGACCCCCGACCGTCCCAGGGGGGGTCGTGTACCTCCAAGGTCCATCGCCATGACTGACTTCTTTGCGAACTCCCGACGCTTCTCGGCGGCCTTCGGCAACGCCACCCTGCTCGGGGCCTTCCTCTCCAGCCTCGTCGCGACGCTGACCCTGACGACCTCCGTGTCGACTCCGGGCGTCCAGACGGTGCAGCAGGTTCACCTCACCGCCGCTGACGGTCCGCTCGGACCGCAGCCCACGGGTCGGGTGACTTTCCGCCATCTCGCCTGCAATCGCTCGGCCGAGAACGACACCCTGACGCTGGAGGCCAGGTTGCCGCCCCGCGTCGACGTCGTGAGCGTGGAGCTCTACGAGGACGTGGACACCAACGGACGGCTGTCCGGTGGCGACGTGCCGCTCGACCGGGGGGACGACGGTCGGCTGCAGTCACGCCTGCTCCTACCCGAGGAGTGCCTGGACGTGCTGGTCATCGTGGAGATGGCGTCGCACGTGGAGCTGACGGGGTCGTTGGGACTCGACCTGCACGTCACCTCCAACCGCGAGCCCTCGGCCACTGCCTCGGCGCGTGACGAGTTCGACCTCGACCGCTGGCAGCTCTTCGGCCCGGCCGAGATCTGTGACAACGGCATCGACGACGATGCGCCGCCAGACGGCCGCGTCGACGAGTTCGACTCCAACTGCATCGCGGCCAATACCTGCGAGATCCCCCGACCGACCGCTCAGCCGACCGCCTTCACGGCGCTGCGCCGCTGCACCGTCGGCGGCAGCACGGGCTACGAGGTTCCGGTCGCGGGCGACGTCGACGGCGACGGCCTGTCGGAGATCCTCAGCACGCAGGGCAACGAGATCATCGTGATGGACCCGATCGACAGCGACGGGGACACCACCTGCGACGAAGTGGCGATCACCCTCAACGACGGCACGCCCGTCGGCAACGGCCGCGACGGCGGCGCGGTCATCGGCGACGTCGACAACGACGGCACGCCCGACATCTTCCTCCAGGCCAACAACGGCGACACGCTCTACCGCTTCGAGTGGGACGGCGCCACCTTCGTGCAGATCTACCCCGACGGTTCCGGCACCGGCGCGGGTGAGGGCGTCACCACCGGCCTGCCGAACACCCACCCCGATCACATCGGCGACGGCAACTACCGCGAAGGCATCTCCATCCAGGATCTCGACCAGGACGGCGTCCCCGAGATCATCCCCCGCATCGGCTGGGTGGTGAACGCCGTCACCGGTGAGGTCCACGACGGCTCGGGCGCGGTGCCTGCCTCGCAGGTCCCGGTCTGCGGCCGCAAGTTCGGTCAGGGCATGTTCGCCTTCGCCAAGGAAGCCGACTCGGTCACCAATGCCAACGGCCTGCTCGAGCTGGTCTGCGGTGGCCACGTCTTCACCTGGACGACGGTCGCGGGTTGGACCGAGATCCAGACGCTGGTCATCGACCTCAACGGTGGTGGCCAGGACGCCTCCGACGACCAGGCCATCTCCGCCGGTGGCACGTCGCCGAACGCCAACAACGACGATGCCTTCTACCGCGCCAACACCTCCGTCGCCGACCTCGACAACGACGGTGACGTCGACGCCCTCGTCGTCGACGAGCCCTCGGGCCGCGTGTTCGTCTGGGATCTCCAGACGGCCGCCCTGGTCCCTGGCGGCGGCCCGAGTGACTACGGCAACGCGGGCGGCGGTCCGGCCGCCATCGGCAACTTCGATGACGACCCGACCACGCCGGGCGTCGTCGAGGATCCCTGCCCCGAGTTCGTCTTCATCAACGACGCCGAGGTCCGTGTCTACGACGACATCTGCAGCACTCCTCTCGTCGACGGTGACGGTCCGCTGATCTGGCAGGTCGCCCACCTCGACCCGAGCGGTCACACCCAGATGGCTCTCTTCGACTTCGACGGTGAGGGCATCTACGAGATCGTCTACCGCGACAACAACACGCTGCGCATCTTCCAGTCCGCTCCGGACGACGGCGGCGGCGGCCCGGTCACCTACTTCGACAGCTTCGCCGACACGGGTCTCAACTGCACCAGCGGCACCGGCTACGAGCACCCGACCATCGGTGACTTCGATCGCGACGGCTCCGTCGAGCTCGCCGTCACTTGTGACGGACGGCTCGAGCTCTGGGAGCCCGGCCCGAACACCCTCTGGCTGCCGGGTCGCGACATCTGGAACCAGACTCAGTACAAGGGCACCAACGTCTACGAAGACGGCAGCATTCCTCAGGAGCTCACTGAGAACTACCGGCTCTTCAACCATTACCACGCCCAGATCACCGACACCAACACGGGCGGCTTGGTCCTCCCCACCGACCCGAACATCCCCACGCCCGACGCGGTCGCCAACAGCCTCGTGCTGACGACTCCGCCCGTCGACTGCGGCGCCATCCCCGCCAACATCGACGTCGACGTCGAGATCTGCATCAACGGCGAGGTCAACGCCCGCGACTTCGCCATCCAGTACTACGACGGCGACCCCACCGCTGGCGCTGCGACCTACCTCGCCAGCTTCAGCACCGGCATGACGCTCGACGCCGGCACCTGCATGACGTTCACGCACAGCGTCCCCATCGCTGGCGTCCCGCGGGACCTCAACGTCGTCATCAACAACGACGACGACGACACCGACATGGACGGCATGGTCGCCTTCAACCTGGGCACCATCCGCTTCCAGGAGTGCGACTTCACCAACAACGTCCGCGCTCTCAACATCTGCATGGTGATGGACTCCGACGGTGACACCATCACCGACGACATCGACATCGACGACGACAACGACGGCATCCTCGACACCGACGAAGGTGACGGCGCCGTCGACACCGACATGGACGGCACGCCCGACAGCCTGGACCTCGACTCCGACAACGACGGCATCTTCGACGTCCAGGAGTCCGGCCTCATCGATGCCGACGACGCGGCCGGCGACGGTGACGCGGCCGACGCCGACGGCGACGGTCGTCTCGACGGCGTCCCGGCCGACTTCGGCGCCAACGGCCTGCTCGACGACATCGAGACCGCGGCCGAATCCGGTGATCCCGACTACGACAACGACGCCGCCGGACCGGATGCCGTGGCCGACACCGACGGCGACGGCACGCCGGACTTCCGCGACGTCGACTCCGACAACGACGGCATCAGCGACCTGGCCGAGGGCGACACGGGCCTGACCGACGCCGACAACGACGGCGACGACGACGCGGGTGTCGGTGGCGCGACCACCATGGTGCCCGACACGGACATGGACGGCATCCCCGACTACCGCGACCTCGACGCCGACGGTGACGGCATCAACGACGTCGACGAGGCGGGCGGTCCCGTCACCGACGCCGATGGTGACGGTCTCTCAGATGGCGCGGTCATCACCTCCATGCCGGCGGCCAGCGATGCCGACGGTGCGGACGACTACCGCGACCTCGACTCCAACGGCGACGGCACCAACGACGTCGACGACTCCGGCTTCGGCGACCTCGACATCGACATGGACGGCGTCATCGACGTCACCACCGACACCGACGGTGACGGCATCG
The DNA here is from genome assembly GCA_039029535.1 of Acidobacteriota bacterium. GTDB lineage: Bacteria > Acidobacteriota > JBCCFW01 > JBCCFW01 > JBCCFW01 > JBCCFW01. The sequence continues at coordinate 33,097 of JBCCFW010000072.1, forward strand.
TCGACCCGGTCGACGGTGACGACGCCGCCTACGGCGACACCAACGACGCCGACGGTGATGGCGTGCCCGACGCCAACGAGGTCCTCGGCGGTCTCGACCCGATCGACGCCGACACCGACGACGACGGTCTCTCCGACGGCGAGGAAGACACCAACGGCAACGGCGTGCAGGACGCTGGCGAGACCAGCGCCCTGGACGACGACACCGACATGGACGGCCTCCAGGACGGCACCGAGGTCGGTGACACCATGCCGGTGGCCGACCCCGACGGTCCCGGACCGCTGATGGGCACGGGCGCCGGCTACATCCCCGACGCCGATCCTGGCACCACCACCGATCCGCTCGCGATGGACACCGACATGGGCGGCGTGAGCGACGGTGCGGAGGACACCAACGCCAACGGCCAGGTCGATCCCGGTGAGCGGGATCCCAACAACATGGCCGACGATCTCGACCAGGACATGGACGGGATCCCCGACGTGACCGACATCGATGACGACAACGACGGCATCCTCGACGTCGACGAGGGCGACGGCGCGGTCGACACCGACATGGACGGCACGCCGGACAGCCTCGACCTCGACTCCGACAACGACGGCATCTACGACGTCCAGGAGTCCGGCCTGATCGACGCCGACGACGCTGCCGGCGACGGTGACGCGGCCGACGCCGACGGCGACGGCATGCTCGACGGCGCGGTCGGAGCGAACGGCCTCAACGACGCCATCGAGACCGTGCCCGAGTCCGGCGACCCCGACTACGACAACGACGGCGCCGGCCCCGACGCGGTGTTCGACACCGACACCGACGGCACCCCTGACTTCCGTGACGTCGACTCGGACAACGACGGCATCACCGACCTCGCGGAGGGCGACACCGGCCTCAACGACATCGATGACAACGGCATCGACGACTTCGGCATGGGCGAGGACACGACCACGGTCCCCGACACGGACATGGACGGCATCCCCGACTACCGGGACCTCGACTCCGACAACGACGGCATCAACGACGTCGACGAAGCCGGCGGCGCGATCATGGACGCCGACGGCGACGGTGAGTCCGACGGCGGCACCCTCACCTCCAACCCGGCGGCCAGCGACGCCGACGGCGTCGACGACTACCGCGACGTCGACTCCGACGGTGACGGCACCAACGACATCGAAGACTCTGGCTTCGGCGCCCTCGACATCGACATGGACGGCGTCATCGACGACACCACCGACAC
>JBCCFW010000073.1:0-34288 GCA_039029535.1 Acidobacteriota bacterium
CGGGCCTGGCTGTTGGACGGGACTGACGGCTCGCTGATCGCCGTCCTTGCCGATCGCCCGCAGGAGCAAGGGAGCTGCCCCCACGCCTTCGATGCCGGTGGGGACCGGCTGGTCGTCGCCGTCGGCGGTGGCATCGTCCGGCTCTTCGACGTCCGCAACGGCATCGAGCTCGACCGTCTCCGGGGACACGAGACCTCCGTTCGAAGGGCCGTGACCCACTGGGACCGTGAGCCGAGCCTGGTCTTCGGTTCGGACGGGAGCCGGATCCTCTCGCTGGACGTGGAAGGCCACTGCCGGCTCTGGGATGCCTCGGCCCACGAGGCCCGGGTGCTGCGTCACCGGCCGGCAGTCAGCCACGTCGTCTTCAGCCCGGATGGAGCCCGACTCGCGTCACGGGACGTTCAGCGTCGTCTTCATCTCTGGGACAGCACGAGCGGCCGGCACGTGTCGACCCTTCGAGCTCGACAGGGACGAACCCTCGGCGACGTCACCTTCAGCCCCGACGGTGAGCTGCTCGCCTCGATTCACGGTGACGTCCTGTCGCTCTGGAGCACGAGCACCGGCGAGCCGGTGAGCACCCACCAAGCACGCCCTCGCGTCGTGTGGCGTCGGAAGGCCCCCGAGCCTCGGCTTCCGATGACCTGCTGGCATCCGGAGGGAGAGCTCCTGGCGGTGAGCGACCCGACTCACGAGCTCGAGCTCGACTCGCTGCGCGTGGCGGGGCGCCCGGACCTCGAGACCTGGTCGCTCGTCGCCGACGCGCTGGCCTTCACGCCGGACGGTCGCGAGCTCATCGCCGCCACCGGCTCCGAGATCGAGCGCTGGGACGTCGCGACCCGACGACGCGGCGATCGACTGTCCGGACATCACGACCTCGTGCGAGCTCTTGCCTGCTCGCCCACGAGCCAACGCGTCGCCTCGGCCAGCGAAGACGGCACGATCCGGATCTGGAACCTCGAGCTCGGCGTGCAGGAGCGGGTCCTGAGCGGTCATTCCCGGGCGGTCCATGCCGTGGCGTGGAGCCCTGACGGTCGGCGGCTGGTCTCCGGGAGCGCCGATCAGACTCTCATCTTCTGGGATCCCGAGACCGGAGACCGGCTCGCGACCCTGACCGACCACGAGGGGACCATCCACTCCCTGGCCTTCAGCCCGGATGGTCGCATCCTGGCCTCCGCGTCCGCCGATCACTCGGTGCGACTCTGGGAGACGACACCTCTCCACCGACGTCTCATCGCCCGGGAGGAACGCGTGACCCTCGAGCAGGAGCTCTGCCCGGAGGTCGAGACCCTCCTCACCGAGGGAGCGACGCCTGAAGAGCTCGTGGAACGCTTCCGCACCGAGCACGCCGCCGATCCGACGCGTCGACGCGTGGCGCTCGACTGCGTGCTCACGACGAGCGACACCAACTGGAGCCGGTCCCGTCGTCTCGGCTCCGACGGCCGCCGAAGGTGATCGGAGGAGGACCCGCCGTCTCGTGTTCGAGACGGCGGGTCCGAGGGCTCAGCGCCGACTCCCTCCCCGTCGGTCACGGAGCTCGACCCGCGCCCGACGACCGCCCCGGGGGTCGTCGTCCGAGATGCGACCACGTCGTAGCGACTCTTCACGGACGAGATCGGTCACGGCCCCGGAGCCCGCGAGCTCGATCTCGAGCACCGCCACGCCGCAGAGGTCGACGTCGAAGCGTTGCCAGCCGTTGTCCTCCTCCTGATGGGGCAGCAGCGTCGTGAGCAAGAGCTCACCGTCGGCATCAAAGGCACGGAGACGTCCGCCGCTCTCGTCGATGTCGAGCAGGCCCACCCAGGAGAGACGCGCCGGAGTGTCGTAGGTGAAGGTCCACGCATCCCCGGCACCGTCGGCGTCGAGGTCCGACTGGTCGGCGTTAGCGACCGCGGGACAGTTGTCGACGTCCGCACGGTGGCCGTCACCGTCGGCGGCATCGAGTGAACACGGGTCGCACGCATCGCCGGCGCGAACGAGCTGCGAAGGGGCCGAATGGCGACGGCCGGCCCCCCGATTTCACTTCCTGACATGTGGCAATTCCTGCTGCTGAGTCGTCTCGAGAGACTCGAGACGAGGGCCGGACATCGGCTCTCGACACCCAGGTGCGCCATCCGTCGTCGAAGGGGGAGGTCGGCTCGGCGATTTCTCCGCGTCGACGCGTAGACTCACGGGGTCATGTCCCGGCCCACTCCCTCCTCGACCTCGGTCGACACCGACCGACTCGGCCCGTTCGAGCTGCTCGACGAGCTGGGCCGCGGGGCCATGGGCGTCGTCTGGAAGGCCCGTGACACGCGCGACGACGGCCTCGTTGCCCTCAAGCTCCTGGCGGCGACGAGCACCGGCTCGCTCCCCGCCCGTCGCTTCCGACGCGAGTTCCGCGCGGCTGCCGCCCTGGTCCACCCGCACGTCGTGCGGGTCCACGAGTTCCATCCCGGGAACACGCCCTTCTTCACCATGGAGCTGGTCGATGGTCGTGACCTAGCCCAGGTCCTCGAAGACGAGCGGCAGGGCTGGCCGCCGGCCCCTCACTCCTCCGACTGGGTTCACGCGAGGCTGCGTCTCCTCCACCAAGCCACCCGCGCGCTCGAGCACCTGCACGAGCGGGGCGTCCTCCACCGCGACCTCAAGCCGACCAACGTCCTGCTCGACCGCGAAGGTCGTCTCAAGCTCGCCGACTTCGGCCTCGCCCGGATGGAAGCCGGGCCCTCCTCGCTCAGCGACGCCGGCCAGGTCGTCGGCAGCCTCCCCTACCTCGCGCCCGAGCAGGTCCGCGACGGCCAGGCCGACGCCCGCACCGATCTCTACGGGCTCGGCGCCGTCTTCCACGAGAGCCTCCACGGCACGCGGCCCTTCACGGCGACGACCACGTCCGAGCTGCTCCTCTCGATCCTCTACGAGGCCCCTACGCCGACCGTGCCCGACTCGAGCCTGGAGCCCCGGCTCGCCGAGCTCGCGCGCTGGTGTCTCGCCAAGGACCCGTTGGAACGACCGCAGTCAGCGACCGAGCTTCGGCAGCGGGTCGAGACGGTCGCGACCGAGCTCGGCATCGACCTCGAGCCGGCCGAGTCCGAGCGCGCCAGCGGTCCCGTCCGTCCCCTCCACCCCCAGCTCGTGGGACGCGACGACGACCTGCGTCGGCTGCGGGAGCGAGCCCGCGCCGCGGCCGCCGGTGCGGCAGCCCGAGGCAGCCTCGTCGTCCTCTCCGGCCCTTCCGGGATCGGCAAGACCCGTCTCGCCCGCGAGGCCCGCGCCGACGCCCGAGCCGAAGGGCTCACCCCGCTCGACGGTCGGGCGCCCACGCCTCCCGAGCCTCTCGGCGTCTTCGCTCGACCGCTCGCCCAGGTCGCGAGTCGGTTGAGCTCGCTACCCGAAGACGAACGCGCCGAGCTGCTCGGCACCGACGCTCCCGTGCTCGCCCGCTTCCTCCCCGAGTTCGAGGAGTTCACGTCGACGGTCGACGAGGATGCGGACGACGGCGTCTCCGTCGACCGAGTGCGCCTGGCCTGGGCGGCCGAGAGCGTCCTCATCCGGATGGCCCGACGCACGCCGCTGGCGCTCGTCCTCGATGACCTCACCCGTGCAGACGCGCTCTCCCTCGAGCTGCTCGAGCGCCTGACAGAGGACCTGCCCTCGCTGCCCTTGCTGCTCGTCGTGACGATTCGCAGCGACGAGCTCGCGAGCCGACCCACGGTCGCGCGTCTGCTCGAGCGGCTCGCCCCACGCGACGACGTCTTCGTGAGCGAGCTCCCGCCATTCGAAGCACCGCAAGTCCAGTCCATGCTCCACTCCCTCCTCGGTGAGCCGCCGCCCGACACGCTCACCGACTTGCTCGGAACGGCCACCAGCGGTCTCCCCCACGCGCTCGAGGAGACCGTCCACGCGCTAGCCGGACGCCAAGCCCTCCGTCGCGACGAGGGCAAGCTCGTCGTGACGGCCTCGAACCGCGAGCTGGCCGCGCTCCTGGAGCGAGACACGACCTTCGCTCGCGTGCAGGCGTTGCCCAAGACCGCTCGCACCGCCTTGCTCGCCCTGGCCGGCCTCGGCGCGCCGTTGCCCGCCGAAGCGCTCGGGGACGTGCTGGAGCTCGACGAGGACGCCAGCCTCGACGTCGTCGATCTCCTCGTCGAGGCCAAGCTCGCCCGCGACGGCCCGGGTCCCGACGAGCTCAGCCTCACTCACGATCGACTCGCGCCCGTCGTCCTCGGATCGGTCGAAGACGACGTTCGCACGAGCGTCCTCTCGCGCGTCGCCCGAAGCCTCGAACGATGCGACCTCGCGGCCCACGTCCACGGGATCGCCGAGCTGGATCTCCGAGCCGGTGATCTCGAGAGCGCCTGGCGGACCACGCCTCGCTCGGCCGCCGCGCTCAGCCAAGCCGGCTTGCTGGCCGAGGCACTCGAACGCCACGAGGCGCTCGCGAGCCTGGCCGCCATCGCCGACGCAACACCTCCGGTGCAAGTCCTGGTCGATCGAGCTGACCTGCTCGCTCGCGCAGGTCGCACCGAGGAGGCCGCCGAAGCCCAGGCCTCCATCGCCACCAGCTCCGACGACCTCGGCGCCCGCGCCGACGCCGTTCGTGAGCAGGCGCGGCTGCTGCGTCAGCTCGGCCGTGTCGACGACGCCATGGCCGTCACGGAACGAGCGCTCGCCGAAGCCCGTGCGCTCGACGACCCTCGACGTGAGTCGCTCGCTCTCTCCTTCGAGGCCATCCTTCGCTACGCCACGGGCGACCTCGACGCCACCGACCGACTCCACGATGCCGCTCTCGTCGCGGCGCGAGCGAGCGACGACGATGCCGCCTTGGCGTCTGCTCTCAACAACCTCGGCGTGACCGAGTACGGCCGCGCCCGCTTCGCCGAGGCGCTCACCGCCTTCGAAGGGGCTCTCACCGGCTTCGAAGCCGCGGGCGATCGCGTCCGCGCGGCCACGACGTCCTCCAACCTCGCCGCCATCCTCCTCGCGCGCGGCGAGCTCGACCGCGCCCTCGTCGCCGCGCGACGTGCGCTGGCCGCTGCTCGGAAGGCCGGCGACCTGTCGGGGATCGCGCGGGCGCTCGAGGTCCTCGGCAACACCGCGCGCCGCCTCGGTCGGGTCGACGAGGCCGAGCCCGCCCTCACCGAGTGCCTCGAGCTGCGACGACGCCTGCGCGAGCGGCGGCCCGAGGCGGTCGTCCTCATGGCGCTGGGTCAGCTCGCCCTGCACCAGGGACGCACGTCCCTCGCACGTCGTCACTTCGAGGCGACCCGCGCGATCTTCCGAGAGGTCGACGAGCCACTGCGCGAACGAGTCGCCGTCCTGCGTCTCGTCGAGACCGCCTGGTGCCGGAGCGATGAAGAAGACGCTCGCCGCCTCCTCGGCGAGGTCGACGTCGGCACGGCCACCGGCGACACCGATCTCCGCGTGGAGCTGGCCCTCTGGCGCGTCCGCCTGAGAGTCGATGCGAACGACGAGAGCTCGCTGGAGCACGCGCTGCGCACCGCGCTCGACGACGCTCGCAGCTCCCAGCTCGCCCAGCTCACCCACGAGCTCGAGCGCGAGCTCCTGGCTCTGCGCACGAGCACGGCTGCCGCGAACGAAGCCACCTCGCCCGAGCTGGTCGCCGACGCACTGCGCCTGGTGGTCGATGCTCGCGATCAGGCACCGCCGGTCCGAGCTGCGAGCCTGCTCGCCGCTGCCGCCGCCTGTCGCGCGGCGAGCTCAGACGACGACGCCACGCGGCTCGACGAGGAGGGACGCGAGCTGCTCGCCGACCTCGACGCCATGCTACCGTCCGACGCCGTGCCCTTCGCTCAGCAGCGGGTGTTCGCCCGTTGGCTGACGGCGACGGCAGAGCCCCCGACATCGGCGGCTGCCGACGACGACGAGGTGCCCTTGACCGATCGCTACCGCCTCTTCCATCAAGCACTCGAGTCGTCGCAACCGGACCAGCCCGAGACCTTCCTCCTCGGCTTCGTCGACGCCGCCCTCGACTTGCTCGGCTTCGCCCGCGGTCTCGTCTTCGTGGCCGAGGGCGACGAGCTCACCTGTCAGGCGGCCGCGCAGCACGACGGCTCGGCGGTGCCGGCGCACGAGCGCGTCGCGCCCGATCAGCTCCTGCGTCGGGCGCTTCAGGCCGACGAGCCCGTCCTCTCCCTGAGCGTGGCGAGCGACCCGGACTTCCAGCGCGAAGGCTCGCTCGTCGAGATGGGGGTCGAGGCCTTCGCCGCGGTGCCCCTCGGGCAGGGTGGGAAGACGATGGCGATCGCCTACTTCGACGGTCCTTGTCCCGAGTCGGATCCCCGCGAGCACCTCGACCGCGTGCGCGTGCTCTTCAACGACCTCAGCCCCCACTTCGAGCGAGCCCGCCGCACGCGGGACAGCCTGCGTCGGGCGGAGACGAGCCGACGCACCGGCTCCGACGACCTCGGCATCGTCGGCAGCTCACCGGCCATCGCGCGCTTGCTCCAGCTCGTGCGCACGGTGGCCCCGAGCGATGCCTCGGTGCTCGTTCAGGGTGAAGACGGCACGGGCAAGGAGCTCGTCGCCCGGGCCGTTCACGCGCTGAGCCGTCGCAGCGAGCGCGAGCTGGTCGCCGTCAACTGCGGCGCGTTGAGCGAGACCCTGCTCGAGGCCGAGCTCTTCGGTCACGTGAAGGGGGCGTTCACCGGCGCGACCTCGGACCGAGCCGGGCTCTTCGAAAGAGCGTCGGGTGGCACGCTCTTCCTCGACGAGATCGGCGACATGTCGGCGGCCTTGCAGGTGAAGCTGCTGCGCGTGCTGGAGAACGCCGAGATCCTTCGGGTGGGATCGTCGGAGGTGCGTCACGTCGACGTGCGGGTGGTCGCCGCGACCAACGTCGACCTCGCCGCGGCGGTCGACGACGGTCGCTTCCGCAAGGACCTCTACTACCGACTCAAGGTCATCGAGCTGAGGGTTCCCGCGCTGCGCGACCGTCTCGAAGACCTGCCGCTGCTCGCCCACCACTTCCTCACCGAGCACTCGCGGCGCAACGGCAAGCGGGTCGAGGCCTTCACTCATCAGGCACTGCGGGCGCTGCGTCGTCATCGCTGGCCCGGCAACGTCCGCGAGCTGGAGAACGTCGTCGAGGCCGCGGTGGTCCTCACGCCCGAGGGCACGTCCATCGGGACCGACGTCCTCCCCGAGGAGCTCCTCGCGAGCGCGGAGTCGAACACGAGCAGCACGACAGGAGCCAGCGCGACGAGCGGCTCCCTGAAGGACCGCGTGGACGCGGCCGAGCGGGAGGCCATCGAGAGCGCGCTGCGCGCCGCCGGTGGCAACCGCACTCAGGCCGCCCGCGCCCTGGACGTGGCCGTCCGCACCTTGCAGAAGAAGATCGCCCGTCACGGTCTCAAGTGAGGATTCCGGGCTAGCGAGAGCGAGGCGACCCTGTCGGCCATCCCCGACAGGGCCGCCCCGTTCTCATCCGGTCGATGGAGGACCGTTCAGGGACGGGAAAGAAGCCAGAGGGCCGGGTCGGCGCAAGCCTGGTAACGGACGAACGACGCTGCGGTCGTGCACGTGTTGCTGCAACCGTTCGTCCCGACGCAGTCCGAGCGCACGGTGACGCGCTCGACGCCACCGAAGGTGGCATTGAGGGTCGTGCTCTCGCAGTCGAGGACGAAGACCTGCGTCGGCGCGTCGAGGAACTCGACGGTGACCTCCAGGTCGCCCGCCACGTCGGCCGCCATGCCGACCGGCGAGCAGTCGAGGTTTGGACAGCGCTGGACGAAGACATCGATGGGCGGACGCGGGCCCATGGGCTCGGGGACGATCTCGACCTCGGAGCTCAGCACCTCCACGCAGAGCTGACCACCGCCGCTGCCGGTCGTGCAGCTCGAGCCCGGCATCTCGAGATCGGACGTCGACATGCACCCGATGGTCGGGACCCAGTTGGACACGACGAGCTCGAGCGGACCGCCGAAGCTGGGGGCGTGCTCGATCTGGTAGGTGAGCTGACAGCTCGTGGCTCGGCCGCCTCCCTCGCAAGCGGCCCAGACGTCCTCGATGCCGCGACGCAGCACGCGCTGGATCTCACCGGCGGCGAGCTCGATGCGCTCACGTCCCTCGTCGCTGACGAGGGTCAGGACCATCGTGCCGTCGCCGGTGTTGCGGGCGGCGAGGCGGATGTCGCGGGGCGAGTCCGCGTCGAAGACGTGGTGGTTGTCCATGTCGGCGACGCCGGCGAGGGTGCCGGCCGTCTTGAGCGCGGGGATCAGCGCACGCCGGGGGATGGGACGGTCATCGCCGGGCGTGCGATCGCGACCCCGCCCCCGACCGCGGGCACCGTGGGCCCAGGCGTCGGCGACGGTGGTGAACAACATCAAGGCGGCGAGCAGCGACAGGGACGAACGCGACGTGGTCATGGGGTGGTCTCCATCGATCGCGACGAGCCACCGCGGCCCGTCGCTGACCGCGGACATCGCAAGGCCAGTGCCAGCAGGACACCACGCAGCGACAGGAACCAGGAGCCGCCTGAATTCAGCAACTTGCAGCCACTGGCGGAACCACCACGCGCGTGGCGTGACCCCGTCCGCTCCGACGCAGTCGGGACGGCCGAGACCGAAGGCTCAGGGCGCCGAGACCGCGTCCAGGCGCGGATGCGTCCGAAGCTGCGCAGGCCGTCCGAACGGACGCTCGCTAAGCCGTCGCTCCCCGCCGGAGAAGGGCCATGCCGACCAGGGCCACGGTGACGGCCAGCGCCGTCACCGCCCAGGGCGGCAAGGGAACCGTCGCCGGAATGCGCACCACGGCCACGCCGCTCGCGCTCGCGTGGCCCGTCGCGACCGTCTCGACGGCGCTGCCGTCGAGGTTCGCCCGCCGAATCCGCGGCACGCTCCGCGAGGACCAGTAGAGCTTGCCTTCCTCGGCGTCGACCGCGATGTCCCAGGGCTCGTCCAGGTCGCCGATGGGCAGGAGCTGCTCTCCGCTGCCGTCCAGGCCGACCGAGCGGATCTCGTCGCCATCGTTGGTCCAGTAGAGCCGATCCGCGATCGGATCGAGCGCGACCCCACGAGGTGAGACGGTGGCCAGCACGGTCGCCACGTTCGAGCCGTCGAGATCGGCGCTGAGCAGGGCGTCATCGGATGCGAAGTAGAGCTTCGCCCCCTCCTCGTCCACGGCCACTCCCCACAGGCGGTCGTCGAAGCCGGTCTCGTACAGCACCTCGGCGTTCGAACCGTCGAGATCGGCTCGGTGAAGCAAGCCGACGAAGACCTCCCCGCCCAGCGTTCGGTCGCCACCAGAGCGCTCGGCCACGACATCACGGCCGAGACGCTCGCCGGCATCGTCTCGACCCGACTGCTCGGGTGCGAAGCCCCCAGCCCGGTCGTCATGGCTCGTCCAGTACATCTTGCGCCCCTGCCGATCGAGCGCGATGAGCTGCGGGGACCGGCCGCTGGCCACGAGATCGGTCAGGTCCGTGCCGTCCAGCCGTGACCTCTGGACCATGCGGTTTTCCCCATCGAGCCAATACGCCCGCCCACCGGGGCCATCGACGGCGAGCCCCGTGGCGTCTTCGAGCAGGGTGGTCAGCAGCGTGGTGGCGTTCGCGCCATCCAGGTCGGCCCGCTGGATCTCTCGCATGCCGCCCACGTAGAGATGCCCGTCCGTCGGGATGAGGGCCAGACGCCGGGCCCTGAAGACGGTGAGCAGGTTGACGGCGCCGCTCGCATCCAGGGCCCCACGATGCACGGCGTCGTCGGCGGTCCAGTAGAGATGCCCGTTCGGCACGTCCAGAGCGACGTCCTCGACCGAGGCCCCCCCCGACACCAACGTTTCGAGCGCGGTACCGTCGAAGGTCACTCGACGCAGCCGCTGCGGGATGTCCTCGACGAAGTAGAGCTTGTCGTTCACGCCGTCGACCGCGAGGCTCTGAGGAGCTGACACGCCGGCCACCGGCAGCACCTCGGACATCGAGCCGTCGAGGTTCGCCCGACCGAGCACGTTCCCGCTGAGCTCGCACCAGTAGAGCTTGCCGGCGTCGAGGTCGAGACTCACGTCGGTGGGAAAGTTGAGACCACTGAGCAAGGTCTCGGCACCGCTGCCGTCGAGACTTGCTCGCCGGACGATCCCGGGGCCCGTCTCGGTCCAGTAGACCTTGCCCGAGGCCACGTCGATGTCCATGCCGCCGACGTTCTGGTTGGTCTCGACCAGGTCCTCCACTCCGCTCCCGTCGAGCTGCGATCGGCGCACGCCACTGCTGTCGATCCAGTACAGGTGGCCTGCGTCCGGATCCACCGCGATCCCGTTCAGGAAGCGCAGGCTCGGAATGAGGACTTCCGGGATCGAGCCGTCGAGCTCCGAACGACGGAGCTCGGGTCGCTCGGTGACCCAGTAGAGCTTCTCCTCCTGGGAGAGGGCGGGAGCGGCAATGGAGACGAGAAGCAGGGACGCGAGCAGCGTTCGCACGTCGGACCTCGGGCATCAGGGATGCCGGCCCGAGCGCGGGCCGGCGCAACAGCTTAACTGGAGTGTCACGCCGGCCCGAAACTCGCTTCCGATGCGTCGCCCGACGCTCGCTCAGTTGCAGTCGCCGGAGACGGCCACGCGGTAGGCGCGAGCGTAGGTGTCGAGCGCACGTCCCCAGTGCTCACGGGCCTGCAGGCGGTTGCCCCGTCGCCAGAGCCGCCGCGCCCGGCCCGTCTCGCAGCCGGCGTCCTGGAGCCGTGAGATGTCGCGATCGACTGCGTCGCGGACGACCTCGAGGAAGCCACCGAGCTCGGCCGGGAGCATGAGCTGAGCGGTGCGCGCGGGTGATGCGTCGTCAGCTCCCGAGGTCAGGCCGAGACCTCGACCGAGCCCACCGATGAGGAAGTCGTCGGTCACCCCGAGATCGCACTCGGTGTAGGACAGCACGACCTCGGCCTGCTGGGCGCAGAGCTGGCCATTGATCACCTCGATCACGAGATCGTTCTCACCCGGCAGGTTGGGGTTCATGCCATCGACGTAGTCGTAGTTGGGCCAGGCGAGCTGCACGCAGGCCGGCTCCTCGACGAGCTCGTCGATCTGAGAGGGCGAGGCCTTGGTCGCCACCACCGTGCCGCCCATCTCGTTGCAACCGGGGATGGCGGCCAGGCAGCCCAGGCAATTGCCGGTGACCTTGGCCTGCACCTCACCGATGACGACCCCGGCGAAGCTGATGCGGAGGTCCACCGGTCCCCCACAGCCGAGCGCGTCGTGGAGCTTGACGGTGACGTGCTTGAGGAGGTTCGAGGTGTAGGGCGAGCCCGAGTCGGGGATGGGATTGACGATGGGGATGACCTGCATCGATCCCGGCCCCAGACAGGCATTGACGCTCTCGGCGGCGGAGACCGAGCCATCGGCCCAGGCCGAGGAGGGAGTGAGCACGAGAACGAGCGCGAGCACGAGACAGGGACGCATGGGGGATCTCTCCAAGGAGCCCGCTGAGCGGGCAGGGACGGCCGAGCGGCTTTTCTCAAGATAGGGCCACGGCATCGGCTGGGGCCAGCCTCACCGCGGCCGGCTCGAAACGCTGGGTTAGGCTTGCGACGCTCTTGGGAGGTGTTCGTGCTGTCTCCGCGTCTCGAGCGGCTCGTGCAGCTGCTCGTCATCTACAGCGTCGTCATGCTCATCGTCGAGATCGACTGGACCTCGGCCGAGCACAGCCACGCCGCCCCGCCCTTCTTCCTGTGGTCGGAGCGCTTGGTGGCGCTGTTCTTCACCTTCGAGATGGTCCTGCGCTGGCAGTCCCTTCCGCACGCCACGTTCACCGAGAAGCTCCGTACGACCTTCGGACGGCCCGAGGGCTGGTTCGACGTTCTCGCCATCCTCCCGTTCTGGCTCGGCTTCTTCCTCCCCGCCGAGGCCCTCTCGGTCGTGCGCACGACCCGGGTCTTCCGCCTGGCCAAGCTCTACCGCTACAGCCCGACGGCCCACGCCATCGTCGCAGCGCTGTGGCGAGCGCGAGAGAAGATCCGCGTGGTCGGTGTCATGGTCCTCATGACCGTGCTCTTCGGCTCCCTGGTCATGTACGAGCTCGAGCGCAAGGCCCAGCCCGAAGCCTTCGGGAGCGTGGCCGACTCCGCCTGGTGGTGCGTCGTGACGGTGACGACCGTCGGCTATGGCGACGTCTCCCCCGTCACTCCCCTCGGCAAGGTCGTCGCGGCCTTCCTCATGCCCTTCGTGCTCGCGGTCATGGGGGCCTTCATCGGCATCGTCGGCGGCGCCTTCCAGGACGTCGCCGACGAGCCGGAGTGAGACTCGAGCCTCAGTCGCCGCCGCAGCTCGAGCAACTCGAACAGCTCGAGCAGGAGCTGCCGGAGTCGTCGCTGACCGACACGTCGGAGGCCCAGCCACCGCCGTCATCACTGCTGCTGACCTCGTCGGCGCTCACCACCTCGCCGGATGAGGTCTCGGCGAGGGCGTCGCAGTCGATGAGCTCGGAGTCGTAGTCACTGCCGGCGCAGACCTCGATGTCGCCCTCGGGGAGCTCGGTCAGCTCGCTGCTCGGGTCGAACAGGTTGCCCTCGGAAGCAGAGACACCGTCGCTCCCGATGGTGGCGATGGTCGCTCCCTCCTCGTCGACCACCTCGACGTCACGATAGTGGTAGCCGGAGCCATGCGACGCCTCCGACCAGCACCACAGCCCGGGGTGATACGTGTTCCAGCCGTAGTAGCCGACGAAGATCGGGTCGCCGTCGTCGTAGTCGTCCCAGTCGTCCCAGGAGCGATCGACCGCCGCCTTCCGCGGTCGGATGACCCGACGGGAGTCCTCCCGCTTGAGCTCGTCGACGCCGACGTGTTGACCGAGCGAGTCCTGCAGGCGGCCGAGGAAGCTTCGGAAGTGCTCGTCGGCGCTGTCCATGATCCCGGGCGAGCTACCGTCACCGACCAACGGCGCCAGTCGCTGCAGGCTCTCGGCACCGTCGATGCTCGAGCCCAGCGCGAGCTGACGGGGCACGCCGTTGACCAACATGCGGATGGGATGAACGCCCGGTGCGTGGACACGCTCGACGTCGATCTCGAAGAGGTAGGACAACACGTCGTCCCGGTGCTCGGTGACGAGGCGGATCTTCGAGAAGACCGAGTTCCAGCGGGCGTCCTTGGCCTCCCGCAGCGCACTCATCGCCTCCTGGAAGTCGTCCTCGAGCCCCTCCTCGTCGCGGTAGACGTCTTGGTCGTCCACCGCGAGACGCACGACGTTGGTCACGCCGACGTCGCGCAGCCCGCGGTTGAGGGACTGGATGATGGAGAGAGCCGTGAAGGTCTCGTGCTCTTCCTTCGGTGAGCTCAAGCCCAAGGTCATGGCGCTGAGCAGCTTACCGAAGCCCTTGGTGGGTCGGCGCTGGATGTTGGTGAGCTGGGATGGATCGAGCGACAGCGTGGATCGAAGATACATGGAGCCTCTCGTTTCTCGAACGCGCTCGTAGAGTCAGCCGTCGCAGGGACCGCAGTCGGCGTCGTCGCACCCCCAGAAGCGGGGGTCCGGCGTGCCGAAGCGCTCGCGATGACGACTGAGAGTGAGCGCGAAGCGGCGGTGATTGTCTCCCTCGTCACCGCCGGGATGGTGATGCAAGAAGCGGCCGAAATGCCGTTCACAGAAGCCGTGGTAGAAGCGCGTGAACAGGATGAGCTCGTGCCAGGCCAGGTCGACGCGGAGCGATGGCGTGAGCCGCTCGTCCGACTCGGCCACCAGCAGCAGGAAGCGCATGAGCGCCCGCAGGGCCGGCTCGACCTCGGCTGGCTCCAGCTCGCACTGAGACTGGAGCTTCGCGACCAGCGTCGCGTTGGCGAGGAGCTCGGCGAGCCCCGCCTCCTCGGCGGAGTCCACCCTCGGAATGCTGGACATGATGGGTCCTACGGCGCGGGGACCACCGGGTTCATGCGCAGGTCGGAGCGAGTCCTCCATGCATCCTGCCACTCCCCGGCCCCCCTTCTTGTGATGCCCGTCGACCACGCTTAATCTGAAGACGCTTTATCTTTCCGGCGTCGCAGGCTGGCGAGTCCGACATCTTCACGGCTTCCTCATCACCGCGGTCACGGCAGCGCTTTCGGCGCCGTCTCTCGAGGAATTCAGTGATGATGCTACCGCGATCGGCTGGACGACCGTCCCTCGTCCTGGCCCTCGTCCTCGGCTTGACCACGACCGCCGCCTTCGCGCAGCGGCCAGGTGACGGGCCGACTCCGAAACCCGTCGAGGAAGACAACTGCGAGGGCTGCGTCGCCACCCCCTACGAGTCCGGTGACGGAGCCACCTCCTGGCAATGCCCCTACGAGCTCGGCCCCATCCAGACGAAGTGGTCGGTCGAGGTCACCATGAGCGACCCGACCTCCGGCGACTGCACCGAGTCCAGCGGGAGCAGCAGCTCCTGCACCGGGACGGAGTGCAGCTTCCCGAAGGTGAGCATCACGCTGACCAACAGGACCACCACCACCAAGTGCGTGAGGCGAGAAGAAGGCACGCAGAGTGGCACTCCCGATCCCAGCGACCCACCCAGCAGTGATGACAGCGACCTCGTCGCCGAGGACGGTGAGACCTGCATCGGCCCCGGTGAGAGCAAGACCATCTCCTGCCTCAACACCTCCATGGACTGTGGTGAGTTCGCGGTCTGTGACGTCTCATACACGCCGGCCGACTGCCCCACCGACTGCGCCGACGGTTGGGGAAGCTGCAGCATCATCGACGTCTTCATGATCTGCACCGAGTGCACCGAGTCCGAAGACGAGGGTGGCCGTCAGCCCGTCCCCAACGAGCGCGAGTTCGAGTTCTGAGAAGCTGACGCCATGCCCCGGACCGTGAGCCGTCAACTCACGGTCCGACTTCCTGACGACGAGACGCTCGTGGGAGGATGAAGCCCCCCACGAGCTCGTCATGTCCCCTGCTGCCTGTCGACATCCCGCACTCCTCGCCGTCGCCCTCATGGCGCTGCTCCGTGCGTGTGATCCTGGCAGCTCTCCTGCTCCGACCACGGACTCCGACGAGCGCTTCGACCACGTCCGTGTTCGCACCTGGCGGGCCGACGACGCCTCCTGGCCCCCGGAGCTCCGCGACCCCGAGCTCGCCGTCCCCTGGCTCGCCGAGCGACCCTCGTTCGGAATCGCCTTCTCCGGCGGCGGCTCCCGCTCGGCGACCGCCACCCTCGGTCAGCTCCGAGCCCTGCATCGTCTCGGCTGGCTGAAGAAGGCCCGCTGGGTCGGCGCCAGCTCGGGCTCGACCTGGACCCTCATCCCCTGGGTCTACCTGCCGACGAGTCACGACGAGACCATCTTCCTCGGCCCCTACCTCCCGCCTGAGGCCCTCACCGAAGCGACGCTGCGTCCCGAGACGCCCGTGAAGGGAGCGATGGAGACGGTCCTCCACGACGCGCGCATCGGCCGACCGCTGCTCCGCTCGTCGCTGCGTGGTGACGAGACCTGGTCGGGTCTCATCGGCTCGGTCTTCCTCGCACCGTTCGGCCTGAACGATCGGGATCAGGTGTTCACCTTCCACCGGGAAGCGCGCGACCGGATCCTGGCGGCCAACCCGCAGCTCCGAACCGACGACATCCTCGTGGTCGAGCGCCGCGACCGGCCCTATCCCGTGCTCATCGGCACGCTCCTCGTCCGGCAGACGTCCAACCGACCGGACGACCGCCACCCGCTCGAGCTCACTCCCCTCGCCACCGGCCTGCGCCCTCGGGTGGAGACGACGAAGGACGACGAGCGCGTGGTCCTCGGTGGTGGTCAGGTGGAGACCTTCGGCTACGACAGCTACGAGCCCGACCCGGTCGAAGCGGGCCCCGACGGCCGCGTGAGGGTCCGGCTCGAGGGCAGCCTGCGACGGGGCGAGCTGCGATCCAACGACCGCTATCGCTTCACGCTGTCGGACCTCATCGGCGTCAGCAGCGCGGCTCCCGCCGCCGGGATGGTCGGCCACCACGTCCCCAACGAGCTCTTCCCCGAGCACCGTCACTGGCCGGTCGACCCCGTCGATCGCTCCCGCCCGTTTCGTCGCAAGGCCGACGAGTACGTGCACGCCGACGGTGGTGTCCTCGACAACCTCGGCGTGCTGCCATTACTGGCGCGACGGGCGGAGAGCCTGCTGGTCTTCATCAACACCTCGGTGCCCTTCGTGCGACCGGCCGACGGCTGTGGCGCGGTCACCGCGGGGGGTGACGACGACGACCCGCCCGCCACCTTCGTCGACGACCTCATCAGCCTGTTCCGCCCGACCCGCAAGCTCCCGCACAACGTCGTCTTCGACGGGGACGGCCTCGAGCGGATCTGCGAGACCTTCAGCGAGCAGCAAGCCCGAGGCGAGCCGCTCGTTCACTGCGAGCGCTACGCGGTGGCCGCCAACGCCCGCTACGGCATCGCTCCCCACGAAGCCTCGACCTGCTGGATGTACCTCGATCGGTCGACGCGGTGGACCTCGGCCATCACCGCCGATGGCAAGCGGACGGCGGCCCTAGCCGACGGCACGTCTCCGTTCGACACCTTCCCCCACTACGACACCTTCACCGAGCAGACCGCGACGCCCATCGACCTCGACCGCGAACGGGTCGTGGCGTTGACCAACCTGACGGCGTGGTCGGTCCTGGAGCGAGCCGAGACGATCCGCGAGGCGCTCCCGGACGCCGGCCTCTCTTCCTTGCCGTCAACACCGGGCGAACGCTAGCCTCGGCTTCCTCTTCCCGGGCGGCCGATGCTGTTTCAGACCCTCACCTTCGCCGGCTTCTTCGCGGTCGTCTGGCTCGTGAGCTGGGGGCTGCTCGCCCGTCGTCTCCGCCTGCTGCACGTCTTCCTGCTCCTGGCCAGCTACGGCTTCTACATGGCCTGGGACGCGAAGTTCGTCCTCCTCATCCTGTTCTCGACGCTCGTCGACTGGGTCGTGGGTGGGCTCCTCCATCGGAAGACCTGCCCGGTCGTGAGGAAGCGGCTGCTGCTGGTCAGCCTGGCCTGCAACCTCGGCCTGCTCGGCGTCTTCAAGTACTACAACTTCTTCCTCGACAACCTGAACGCTGCCCTCGAGCAGCTCGGTCTCGGTCCGCTCCAGGCGCATCACGAGCTGCTCCTGCCGGTGGGCATCTCGTTCTACACCTTCCAGAGCCTGAGCTACACGATCGACATCTATCGACGTCGGCTCGAGCCCGCCCCCACCGTCACGCGCTTCGCCCTCTTCGTCGCCTTCTTCCCCCAGCTCGTCGCCGGTCCCATCGTCCGCGCCCGTCAGTTCCTCCCCCAGCTCGAGACGCCGCGCGAGGTCGACGGCTCGGACATGGTCATCGGGCTCTTCCGCTTCCTCGTCGGCCTGGTCAAGAAGGTCGTGTTCGCCGACACGCTCGGCCGGCAGGTCGTGGATCGCGTGTTCGAGAACCCGACGCACGCGACGAGCTGGGTGGCGCTCTGCGGCGCCTGGGCAACCGTGCTCCAGATCTACTTCGACTTCTCGGGCTACTCCGACATGGCGATCGGCACGGCGCGGATGCTCGGGTTCAAGCTGCCGGAGAACTTCAACGCCCCCTTCCGCGCCACGAACCTCGCGGAGGCCTGGCAACGCTGGCATCGAACGCTCACGGACTGGATCCGCGACTACGTTCACCTCCCCCTGATCCGCTGGGCCCGGGGGCGGAGCTGGCTCCCTCCTTCGCTGATCACGCTCCTCGCGATGAGCCTCTTCGGGTTCTGGCACGGTGCCTCGTGGACCTTCGTCCTGTTCGGGCTCGTGCATGGGATCGGGCTCGTCCTCACCGGCGCCGTCCTTCAGAGGGGCCTCCGTCGCTCCCGTCACGAAGCGACGAGCTCACCAGCGCTGCCCCTGCGCTGGCTCAGAACCTGGCTCTCCCGCCTCTTGCTCTTCCAGTTCATGGGCGTCACGGCACTCCTCTTCCGCGCTCCGGATCTCGCAACCGCCACTGACGTGTTCAGCCGCCTCCTCGGCCTGAGCCCCTTCAGTCCCGTCAACGCCGCTCCCATCGAGTTGCCCGGCACCCTCTGGATCGGCCTGGTGACCGTGTTTCTCCCCGAGTGGCTCCGCGGCGCTTGCGAGCGTCGTCTCGTCGCCCTGCCGGACAGCCTCCTCGGCCTGCTCGCGCTCCTCACCCTGGGCCTCGTCGGCCTTCACGCGACGGAGGCTCGCCCCTTCGTCTACTTCGCCTTCTGATGAGGAGAGAGATGTCGTCTCGCGGCCGCTTCCCACCACGGCTCCTCCGCATCGTCGGCTGGAGCCTCGGCTGGCTCGTGCTGGCCAACGTGGTCGTCGAACGGCTCAACCTTCACTGGTGGGCCGCCCGCACCCACGGTCCGCTCACCGCCCGGGTCGAGGAGGCGCTCGACGAGGACCGGAAGCTCGACGTCCTGCTGATCGGTTCGTCACACGTGCAGACCGGGCTGCTGCCGTCGGTCATCGAGGAGGAGCTGCGCACGGAGCTGGGCCGCGAGGTCGGCGTCTACAACCTGGGCACGCCCGGAGCGAGCGTCGACCGGAGCGCCGCCTTGCTCGACATCGTCCTTCGCGAGCGAGCCCCCGAGCTGGTCGTGCTCGGGCTCTGCCCGGCCGAGGTCATCGAGCGGGCCGAAATGTTGGAGCTCTTCTACCGGGATGCCTGCCCACCGAGTTGGGCGGTCCGCGAGATCGTCGAAGGCCGCGTGACGACAACGGAGGCACTCCGGCTCAACGTCCGTAGCTTCTTCCGAGCCCCGGCCCTCCCCTGGCAGTGGGCGCTCGGACGACCGGGGCACGACCTCGACCGACAACGGGCTCGGCAGCACTCGGGTGCCCGGGTCCAGCGTCAGCGCTCGACGCGAATCGGCGTGGCCGCCTCGACCTTCCGTCGTGAGGTCCTGCGCGACTACGCGGTCGCCGAGCGTCACGATCGCTACCTCGAAGAGATCGTGACCCTGACAGGGTCCCACGACGTCTCCCTGCTCGTCGTCCGGATGCCGTTCTCACCCCACTTCACGACCCTGGCCTTCCGGGAAAGAGAGAACGAGACCTTCGACGACTACCTGGCGACGCGCCGTGCCGAGCTCGGGATCGCCTGCGTCGACCTGGACACGCCGTCGTACCAGCCTCACCACCTCGACTACCTCGACGGACACCACCTCATGGTCGACGGCGCCAGGGTGGTGAGCCGCCGTCTGGCCCGCCGTGAGCTTGCCCCTCGACTGAGCCCCGACCCTGGATGAAATTGCAACGCCGGGCCGACGTGACCTAGGATCGTCCTCTCAGCCATCGTCGACTTGCCCGGGCGTCACCATGAGCCACGTCACCAGCCGATCCGCTCTCTCCCTCCTCGCTTCCCTCGTCCTCGGTCTCGCACTGGCCAGCGACGCCCAGGCCCAGACCGGGGCCTGCTGCACCGGCGCCACCGCGTGCGCGGATGGGGTGGACGAGTTCACCTGCACGTTCGTCATGGGAGGCGTCTTCATGGGCCCCGGCAGCACCTGCGCGACCGTGAGCTGCCCATTCGGGGCGTGCTGCGCGGGTAGCGACTGCTTTCCCGACACCGACCTCAACCTCTGCTTCACGCAGAGCGGCACGTACCAGGGCGACGGCACGACCTGCGCTCCCAACCCCTGCGGCGCGCCCCCCGCGCTCGAGGCCTGCTGCCTCGGCGACGGCACCTGCGTCGACACCGCTCCCGTCGAGTGCGACATGCTCGGCGGCACCCTCCAGGGCGACGGGAGCACCTGCGTCACCGCCGACTGTCCCCCGCCACCCGAAGCCTGCTGCATGCCCGACTTTTCCTGCCAGATGCTGACTCCGGACGACTGCACGCTGGCCGGCGGCATGCCGCAGGGCATGGGCACCACCTGCATGACCGCCGACTGCGGCCCGACGCCCATCCCCACGATGGCTGAGTGGATGCGCGGCCTCCTCGCCGTGCTCCTGGCGACCGCCGGCGTCGTGATGGTGCTCCGCACGCGGGGCTGAGCACCGGCTCCACCAGAGCGCGGCTCACGGTCCCCCTGCTGGCAGTGTTGGCTGCGGGGACCGTCTCGATGAATGACCGACAGGCCCGGCTCGTCCAGACCTCGTGGGTTACGATTCGATACTGAGGAGACCGCCGTGCGCCGCTTCAGCAGCCCGAGCCCGCTCCGCGTGATTGCGCCGGTCGCCGCCGCGATCGCCCTGCTCCCCTGCCTCGGCTGCGCGAGCCTCCAGCAGGGCCATCAGGGCTTCTTCGGCCCCACGACGACCACCCGAGCCGCCACGACCGGCTCCGGCGCTCCGCTGCCGACCCGCGCGAGCACCCAGCCGGCCCGCCCGGCGACCCGTCCCGCTCGGCCGGCCCCGACGACTCCGACATCGGCAGCCTCCACGCCGGGCTCCGCCAGCACGCTGACTCCCTCCACGGTCGAGACCACCTCGCCCTGGGCCGAGAGCGCGCCGACGCAAGCCGAGACGCCCAGCTCCGCCACGCCGGGCGCCGGACCGCGTCTCCGCTCGCTCGGCGCCCCTTCCGACGTGCCCGTGGCGACCACGCCCGACGAGCGCCGCGCCGCCCTCGATCGTCAGCTCGACGAGGAGCTCGCCGCCTTTGACGAGAAGCTCCGTCGCGAGCTCGAGCTACTCGAACAACAGCGCGCCGATCAGTGCGGCGCCCCCGGTGGCGGTGGGCATCATGGTGAGGGCGGTCTCGAAGGCTCCGGCGCTGAGGGTGCCCAGGGTCAAGGCCAGGGCGGAGAAGGCCAAAGCGGTGAAGGCGAAGCCGGCGCTGACGGCCAACAAGGTGGCCAGGACGGACGCGCCGGCGCCGAGGGTGGCGCGCAGGGCTCCGGCCAGAGCGGTGAGGGCAACGGCAACGACTCGGGTCGCACCCCCGGTCGCGAGAGCGGTGGTGGCTCCGTCGGTGGCGGTGGTGGTGGCGCGGGCGAGAAGCCGTCCCGCGGCCGCGACTCCCGTCGCAAGCCCGGCAACGACTGCCCCGACGACATCGTCGCCCGTCAGATCCGCGAGGCCGCTCAGGCCGAGAAGGATCCCGCGCTGAAGAAGAAGCTCTGGAAGGAGTACGAGGACTACAAGAACGCGACCTGCGCCAAGCGTCGTCCTCACGGTCAGAAGACGACCACCCCTCCCAAGACGACGACCACCGTCAAGGACGCCTGATCGTGACCGCACGCTCGCTGACTCTCGGGCTCGTCGCTCTCCTCTTCATTTCAGCCACCGCCGACGCCGGTCGCAAGAAGCGTCGCGCGAAGGAGCGACGGGCACAGGAACGCGCACGCGCCGAGCGCCTCGTGCTCGCCACCTCCGAGATCGACGAGGCCTCCCTCCTCGACATCGGCATCCAGACCTTCGACCTCGGCGTCGCCGACGTGCCCATCGAGGACGGCAGCAAGGACCTCTGGCGCGCCAACCCGGAGATCCGTCGGTCCGAGGCGGTCTTCATGGCCCATCAGCTCAAGAGGACGCTCGCCTCCTCCGGCTTCTGGGGAGCAGTGCGCGTGGTGCCGCTGGGCACGCAGGGGCTCGACCTCATCCTCAGCGGTGAGATCGTGCGCAGCACGCCGAAGGATCTCGTCCTCGCCGTCGAGCTCGTCGACGCGACGGGCCAAGTCTGGCATCGCGGTCGTTACCGCAACGAGCTCGGCAAGCACGCCTACCCCGAGCGCGTCGAGGGCGTGCCCCGGCACGAGCCGCATCAGGTCGTCTACGACCGCATCGCCAATGCGCTCTCGGCCGAGCTGAGCCGACATCCTCGCTCGGAGAGATTGCGCATCCGCGAGGTCGCCGAGCTGCGCTTCGCCGCCGAGCTCGCACCGGACCTGTTTGGCAACTACTTGCAGGTCGACCGCCGCGGCGGCTGGGCGCCCGTGCGCCTGCCAGCCGAGGGCGACCCCATGGTCGATCGGATGCGTCGCATCCGTCAGCGGGATCACCTCGTCGTCGACACCCTCGACGAGCACTACGCCGGCTTCGCCGACGCGATGGACCTCCCCTACTGGGACTGGCGCGCCTACAGCCACGAGGAGTTCCTGGCCTGGAAGAAGATCCGCCGCAAGGCCCGCACGCGGAAGTTCTTCGGTGGCCTGCTCATCGCCGGCGGGATCCTCGGCGAGGCGGCTGGCCTCGAAGACGCCGCCGTGCTCGGTGGCGCCATGGTCTTGCAGTCGGGCATCGGCAAGGGCAAGGAAGCGAAGATCCATCGCGAGGCCCTGGGCGAGCTCGCCACGTCCTTCCACTCCGAGGTCTCACCGCTGCGCGTCGAGGTCGAGGGACGCACGCTCCAGCTCGAAGGCACGGCCGACCAGCAGTACGCCCAGTGGCGTGGCCTGCTCCAGCGCATCTTCGAGGAAGAGTCGGGGCTGGGACAGGTCGAGCAGGAGCAACAGCAAGAGCTCCTCACCCGCCCGAGCTACCCGCGTCGCTGAGCGTGTCCGAGACTCCTCCGCGTCGAGGCGATCGCCTGACGCCTCCACCCGACGACGGCGCGACGTCCTCCGCCCGACCGCTCGCGAGCCCGCGTCCTTCGGAGCGTCGTGGCAACGGCGGACGGTGGTTCCTGGTCCTCACCGCCTTGCTGGCGGTGGCCGCCTTCGTGCTGCTGCCGCGGCTGGCTGAGCGAGTCGAACCGACGACGACCGAGGAAACCTCACCCGCAGCACCCGTCGTCACCTCTCCTACCGAGACGTCGGAAAGCAAGGCCGCCACCGACGAGGAGCGCCTCGCCGAAGCCGTCGAGCAGGAGCGCGCACGCCGCGCCGCCCGCGAAGCCTTGGAGCGAGCCGAGTCACTGCGCGAGCGTCTGGTGACCGGGTCCGTCGACAAGCACTGGGCGGTCGAGGACCTGCGTCAGGCCGATGCTCGTCTCGCCGAAGGCCGTCGTCTCCTCGACGAGGACCGGCCCATGCCGGCGCAGGAGATCCTCGAGCAGGCCGTCGAGTCCTACGAAGCGATCGAGGCGAGCACGGCCGCGGCGCTCAGCGACGCGCTGAGCGAGACCCGACGCGCGCTGGAGTCCGACGACGCCACCCGCGCCCAGCTCGCGAGCGAGCGTGCGCTGAAGGTCTCGCCGGACTCGGGTGAAGCCCAGGATCTCGCGGAGCGCGTGGCCGTCTTCCCGCAGGTCCTCACCGCGTTGAGTCGTGCGCGGGTCGCCGAGCGCGAGCAGCGCTGGGCCGACGCCATCACCGCTCACGAGCGTGCGCTCGCCATCGACGGTCGCACGGCGCGGGCCCGAGCCGGTCTCGAACGAGCCCGCGCGGGCCTGGCCAACGCCAGCTTCCACGGCACGCTCGCCTCCTTGCGGGACGCCCTCGACCGTCGTGACTTCGATGCCGCACGTGATCTTCTCGCTCGTGCTCGCAAGCAACGTCCCGACGCCGCCGCGCTCGGCCCGCTGCAGCAGCAGCTCGACCGTCTCGTCACCGAGACCGAGGCCGACCGTCTCGCCGGAGAAGGTCGCACGCTCGAAGCCTCGGAGGATTGGTCACGGGCGATCGAGCGCTATGTCGCGGTCCTGAAACTCGTCCCGCAGCATCCGGCCGCCCTCGAAGGCAAGGCCCGCAGCGAGCGTTGGGCCGACCTGTCGCGTCGACTCGACGCTCATCTCGATCGCGCCGATCGCCTGTCGGCAGCGGAAGTCCTCGACGAGGCCCGCTCCTTGCTCGTCGAGGCGCAGCTCGTGGAGTCACCCGGTCCTCGTCATCAGCAGAGGATTCGGCGTCTCGAAGAGACCATCGCCTCGGCCGCTCAGCCGGTCGCGGTCACGCTCGAGTCCGACGACTCCACTGAGGTCACCGTCTATCGGGTCGGTCGTCTCGGTCGGTTCCGTCAGCAAGTGCTGGAGCTGAGGCCGGGTCGCTACACGGTCACCGGCAGCCGCGCGGGCTACCGCGACGTGCGTCACGAGCTCGTCGTGAAGGCCGGCGCCCCCACGCGCCTTCACGTCGCCTGTCGCGAGCGGATCTGAGCATGGCGATCCGCATCGTCTCCAGTGACGAGGTCCGCGAGCTCGGCGAGGACGCCCTGCCGCTGTCGATCACGCGAGACGGTGAGCTGCTCGACGCCACGAGCGCTGCACCGGCCGAGCCGATCGCCCGTCTCGACGTCGCCCCCCGTGCCGACGGCACGCCCGGTTTCTTCGTCCAACCTGGCGATGATGCGCGGGTCCTGCTTCATGGTCGCGCGATCACCGAGACGACCTGGCTCGACGACGGCGACGTCCTCGATGTCGGCGGCACCGAGCTGCGCGTGCGGCGACACGCCGACGCCTGGGAGCTCTCCTCCGGCGCGACGGTCACCGACGAGCCCGATGGCCTGGTCCTCGTCGACGAATCGGACGACCCGATCGTCATCGAAGCCACCGAGCTGACGCTCCGCCCCTTGCCGCAGCGCACGCGGACGAGACGGCGTCCCGGCGTGGCCGCGGTGCTCGCCGGTGTCGTGCTGCTCGGTCTCGGACTCGCGCTCGCCTTCCTCTTCCTCGCACGCACGGTCACCGTCGAGGTGCTCCCGAGCCCCGACCGGCTGGCGGTTGAGGGCAACCCGCTCCGGCTGGAGCTCGACGGTCGCCGTCTCCTCTGGCCCGGCTCCTACCGCGTGCAGGCCAGCGCCGCCGGTCATCACGACCTGGACGTGCCGATCGAGGTCGACGGCCGACGTCAGCAGGTCTTCCGCTTCGAGATGGAGCCCCTGCCGGGTCTCGTCCACGTCGTCTTCGAGCCCGAACCGGGTGAGGTGCCGATGTCGGTGCAGGTCGATGAAGACGAGAACCGTCCCTTCGACGGCACGCCGCTCGAGCTGACCGCGGGTGAGCACGCGCTGCTCTTCCTCGTCGAGGGTCACCTGCCCGCCCGCACGACCGTGCTCGTTCGTGGTCGGGGCGAAGAGCAGGAGCATCGCGTCACGCTCGTACCCGACGCGGCGCGGCTCAGCGTCGCGAGCGAGCCCTCCGGCGCACGGGTTCGCATCGACGGCACTCCCCTCGGTCGCACGCCGCTGAGCGTCGGGCTCGCGTCGGGTCGTCACCGACTGGCCGTCTCCAAGAGCGGCTACCTCACCGAGGAGCGGACGATCACCATCGAGCCGGGTCGCGACGTCGACCTCGGCGTCATCGCCCTGGCTCGGGCACCTGGACAGCTCACGGTCAAGACGACGCCGACCGGTGCTCGCGTGAACGTCGACGGCGCCGACCGCGGCACCGCGCCCATGACGCTGGAGCTGCCGTCGAACCGCGAGCTGTCGGTGCGAGCCGAGCTGCCGGGGCACGCGCCGGTCTCGCGCCGGCTCCGTCTGGCGCCCGGTGAGCAGCGAGCACTCGAGCTCACGCTGTCCCCAACGCTGGGCACGCTCACCTTCGACGTCGCGCCGGCCGACGCCGAGCTGCTCGTCGACGGTGTCTCACGGGGTCGCGTGCCGGCATCGATGGATCTTCCGACGGTCACGCATCGGATCGAGCTGCGTGCGCCGGGTCATCAGCCCTGGAGCACGACCCTCACGCCCAGCACCGACCGTCCGCGTCTCGTGAGCGTGAGCCTCGACTCCCTAGCTACCATCCAGGCCCGTCGCACGCCTCCCAAGGTGAAGACCGCGTCGCTGGGCGACATGGTCCTCGTCGCGCCCGGCGAGTTCCGCATGGGGGCGTCGCGTCGCGAGCCGGGCCGACGCTCCAACGAAGTGCTCCGTCAGGTGCGACTCACCCGTCCCTTCTATCTCGCGACCACCGAAGTCACCAACGCGCTCTACTCGCAGTTCGATCCCAGCCATCGCTCGGGCTCGCTTCGAGGTCATCCGCTCGACGCCGACGACCAGCCGGTCGTGCGCGTGAGCTGGGACGCTGCCGCTCGCTTCTGCAACTGGATGAGTCAGCGCGAGGGCCTGCCCTTCGCCTACGTCGAGAGCGGTGGCGAGATGGTGCCGGTCACGCCGACGACCACCGGCTATCGCCTCCCCACCGAGGCCGAGTGGGAGTGGGCCGCCCGTCATGCCGATGGTGGTCCGGCCCGACGCTACTCGTGGGGCGACCGCCTGCCGGTGCCTGCCGGTGCAGCCAACCTCGGCGACAGCACGGCGGCACAGCTCTTGCCCCGCGTGCTCGACACCTTCACCGACGGTCACCTCGTCACCGCGCCGGTGGGCAGCTTCGCCGCCGACCGACGAGGGCTGCACGACCTCAGCGGCAACGTCGCCGAGTGGGTGCAGGACGTCTACGGCATTCCGACCGCCGGTTCCGGCGCCGTCACCGACCCACTGGGCCCAGGGAGTGGCGAGAGCCACGCCATCAAGGGCTCGAGCTGGATGCACGCGACCGTCAGCCAGCTTCGTCTTTCGTACCGCGATCACGGCCAGGACGGCCGCCCCGACCTGGGCTTCCGTCTCGCCCGCTCCCCCGAACCGGGAGGCTCCTCGTGAAGCGCAAGCTCCTCTTCGTTCTCATCGTCATGTCGGTCCTGGTGGCCAGCCCCGCGGGCATCGCCCAGGACGGCGACGCGTCACCTGGCGCACCGTCGACCTTCAAGCCGACCACGCGCTTGCCGGCCGACGAAGCCATCGCCTTCCCCGTGGACATCTGATGAAGACTCGTGACGACTTTGCCTGGCAGGTGGGAGCGCTGCTGCTCTCGTTGGTCATCGTGCACTCGATCTACGTGCTGGTCGTGCGACCGCGGGCCGAGCTCGTGCTCGCGCAGCAGGAGGTCCTCCGACAGGAAGATCCGACACACGTCGACGAGCGCTCAGTCTGGGTCATCGTGAAGGACTTCGAGCAGGAGGCCTGCTTCGTGCTCTTCCTCTGGGCCCTGGCGATCATGGTGCTCAAGGGGCTCGGCACGCGTCGCGAGCGGCTCCTCCTCGACGAGGATCTCGTCCCCCTGGCCGAGGGCACCCGCATCCTGCCCGACGACGCTCGGGAGCATGCCCGCCACGTCGAGGCTCTTCCTCCCGACAAGCAGGAACGCCTGCTCCCGCGTGCCTTGCTGGGAGCGCTGCACCGCTTCACGGCCACCGGCAACATTCAGGACGTGTCGACCACGGCCCATCAGCACTGCGAGGTCGAGGCCGATCGTCTCGAGTCGGAGCTGTCGATGGTCCGCTACATCGCCTGGGCCATCCCCTCCATCGGCTTCCTCGGGACGGTCCGCGGCATCGGCGTCGCGCTCGGCCGAGCGCACGAGGCGGTCGAGGGGAAGATCGGCGGCGTGACCCAGAGCCTGGGCGTGGCGTTCAACTCGACCTTCGTCGCCTTGATCATCAGCCTCGTGCTCATGTTCTTGCTCCACCAGCTCCAGCTCCGGCAGGAACGACTCATCCTCGACACGGAGACCTACCTCGACCGTCGTCTCATCCGACATCTCCAGGTGGCGAGCTGAGCACGATGCGCACCGCGGTCCTCGTCCTCGATGACGCCGGCCTGAGCCTCCTCTGGCCGGACGGCGACACCCTCACAGGAGTGCGGGACGAGCCGGGCTGCGCGCTGTGGACGGGTGACGACGTCGTCGTCGGCTCCGAAGCCGACCGACGCTCACGAGAGCTGCCCCGCAACGTCCACGACCGCTACTGGTCGGAGCTCGATGACGGAGCGCTGCCACCGCCGTTCCCGGAGGGCTGGCGGAGCCTCGAGCTCGCGGGCCGTCAACTCGAGACGCTCGCGCGCTCGCTGCCTGCGGGCACGACCTCGCTCCTGGTCGCCGTGCCTGGCTCGTTCTCGGGTGAGGCGCTGGGTCGCGTCGCCGGCCTCGTGCGGGCAACGGGTCTCCCCTTGTCCGGCTTCGTCGACGCGGCGGTCGCGGCAACGGCGTGCACGAGCCCCTTGCAGGGACGCGTGTTGCACGTCGCGTTGGGTCGTCACGAGACCGTGCTGACCGAAATGGAAGGCGATGAGGACGGCCTCGGTCGTCGTCGTGTCGAGGCCCTGCCCGAGCTCGGCACGAGCACGATTCAGCGACGTCTGGTCACGACGCTGAGCTCGGAATTCGTGCAACACGCGCGCTTCGATCCGCTGCGCTCGGCGATGACCGAACAACGCCTGCACGACCTGGTCCCCCGCCTACTCGGCCCTGCCAGCGAGCGTCCGGCTGAGCTCCGGCTCGACACGGCGGACGGACCGCGGGTCCTCGAGGTCGACGAGGCCCTCATCGCCCGCGCGCTGTCTCCCCTGACGAGCCGTCTCAGCGCGGCGCTCCGGCGCCGTCTCGACGAAGGGTCGGCGACCCGCGTGCTGTTGTCGTCCCGCGTCGGCTGGATGGCCGAGCTGACGGGCTTGCCTGGAGACGTCGAGACGACGGTGCTTCCGGATGATGCGGTCGCCACTGGGGCACTCGCCGCCTCGGACCAGCTCACGGCTGGCGAGCTCGCGCGCCGACTGCGCTGGTCGGTGGAGCCGGTCGCGTGAGCCGGAAGAAGCGACGAGGCGGCGAGGTCTTCAGCCTCGCGTTCCTCGACGCCATGACCTGTGGTCTCGGCTCGATCATCCTGCTCTACATGATCTTGACCTCCTCAGCCGGCGACGACCGCGACGACGGGCTGCTGCGTCGTCGAGCCGAAGCCAAGCTGCTCGAGATCGAGGTGCTCACCGGACACGAGAACCTCGTCGAGCTGCGCAACACGCTCGAAGAAGTGAAGCGCGAGCGCGTGACGGCGAACGGTCTCTCCACGCGCGTGCTGGAAGAGCTCGAGAGGATCCGCGAGGAGCTCGCGACCTTCGACGAGAGCCGGCTCGCCCAACGCGAGCATCTCAACAAGCTGCAGACGGACCTCAAGTCACTCGACGAGGACGTCAAGCGGCTCTCGGCCAGTCGGCCGACACCGGAGGTTCCCGGCAAGAAGGTGCGGGCCTTCGTGGGAGACGGCGACCGTCAGTACCTCACGGGGCTCAAGGTCGGCGGCGATCGCATCCTCATCCTCATCGACGGCTCGGCGAGCATGCTCGCGGACACCCTGGTCAACGTCTTGCGCTTCCGGAACCTGCCGCCGGAGCGAGCGCGTCGGGCGGACAAGTGGCAGCAGGCCGTGCGCACCGTCGACTGGTTGCTCACGCAGGTCCCGCCGGGCTCGGAGGTCCAGGTCCACGTCTTCGCCGAGACGGCCGAGCCGGTGCTCCCCGACGTCGGCTGGATCGCGGGCAACGACGGCGACAAGCTCGACGAGGTGGTCGCTCGGCTCCGGGAGCGCGCGCCGAGCGGGGGCACGAGCCTGCACCACGCCTTCGCGGTGGCCGGCACGCTCCGTCCCGACAACGTCATCCTCGTCACCGACGGCCTCCCCACTCAGGGTGCGAACGCACCCCGAGGCCGCACGGTGACCGGCAAGCAGCGGCTCAAGCACTACGAGAAGGCGCTGAGCCAGCTCCCTCGAGGCGTCCCGATCAACACCATCCTCCTCGCGATGGAGGGCGACCCCATGGCCTCGACCAAGTTCTGGCAGCTCGCCATTGCCACGCGCGGCTCGTACATGAGCCCGACGAAGGACTGGCCATGAGACGCCGGGAGCGAAACACCGACGGGTTCAGCCTGTCCTTCCTCGACTGCATCTGCTGTGGCTTCGGGGCGCTCATCCTCCTGCTCGTGCTGCTCAAGGTCGGCGAGCCGACCGCGCGGGAGGTCTCGCTGCGCGAGGTGGAGGGCATCATCCAGAAGCTGGAAGAGGAGCTCCACGTCATCCGGGGCGAGTCGGAGATCCTCAATCGCGAGCTGCGCGGGCAGCGCGAGCAGCTCTCGGTCGAGCAAGTGCTCGTGGCGCGCTTGCGGGGCGATCTCACCCGCATCCAGGGCGAGTTCGCGGCGAGCCAGGAGCTCTCCGAAGTCGCCGACCTGCTCGAAGGACGTCTGGTGGCTGCTCAGCAGGAGCTCACCGACGAGATGAAGCGTCTCCAACGACAGGCGAAGCCGAAGAAGCGCGACGAGGCGCTGGTCGGTGGCATCCCGGTCGACAGCGAGTACGTCATCTTCATCATCGACACCAGCGGGAGCATGAAGTCGAGGGCGTGGCCCCTGGTCGAGGAGAAGATGCGGGAGGTGCTGCTGGCCTACCCGAAGGTCAAGGGCTTGCAGGTCATGAACGACATGGGCCAGTACATGTTCGGGTACTACGCCGGCAAGTGGATCCCCGACACGCCGGCGCGTCGCAAGGCGGTGCTCGAGCGTCTGAGGAGCTGGTCGGCGTTCTCCAACAGCAGCCCGGTCGAGGGGGTGACCAAGGCCATCCGGACCTTCGGCTCGGGAAACAAGCGGATCAGCATCTACGTGTTCGGCGACGAGTTCTCGGGCAGCTCCGCCGACGAGGTCCTGAAGACCATCGACCGCGCCAACAAGCGAGACTCGCAAGGCCGACGACGCGTGCGCATCCACGCGGTGGGTTTCCCGACGGTGTTCACCGCCGGCGGAAGCGGACACACTGGCGTGCGCTTCGCCCTGCTCATGAGGGCGCTGTGTTCAGAGAACGATGGCACGTTCGTGGCGCTCAACAGCACTCAGAGCTGATTCGGGTTCTTCTGCACCGATAGGGACCAGTTTCTCGGCGGCCGACTTGCCGCCGACCCCACGGTCGCCCATTGTTCCCTAACAGCTTGTTTAGCCGGCCGACCGGCGCCGGCGCTGCATTGGAGGGAGACCATGCACGGACGTCTTCTCACGCCTTTCGTTCGTTTCGTCGATGGGGAGCGCCTGCTCCGCCTCGGCATCCTCGCCCCGCTCGCCCTGCTCCTCGCCTTCTCGGGTGCTGATCGCGCCCATGCGCAGGGCCGGACCGACTACTACAACGTCGAGAGTCCACAGGTTCATCCGATCGAGCTGGCCGCCGTTCCCGAGATGGGCAACCCCACCAGCACGAAGGACTTCCTTCTCGTCGTGAACACCCCCGACAACGCGCTGGAGATCTACGGGACCGACGGGAGCCTCCAGATCGCCAGTCAGTTCATCACGCGTGTCCGCACCGGGATCGAGCCGGTCTCCGTTCGCTGGATACCGCAGACCGGCCGCTTCTACGTCGCCAACTTCCTCGGTGACTCGATCACCTCCGGCGCTCTCGAGTGGAGTGGCAGCAAGGTGGAGGTCTCCGACATCCAGACCGTCGAGGTCATCGACGAGCCTCTCGACATGGTGTTCTTCGACGACCCGACGGGAACGCTCGACCTGCTCGTCGTCACCCACATGACCCTCGACACGCTCGGTCTCTACGACCCGTTGACCCTGGAAACCGTCGAGGGGCCCTACAGTGCGCCACCTTCCGGAACGATGGACACCTGCCACGTCGAGGTCGATCCGGCGTGCGAGACCGATCCGATCTCGGGCCTTCCGGTCAATCCGCGCTTCCGCCGCTTCGTGCCTACCGGCACCAACGACGTCGACGGAGACGGGATGCTGACGCCGGCGGACGACATGAACGGCGACGGCGGCCTCGATCCGGACGACTTCACGCTCGCGATGGGAATCGACACCTTTGCCCTCAAGCAGCCGTGGACCGCCGCCGTGTCCTGCGATCGACTCTTCGTGCTGGGTCACCTGGGGGGCTCTCACCTCCCGCGCACCTCCATGAGCGGGGGCGACTTCCGCGGCTTCCGCTACGACACCGACCTTTGGTCTCAGGCGGCCAGTAGCTCCACCACGCTCCTCTCTGGGCCCGGCTCACCGATCGCCCAGAGCCAGGTCCGAGGCGGCTTCGGCTCGACCAATTGGAACATGCAGTTCGCGGGCGGCAGCCTGTACGCCGTCGGCGGCAACGCTCAGAACCGGCTCAACGGTGAGCTCGCCGTCGCGGCCGCTCCCACCGGTTTCGTCCAGAGCTCGCTCTACGTGCTCGCCAATCCCTGCGCCCTGGGCGTCGCACCTTCCATCCAGACCTTCGACCTCAACAGCAATTACACCTGCACCGGCGGCACTTGCACGCAAGGCAGCACGGTCGCACCGAATCAAGCGCTGGCGCAGCCGACCGATCTCGCCGTGCGCACCGTCGGCGGCGTCACGCAGGTCTTCGTCGCTGCGTTCGGCAGTGACCGCGTCGGCCGCATCGACATCGGCACCAACAGCTACGTCCGCAACGTCGGCGCCGTCTGGCCTGCCAGCGGTCTTCCCATGGCGGGACCCCGTGGCCTCGCTCTTCACGAACCCTCGGCGTCCGGCTCCATCGATCGACTCTTCGTCTTCAGCCGGCTGACCAACGCCATCAACGTGCTGGATCCGGACACGCTGACTCACCTCGAGTGGCCCGTGCTGCTTCAGAACGACCCAACCCCTCACTACGTCAAGACCGGACGCTCCTTCCTGTACGACGCCCGCCTCTCGGGCAACGGCTTCGACTCCTGCGCGAGCTGCCACGTCGACGGCCGCACGGACGGCATCGCTTGGGACCTGAGCGGACCGGTCCCCAATCCGACGATCCCCCCTCAACTGCTCGTCGTGGACAATACTGACGTCAGCCCAACGGACATGAAGAACCCGAGCACCTTCTTCCCCAACAAGCGATTCATGGTCACGCAGTCGCTCCAGGGCCTGCTCAATCACGAGGTCCCTCCCATCGGTGACTACACGACCAGCCCAACGGAGAGCCAGAGACTCGTGACCAATGCGCCCTATCACTGGAGAGGAGACCGCGACACCTTCCTCGACTTCAACGGCGCCTTCATGAGCCTCTTGGGCGCGAGTAGCGAGCTCAGCTCGGCTCAGATGGATCAGTTCGAGGAGTTCATCAACTCGATCCACTATCCGCCCAACCCCAAGCAGGCGCGGGATCGCCGCTTCACTGGAGAGGCCAATCCTGCGCTCACCGATCCACCGTCGGCACTCGAAGGTCTGCGACTCTTCCACACGACCACCACCGTGCCCATCGGCCCGCCCTCACTCCCGTCCTGTGCCCACTGCCATGCGCTTCCGGAGGGCAGCGACAACACGCTCACGCTCCCCGATGGCGCCACCGGCGCCCAGCCTCACCCCATCGGGATGCTCGGCAGCACCAATCCCGTCGAGAAGCCCTTGGAAGGCGCAGCGCTCAGGGGGCTCTTCCAGAAAGAGGCTCGCCGTGAAGTGAATGCCACGACGCCTCTCTTCACCGGACCGCTCACTGGCTTCGAGGGCCTCAGCCACGCCGGCTTGAGCGACTCCGGCCTGAGCAACGACCACACGCTCAACGACTTCGTCATCAACGCCTTCCCCGGGCTGAATCCACGCAATGCCTCCGTCGCCCAGCTCCTTCACGAGTTCGACTTCGGCACGGGTCCCATCGTCGGCCGTACCTTCACCGTGAGCCGAGACGACGTCTTGGACTTCGTGGACGAGTGGGACCTGGCCGAAGCTCAGGCCGACGAGGCCAACGCGGGCTTGGCGGTCCAGGGCTTCTTCGCGGGCTACGGCTACGGCTTCTACTACGACCCCTCGAGCGATGCGACGAGCAGCACGGGTGAGCCGCTCCGCTATTGGCTCCAGTGGGACTACCCCACGACCTTCCCGCTGACTCGCTCTCAAGTCATGGGCTTCCTCCGCGCGGACGAGGATCGACTGGTGGTGATCTCGACTCCTCTCGGCAGCGAGCGCCGGATCGCCAGCACGAAGGGGACGGCCCACCCCCTCAAGACGGGCCCCCTGCCCACCAACCTGAGCTTCGAGCCGATGGTCCCGAACACGGCCTACGAGTGCGTCCCCTCCTTCACCGCCGGATGGCTCCCCGAGACCAACGTCATCCCGAACACGGCGCACACCATCCTGCTGTACCAGACTGGGCTCCTGTTCAGCGGTCCACTGCCGGGAGGCAACGCTCCTCATCACGTCGTTCCCCGACGCTTCCGCGTGGCGGGAGACGGCATCGTGCATGGTGCTCGTCTCCACCTCTTGACGCCCGACGATCAGCCCCCCAACCCGGGCTTGCCTCACGACGACCCGAACCAGGCGCCGATGGTCCATCTCGAGCTCCCCTTGCATGCCACCACCGACCGGGCGCACGGCGTTCCGATCTGGGAGACCTCGGTCGAGATCGACCCGCTGTTCGTCTACCGCATGATGGCCGGACGTCCGACCTGGTCAGCCGGCTCGGGCGTGCCCTCCACGCTCATGGCGAGCATCGCCGATCTCGACTACCGCGTGCCGGGCGTGTCCCCCCACGTCCATCACGCTCAGCCCTCGAACGTGACGTTCACCACGTTCAACCCGTCGCTCTGGAACAGGCACTACGCCTGGATCGTCAACGGCGACGGTCAACGAGTCGACCTCGGCTGGGTGGGCGTCACCGCCGAGCCCGTCCCGGCCACTTGCCCTTGATGGGCGAACGCCCACGTGGGAGACGCGTGGGCCGCTGACTCCACCTCGACGCCGCCGGAGCCTCGGCTCTGGCGGCGTTTTTCGTCTCGCCTGCTCGGCGGCGCGCTTCACGCCGAGGCCCGGTCGGCCGCCCCCCCCCCCCCCCCCCCCAAAGCCACCCCCCC
>JBCCFW010000074.1:0-34016 GCA_039029535.1 Acidobacteriota bacterium
GCCGTCGTCCAGCTCCAGCACCGCCCACCCGAGCTGCACGCCATCGAAGTCGGGATGGGTGAAGACGGGTGGCGGCCCTTCCTCCAACGCCCATTCTTCGCCCGTCACGCGAACGATGGTCCGACCTTCGAGGGACGCGAAGGCACGCTCGTTCTCGTCGAGCCAGACGGTCTTCTCCACTGCTCTCTCCCTCAGCCCCCGGCACGGCCGAGGGTCATGAGCAACATGACAGGACTCAACGCCAGGTCACCACCAGGTCCTCTCCGGAGACGGCGAGCCGCAGCTCGACCTCACCCGAGTGCCAGTAGAAGCCGAGCGTACCCACCGAGCCCGATGCGATCTCGTCCTCGAGGGTGAGCTCGAGCCCGCTCGCTTCCAGGATCTCCTCCGAGCAGGGGCCCGACGGCAGCGTGCGACAAGCTTCGGAGAAGACCGTCGCGATCGGCGGCACCGGTCCGCCAGGCCCGGACACCACGCTGCGGTTCACCAGCAACACCGGACACTCGCTGCGCCCGAAACACTCGTCGTCAGCGCAGTCGGTCAGGCCATCCAGGTCGTTGTCGAGCCCATCCGCGCAGTCCCCGAGCTCCGGACAGGACGGGTCCCCCACGCAGTCCGGATCGAGGCAGTCGACGGGTCCATCCAGGTCGTTGTCGACACCGTCGTCGCAGCTCCCTGCCTCGGAGCAGGCCGAGTCACCCAGGCAATCCGGGTCGGCACAGTCGACCAGCCCATCGAGGTCGTTGTCGATGTCGTCTCCGCAGTGGCCGGCCTCCGGGCACGCTGGATCGCCCTGGCAGTCGACGTCGGCGCAGTCGACCTGGCCATCCAGGTCGTTGTCGAGGCCGTCGTCACAGCGACCGGCCTCCGGGCAGGCTGGATCACCCGAGCAGTCGTCATCGGCACAGTCGACCTGCCCGTCGAGATCGTTGTCGAGACCGTCGTCGCAGCGTCCCATCTCCGGACACGCCGGATCACCCAGGCAGTCCACGTCGGTGCAGTCGACCTGGCCATCCAGGTCGTTGTCGACGCCGTCGTCGCAGTTGCCGACTTCCGGACACGCGGGATCACCCTGGCAGTCGGAGTCGATGCAGTCGACCTGGCCATCCAGGTCGTTGTCGACGCCGTCGTCGCAGTTGCCGTCTTCCGGACATGCGGGATCGCCCAGGCAGTCGGAGTCGGCGCAGTCGAGCTGACCATCCAGGTCGTTGTCGACGCCGTCGTCGCAGTTGCCTGCCTCAGGACAGGCCGGATCACCCAGGCAGTCGGAGTCGGCGCAGTCGAGCTGACCGTCCAGGTCGTTGTCGACGCCATCGTCACAGTTCCCCGTCTCCGGACACGCCGGATCACCGATGCAGTCGGGGTCAGCACAGTCGACGAAGCGGTCACCATCGTCGTCCAGACCGTCGTCGCAAGCCATCTCCGTGGGTGGAGAGGTCGCATGATCCAGCGCTTGCACCAGGTCGAGACGGCCGTGGCCCCAGGTCGCGTTCGGACCGTGGATGGGGTTGCCGCCGCAACCATCGGCCACGATCTCGCGGTAGGCCGTGCGCTGGAGCAGCTCGATGGTCTCGTCGATGCGACCGCGGAGGCTCGGCACGGCAGACCAGAGCAGGGCAACCCCGCCGGACACGTGGGGCGTCGCCATCGAGGTCCCGTTCCGATTCTCGTAGTCCCGACCGCTGCCGAGAGTCGACGATCGAACCTGCACGCCTGGAGCGACGAGATCGGGCTTGAGCAAGCCGGTCTCGGGCACGGGCCCTCGCCCCGAGAAGTAGGCCGGGACGTCGGAGTGATCGACCGCTCCGATCGTGAAGACTTCGGACTCGCTCCCGGGAAAGGTGCGGATCGTGCCGCACCACGGTCCGCGATTGCCGGCAGCGACGACGGTGAGGATGCCGGCGGCGCGATGGGCAGCGAGAGCGCTTCGGAACATCTCGGGCTCACAGCCCGGGTAGTCGGGAGGACAGGCCCAGGAGTGATTGGTCAAGTCCGGAGCCAGCGCGGGATCGCCGTCCATGGGACCACCGCCCTGCGGGTACGGAGCCAGGAAGAAGTCGAAACATTCCAGTAGGTCCAGCGTCGCACCGGTGCCGTCGTCGAAGCCACGGCAGCCGATCCAGTGCGCGCCCGGCGCCATGCCGACCTGATTGCTCCGGAAGTCCGTCCCGACCACGGTGCCGGTCACGTGCGTGCCGTGGCCGTAGTCGTCACAGGGCTCGGGCGAGTCGTTGCCACAGGGGTTGTCGACCGAGTCGTGGATGGCGTCGTGCCAGTTGTAATCGTGATCGACGCCCGGCCCCTGGCTTCCGCGGTAGTTGCTTCGCAGGGCCTCGTGGTCCCACTGCATGCCGGAGTCCATGACACCGACGACCAACCCCTCCCCGGTGTAACCCCGAGCCCAGAGCTCGGTCGCACCAGTGGTGACCAGTCCCGGCTCGGCGCCGTCCGGGCCTCGCAGCTCCGGTAGCGTCGGCTCGAGCCGTCCCTCTCCTCCAGCTCCGGCCACGTCGTCAGCGGTTCCACCACCAGCCGGCGCCCGCGACGCTCCATCCAGCCACCCGGCGATGCTCCGAACATTGGGGAGCACGGCAGCGAGCTCGGGGAGTTGCACGAGCGAAGCGAGCAGGCTGGCGTCGACGTGGGCACCGACGGCGTTGACCACCACGAAGCGACGGTGTGGCGCGCCAGCCTCCTCGAGGAGCGTCAAGACGGACGCCTGCTCCTCGTGAGCGATCCCCCGCAGGCGCTCGACGACGGCCCGTCTCCTCGCGAGATGATCGGGAAAGACCTCCTGAGCGAGGTCGGTCCAGTCCGCCTGCACCCGTCCGAGGAGAATGACCTCCACTTCGCCCTGCGCCTCGAGCGCCTCCCAGACAGCGGGGTCGACACGAGGCGTGGCGTGCGCGTCGAGCGGAGCGAGAGCCAGGCTCGCAATGACGAGACAGACCAACGAGACGAGACGGGAGCACATCGAGACCTCCAGCACGGCACGACCGCACGGTCCGCTCGGGGACGAGCCCGATGCGGCCGGCGGAAGGGCCATGGAAGCCCCGCCGCTCCTCATCCATGCGCAGCGGAGCGCACTGCTCCCTCACCGAGGGCGCACTCGAGGTCGACTGACTGGTCTCAGGCCTGGCCCCTCACCACTTCCAACTGGTCCCGGCAGAAGCCCAGGTTGCCGGCCTCGTCGGGCTGCGCCTGAATCGCGGCGCCGATCGCCTCGAGGCAGCGGTCGAGACGCGCGTCGGCTCCTTCCGCACC
The DNA here is from genome assembly GCA_039029535.1 of Acidobacteriota bacterium. GTDB lineage: Bacteria > Acidobacteriota > JBCCFW01 > JBCCFW01 > JBCCFW01 > JBCCFW01. The sequence goes on from JBCCFW010000074.1 coordinate 3,265, forward strand.
TTGCCGGGCCGCCGCGAGCGCCACGTAGCCCTCCGCCAGCAGGACGCTCCAGTGGCCGTTCGCGTCGATCGTCGTGGCCTGTCCTTCCGCTTCGGCGCCCTCGACTGCATGACGCTGCGACTCTTCGAAGCTCGCCAGCGCGTCATCGGCTCGCCCGAGCGAGAGCTCGTGGATGCCCTTGGCCCACCAGGCCATGGAGAAGGGTCCGGGTCCCTTGCCCAGCTCACGACGCCACTCCAGGCAACGCTCCGCCGACGCCAGCCCTTGCTCGAAATGCTCTCGGGTCCGTGGGATCTCGTCGCCTGGCCAGCAGTCGGCCAGGTCCGCCGACAGGTTGTAGGACATGACGTTGGCCAGGTCGATGAAGCGCACCCGGTCGTCTTCCGACTCGGCCGACGAGGCCTGAGCCAGCATCTCGTCCATGCCCAGCCGCGTGACCTCGGCGAGCGCATCCAGGGTCTTGCCCCGCCAGTCCCGCCCGCTGAACGCACGGTGGGCGAAGAAGGCGAGCTGCCGACGCTGCTTCGCGTCCTCGAAGCCGGCGATGAGCTCGGCGACGCTGGTCGGACCTCCGGTCTCCATCGCCTCTCTCAGGCGAGGCCACGTCTCTTCGGTGAAGTCGTCGGGCTTGCTCATGATCGGTCTCCTCGAGCTCGTGCGAACCAGGCTGCCGCGTCGGCCCTCGTGGGACAAGGGACATTGGGGGACATGTCCGGGGCTCGAAGGGCGACGTGCCTTTCTTTCTCAACTAGTTCAGCTTCGCTCTCCGCTAGTCCTCGCCCTTCCCAATTCTTAGTCCGAGGGGCATGCTCAGAGCCCACCATGCAGGCCCGATCTCGGCGTCCTCCGCTGTCGACAGCGGGTGCGCCCCCGTGCCCGAAGAGGGAGAAGAACGATGAGCACGCACGTCAGCAACATCCGCAACAGCCCCCTGATCGTGACCCTGCCGCCGCGGGGAGCCGTGAAGACCCAGCGCGCCGATCACCCGACGCATCTTCCTGTCGCGGGGCAAGGCACCGTGCGGAGCCATCAACCTGCCGATGGCTCCTCCTTCCAGGTCATCCTCAGCGGCCCCGAGGGGGCCTTCCGGCTGGAAGTCGAACGAGACAACGTCATCTTCTGGGAGCAGCACGGACAAGAGGCAACTCGTCTCGCCGAGTTCAACGGGGAGGGCCTCGGCCTCGACGCGGACGAGAGCTGCCCCTTCTGGTTCAGCCTGAGCACCGATCGGCGACGACTGCGTTACGGCAAGGGAGAGCCACGCAAGCTCACGACGCTGGCCGAGCACGTGCTGCCGCCGAAGGAGCCGGAGAAGGACGACCCCTACGCCTGGATCCGCGACATCCGAGACGTGGGCACGAGCCCCGGAGCCCACCTGATCGAGATCTGGCGTGACCCGGTCACCATCGAGCCTCCCGCGATCGTCGTCCCCAGCGACGAGATGACCATGGAGGCGGCCGCGAATTCCTGGGCGACGGTCCCCGGCGGCCTGACCGCCGAGTGCCAGCAGCTCCACGACACGGTGGCTGGCGCCAACTTCGTCATGGACACGCCCGACTTCCCCGAGTTCTCGGCGGCAATCGAGGCGAGCATCGGCAACCCGAACGGCTGGTGCTACAAGAAGCTGGAGTCCAAGGCGGGCGAGTTCGGCGGTGGCAAGAAGGACATCAAGGGCACCTACCTGCGCATCACCATGGGGATCAACCAGGGCAACTCCCCCGGCGTGCCCTACGTGATGGAAATCTGGCCGGGCGGCCACTTCTCACCCATCCACGACCACGCCGACTGCCACGCGATCATCCGCGTCCTGCACGGCGCGCTCACCGCGCGGCTGTTCTCCTTCCTCTCCCACCACCACCGGACCCCGTTCGCCGAGAAGGTCCTGAGCGAGGGAGACGTGACCTGGCTGGCTCCACGTCTCAACCAGACTCATCAGCTCTACAATCACCACGAGAACGGCCCGACCTGCATCACCATCCAGTGCTACAGCTACGGGCGGAGCAACAACGCGCACTACGAGTACTTCGACTACCTCACCCCCGACGGCAGCCAGAAGCAGTTCGAGCCCACGTCCGACATGGACTACCTCGAGTTCAAGGCGCTGATGCGTCGGGAGTGGCAGGGCGACTTCTCCGGCTCCGAGGTGACGGAGAGCTGAGCCCGGCGGGTCCGGTCGGAGCCCCCTGACGACGGACCATCCGATTGAAACGCGAAGACACGGTCCCCCTCGACGGTCACTTCCTCGTGCGCCGGCTCGAGGTGCTGGGGATGAAGCAGTGGTGGCTCGCCCGGCAGCTCGGGGTCTCGCGCAAGACCGTGAGCCGCTGGGTGAGCGGCAAGGTCAAGCGCATCGCCGCCGACAACCTCGCCGCCCTCGCCCGTGAGCTCGACTGCTCCCCGGACGAGCTCACCAGTGCCGAGGCCGACGAAGTCCTCGCCACCCGCGAGGAGCAACGCGCCGCGGCCGAGGTCTTGCAGGAGCGAGACCTCCTCCAGCTCCTGTCTCCCTCCGACGACTGGAAGCTGGCCGAGTCGCTCATCAAGGCGACCATGGAGCCGAACCTCCCGCTCGCCTCGCTCGGCCGGTTGCAGAACCTCCTCTCGATCGCCGCCTGGCGTCAGGGGCACTACGAGGAGGGGCTCTCCAGAGCCGATCGCGCCCACGAGATCGGACGACGTCTCGGTGACCGGGGCATCGAGATGAAGGCCGTCCTCAACCGCGCCACGATCCACGCCTTCGTCGGCCCGGTGCCGCAGGCCCTCGACGAGTACCGGGAGTGCCTGGATCGGCCTGAGCGCTTCGACACCGCCCGCGACCACGGAGCGGCGCTCTCGAACATCGCGTGGCTCCATCGTGAGGCAGGAGATCTCGATGCTGCGCTCGAAGCGCAGGAGGCCTCGATTCGGGTCTTCGACAGCCTCGAGCTCGACTACAACCTGGCGATCTCCTGGATCTCGATGACCCTCCACGCCACCGAGCTGGGTCGCTTCGAGGAGGCCGGCGTCTCGCTCGACAAGGCACGACACCATGCCGAGGTCGCGCGCTACGAGCGAGGCCTCACTTGCTGCGATCTCTACGAAGCCGACTTCGTGGGACTCGGCGGTGACACGGAACGAGCCTTGGAGCTCATCGCCACCGCGCGGCCACGACTCGACGGCTACGAGGTCTTCGACCTCACCTGCCTGGAGATCTGCGCCCGGCAGTACCGACTCGCCGGTGAGCTGGAGAAGGCGGAAGCCGAGCTCACGACCGCACTCGATCGCGCCGCCGGGTTGCCGACGATCCGCGCCTTCCTCTGGCAGGAGCGCTCACGTCTCGCCGCAGCGATGGGACAGCCCGAGCTCGAGCAGGAGTGTCGGGCCGAGGCCAACGCTCTCTTCGCAGAGCACGGCCTCCACGCTCGTGTGGCCGACCACCCGCTTCCCGAGCACGGCCGACGCTGACGACATCTCCTGGCTCTCGCCATGTCACCATCAGGCCTCGGGGACGCGGTCATCGAGCACCGGAGAACGTCATGAGCGAGATCACCTGCACCATCGAGACCGACCCCAGGCCCGAGGACATCGACGTCATCGAGCAGGGCCTCGAGACCTACGACCGCGAGCACGCCGGCCCCCTGTCCTACGACCCGTTGACCCTGCTGGCGCGTGACTCGGAGGGGACCGTCATCGGAGGGCTCCGGGGCACGGTGGGCGGCGGCTGGATGTACGTGCTGAGCCTCTGGGTCGCCCCCGAGCACCGCGGTCGGGGCCTGGGCGCACAGATCCTGCGTGAGGCCGAAGCCGAGGCCCTGCGGCTCGACTTGCCGCGGGTGTTCCTCAACACGTTGAGCTGGCAGGCACCCGGCTTCTACGAGAAGCAGGGGTACGAGACTTTCGCCGTGCTGGAAGATGCTCCGCCGCCACACTCGCGGATCTTCTACCGCAAGAACTTGGCCTGACGGCGAGACGAGCGACTCCGCCGAGCCTCCCGCTCGTTCAACGCTCACGCCGTCGGTGACTCTCCCAGCCCTCGACGAGTGAGCGACGCTGCTCCCAGGCCTTCCTACCGAGTGGAGCAGACAGCGCGTAGAGACCGCGTGACGGCCTCATCAAGAGCCCCTCCCTGACCTCACGGCCGAGACGATTGCGGGCGCTCTGCGGCAGGAGCTCGAGTCGCTCGGCTGCCGTCGGAATGTCGAGCACTTCGTCGAGAGAGCCCCAAGCATCCAGGGTGCTGGCTCGCAACGTGGTGAGAACGAAGTCGGTCCGCGTGAGATGAGGTCTGCCGTCATCGGCAAGCTCGCTCTCACCCATCGCCAGCCGGAAGTCTCTCCTGAGCTGGGCCTGGATCGACTCACGTAGTCGGGCGCGGTGTGCTTCGGCCCGGGCCAGCTCCCTCCTCAGGTTGTTGACCCGTTCAGTCGCCGCTTCCAGCTCGCGGACTTGATCTCCGGGGTCACGCATCCATCAATCGTACTCGTCACCAAGTCATCACTCAATACGTAAGTGATTGAAAACAATCAACTTAGATCACGAAGCCGATCACCCAAATGGCAACACAACTTAAGTCGATTGGAATCAGTGACTTGCAACGGCGACTCGCCTACTCAGAGAATGGACCCGTGCTTTGAGTGACGAGCGCCATCTCCCTTTCGGGGGTCGGCGCACTGGAGGGCTGCGGAGGCCTGCTCCCGAGAGCCTTCGGGCTTTGAGGGGAAGGAACCACGGGGCGCCGGTGAGCCTTCGTGGGTCGTCGGCCCCCTGCCAGCGTTCGGGCTGCCGGGCAGGTTGGCCCGTCGTGCTCTCTCCGGTCGTGACGGTCTGGCTCGTCAGCTCGCATCGACACGGTTGAAGAGATGAACGCGACTCAGTCCGAGACCTTCGACGGCAAGCTGCTCGACATCACCGTCACCGTCTCCACCCGCCAGACCGCTTGGGTCTTGGTCTACCCCAACATCTTCGGGACCACGCGTCTCTACTCGGTTCCCCACGAGGAGCTCGCTGAGCGTGGCTACACGGTCGTCGAGTACCACCCGCGCGCCCATGGCCGCTCGACGGGCACCATGGAGATGCACCACGCGATCAAGGACCTCTATCGCTTCCTCGCCGGGCAGGACTTCTTCCGCTTGCCGGTCTTCGTCGTCGCTCACAGCGCCGGGTGCAATGCGGTCCTCCAGCTCAACCGCACGCTACTGAAGGTGCAGCGGTACGTCTTCGTCCAGCCGGTCTTCGACTTCAAGGAGTCGATGCTCTACATGTACTCGGCCGGCACCTACGGGGACTTCATCGCGGCGCTCTCGCGTTTCACGCCGGACCCCTCCCGCCTGGAGCGGACGCTGCGCAGCCCGAGCTGGCTCGATCCTCGAGAGTGGCAGGACCGCGGGCTGCGCGAAGAGATCAACTCGTTCTCGGTGAACGGCTTCGAGCTGGGAACGTTCCTGGAAGACTTCTACATCCCGAGCCACCACACCAAGCCGCTCTTCGCCTCCATCGCCGATCGCACGACCGTCCTCGTGACCGAGAACGACCGCTGGTACCCACCCAGCTCCATCCGGACCGTGGCCAGCGAGACGGGAGCCGTGCTCGAGGAAGTGAGCAGCGCTCGCGATCACTTCTTCACGGGAGGCTGGCCGACGGTGTGGGAGCGCGTGGGAGGGCTCATGGCGCTGGAGGAGCTGTTCTAGATGTTCGACGAGCTCCTCATCGCGTCCGTCGGCGTGTTCTCGGTCAGCCTGCTCATCTCGATGTTGGCCGGCAGGCAGACTCTTGGAGGGACGGCCCGAGGCTACCTGTTCTCGGGCAACAATCCCTGGCTGGCGACCTCGAGCAACGTGGGGAGCATGCTCTCCATCGCCGTCGTGTTCACGCTCTACGTCGTCCTGGTCTCCGGCTACGGTCTGAGATTCGTCTTGGCAGTGGCTGTCGGCCTGACACTCGGTCACGCCTTCCTGTACTGGAGGCTCAACAAGCTGGCCAGCGCTCCCGATCGCGACATGGACGCCTATCGCGGGAGCACGATCCTAGCGCTCGCACGGGAACGTGGTGTCAATGCCACCCTACCGATCCTCTTCCAGTACATCCTTCCCATCGTGCTCGAGTACACGGTGCTGCTGGCCTGCATTCGCGGCGTTCTCGGCGAGACATCCTCGGGATTCCTGAGCAGCGGTTTCCTGGTCGCCGCGCTGGTCGCATTCCTCTGCGCGACCTACACGTCGACGGGCGGCTTCCGAGGCATTCTTCGCACGGACTTGTTCCAGGGCGGGGTCTTCGTCGCTGCCTTCCTCTTTCTGGTTTCGACCAACTGGACCGAGGTCTCCGGCGTGCTCGCCCCCTCCAACCTCGGGCGTCACGACGAGCCGGTCCCCGTGCTCGCCTGGCTGACCGTGGTCCTGTTCACCGGAGCCGCCTACTCCGCCTACCCAGACATCTTCGTCCGGAATTTCTCGTCGCTCTCCTTGCAGAAGGGAGTGAAGCTCTGGTGGCTTCCGCTGAGCTTCACCCTGATGCTCGTGGCTCTCGTGCCCCTGACCCTGTTGGGCCTGTTCATGGTCGAGTCGGAGGGCATCCCACTCGTCTTCGATCCGAAAGCGACTCTGGATTTCTTCATCAGGGAATTCCGCGACTGGGCCTCGTCTCCGGACTACTCGCTGGGCGTCTGGCTCGTCGTCTCCGGTTTCCTGTGCATGTTCATCACGACCATCGACACCTGGCTCGTCGGCTTGATGCAGCACTTCCGAGGGAACCGCCGCGTGGCAGAGCTGAGGCTCTTGCCTTACCTGGTGTCCGGCGCTTGCTTGATGGTCGCCCTGTGCCTTCACTCCAAGCACGTCCTCCTGGTCGGGCTCATCACCTTCCCCTTCCTCTTTTACGACTGCCTGCTCTTGGTCCTGGTCACGACGACCGCCGAAGCAGCCCAACGGTGGGCGCGCTTCGCCAAGGTCGGCCTGGGTGCTGGGCTTCTCGCCTATGCCGGCTCATGCTGGTTCTTCCGCGCCGATCTCGAGGCGAACGCCTATCTCGTCATCCTCTACTGCGCGATCGCCGTCGCCCTGGGCGTGCTGATTCCGTTCCTGTTCGTCACGGTCTCGAAGAGGTTGAAGAATGAGTGAAGAACGCAAGGAGGTCCGGCTGCACTTCTTCAAGTCGATCGCAGCGGCCCTTGTCCTCTTCTTGTTCACCCTGATCGGCTACGCCTTCCACAACCTTCCTTGGGGGGTGGCAGCCATGAGCTTCCCTCTCAAGCGCGAGCTCGTGTGGGATGAGCAGGCCGGTGCCTATCGAGAGTCGACGCCCCAGAAGCTGGCAGGGCACGTGGTCTTGATGGTCAACACGACCTCCGCCTCCCAAAGCGTGGAGTGTTCCGTCGAGGACATCGCAGGACCGGTTCTCCTAGCAGCGCCTCACGACACCGGGGTGGGCTTGTTGGCCCGAGATGACGTGAACGGGAGCCAGGCCGGAGACAGCATCTCCGTCGATCAACTACAGCTCGCGCGAGGCGGGGCGCTTTCCCTGGTCATGTTGGGCGACTCCAAGGCCAAGGTCTCGACGCCCGACATCTTGCAGAGATCGAAGGCCCTCCCTCGCCCGATCCTGCTGTCCCCTGCTCAGCTCGCGATCTACGCGAGCACGTTCCTGCTGGTCACCCTGGGACTCGTCAAGGCGTTCGGTCATCTCAAGAGTGCGGGCACGAGTCACGTCACCACGTCCTTCTCGGATCAACTCCGTGATGCGCTCCAGCAGGCCGAGATGGACGTCGAGGAGCTGGAGAAGAAGGCCGGCGTGCCGGCGGAGACGCTGAGACGCTTCCTGGACTCGAAGCAGGGACTCACGACCAAGCAGGTCGACGGCCTGTTTCAAGCCCTCGGCACCCTGCACTTGAGCGCCGCCGACTGACTCTGGTCGTCCACGGCCAGGCCGGACGCGCCACTCTCCCACCGAGGAGGGCCTCGTTCTTCGAGAGTCCCGGGCCTCCCGTCACCTCTTCATGCGCTCGACCAGCTCGCGCACCAGCTCGAGGGCTCGTGCCTGGGCCCGTCTCTTCGTGCCAGCCGGTCTCGAGCCTCGTTCGACGCGGCCGCTTGCTCGGTGCGTCACCTCGACGACGGCGCCACGACCGCCGGAGACCACGCCCTTCGTGAAGTGAATCGAGACGGTCCAGTCCTCTGGCCGACAGCCGAGCGACTCGAGCGTGCCCGCGACGGTGTCAGCGCTCCGTGCCGGACGCTTTCGCTTGCGTCGTGCCATGAGCTCACCAGTCACCGAGTCGAACGGGTCGCCCCATCCGCTCAACAGGCCGAAGGGCGGAGAATGTCGAAGGGGTCGACTTCCTTCTTGGCGAGAAGACTCTCGAAGGCCTCAGCCCCCCGCGCCTCGAGCAGGTCGTGCTCCGCTGACGAGATCGGGACGGCCAGCAAGACTCGGGTGTGTTCGCAGGGTCGCCGGAAGTCCGGCGGGAAGAGAAAGGGCTCCGTGAAGTAGAACGCCTCCTTGCCGGTCGTCGCGACGTAGTCCTCGCCGATCTTCGACAGCCCTCGCACGCTGATTCCCTCACGCAACGGGATGTGATGGTGAAGGATGGCAAAGAGCGTTCGGATGAGGAGAAGCTCGGTCGTCTCGGGAGCGTGATCGGCAGCGAGCACGACTTCGACGAAGTCACTTCCTTGGTCGTGGCTCAGCGCTCCGAAGCCCAGGGTCGCCACGGTCGTGCAGCGGCTGAACAGGCCGTGGTATCGAAGGGTCAGGATCGGCTCCTCGAAGCCTTCAGCTCGATGCACCTCGTGGCTGGTCGGTTCGTCGAAGAACAGGAAGTAGTGGTCGGCGAAGTTCCCCTGAGACGAGCTGGTCATGTCGCTCTCGGATAGCCAGGAAACCAGTCGAGCGCCAACAACGCCCCGATCTGACCCCGCGCCAACATCCTCAGGAGCTCGATCCGGCTCTCACGGCTCACCGACAGCAGGTGCCTCGGCCCACCCTCTTCCAGGTTCTCGAAGGTCACCTGACCGGCTCGTCCCATGCTCAGGCACCACTCGGACTCGTGCGTGAGCGAGACGTCCGGATGCTCGTCATCGGCCTCGGCGAGCTCATCCAAGAGCTCGGACAACCTCTCCAGAGGGAGGTCCCGTTCGCTCTCTCCGGTCCAGTGAGTCACGTGGTAGGTCATCAGTCCTCCACGGCACTGCGCGACGCGCCGTCGAGCAGACCGGTCACGAGCTCCTCGAACGAGTCGGCCACCTTCGACACGTCGCCGACATCGTGATCCGAGAGCCAGGCCCCGCCCCTGAGCGTCCATGCCGATGGGGTTGCCGCGGCCGTCGTCCGAGACCACGTACCACTCGTCGACACCCTCCCGGATGAAGGTTGCTCAGGGCGTCGTCAGGCTCCCTCCAACAGCCAGGGAGGGATCATGTCACCGACCACACGAGCTCAGATCGACCGCGCCACCCTGCAGCCCATCCGGCTGCTGCCACCACGCGGGCCTGCCGACTCGCGCGCGGCCGAGCGGCAATGGCGCACGGCCCGGTGCCAGTCACCGCCTCGAATGACGTGGGCCTCTCCGGGCGCTGCTGGCACCAGAGGATCGACCGTGAGCTCACCACGCCCCTCGTAGGCATCGGGCCGGTACGCGTCGGCCGTCCACTCCATGACGTTGCCGTGCATCTCGTGCAGGCCCCAAGGGTTGGGCGGGAGCGAGCCGGGGGGCGCCGCCTTCAAGCGGGCCTCGGGCGAAGGCGGCCGATTCCACTCGAAGACGTGGTCTCCATCCACCGCGATCGTGCGCTTGGGGTCCCCGTCGTTGAAGTTCACCAGGTCGTGACTCGCTTCGTCGCCGAAGCTGAAGCGCCCGGTCGTTCCGGCCCGGCACGCGTACTCCCACTCCGCTTCCGTCGGCGCCCGGAGTGGCTCGACGTCGGGGGGCAGGCCCTCATTGGCCATGACGAGAAAGCGCTCCACGTCTTGCCAGGACGTGCTGGCGGGCATGTCGTCACCCGGGAAGAAGCCGATGCTCTCCCCCATGAGCTGCTGCCACTGGGCGTCGGTGACCTCGGTGACGCCGAGGTAGAAGGCCCGGGTCAGCTTCACGCGATGCCGCGGGCCCTCGTCGGTGTCCCGACCCTGCTCGGTGAGAGGCGAGCCCATGAGGAGCTCCCCCGGCAGGACCAGGACCATCTCGATGCCGGTCACTCGATCGCGGACCCTCCACGGGAGCCCGCTCTCCACGACCCGCTCGCGCATCACCGAATCGGTGAGCTCGGGGCCGGGCGACTCGGACACGACCTCGTACCAATTCTCGTCCGCGGCACCGGACATCGCTTGCTCCGGCCGCTCCCCTGCCGCGCACGCAACGAGGCAGAGGCTCAGGACCCAGACTCTCCCCGTCCACCGCTGACTCTCATGGTCCCACATGACGGGATCATGAGGACGGCCCTCCCGCGAGTCCAGCCACGGACCGTCACGACTTCGCCACGGCGGTCCCCCTCAGCACGCATCGAGAAAAGGGCCACCGGGTGTTTCGGGGCCCACTTGCACGTTCTGGAGCAAGCCGTCTCGACGTCCCTGTCATCGCGTGTCACCCCTCACCGGGTGACCGTGCCGCATGTTGCCGCCGAGACCACCCGACTCGAGGAGCCGCGACATGCCCCGTGAAGCCAGCCCGCGCCGCCGACTCTCCCTCATCCTCCTGACACTCTGGGCGACGTCCAGCCACGCCGCGGACTGCCACGCGCCACCGGCCACGACGGATTCTCCCGGCGTCACCGAGCTCAAGCTCGTCGAGCTCCCCGACGCCTCGCTCGTCGACCACCGCGGACGCACGGTCCGACTCCACGAGCTGGTCGCCGGACGCCGCGTGGCGATGAACTTCATCTTCACGCGCTGCACGACCGTCTGCCCGCCGATGGGTGCCCTCTTCGCCCGGCTCCAGCAACGGCTCGAGAAGGACGGGGACGACGACGTCGTGTTCCTCTCGATCTCGATCGACCCGGCCCGCGACACGCCCGAGCGTCTCGCCGCCTGGGCCGCGCCGTTCGAAGGGAGCGAGCGCTGGACTCTCCTCACCGGCGAGAAGCTCGAGGTCGATCGCCTGCTCAAGGCGTTGGGCGTCTTCTCCGCCCTCATCGAGGACCACGCACCGCTGGTCCTGCTCGGCAACGAGCCCGAGAAACGCTGGCTCCGAGCCTACGGGCTGGCGCCACCCGACGATCTCGCCACGGCTCTCCGCGAGCTAGGCCCGGCTCCCACGCCGGCCTCACCCATCGTCGACGAGACCCGGGAGTACTTCACCGACACGGTGCTCGTCGACCAGCACGGACGCGAGCGACGCTTTTACAGCGACCTCGTGGCCGGCAAGACCGTCGTCATCAACCCCTTCTTCGCCCGTTGCACGGGGAGCTGCCCGGTCATGCACGAGTCCCTGAGCCGCATCGAGGACGCCCTGGGTGATCGCGTCGGCCGCGACGTCCACCTGCTCTCCATCACGGTCGACCCCGAGCACGACACGCCCGAGGTCCTGCGTCGCCATGCCGAGTCACTCGACGCCAGCGAGGGCTGGCACTTCCTCAGCGGCACACCGGAGAACGTCCGTCGGGTGCTGAGCCGCCTCGGACCGCTGAGCGACCAGAAGGAGGCCCACCCCAACGTCTTCCTCATCGGCAACGACCGCACCGGGCTCTGGCAACGCGCCTTCGGCCTCGATCCCGTCGAGCGCGTGGTCGCCGCCGTGCGCTCGGTCGCCGACGACCACCTCACTCCCGATGCCCAGCTCGTCGCGACCGCGACCTCTTCCGCCAACGGCGCCGACTGAGAAGGAGACCTCATCATGCGCTTCCTCCTCGTCACGTCCCTGCTCCTGCTCCTCACGAGCCCGCTCCCAGCGCAGGCTCAGTCCTGCACTCTCGACCTCGACCCCGAGGCCTGCCCGAACGTCGTCACCGCCGACGTCGTCGCCCTCGATCAGGTCATCACCGTCAACCGCGCCGGTTCTCAGATGGCCGGTGGCATGACCTACGCGCTCCGCTCCGACGTCGTCTCCACCGACGACGGCGACGACTCTCTCCAACCGGGTGAGGTGACGCTGCGATCCGACAAGCGGCCGCGTCCAATCGTCCTGCGCGTGAACGAGGGCGACTGCCTGCGCATCGACTTCCAGAACCTCCTCGCGAAGTTCCTCTCTCCAAGCCAGCTCGTGGCCACGCGAAACGCCGGCGTCCACGTCAAGGGGATGTCGCTCGTGGCCGCCTGTGCCGAAGACGAGAGCTGCGTCGAGGCAGGACAGCAAGACTGCCCGCTGACGCCGGTCGAGGCCATCCAGGCCGACGGCTCCTTCGTCGGCGCCAACGTCAGCAGCCTGGCTGCTCCGGGTGAGCGTCGTACCTACGTGCTGAAGGCCGAGCAAGAGGGCGGCTACCTGCTGACCAGCACCGCCGCCAACTTCGGCCTCATCTACGGTAGTGGCCAGATCACGGCCGGACTGCACGGCGCCGTCCACGTCGAGCCGCCGGGCGCCACCTACCTGCGCAGTCAGGTCACGCGTGAGCAGCTCCACGCCGCGTCGAAGAAATGCCCCGACGAGCCCGACGGGATCTGCCGGAGCGAGCTCGGTCATCCGATCCTCGACTACGACGCCCGCGACGAGAACGGCCAGCCGATCCTGAAGATGGTCGACGAGCAGGGCAACACGGTCCACACCGACCTCACCGCCATCATCGCCTACCAGAACGACGATGGGACCGTCGGCGACTTCCCCTACCTGCCGGACAACCCCCTGTGCTTTTCGGTCCCGGCCGCCGTCCAGGACGAGGATCCGTCCGCGCGCTGCACGCAGCCCTTCCGAGAGATCACCACCATCTACTTCGAGCCCCTGGCGGCGGTGACCCAGGCGTTCCCCTGCGTCACGAGCACGACGTCGCTGAACGCCCAGCCCGCGACGGTGGACTCGTCGATCGGCACCACCACCATCACGACGCCGCCCAGCTCCGACGACGACGGCAGCGAGACCTACGACGTGACGGTCTTCTACCCCGGTGGCACGGAGTCGGACTGCCCCAACGAGTACGGGATCACGCCCTGGCTCGGGGATGCCTTCTCGGCCCAGACCGCGTTGGACAGCTTCGGCATCAACTACGGCGTCGACGGGCTCGGCGCCCGCCTGCTCTCGAACCGCCTGCGCGTCGGTCCCCAGGCCGACTGCATCGGCTGCAAGTTCGAGGAGTTCTTCCTGACCTCCTGGGCCAACGGCGATCCCGCTCAGATCTCCTCGATGCCCAACAACGTCCAACCCATCGGCGGTGGCAGCGGCGCGGCCGCCGACGCTCAGGTGTACTACCCCGACGATCCCTCGAACGTCTACCACAGCTACATCCGCGACCACGTCAAGTACCGGATCCACAACGCCGGCTCGGCCGCCCCGCACGTGCACCACCAGCACGCTCACCAGTGGCTCCACGCGCCCAATGCCGACGAGTCCCACTACCTCGACAGCCAGACCATCACCGTCGGCACGAGCTACACGCTCGAGATGGTCTACGACGGCAGCGGCAACCGGAACGAGACGGTCGGTGACTCGATCTTCCACTGCCACTTCTATCCCCACTTCGCCGCCGGCATGTGGTCGCTGTGGCGGGTCCATGACGTCTTCGAGGAGGGCACCGAGCTCGACGACGATGGTCGACCGCTCTCGTCCTGGGCCTGCCCCGACGATGATGACGATGACTGCCGGCTCGACCAGCCCGTTCGCGCGCTGCCCGACGGCGAGATGACCCGCGGCACGCCCATCCCCGCCCTCGTGCCGCTCCCCGGTCGACCGATGGCCCCCATGCCGGCCGCCGTCGCGCTCACCCCCGACGGCAAGCGCGCGCTCACGCTGGTCGAGCAGGAAGACGGGAGCTGGGAGTCCCTCGGCAACGACGAGCCCCTCGACCCCGACGAGGCCCGCGACATCGGCAACCCCGGCTATCCGTTCTTCGTCGCCAGCGTGGCGGGTCAGCGACCGGCACGACCACCGCTCGACGTCGCCAGCATGAGCGTCCCCGACGAGGACGAGCCCGTCCTCCTCGACGGCGGCTTGCCCCGTCACGTCATGGACGGCGTGCCGACCGTGGCTGCGCAGGCCGATCCACCGACCGGCTGCACGCCGGAGGACCCCGACAACACCTACCGCGAGTGTCACACCCGCTTCGACTTCTCCAAGATCCTCCTCAAGACCGACGCCCTCCAGCTCGCCGAGGAGGGGGAAGCCGCTGAGCGCCTGGCCATGCTCTGGCACGGCGGCCTGTACTCGGGAGGTCGCGTCCCGACCTGCACGCCCGACGGGAAGTGCGACGGCGTGTTCTTCCGGCTCAACGGCGCCCCGCCCTGCTCCGGTGCCCCCTTCGCGGATCCCTGCACGGAAGAAGACGGCTGGACCGGTGGCACCCGTCACTACAAGGCCGCCGCGATCCAGGCCGACGTCGTGTTCAACAAGGACGGCTGGCACTACCCGCAGCAGCGCCTGCTTTCGCTTTGGGAAGACGTCGAGCCGACGCTGGACGGAGAGCGTGCCCCCGAGCCGCTGTTCTTCCGGGCCAACTCCGGAGAGTGCGTCGAGTTCTGGCACGCCAACCTGATCCCGAGCGTCTACGCCCTCGACGACTTCCAGGTCCGCACGCCCACCGACGTCATCGGTCAGCACATCCACCTCGTGAAGTTCGACGTGACCTCGTCCGACGGCGCGGCCAACGGGTACAACTACGAGGACGCGACGCTCTCACCCGACGAGGTCCGCGAGCGCATCGACGCGATCAACGCCCAGGGAGGTCTCATCATGCCCGCGGGCGCGACCTGTCCCGACGGCAGCGACCCCGTCGACGGCCGCTGTCGCTTGCGCGCCAAGACCATCCCGTTCTTCGGCGAGGGACCGCGCGGAGAGTGGCTCGGCGCGATGGCCACCATCCAGCGCTGGATGGCCGATCCCCTGGTCGACGACTTCGGTGACGACCGCACGCTCCGCTCGGTCTTCACCCACGACCACCTCTCCCCCTCGACTCATCAGCAGACCGGGCTCTACGCCGGGCTACTCATCGAGCCGGCCTGCTCGCAGTGGGTCGACTCGTGGACCGGTGAACCCATGGGCGGCAGTCAAGATCCGATGGACGCCGACGACTGCGACCCGTGGTCGGCCCGTCCCTTCGACGGCGGTCCCACGAGCTGGCGATCCAACGTCGTCTACCGGGACGGCGACGAGCTCACCGGCATGCGCGAGTTCGCCCTCGAGTACCAGGCGGTCGCTCACATGTATCCGGCCTCGACCACGATGTTCCCCGACCCCCTCGGGCTCGACGCCATCTGCCCGAGCTGCCCGGGTCCCAACATCGGCGCCGGCATCGGCAACAGTCACCTCGCCAACAAGTTCACCACCTCCGTGGGCTTTCCGACACCGGCGAACGCGCCCCCGGCCTCGGCGCCCAACGGTCCCTGGCCCCAGGCGGTCAGCTTCGGCGCCATGTACGGTGGCTACAACATCAACTACCGCAACGAGCCCATGCCCCTGCGGGTGACCGGCGCCGACGGCTCGCCTCCGCCGGCCGCCGGGGTCGTGCCAGAGAACCGCGACTACGGGCACGTCTACCGCTCGATCGAACGCGAGCTCGACCAGCTCAACGTGCAGCCGGACTGGTATCCGCCGCTCACCGGTGGTGTCGAGCCCTTCGATCCCTACACGCCGCTGCTGGAAGCCTACGCGGGTGATCCGATCCAGCTCCGCCTCCTCGTCGGCGCGCACTTCAACGTGCACCCGTTCACGATTCGCGGCCTACCCTGGCTCTCCGAGCCCTCGCTGGCCAACTCCGGCTACCGCGCCACCCAGGCGACGAGCATCTCCGAGCACTTCGAGATCAACGTGAAGCTTCCCGACCGGCTCGGCACGGACGTCGTGGACTATCTCTACGAGACCAGCGCCGCCGGCATGCACCAGAACAAGGGGGCCTGGGGTCTCCTCCGCGCCTATCAGACAGAGCGTGACTTCCTCGCGCCGCTGCCGGGGACACCGCACTTCGAGGCCGACGAGCGCACGCAGCGGCCGCGGGGTCGGCGGGCCCGGGCGGAGCGCCGACGCGCCCGACGCGAGGCGAACCGTGAGGCCCGGAGACGTCAAGACGACGTGACCGAGCCTCAGACCTGCAGCTCGGAGTCGCTCGCTGGCGAGGACGGCTTCACCACTCAGCGCTACACGGTCTTCGCGATCGCCGCCGAGAGCTTCGTGGATGGCACGCCCTTGCCGTACGACAGCTTCGCGAGCATCACGACCTTCGACACGTCCGACTCCAACCAGCCCATCGAGACCTACGAGACGGCGGTGGAGGCTCCCAATGGGCTCGTCTACGTCCACGCCGAGGACGTCGAGCAGACCACGAACGGCTGGAAGCTGAAGGACGGTCTCGTGTTCGAGCCGCTGGTGCTACGGGCGGCCGCCGGTGACTGCATCGAGGTCACGCTGGTCAATCACCTCGACCCGAAGGCGGCCGCGTTCGTCACCGACAATCCGACCGCGAAGATCCGGCAGAACCCGATGACCGCGCCGGAGGAGTGCAACGACACGACCTATCGTGAGCTGCTCGCGCAGGTCGAGTCCGGAACCGATCTCGACGCTCTCGACGGCTTCGCCGAAGCCTGTGCCGGCGGCTACCGGGCGTCGAGCGACGTGGGTCTCCACGCTCAGCTCGTCGCCCTGGATCAGGCGAGCTCGGCCGGCTACGACGCCGGCCGCAACGCGACCCAGACCGCTGGCCCGGGCGAGCAGGTCACCCATCAGTGGTACGCCGGCCACGTCATCGACGAGAACGGCCGGCGTCGCTGGCAGCCGGTGGAGTTCGGCTCCGCCAACCTGCTCAGCAGCGACCCTCTCTACCACCACACGAAGGGCCTGTTCGGCGGCCTCGTCATCGAGCCGCAGGGCTCGAGCTGGATCACCGACGCCAACACCCGCCTGACGGCCACCGTCCACGAGGCTGACGGCAGCTCGTTCCGCGAAGGCGTCTTGATGTTCAACGACGACGTCGAGCTCTACTTCCAGGACGCTGACGGCGATTACCAGCCGGTCAACATCGTCAGCCTGCCTGGCGCCTCGGGCCAGGTGGCGGCGGTGAACTACGGCATCGAGTACCCGGCCCTCCGCAGCGCCCCGCCGGGCACGCCCGAGATCACCCTCAACCCGAATCCGAGCACGACGAGCTTCTACGGCACGCTCTGGTTCCCCATCGGCCTGCCCGACCTCGTCAACCAGACCTGCTGGCTGTCGTCCACGCAGGAGGGCCGCGACCCGGCGACGACCTTGCTCACCGCCCACGCCGGTGACCGCATGAGGATCCGCCTGCTCCATCCCCAGGGTGACTTCACGCCGCAGACCTTCGTGCTGCACGGTCACGGCTGGCAGCAACAGCCCTACGAGCCGGTCGACGACCTGCCGCCCGGCAGCGGCGGCTTCGCGGGACCGGGCCCCGTGCCGCAGGTCCTCGGCGCGAACCCGACCTCGCAGTGGCGCGGCGCCACCGGGAGCCTCGGATCGACCTGTCACTCCGACGTGGTGCTCGAGCCGGTCGGTGACGGTCAGGGCGGGACACGACACAACGGCGCGGGCGGCAGCCAGGCGGTGCCGGGCGACTACCTCTACCGCACGTTCATGGGCAACGGCTTCGGCGGTGGCGCGTGGGGACTGTTCCGCGTCGGCCCGGCGGTGGAGCCCGATGAGAAGCGCGACATCCTCGCGGTGCTTCAAGCGCTGAGCCAGGGTGACGGCACGGTCACGGTGACGGGCTCGGCGACGTCCATCCTCGGCTCCACCCCGGACGAGCCGCGCTTCACCAGCGAGATCGCCCTCTTCACCGCGACCGACGGCACCTGCACCGACCAGCAGCTCGGCACCGTGAGCCTCGACGCTCCCACCGGTCCGGTGGCGAGCTGGACGTGGACCGGCACGGTCGACTCGAGCATCGAGGAGGTCTGCGCAGTGTCGGTTCAGGGTCGCGGTCGAGCGACGGCGCCCGTTCTCGATGAGATCCCCTGCCCCGGTCTCTCCGGGCTGTCGCTGGGAGGTCAGCAATGACTCACCGACTCCTCGCGCTCTTCGTCCTCCTGTCGACCGCCGCGCTTCCCTCGACCACGAGCGCGGAAAGCCCCGCCCGTCATCACGCCGAGATCGACGGCATCGCCGTGGACGTGTCGCTCCAGCCGGTGACCGCCGCGTCGGCGCCGCGACCGGATGATCCGCTTCGCGTCGGCGACGTCGTTCGGCTGCGGGTCGAGCTTCACGACACGGCGTCGGAGAGCCCGCTCGCCGGTGCCTGGCCCGCGGCCTGGCTCGACTGGCTCCCGCCCGGCGAGGCCAGCTCGGCCACCGAGGCCCCTGCTTGCGTCGACAAGGTCGAGGAGCTCATCGCGGGCAGCTTGCTCAGTCAGGCCACGGTCGACTTCAACGTGTTTCACGTCGTCGCTCTCAACGACGACGCCACGCTCACGGTCCTCGACCCCCGCTTCGGCTTCGGCGGCAGCCGTCTCCTCGCGCTAGTCGAGCTGGCCAGCCCTGGTGAGGACTGGGCTCTGCTCGATCGCTGGGGCCGATTGTTCGTGTCTCAGCCCGAGGCCGGTCGGATCGCGGTGGTGCGCACCGACGACTGGACGGTCGAGCGTCAGCTCGGTGAGAGCGAGACGCTCCAAGCTCCTCGCCGCGTCGCCTTGCAACCCGATGGCGAGCGCCTCTGGGTCGTGGAGGACGGTGGGCTCGTCGTCTACGACACCGAGACCCTGAAGGCAGTCGCGCGAGTCGAGCTGACCGGACGTCCCGAGGAGCTGGCCTGGAGCGGAGACGGTGACCAGGTCTTCGTCACCCTGCGCGAGGCCGACGCGGTGGCGGTGCTCGATGCTCACCGGCCACGGCTGAGCCGCATCGTGGCGACTGGTGACGCGCCGTCTGCGCTCGCCTGGTCGTCTCGAGCCGAGGCCCTCTACGTGGCCCACGAGGGCGACGGCACCATCGTCGTGCTCGACGCGGAGAGCCCCGAAGTGCTCGCTCGCATGCAGGCCGAGCCCGGACTCACGGCCCTGCGCTTCGCACCCGGCGAGCGCTTCGCCCTCGTGCTCAACCCCGACCACGACCTGCTGCACGTCGTCGACGTAGCCTGGGATCGCATCGTTCAGTCAGGTCCGATGGCCGGTGGTCCGGACCAGGTCACGTTCACCGACACGCTGGCCTACGTGCGACATCGCGACAGCGACACCGTGCTCATGCTCCCGCTCGATCTCATCGGACGTGAAGGCGAGCCGTTTCAGGCAGTGGACTTCACCGGGGGCAAGGCGCCCTTCGGTGCCGGGACGCCGAGCCTCGCCGCCGGCATGGTGCGCGCTCCCGGGGCGAACGCGATGGTCATCGGCAACCCGGCCGACGAGGTCATCTACTACTACGTGGAGGGAATGGCCGCCCCGATGGGCGAGCTCGCCAACCACGACCGTCAGCCACGGGCCGTGCTGGTCGCGGACCGCAGCCTGCGCGAGCGGCGGCCGGGCGTCTACGAGACCACGGCCCGGCTCGAGCGCGCCGGGAGTCACGACCTCGCGGTCTTTCTCGACGCACCGCGGCTGGTCCACTGCTTCCGCATCGAGGTCGCAGAGGCTCCAGAGGCCGAGCGGACACAACCTCCGCCTCGGGTTCGCTTCTTGCCGAAGTCGTCGGGTGGCCGTGAGCACGATGGCCTGACGTTGACCGTTCTCGTCGAGGAGGGAGTGACGGGGACGCCCATCGTCGGCATCGACGATCTCACCCTGCTGCTCTTCCAGCCGGCCGGCGCCTGGCAGCGGCGGGAACGGGCTGAGGAAGTCGGTGACGGCATTTATCGCGCGTCATTCGCCATGCCCGGGCTCGGTCCGAGCCTGCTCTTCGCCGAGTCTCCGTCTCGGGACATCTCGATCACGCGACGGGTGGCGGCCTTCGGCCTGAGGGAGGGGCCATGAGCACCGGCTGGCTCACGGCAGTGATGCTCCTGGTCACGTCCCCGTTGCTCGGCTCGGACATGTCGGGGCTCGAGCTCGGTCGTCGGCTCTACCACGAGGGTCTCGGCGTGGATGGACGTCCAGTGATCGCGACTCTGGTCAGTCCGGGTGCCGCTGGCGACGGTGTCCCGGTCCCCGGAACGGCGATGACCTGTGCCCGCTGCCACGGTGCTGACGGCCGCGGGCTGCCCGAAGGCGGGGTCACGCCCAGCAACCTGACCTGGCGGTCGTTGACGCGTCCCTATCAGGTGACGCACCCGAGCGGACGACGTCATGGTCCGTACGACCCGGACGCGCTGCGACGTGCGGTGACGGAGGGTGTCGATCCGGCAGGGAACCCGCTGCACGTGGCCATGCCTCGCTTCGAGCTGACGGACACCGACCTCGACGCGTTGCAGGCCTACCTGGTCCACCTGGGACCGGCGGCCGAGCCGGGAGTTCATCGCGATCGCATCATCCTGGCTGCGTGGATTCCAGCGACAGCATCGCAGGCTTCCGAGCTGCGCTCGTCGATCGAGCATTGGGCAGCGGACGTGAACGATCGCGGCGGCCTCTATCGACGCCAGGTCGAGCTTCGCTTCGTGACGGCTCCCGACTTCGCGCAGGCGATCGACCCCGGTGAGGTCTTCGCCGTGCTCGCCCCCGTCACCGACCCGGCTCTCGTCGACTGGGGTCGGTCGGTCGGTCTCCCGGTCGTGATGGCGGCGGAGGGTTCGGACGGGCTCGTTCGACGGACGGGCCGTGCTCTCTCGAGGCTGAGAAGCAACCTCGAACAGGCCGGACGCCGACTCACGCGTGCCACGCTCTTGGCACCACCATGAGAACGAGAGCCCCTCAGAGAATGAACCGCGTGTTCAAGCAACTCACCAGCTTGGCGCGACGCAAGCGTCGGCGAACGTAGACTCGGTTCGAGCTTGGCCGTGAAGGGCCGCCGCCCCCGACTGCCAGGTGAGGGACCTGTCATGGGCTACGACCAACCCGACCACGAAGCGATCGTTCGCCAGGACGACCAGGCTTACGACGTCGATGAGCTCCTGTCCGGCCAACCGTATCCGGAGCTCGAGGAGCTCTCGCGCCACGCCCGGCTCAGCTACAACGTGTACTGCACGAAGCCTGGGCAGCTCCTGTCGATCCCGGGTTGGTCTCGACGGAAGGACTGCGAGGTCGAGCCGCAGCGACGAAAATGGACCTACAACGTGAGCGGTCTTCACTACGAGGTCTGGGCCAGCGATGACGGTCACCGTGCTGCCATCGTCTACCGCGGCACGAACCCGGACGAGGCCGGCGACTGGTTTGCCAACGCTCGCTGGGCGACCCGATTCATCCCACGGGTCCAGGATCAGTACCTCCAGGCAGCGTCCGTCCTCGATCAGGTCCTCGCCAAGATCAAGGAGAGCTGTGGCGAGTCGGTCCGCATCACGGTCGCCGGCCACTCGTTGGGCGGAGGCCTCGCACAGCATGCTGCTTACCGCTCCACGGAGCTGAACACCGTGTACGCCTTCCACCCGTCTCCGGTCACCGGGTACTACAGCGTCCCACGCGCTCAGCGGGATCGGGCCCGACGCGGGACTCGCATCTTCCGCATGCACGAACGCGGCGAGGTCTTGACTTACCCGCGCCTCATCACCAAGGCAACTCAGCGCATCCAGCCACGCCCCAATCGAGACCCGCTGGTCGTCGAGATCCGCTTCAAGTTCCAGTCGGAGGGACACCTCATCGAGCTTCACGACATGAAGAGCTTTGCCCTCGAGGTCAGCCGGAGACAGACCGAGGCCCTCGGCGAACACCACGCGAACGCCATGCCAGAGGGTTGACGTCCGCCTGTCCTCAGCTGTCGCTCAGTCGTCGCGCTCTCTCGCTCGCAGCTCGGCCTCGCTGATCACGGCGCCATTCCGAACGTCAGCCATGACACAGCCGAGCTCACGCTGGAGGAGCAGCGCGAGCTCCTCCGAGCCGTGGTTCCTCTCCCTCAATGAGAGCCAGGGCAAGACGAGCACTCCCCGAGGATCGAGGCACTTCGAGATCGTCTCCTCATCGACGTGCCCCGTGAGCTCGTCACGCGACAGTGGGCGGATGACCACGAGCTGGCAACGACGCGCGGCACCCTCGTCGATGTGGCCGACGGTCAGGCGATGGATGAGAGACATCAGCTGCGTTTCAAACGAATGAGGGGAGCCTGGCCGAGCTAGTCATCGCCGCCCTTCAGACGCTTCTCCAAGAAGTCACGAAAGGTGCCTTCTTCAGGCTCGCCTCGCCCCCTTGGGTCGAACTCGATCAGCCCGCCCTTTCCATCAAACGCCATGCAGTACCCCTGCATGTCATCGCCGAAGAGCAGGGAGCCGCTCGGACCCTGCCAGTCCGGGTAGACGAAGCCTGGGTCTTCCGGACCGCTGTAGAACATGAAGCTCCAACCCACTCCGAGCTCTCCCCAGCCAACCTCCTCGAGGAAGGCCACGTAGTCCGCCGGAACGCCGGGCTGGCTCCGAAGCTCGCGGAGCTCTTCCTCAGACGCCTTGGTGAAGTCGGCGAACGCCGTGTCGCCGTATCTCTCGAGCAAGCTCTCGTACACTGCCGCCTCCCCTCTCGAACCTCATACGGTCCGACGCGCCCGAGCATGCCAGAGGAGCCTGCGCGCGACTCCCACCACGCTCGCTCACAGCTCCCAGAAGGCCTCCCACTCGAACGCGCCATTCTCCCACCGAGTGAACAGGTGGAAGAGCGCGTCTCCGAACGGCCACGAGCCAAGAACGCTGGCAGGCCCACCGGCGGGCACGTCCACCTGGAGGAGCTGGACGTAACCACGCTGCAACAGCTCCATGACCGGCTCCTCCCGCTCGGGCTCCCCCTGGATGAAGTAGGGCCGTCCACCCATCTTGTCTGCCGAGCGGGGCACCCACCGGCCTTCGATCTCCCGCAGGTCGGAGCATGCCGCGGCGATGCTCAGCGGATGTTCCGACAGCCCCGAGTCCCAGGAAGTCGGCGCTTCGCTCCTGCGGCGCACCGGATGCAGCACGACCTCCAGGAGCTCCTTGGTCGCCAGTCCTCCCGAGGCATGGAGGAGGCGGCCTTCATCGGCGACGACGAAGACCGACACCTCGTGGTCCGGCAGCCAGGGGAAGCCCAGCGACAGGAGGTAGCGGAGGCCCGCATCAGAGGGCCGGACACCCGCGGGAGCCCGCCCGCCCAGGCGCGGACCCGACTCCGAGTCACCGTCCATGATGGTCACGGGATGGCTCATGTCGAGACTCAGCAAGGAGCTCGAATCAGCCACCCACCGTCGCTCCACCCTGAGCGAGCCGCCGACTCAACCAGGACTTGGCGTAGGTCCAGTCGCGCTTGACCGTCTTGGGAGCCACGCCGAGCGCACTCGCCGTCTCATCGACGGTCAAGCCAGCGAAGATGCGCAACTCGACGACGTCATGCTTGCGCACGTCGTATCGCTTGAGCTCTTCGAGCAGCTCGTTGACGAGGAGCACGTCGAGCGCGCCGTCGCGGGTCTCGACGGCCATGTCCTCCTCGAGCGGCGCACCACGGTCGCCGCCTCCCCGCTTCTTCGCTCCACGCTCGCGCGCCTTCTCGATGAGCACGTCTCGAATCGCCCGTGCGGCGGCACCGAAGAAGTGCCCCTTGCTCTCCCAGGACAGCTCAGTGCCCCGGCGGACCAATCGGAGGTAGGCCTCGTGGACGACGGCCGTCGGCTGCAGCGTCTGGGCCGGTCGACCTCTCATCAAGTGGCGAGCGTGGCGACGGAGCTCGTCGTAGACCAGCGGGAGGAGCTCTTCGCTTGCCGACCGGTCACCTCGGCCAGCGGCGACGAGGAGCTCCGTGACGTCAGGTGATGGCAATGGGCGTGAAGGGTCGTCAGTCATGTCGTTCGCTCCCTCGTTTCGATGACCCGTCAGGACATCGACTTGCGGATTGACTTGGTGACGACGCAAGGGCGGTGCTCAGTCGGCCGAGCGTCACCTCCAATCATTACACCATCGCGAGAACGATGGCTCATGACGACCGCGGTCAGTTGCGACGGATGGCAAGTTTTCATCGAGCTGCCGCAGTCATCGAGGACGATTCCATGAACGAACTCTCACGACGGAGCACGCTCCGCCTCGCAGTGGCCTGCGCGCTGATGAGCATGACCCTCTCGGTCCACGCTCAGACCCGCATCTCGGGCGATCGCACCCGCATCGAACGCCCCTCACTCGGCTCCGACCACCTGTCTCGCCTGGTCCTGGATCATGCGCCGGACAGGATCGACCTTCTCACCCAACCCGACCTGCGTCCTCAGGTCGACCAGCTCCGCTCCGAGCTCGACCTCGTCTTCGGTGGTCTCGCTCCCGCCGGAAGCAGCCGGACGATCTGTGACGTCCTCGACGCCATGCCGTGTCAGGTCGAGCTGGTCGCTCCCGGTAGCACCTCGTCGGGCTGCCTGCTGGGATTCCTGCTCGGTCACTACGAGTTCCAGGGGCCGTACGGCGTCGCGGGAGCTCCTTCCGTGCCGCTCGACCTCAACGGTGACGGTGCCCTGGAGACGATCGTGAAGGTCAGCTACCACTCGGATTTCGCCGAGTGCAAGGAGACCTGCACGGTGCTCGACTACGAGGGCACCCCGGCCGGCTGGACCGTGGACATCTGCGACTCGGACACCTGCAACGGTCATTGCGGCAACTCGGTCGGTGACGTCGAGTCGGCTGCCGAGCTCGAGATCATCGGCGAGGTGCTGGACGTCTGCAACTTCATGTCCGCTCCGCTCATCAGCGGCGAGCTGGCCGAGAAGATCGCGTTCCAGCACCTGGAGCTGACCGACGGCAGCTACAAGGTCTGCGTGTCGGATCAGCAGGTCACCCTGGGGAACCCGCGGGCGAGCGTCCGGAGCAACGACGCGATCGACCAGCTCTTCCGCATCCCCGACACCTACGCGACCGGTGCCGAGGCCATGAACACCGACGTCTGGTTCGCGTTCAACCGGGTGATCTCACCCATCTCCAGCTCCACCACCCGCAGCGGCACGGGCCTGAAGAGGGTGACCCTCTCCCTGCGCTGAGCGCCTCTCCTCGAGGGATGGTCACGTCGTGCCGGCCGGTGCCGCTGAAGGGCGGTGCCGGCCGGCGCGGGCTTCAGGACGTCTCGCTCAACGCAGCTCGTAGCTTCGACACGCCCTGGGCGAGATCCGAGTCCCCTGCCACGCCGAGCTCCTCGGCCAAGGAGGACGCTTCGTCGAGGCAGGCCTGGGCCGTCGCCCGGTCGCCGAGCCGGAGCTCCAGCTCCCCGCGATGAGCCAGCGACTCGCCTTGCGTCTCCTTCTGGTCGAGCTCGGACGCCAGCTCGCCGGCCTCCCGAAACCTGGCCCTCGCCAAGAGCAGCCGATCCTGACTCACGAGGACGCGGCCGAGGTTGAAGAGGACCGTCAGCTCAGCGACACGAATGCCGACCTCGCGAAGGAGACGCAAGGCCGACTCGAAGCACGCTCTCGCTTCCTCCCAGCGCCCTTGCTCCGAGTGAATCCGACCCAGCCGGTGAACGCACGCGCCCTCCGTGCCCTTGTCTCCCAGGTCTCGTGCGATGGCCAGGGCCGACTCGAGCCCCGTGCGAGCGTCTTCATGTCTCCCGGCAACCGTGGCCAAGGCGGCCAGGAAGCCGAGAGCGAAGGCTTCTGAGCGTCGATTGCCCACCTCACGGTTGAGTCTCAGGGCTCCCTCGAGGCACCGCCGAGCTTCCTCAAGACGACCGCTGCGGGCCTCGAGGTCTCCCAGGCTGCCCAGAGCGTGTCCCTCTCGGAGACGATCGCCCATGGAACGATGGAGCTCGAGAGCCTCCTCGTAGAGCTGTCGCGCTTCGGCCTGCCGATTCTCTTGCAGGCACGCCTCGCCGAGCGTGCGAAGCGCGCTTCCCTCCCACTGCCGTTGGCCGCACTCTCGATAGTCTCGGATCGCGTCGTTGCAGCTCGCTCGGGCTTCCTTCAAGTCTCCGAGCGCGAGCTGCGCCCCGGCCAGGCATTCGTGTGCCCGCCCCCTCTCCCGCGAAGTCAAGGAGGGCAGCGCCAGCACGTCGGCGGCCAGACGTCGCGCGAGGGCATGAGGGCCCGGCACGCGGAGCACGGCCCAGGTGGCGATCAGGTTCGCGGTCGCGAGACGACCCTCACCCAGCGACACGGCCCTCCGACAGGCAACGACGAGATTGTCCAGCTCGAGCCGAAGACGTCGGTGGCGTTCCTCGCCACCGTGCTGCACGAGCCCCTCGATGAAGGCATCGGCGCCGTGACGAGCGTGGTGCTCGACGTGCCGGCGCATCACCTGCGCCTCGATCGTCTCACCCATGTCCCGGAGCTTGCGAGACGCGTACTCCTGGATGCTCAGGTACGTGCCGAAGCGGGGCTCGCGCTGAGTGGCCTCCGACGAACGTCCTTCGAGCCGCCGCACGAGGTTCTTGTCGACCAACGCTTGCACGACGTCCATCGTCATCGGTGAGCCCGGGATGGAATCGAGCTCGATGACCCCCTCGGCGCTCTCGAGGGTGAAGCCGCCCTCGAACACCGAGACCTGCGCCAGGGCCAGCTTCTCCCAGGGCTCCAACAACTCCCACGACCAGTCGATGGCTGCCTCGAGACCGTTGGACTGTCCAGTAGCTCCGGCCGCCTTGGTCAGGAGGCCGAAACGATCCTGGAGACGGTCGACGAGCCCGCCCAGCGAGAGCACGGCCATCCGAGCCGCTGCGAGCTCGATGGCGAGTGGTAGCCCGTCGAGCAGGGTCACCGTCTCGAGCAAGAGCGGACGCTCCTCATCGCTCACCGTGAAGCCCGGTCGCCTCTCGCTCGCACGCAGCTCGAAGAGCTCCGCCGCGGCACCCTCGCAGCCCAGGGGCTCGAGAGGCAGGACGACCTCCTCTGGGAGACCGAGCCGGCGGCGGCTCGTCACCACGAACCGAGCCTCGTCTGCCGTCGCGAGCCAGGTCCCCACGGTGGCCTCGGCATGCTCTGCGACCTGCTCGAAGTTGTCGAGAATGACCAGGCAGGGCGGCAGCGTGGCCAGCACCCGACCGACCTGCTCCACGGGTCCAGCCTTCAGCACGAGCTCGAACGTGGAGGCGACCGCGACGAGGAGCCCCTCCCGGTCCCGCGCCTCCGTCAGGTCGCAGAAGTGCACGCCTCCCGGCCAGTCTCGATGGCGGAGCAGGCCATGACGCTGGACGAGCCGGGTCTTGCCGGTTCCCGCCACCCCCGTCACGGTCACCAAGCGCACGCCACCGTCCAGGTGACGTGCGAGCTCGTTGAGCTCTGCGCTTCGTCCCACGAAGGCGTCGTGCTCGGGCGGAACGCCCGGCACGACTTGCTCGGTCGCGCTCCTGCCAAAGCGCTCGACCGGTCGAGCCAGCTCCTCGAGCTGCTCTCGGACTCGGTGAACGGTCGAGACCCGGCGCTCCAAGTCGACCCGAAGACAGGAGCGGATCACTTCAGACAAGGCGGGCGGCGTGTCCTCGGGAAGAGCCGACCAGTCTGGTCCCCCCTCGAGGCGGGACAACTGCTCGTCGAGAGACTCGTGCCCCGAGAAGGCAGGCCGAGCGGTCAAGCACTCGTACAGCAGGCAACCGAGCGCCCAGACGTCGGTCCGCTCGTCGAGACCGGCGCCCCGGAGTTGCTCGGGGCTCATGTAACCGGGTGTTCCGATCACGACCGATGCCCCGTCACACTCGCCGACTCGCCCCACCGCGACGGCTGCGGCCAGCCCGAAGTCGAACACCTTCACGGAGCCGGACGGTGACAGGCTCACGTTCGAGGGCTTGAGATCACGATGGATGACACCGGCCGCATGAGTCGCCTCGAGAGCCGAAGCGATCTCCACTCCCAAGTGAACCGTCTCAGTCCAACCGAGAGCCCCCATCGAGAGGGCTCGTGACAGCGTCGAGCCGGACAAGAGCTCCAGCACCAGGACCGAGGCCCCCTCGATCTCGAGCAAGTCGTGGAGCGTCGCGACCTGGGGATGGCTCAACTGGCTCAGCGCTCCAGCCTCGCGTTGGCTGTCACCCGTCAGCGAGCTCGTCAGGATCTTGAGGGCGACCTGACGGCCCAGTCTCTCGTCGCGCGCACGGTAGACCACGCCGCCCCCGCCACGGCCGAGCTCGTCGAGGGGGACGTACCGACCCCGCTCGCGCAACCCGTCGAGCACGATCGTCTCGTCCGGCTGGTCGAGGACTGCAAGCGGCTGGAGCTCGCGCGTCGGCGTCTCCATCCGGGACAGAAGGTCCTCGACCTCGCTTCGCAAGGATGAGTCATCGTCGCAAGCATCGTCGAGATAGGACGAGCGTTCGCGACCGCTCAGCTCCGAAGCCGCGTCGAAGATCGTCTGGATGCGCCGCTGCCGATGGACGTCCAAGGCCACCCTCCCGCCTCTTCACGAGGCTCCGAGACCTGAGTGGAGACCCAAGAGACTCTCTCATTTTCGGATTGAAGGACGGCAAGGTGCAAGTTGGTCGAGAACCCTTCGCAACCACCTTGTCTCATCGCACCCTCATCGTCCTGCCCCCTTCCGACCCGCAATGGGCTGGCCAGTGTCGGAACCACTGCTTCAACCGATTCGATGACCCCATTCGGACACCGGCTTGCGGATTGACGAACGAGCGGGTGGCAATGAGCTCGAACACTCGGCCTCACGACACCGCTGCTCTGGGGACGCATCCGTGCCATGCCTGAGCACGGCCGCCCTCACCATGAACGAGGAGAAAACCCATGCACTTGAACATCTCATCCCACGGCCTCGGCATCTGTCTCGCGCTGCTGCTCGCGATCGTCACTCCGGCAGCGAAGGCGGGGCCGCCTCTCACTCCCGACACCGAACGCCAGTCGCTCATCGTCGCGACCCTGAACGAACTGTCCGAGCTACCGGCCGACGTCGCAAGTCGTCTCGAAGGACAGCTCCGGAGCGACGCCTCGCTCGACGAAGCCACGCTCCGCAAGCTGCTCGCTCTCACGCCCGAGCACCTGCTCCAACGGCTCTGGGGAATTGCTCCTGAGACGAAGAAGCAGCTTCTCTCGAAGCGTGAGCTCGAGCAGCTGCCGAGAGGCAGCCTCGACCATCGAGCCCAACGTCCACGTGTCAGTCTCGACAAGGCTAGATCCACCGACGGCCCTGCCCCTCGTCGAGCTCGGACTCAGAGCACCTCTCGCCGCGGAATTCGAGAAGCGCTCGCCGACGTGCCCGAGAGCCGGGGCGTGATCGTCAACGACGACTGCAGCACGGCCACGGTGGTGACCCTGGTCGCCGATGGGTCGACGCAGAGCTTCAGCGGTGACACCTGCGGTGCCAGCAACACGTCCACGGTCTTCTGCGGCACCGGTGACTCTCTCAGCGGCGATGTCTGGTTCCGCTTCGTGGGCACCGGCACGACCGTGACCGCGAGGCTCTGCGACTCCGGCGACCGCTGCACCGGGGGAACGTTCGACACCAAGCTCCAGGTCTTCGAAGGGAGCTGTGGATCGCTGGTCTGCATCGCCGGCAACGACGATGGCTGCCCCGGCCTCAAGTCCCAAGCGGCCTTCGCCACCACGCCAGGCAGCGACTACTTCGTCGTGGTCTTCGGGTTCGCAGAGCTCGACGAGGGTGACTACGTCCTCGACCTGACGGCTGCTCCAGCGGGTGCTCCGGCGGTCGAACGAGACGGCGGCGAGGACTGTGTCGATGCTGTCAGCCTCGACGACCTCGGCCTGCCGCTGACCGTCGCAGGGGACACGATCGGCGCCGACGACTCCGACCCCAACGAGAACACGGGATGTGGCACGCCCGACGGCGCTCCCGGTCGCTGGTACACGATCACCGGCACCGGCACCGTGCTGCGACTGTCGACCTGCAACGCTGCCGACTTCGACACCAAGCTCCGTGTTCACGCCTGCGCCTGCGACGAGCTCACGTGCATCGACGGCAACGACAACGTGCCTGGGTGCGGTGGGCTCACGTCTGATCTCATCATCTGCTCGGTCTTCGGCGAGGAATACAAGGTTCTCGTCTTCGGATTCGGCACCTCGATCGGCGACTACGAGCTGACCATCGAGGACACGGGCGTCTTCTGCTTTCCGGAACCAGTCGTCGACTGTCCACCTCCGCCGAACGATGACTGCGTGGATGCCGAGGCCCTGGTCTTCTCGGGCGGCGTTGCCGTCGCGGTGGGCGATACCACTCACGCCACCGACAACCCTCCCAACCGTGAGTCCGCTCTGCCGCCCGACTGTGGCTCGGGCCTGAACCTTGCTCCAGGCGTTTGGTACTCGTTCATCGGGACCGGCAACGTCGTGAACATCAACGCTTGCGACGCCACCTTCGACACCGATCTCAGCCTGTACTGCGCTGGTGGCGGTTTCGGCGGCGGCGGATGCGACGACCTCAATTGCGTCGCTCGCACCGACGGACACCAAGGGGGGCTGGACTGCGCCGGCTACGAGGCCGAGCTCGAGGCCTGCACGGAGGCCGGGGTCCAGTACTACATCCTCGTCGACGGTTTCTCTCCCAGTGACGTCGGCCTGTTCTCGATCATCGTGAGCGATTCCGGTCTTGGCTGCGACGGAGGGCCGTGTGAGCCCGTCACCGACTTCGTCCAGGGTGCTTGCTGCCGTTCCGGAAGCTGTGCACAGGAGTCCTTCAGGACTTCCATGGGCTCCGTCTGCCAGGGAGTGGGTGAGGACTTCCACGAAGGCCGCCTTTGCACGAGGATGGCGGCTCCGAGTTCTGCCATCTTCGAGGGCGAATCGCTCCGCGACAACATTCGGATCGAGC